>CAZBUJ010000046.1:0-45534 GCA_964495075.1 uncultured Phycisphaeraceae bacterium
GTGGTGACCGAAGCCGAGGACGTCGATGAAGCCCGCGTAATGCACGCCGTCACCACGAGACGCGACGACGCCAGCCGCGAGCAAGACGGACCGCAGATGAGAAATCGGGTCGCCGGCTTGCGCGGCCCGACGCGACCAACCACCACTCAACCCAGCGCCCAACCCAGCGCCCATCCCAGCGCCCATCCCAGTGCCCATCCCAGCCCGCGCCCCGGCCGGAAACGGCAGCCCCTCGAGCAGCCGGGTCCGATGCCCTCGTCGCCCGTGACCGCCCCCCCGGAAGAACCACGGTCCGAACCCATCACCGTCGTCATCCGATTCGTCACGCCGCCGCCGGTCACCGCCCCGCCGGTCACGACCCGCCCCGCGCCGGCCACGCCGCCCGCCACGACCACGCGACCGGGGCGACCCTAGGATCGACCTTGCCCGACCCGCGCTCCAGATCGCCCGACAAGACTATTCAAACAAAGCACTTGCGGCGCAACCCGCGCGTTTGACGACCGCGGGTACCCGGTCCGAAACACATTCCAAAACGATGGCCACCGGCGACCGCCCCCATCGTCGCGCAACGACGTAAGGGGTTGTCGATACAAGCCATGCGTCCCAGCAGGACCACGGCAGCGCGAGCCGTTACGTCGATGCGAAACGAATGCGAAGGATAAACGACAAACGTCGAGAAATGCAGGCTACCCGCTAGCCGCCGCGTTCGGCGGATCGATCGGTAAACCGGTGGCCTCGTCGAATTGGCCGGCGCCGTCGGCCAGCCGCAGTTTCATCACCCGGCCGACCTTGAACTTGACCGTACGCTTCGGCGGCACCGGCACGCGCTCCAGCGTCTTGGGGTTCTGCGCGATACGAGCCGCACGCACTTTGCACTCAAACACACCGAAGTCGCGGAATTCCAAGCGGTTACCACGACCCAACTCTTCGATGATCTCGTCAAGAAAGCCTTGAATGATCCGCTTGACGAGGACACGCTTTGTGCCAGTGCTGTCTGCGATACGGTCGATCAGTTCTTTCTTGGTGACGGTGGCCATGAATGATCCCCGCGACGCCCGGAAACCCAGAACCGCTGCAAGCCAATCGGATGCCGAGCAGGTTGTGTCGAAGCGAGTTCAACTGCCCCGACTGGACCCAAAAAAGCAAGCCTCCATCCCCATCGGAATCACGTGTCAAACACCATAAGTATCCTAATGCAATAGGTTTCCGCCATCAAGCGGATTTTTGGAGACTCGCGCCGGATCACCCGGCGCCCCGGCCCAGACTCCGTCAGCGATCGGTATAGCCCTCCCGGACCGTCTCGAACCGGCGGAACGTGAAATCCCGACCCTGCCGGCCCGGACCCTGCCAATCCACAAACCACTCGCGGTAGAATACCCGCTGACCCAGATCGGCCCGTGCCGTATACGATGGCCATGGGCCACGCTGGGCGTATAACGCTGCACTCGGCACGGACGCATCGCGGTTAAACAGTAAAGTGGAACTGAATCCGTCCGTCCCGTCGGACGCCACCGCGTCAGGCCAGTCGAAGTCGTAGTAGCCGGCCTCATTCGATGGCGTCGACCCGCAGCCGACCAGAGCCACCAACCATACCCCCAGGAGCACTCCAACGATTCGCATGCTTCGCCCCTCCGAATGCCCCCCGACCCACCTCGCTATCCCCACGCCGCCGCTCGCCGACCCTGAACCCACCTTCACCTCACCGGATCATTGCGGCAGAAACCGTGCCAGGCGATCGACGGCGCTGAACTACACCGCCGTCCGGTAATCCTCACCCTCCTCAATGGCGAGGGCGGACGGACCGACCCGATCGACTGGACCGGTGCGATCACCTTTGACATCGCGTTGTCACACGGAAACAACCGGCGAAGACGCCGTTGCCGCAGGCCCACGCCGCGCCCGGCGCGAACGGGACCACCGGTCGGGCGCCGGAGACGCGACAGCCGGGCGTTTAACGCGCCGCTGCAGGACGAATGGCGCCAGGCGGAACGTGACGCGGCTTGGGAGAGCAGGGCGTACAGCGGGGGAGCCAATCGGCTATCGGACCGCGGCGGCCGAGGCGAGGATGGCCTCCGCGACGAACAGGTCGATGGGTTCGTCGATGTCCACCGTCTGATGTGGTGCCACTACGATGGCACGACGATCAGTGCCGAGAAACGCCTGGTGATCCTGCGGCTGATCGAGGGCGGCGAACAATGCGCGGCGCGTGACCACCGTCACCGCGCCGTCCAGAACGTACAGCGGGGCCAGGTCCTGCCGGCGATAGTGACTGTTGGGGCGGTACTGCTGCATGCGGTCCCGGTCCAGGCGGAACATCCAGTCGGGGTGGTGCTTGCCCACCGGCGCCACCGTCCGCACGGAGTCCGCTTCTGTCTCGATCAGGTGCCGGATCGCCTCGTCAATCACGCCCGCCCGCCGAACTGGGATGTTGCCGTACAGGATCACCACCACGTCCACCTGGTTGCCGGTGCGCGATTCATACGCGCAGACCGTGTACCGCACCGCGGCGTCCACGGTGGCCCCGTCGTGGGCGAGATCATCCGGGCGTTCGATCCAGTCGATCCCGCGCCGCTGCCCCAGGCGGGCGGCGTCCGGGCAGTCGGTCGAAAACACGACCGCATCGGTGCGGGTGGATTCCAGCGCGTGGTCGAACGTGTAGTCGATCACCGCACGCCCCGACAACGACCGCAGGCACTTGTTGGGAACCCCTTTGCTCCCCGCCCGCGCCAGAATGACCGATAAGACAAACACGGTATCTGTTTAACGGCGCGGGTGAGGCTCGAACTTTGACGTTTCAGCGGACTCGCTCCGCCGTTCGCAGTCCACCGCTGAATCCATGCACGGCCGACGTCCGGCGCAAAGGCAGGGCCCGGTCGGGGTTGCGACCGGGCCGGCACCCGCGTCATCGGGTCTTGGTTTCGAGGAAGTCATGCAAGGTCGCGGAGCAGGCGTTCCACCGTCAATGCGATCTTGTCGGATGTTTCATAGTTTCCTTGTTCGATCTGCTTGCGCACCGCGATGACTTTGTCCATCCGAATGTCAGGCAGGTCGCGGGCCGCGGCCAGAAGCCGCCCCAGCTCGGACAGCTCGACTTTGTCGTCCAGCAACTCGGACGGACGATCCGGCGAGCCCGGCTCGGCACCGCCGCGCGTCGCCTTGGTCGCACAATCGACAGGCTGGGCTGCGCCATAGCGATCGATGTTCGCAATATCATTCATCGCCGTCTCCACTCACCACCGGCAGGGGAACGCGTGGCCGGGATCGGCCGGCGTGGTCCCGGGCAGCCGATGGGTCTGCTCATGGTCGCCCCGTGCTCAGTGACAGCATCCCCCTGGGGCGCGAGCGCCCCACCCCGACTTCTTCCGTGAATCGCCACTGGGTTCGTGGGGTGTACCATGCCGCGGTAGGAAGAACCGCTCCATCGGTTCCCTAGTCGGCCCACTATCACGTCCGGAATTATTATCGACGGAGTGCAATTCGATCTTGAACGAAATTTCATCGGCGGCTGTGAATCAAAACTGTAGCGCGATCGACGGGCATTTTTTGCCGGGTTTGCCAATACGGTCGAGCATTTGATAAACGGCGGCCCGCCGGGCGTCCCGGCCAAGGTCCTATAACTCGCGCCGCGCACGCCAAGGACCGATAACTCACAGGGCCGCCGACCACCCGGCTCAGGCGATCGACGCCAGCGGACGCATCAACCGGATCAGGTCGTCTACCGCGTACGATTTCTTCAGGTCGAAAGGCAGGAACACGCCATGGTTGTGGTCACTGGCGAGAATGATCATCCGGCCGTGCCGGACCTCGTACCCCTCCTCCTGCGGCTGATGCCCGCAGATGAAAATATCGGCGTCGAGCATAGAGGCCAACGTGTCCAGCGTGTCGGCGGTCTGGTAGCGACCCCACACCAACGGGTACACGCTTCCGTGCTCGCTCAAGTCCAGGTCCTCGACCGACTGGTCGAAGATGCCCGGGTCGAACCGGTCCACGTCGCGGTGCCCCGGCAACGAGTGCGACAGGAAGACCCGGTTCGCCGTCCGCGCCGCCAGGGCGAACGTCGCGATGAACTCGAGAATCGCCTCGTACACGTCTTCGGTGCCGTCGCCGTATGAGGCTTCCACGCCGCGGATAAAGTCCTTGGTGACGATGCGACCCCCTTTGCTGATCTCGTGCCGCGTCAGCTGCGACAACTCGTGATTGCCCTGGAGAAAATGGACCTGGTCCGGAAAATCCCGCTTCCAACGCGCCGCCTGGAGCAACACCAGGTGCGACATGTCCGTGCTGACAAACGTCTCCAACTCCGCGTGGACAATCTCGTGCAGGATCACGTGACGGGCCGGCGCGTGTTCCAGGTCGCAGTAGCTCTGGATCCGCTCCAGATTCCGCTGGTGGCCGTGCAGGTCCCCCGTCATCACCAACTGTCCGTAGTCGGGGAATAGCAGCAGCGAGCCGCGGAGCAGGGGGTCGTGGCGGTTCAACTCGGCTGCTTCACGGTAAATACGGGCATGCGCGGTCGAATTGGCCATGCGGTACTCGATCGGATGAGGCGCCCTGAACTCGTACACCTCATTTTGCGGCGGGCGCGGCGCGGAGTCAACCGACCGGCCTTGTGCTGCGCTCGCGGCGCCAGGCCAACTCACACGGAAAGCGCGTCCAGGCGTGCGGCCACCCCGCTGGTTCCGATGACCACGAGCGTGTCCTGCTCCCGAATCGCTTCGTCCGGTTCGGGGCTGAACAGGGTCTCCCCGTCGGCCCGCTTGATCGCCACGACGATGCCGCCGGATTTGCCCCGAAGGTTCGACTCGCGCAGCGTCTTGTTCTTCACCGACGAGTCCGGGCCGACCACATACTCGCTGATCTCCAATTCCACCCCCTGGGCCGCCACCTCGACGAACTCCACCACGTGCGGCCGCACAATCAGGTTCGCGATCCGGTTGGCCCCGATCGTCTGCGGGCACACCACGCTGTTCGCGCCCGCCTGCAACAGCTTGACCTGGGCTCCGGGCTGCTCCGCCCGGGCCACGATCTGCAGGCCCGGACGCTGACCCCGCGCGGAGAGGGTGACGTACACGTTGTCGGCGTCGGTGGGCAGGGTCGAGACGAGGTACTTGGCCCGCGTCAGGCCGGCTTTCTGCAGCGTCTCGTCTTCGATGGCGTCCCCGCGAACGTAAGGCAGATCCGCCTCCTCCAGTTCTCGGATCACCTTGTCCTCATTCTCGATCACCACCACGGGCACGCCGTGCCGGCGCAGGTCGGCCGTGGCCAGCGCGCCCATCCGCCCGTACCCGCACACGATGACGTGATCCTTCATGCGGTCAATGATTGCCTGCATCCGCCGTCTCTCCCGAAGGGCTCGAATCTCCCCGCTGACCAGCACCGCCAGCATCGACGAAAACGCCAGTGAGAACGTACCCACCCCGAATACGATGACGAACATCGTCCAGAGCCGCCCGGCCGCGTCGAGGTCGATGGCTTCCTTGAATCCGACCGTCGAGATGGTGATGACGGTCATGTAGGCGGCATCGATGAACGACACGCGCTCGAGGACGACGTATCCGGCCGACCCCACGAGGAACACACTCCCCAACGCGATGACCGAATAGAGTAGTCGTCTCCGCGGGGACAAGGTGTTCTTCCGTCCGTGGCAATCGCTTCTGACGCTCGGGCCGCCCGATTCGCAGCCGGATTATAGGCATCGGCGATCCAGCCCGCCAAACGTTATTCGAATCGCCGCCCGAGGCGGGGGGGGCGTCGAGCGGCCGAGCACCGGCGGGAACCGTGCCCCACGCCGTAGCCATGACCGTGGCCGGCGCAGTATCATGGACGCCGCGCCGGGCGCGCGGCCCGCGGGGCCGCCCTCGCATGGATAGGAAAGTCGGGAGATGACGGGATGGCCAAAGACAGAGACGATCAGGGCAGACGATTCCACGCGAAACGGGAGCGCGAGGAACAACGGGCCAAACAATTGCCGACGGACGAAGAACCTGAGCTGCCGCCGCCCGTCGACCCCATCGCGTCCGACGACGACCGGATCGGACGCAATGATCCCTGCCCCTGCGGCAGCGGCAAGAAGTACAAGAAGTGTTGCGGCAAGCCTTCCTGAGCGAGGCGGGGCCCCAACCGGGCGGAACACGCGGTGTGTCTGATCGATTCGAAACGGCGTTGCGGAACGCGCTGCTGACCTGGCGCATCGAGCCCACCCGCGGCCAGGTAAGCACCTTGCGGGCTCATTTCCACGCCGTCGTCGAAACCAACCGCCATCTGAACCTCACGCGGGTCACGCGACCGGAAGAGGCGGCCGTGTCGCTGTACGCCGACTCCGTGGCCGTTGCCGTCTGGGCGAGTGAAACCGGCGCCGCCGTCCGATCGGTGCTGGACGGCGGCACCGGGGCGGGGTTCCCCGCCGTGCCGGTGGCCGTCATGCAACCGCGCTGGCAAGTGCTCGCCGTCGACGCCCGTGCCAAGAAGGCCCGGTTCCTCGCGTCCGTGGTCGACCGACTGACCGTGCCCAATCTGAAGGCGGCCCACCATCGAGTCGAACGCCTGCACCCGCCGCCCGCGTTCGATCTGGTGCTGTTCAAAGCCGTCGGAAAGATCGCCCAGATCCTTCAATGGTCCCAGCATATCACCAGACATGGCGGATGCGTGGTGGCCTACAAAACCCCCGAACTGCCCGACGACGAGGAGGTGGACGGACAACGCGCCGCCGACCGTCTCGGCTACCGCGAGCTTGACCCGTTCCACTACAGCTTGCCCCGCGGTGATCAACGCCTCGACCGCACGCTCCGCATCTTCCGACGCGCCTGATCCCACCCCCGCCGTGAGAGCGCCGGGGCACCCGCCCGGCCCCCGAACCGACCGGCAACGGCCACCGGGACCCCCGGTTTGCCTGCCCATCTGGATGGGACTAGCATTGCAGAGTGTAGCCTTGGTCCACGCAGCCGGAGGTAGCATCGCGCATGAAAGGGCTGGCGGGTTACGTCCGCAACGGGTCCCGGATCGCCGGAGCGCTCGCGTGCCTGCTCGCCCTCGTCGGGTGCGGCACGGGCACGCCCGGCCCCGGAGGCGGCGGCGATGCAGCGAAGAACCGGGTGGCGGGACGCCTGATCTTCGACACACAGGCACCACGACGCACGGTCATCGAGGCGGAGCCCAACAACTGGTTCGACGGCTCGCAGTTCGTCGGGTATCCCGCGGCCGGCCAGCGCTACGCCGTGATCGGCCTGATCGACGCCGCGCCCCCGGACAACGACGTCGACACCTACCGCTTCACGACCACGGAACCGTTGACGGTGACGTGGCGTGTCACTTCCGCCGATCCCGACGCCGGCACCCGGTTCGATCTGTACGCCGGCGTGATCAACTTCGTCGACTTCAACTGCCAGTTCGTGGAGTCCGTGCCGCCGCTGTTCGCGGAGTGCGTCACCGACATGCTGTCCGAGGGACGGGCGGGTACTTACGTGGTGGACGGGACGTTCGAGATCGCGGTGCTGCCGAACCGGGGCCGCGGCTCCTACGTGCTGGACGTGGCCTTCGAGCAACCCGAACTGGCCGCCGCGGTGCTCGACGGGCGGGCCCCGCGACCGGGACATATCGGGAGCCCGGCTCCGCGGCCCGGCCCAGGCCGGTCCTGCGAACCGCCCACCGACACCGTGGTACCGGGCGAGGTGCTGGCCTCCTTCGACCCGGCCCTGACCCTCGACCAGGTGGAACGGATCGCGTCGGAGCGAGGACTGCGCGTTCTCGACCGGTCGCCCTCCGGGGTCTACCGGCTGGGCGATACCGCTCCGCCGGACCGCGACACGGCCCGGGCGCGAATGCGCCTCGAGAAGACCGTCGCTGACTTCCGGGCCGTGCCCGGCGTTCGCGTTGCCGAACCCAACCGACTCCTGCACGCCTCGGCGGTGCCGAACGATCAGCACTACGCCCTGCTCGGGTACCCGGACATCATCAACCTGCCCGACGCGTGGGACGTGACGACCGGTGACCGGGACGTGATCGTCGCCGTCATCGACACCGGCGTGCTCTACGAGCATCCGGACCTCGGCGGGCGGCTGATGGGCGGATACGACTTCGTGTCAAACGAGTCACGGTCACTCGACGGCGACGGCCGCGACGATGACCCCTCCGATCCCGGGGACGCCGCCGGGGACGACGAAGCCAGCACCTTCCACGGTACGCACACCGCCGGGACGATCGCCGCGATGTCGGACAACACCATCGGCGTGGCCGGCATCACCTGGTCCTGCCGGCTCATGCCGATCCGAGCCCTGGGGATCGGCAGCTCCGGCGAAGTCTTCGAACTCGCCGAGGCGATTCGGTATGCGGCGGGCCTCGACAACGTCTCCGGCAGGCTTCCGCCCCGACGGGCCGACGTGATGAACCTGAGCTTCGACGGCGGCGCCGGGTGGGTGCCTTCGGAGATTCTGCACGAAGCGGTGCAAGCGGCTCACGCCGCCGGGGTCATTATGGTGGCCGCCGCCGGGAACACCGGCTCGACCGCCGCCGCTTTTCCCGCGGGCTATCCGGAGGTCATCTCCGTCGGGGCGGTGGACTGGGACCTGACGCTGGCCGAGTACTCCAATCACGGCCCCACCCTCGACCTCGTGGCCGTGGGCGGCGCGCGGGGCACATTCCCCGACGGCACCTCGCGGGGCGTGCTCAGCACGGTGGGCGCGGACACGGATGGCCCCATCACGTTCGAGTACGGCTACCGGTACGGGACCAGTATGGCCTGTCCGCAGGTGGCTGGCGTTGTGGCCTTGATGCTATCCGCGAACTCGGCGTTGTCGGCCGCGCAGGTGCGCGACATCCTGCACGGTACCGCAACCGATCTCGGCCTGCCGGGCCGGGATGACGACTTCGGCTACGGACTGGTGAACGCGGCGGCGGCGGTTGAGCAGGCGGGGCAGACCGAAGGGGAATCTACACCGCCGCCATCGCTCTCGCTCAGCACCCAGGTGTTGGACTTCGGCGAGGAGGCGACCGCGCTGTCGGTCTCGGTCCGGAATCGTGGGGGCGGCGTTTTGCCGGTGGACCAGGTGACGGTTCGCGAACTGGTGGGCAGCGAGTGGCTGGCGGTGACGTCGGGAGGGGGCAACGCGAGTTCCACCGTGACGTCGATTGGCGCGACGGTGGATCGTGACGGGCTGTCACCCGGTCGGTATCGCGGTGTGATCGAAGTGTCGGCCGCGGGGGCGGCCCCGATGCTGGTCCACGTGTTCGCCGCGGTGGCCGGCTCCAGCGGACCGCCGGATCGAATCGACGTGATCGCCCTTCATCCAGAGACCGGCGCGCTGGTCGGCCGGGCGATGGCGGGCGGCGACGGCACCTACGAATTCGATGTGGAACTCGACGAGGTCGGCCCGGTGTGGCTTGTGGCCGGCACGGACCGCGACGGCGACGGTCGCATCTGTGAGCCGGGCGACCTGTGCGGTGCCTGGCCCAGCGTGCTCGAGCCGATCGCCGTCAACCCCGCCGACGAGCCCGCTCCGATCATCGAACTCACGGTGTATGAGGCGCCGCTGTCGTCGGGGTGGCCGGCGCTGCTGTCCGCCGAGTGAAAACGGCACGATTGACGTCGGCCCGCCGCGGCCGCGTGGATGGCGGCCCACCTGCGAAGCCCGAATCGGGCAGGCCGGGTCGTCCTCGCGCGAAACCCACGCCCCATGCTTGCAACGAGACGGCGTACCGCGATACTACGCGGACCGGCGGATCGTGCCGCGTGATCAGTGAGTTGCAAGAGCCGCACAGGACGAACCAACGATGTCAGACGCGAAGGGCGTGGAAAAGGTGATTGTCATCGGGTCGGGACCGGCCGGATGGACGGCGGCCATTTACGCCGCCCGAGCCAACCTGAATCCGCTCGTATACGAAGGCCAGCCCCGTGCGGACAGCGAAATGATTCCCGGCGGCCAGTTGATGTTCACCACCGAAGTCGAGAATTATCCCGGCTTCCCCGACGGCATCCACGGACAGGAGATGATGGCGGCGTTCCGAGCGCAGGCGGTGCGGTTCGACGTGCGGATCGAGTCGGCCAACGTGACGAAGGTCGACCTGTCCGAGCGGCCGTTCACCGTCTGGACCGACAACGACACCGAGCGACAGGCGCACGCCCTGATCATCGCCACCGGCGCGTCGGCCAACTGGCTGGGGTTGGACAGCGAGCAGCACTTCCGCAAGGCCGGACTCGGCGTGACCGCCTGCGCGACGTGCGATGGCGCGTTTCCGCGCTACCGCGACAAGCCGGTGGCGGTCATCGGCGGCGGCGACTCGGCCATGGAAGAAGCCACGTACATGACCAAGTTCTCGAGTCTTGTCTACGTGGTCCATCGGCGCAACGAGCTGCGGGCGAGCAAGATCATGCAGACGCGCGTGCTGGACAACGCGAAGATCGAAGTCCTGTGGGACTCCGTGGTCGACGAGGTGCTCGGTGACGAGACGAACGGCGTCACCGGACTGCGGCTCAAGAACGTCAAGACGGGCGATCTTCGTGAAATCGACGTGACGGGCATGTTCCTGGCATTGGGGCACACGCCGAACACCGCGTTCCTGGACGGTCAGCTCGAAACCAACGACAAGGGCTACATCATCCTCGCCGACCCGTACCGCAGCACCACCAGCGTCGAGGGCGTGTTCGCGGTCGGCGACGTGGCCGACGCCGTCTACCGCCAGGCCGTCACCGCCGCCGGCATGGGTTGCAAGGGGGCGATCGACGCCGAACGCTGGCTGGCCGGGCAGGGGATCGAGTAACGCGCGTTGCGGTCCGAGTCTTTATGGGACAGTGCTTGCAAAGCGGACGCCTCGATCGTACAATCCCACGAAGGATCGGGTTGACTAGGCCGACCACCAAGGAGGTGTCGTTTTCCCAACCGCGATTGGGGCCAACCTTGGGCAGAACGGAGCGTCAGGGCTCGATTGCAGTGTGCTGATGCTCAATGCCAACTATGTGGCGTTGCGTGTCATCGACGCCCGTAGGGCCTTCTCACTTCTTTGCAAGCGTACCGTCCACAATCGACCCTGCGCGGAGATCGTCAGTCTCGAGGATGGGAGCTACGTTTCGTACGACTTCGAGGACTGGCGTGAGCTGAGCGACTTCCGCAAGCAGTTCGAGCCGGCCGAACACGACTGGGTAAGGACGGTCCGGTTCGACATCGTCGTGCCCCGGATCATCCGCGTGCTGACCTACTCGCGCCTGCCCAAGCAGGAAGTGAAGCTGAACCGGCGCAACATCTACGCCCGCGATGGCAGCCGCTGTCAGTATTGCGGCCGGCGGTTCAATTCGTCCGAGCTCAGTCTCGACCACATCGTGCCCCGATCGCAGGGCGGCGGGAACACGTGGGACAACATCGTTTGCTGCTGCGTCCGGTGCAACGTCCGAAAAGGCGGGCGCACACCGCAGGAGGCGGGACTCAAACTGATGCGACAGCCGGTGCGCCCGCGGCGCAGCCCCGTCCTCCGACTCAAGCTCTCCGACAACAAGTACCACTCGTGGCGCCAGTTCCTCGATCACGCGTACTGGGACGTTGAATTGAAGTGATCGCCGCCACCCGCTTCGGCGGCCGGCGCCGGCCTTTTTGACCGAAGCCACCTTCAGAGAAACCCGATGTAAGTGGTAACGGCTGCTGACCGTTGGCCGTGGAGAGGTTTGCGTGCGCGAGAGCTACGATGTATGCATCGCGGAGGACTGTCCCAACACCCGGCGGTTGATCTTCGACACGCTGAGCCGGGCCGGGTTCATCTGCCGCGCCATGCCCGACGGGTTCGCCGCTCTGGAGGAAATCACCCGCAATCCGCCCAAGGTGATCCTCTCCGACTGGCACATGCCGGGTCTCGACGGGCTCGAACTCTGCAATCGAGTCCGCGAGAACGCGGATGTCAGCGACACCTTCTTCGTGTTGATGACCGCCCACGACCAGGAGGGGTCCAAGACCCTCGCCTTGTGCTCCGGTGCGGATGATTACCTCACCAAGCCGATCGACCTGGACGAACTCGTCGCCCGCATGCGGGTCGGGCAGCGCATGTGGATGATGCAGGAGAAGCTGCGCCAGGCCGCCAACACCGACGGGCTCACCGGTCTCTACAACCACGACCATCTCAACCGCATCCTCGAAGCGGAAGTGAATCGCTCCCGGCGATACGGCGGTCCCCTCTCCTTCATCATGATCGATCTCGACTTCTTCAAGGCCGTCAACGACAACTACGGGCACCTCCAGGGGAACCTCGTGCTCGAGCAGGTGGCGGATTGCCTGCGGCGGACCGTTCGGGAGGTGGATTCGATCAGCCGCTTCGGAGGCGACGAGTTCGCCATCGTGGCCCCGGAAGCCACGCTCGAAGCCGCCACCGTCATCGCCGAACGTGTTCTGTCGGCCATGAACGGGTGGGTCAAGATCGAAGGGGCGCGCGATTTCAGCCTCGGCGCGTCGATCGGCGTATGCAGCACCGACGACATCCGCGTCAAGAACGCCGCCGATCTGGTCAACCTGGCCGATCAGGCCATGTACGTCGCCAAACGGAAGGGACGCAACCGCGTCGCCACCTCGCCCGAGGTGGTGGACGAGCAAACCGGGCCCGACGCCCTCATCGAGATCGAGGAAGTCGACTCGCTCCGCAAGCGACTGGCCGTCCTCAGCGTCCACGCCAAGCAGGTGTACGTGCAGAGCATCGCGTCGCTCGTCCAGGCCCTCGACGAGAAGGACCCGTACACGGCCCGACACTCCCAGAATGTCTCCGCGTTCGCCGAACGGTTGGCCCAACGAATGGGCTGCAGCGAAGGCGCGGTCCTCGCCGTCAAGAACGCGGGCCTGCTTCACGACGTCGGCAAAGTCGGCATCCCCGATCGCATCCTGCTCAAGCCGGCCAGCCTCACCCCGTTGGAACTGGCGGTCATGAAACAGGTCCCTCTGATCAGCGCCCGCATCGTAGACCACCTGCGCATTCTCGAATCGGAGCGCCAGATTATCCGCTACCAGCGGGAACACTATGACGGGACGGGCGTTCCCGAAGGCCTGGTGGGCGACGCCATTCCGATCGGGGCCCGGATCCTGCACGTGGCCGACGCCTTCGATGCCATGACAACCGACCGGGTCTACCGTCGACGCCGCTCCTTCGAGCGGGCGCTGGACGAACTGACCCGGCTCGCCGGGTCCCAATTCGATCCCACCGCCGTCGATACGCTGACCCGATTGCTCGACACCGAGCGAGAGTGGTGGCAAGCCCTGGTCGACGCCACGAACTCCGCTTTCCCCATGCTCGCCACAGCCGACGCATGAGCCCGGGCCGTCCGCGTCACTCCGTTTGGGGTTGACCGGGCGGATGGGAAGCGTATGCTACCTTGCGCAACCCAGACGTGGTGAGCCCGTGCCGGGCTCCCTCTTGCCAAGTTCGATTCACGCCGTGCCCTGCGCCAACCAGGGAGTCTAAGTCATGGCTGCACGAATCCTCGGGGTCCTTGTCATGCTCGCCGCCGGCACCGCCGGCTGCACCGGAATCGACTGGACCCGGCTCCAGAAGAAACAACCGGATGTCGAGTCCAAGCGGGTGCCCGGCACGATCGACGTAGCCACCGAGTCGCTCGCCTACCGCGACACCGTCGCCCAGCACGCCTGGATCGAAGGGTTGCGACGCATGCGCGTGCGGGGCGAGGCCCTCGTGATCGGGCTCGGCCAGAACGGATCGGCTGAGTGCCCGCGGCAACTGCGCCAGGACCTGCTGCAGGAAATGTACAAGCAGCCCGAGTTTGATCGGCGGGACCCCGACGGCGTGACGCCGGAGGAGTTGATCGACGGCAAGGACACCGCCGTCGTGTCGGTGGCGGGCGAGATACCGGCCGCCGCCGCCGCCGGAACCCGGTTCGACGTCTATCTCGAGGCGCTGCCCGGCACGCAGACCCTCTCGCTGAGAGGAGGGCGGCTGTGGCGGTGCGAACTGCGCGTATTCAAGGAGACCGGCGAAGGGTCCACCGTGGCCGGCCGGCCGCTCGCCATCGCGGAGGGACCGCTCTTCCAGAACCCATTCGCCGTCGGAGAGCAGGCGGCCACCCGCACCAACGCCCGCCGAGCCATGGTCGTGGGCGGCGGACGGTGCCTCGAGCAACGGCGGGTCCGCCTCGTTCTGACCCGGCCATCCTATCGCCGCGCCATACGCATCGCCGCCCGGATCAATGGCCGGTTCGGTAGCCCGCCCGTCGCCAAGGCGGAGTCCCCGTCCTACATCCAGATCCGCATTCCGCTGGCCTACGAGGACGAACCCCTGCATTTCCTCGGACTCGTCCGCCATGTGTACGTGCCGAACCGCCCCGGGTTCGCCGAGCTGCGGGCTCGGGAGTTGGCCAAGGAGATCCTCCGGGACGGGGCGCTGTACGAAGACATCGCGTTGGCCTGGGAGGCGATCGGACGCCCGTCGCTTCCGACCGTGCGCACGCTTTATGCCCATTCGGACCGGACGGTCAGCTACTACGCGTCACGAGTCGGGGTCCGGCTCGGCGACTACGCGGCCCTGGCCGCCCTCATCCACCTCGTCAGGGACGAGAAGTTCGAAGGGCGGCTGGAGGCCATCAAGGAGCTGGGTCGCGCGGCCGGCCAGCCGGGCGTCCAGATGCCCTGGCAGGCACTGCTCGAGGACGACGACCCCCGGGTGGCGGTGGCGGCCTACGAGGCGCTGTACCCCCACGCCAACCGATTGGTGAAATCCCTCCAAGTGGGGCAAGACAACTTTGTGCTGGATCGGGTGCCCTGCTCGCGCGACAACCTGATTTACGCCAAGCACACCGGCCAGCGCCGGATCGCCCTCATCGGAAACGGATTCCGCTGTGCCACCCCGTTGTTCTATGCCGACCCGGGCCGCGCGTTTCTGCTCAACGCGAACGAAGCCGACGCGGAGTTGATGGTCGTCCGGCACGCACCGGACGGCCTGGGTTCGTCGCCGCCCATGCCGGTCCCGCGGGATGCCGCGGAGCTGCTCACGTTCCTCGGGGAGCGCCCGCGGAGGAACCTCCAGGGCGAAGTGGTCGGGCTGGGCGTGGATTACACCGCGCTGATCCAGGCCATGCAGTCGCTGTGCCAGGATCGTGGCATTAACGCGCGGTTCATGCTCGAGCAGACCACCACCATGGACCTGTTCGGACCGCTGACCCGGCGCGGCCGGCCCGAGTCCAAGCTGTAAGCGCCGAAGCAGGACCCGGTGAAGCCGGACCGCGCCGATCCGGGACGAGACCATCACGGTGACCTTGCCCGACGCACTGCAAGTCGTTGGTTCCATCCTTCCGGAGTGCCTGATCGCCGGCGCGGTAATCCTGATCGCGGTGGCCCTCGGATGGCTGGAGGCCCGCCGACCCGACCGCTGGACGGTGCAGGGCGTGGCGTGGTGGCTCGATGCCGTGGTGCGTCCGTTGCTCGCGTCTCGATCGTGGGCGTGGCGGGCCGCGGTGATCGCCCTGAACAACTCCCTCGTCTGCGGGCTCGTCATCGGGCTGGGATCATGGCCCGCCGGTGGGTGGATCGCCGTCGCCACGGTCGGATTCGCGCTGGGGGTCGGTGTCCGGCTGTTGACGGGCGGCCTGGCGGGCGACACCTCGGAGTCCGGCCGCGTCAGCCCGCGGAAGCGCTGGGCGGGCCGGGCCGGGTTCGCCCTCAATATGCTCGAACCGCCGGCCATCCTCGTCGCCGCCGGACTGAGTCTGTCGCAAGGCGCCCTGTCCGCCACCGTGGCACCCGGCGACGCCTGGGCCGTCTTCGCGTGGGTTGTGCTCCCGGCGTTGGTCCTGGCCGCCGCAGGCGAGGCCCTCTGGATGGGTGTATATCCGGTCGCGGCGACCGCGCCGCCCGCCCCGGGCCAGGACCTCGATCACGATGATGCCGGTACCGGGCCGGGCCTCTGATCCCCGCCGCGGCGTGTGGCCCCCGCACGTTGAAGCGACGACGCCGATGTGGCATTATGGAGTCATCGGCACCATCGAGCGCTCATGTCACGCGTGAACATCCGAATACCGCCATGCGAAGGAGGTCGGCCATGTCCACTTCGGAACTGACGCGCGGAATGCTGATCCGCATCCACTCGGACCTCTACCAGGTCACGGATTTCGGCGAACAACATACCGGCAAGCAGAAGTCCAAAACGCACGTGACCCTGCGCAACCTGCGGAATGGACACGTGACCGACAAACTGCTCGAAACCATCCAACCGATCGAGGAAATCCCCCACGAGATCCGCGACATGCAGTACCTCTACAGCAGTGCGGATGAGCATACGTTCATGGACAACCAGTCCTACGAGCAATACCCGATGACCAATGACCAACTGGCGGGTGCCAGCCCGTTCCTGCTCGAAGGGGAGTCCTATCGCGTGTTTTTCGCCGACGAGGCGCCGCTCTGCGTGCAGCTACCCGACGCCGTCGTTCTCGAAGTGACTGATACCGCGCCCCCGTCGCACGCCCCCAGCGGCTCGTCCAACATCACCAAAGAGGCCGTGGTGGCCAGCGGGCTGACCGTCCGTGTCCCGTTGTTCATCAAGACGGGCGACCGAATCCGCGTCGACACGACATCGCAAAAGTACGTGGGCAAAGAAAACTGACGGGCCCGGCCCGCGCACCGACGCACCCGCCGCGAGGTCGGTCGTGCCTGACCGTCGGACTTCCGGCAAAGCCGCCGGGCTGGATCTACCCGCAGCCCGCGATCGAGAAAGGCCAGAGAAACCAGGTGTTCAGGGTCGGGCTGGCAAAGCCAAAACTGAACCGGCCGATCGAAAAGGCCCACGCGGCCGATGCCGCGAGATGGATGACGAAGGCAACCAGGGCCCATTGGGCGAGACGAAATCGCATACCGATTCTTCCTTTCATTCGTGCACCATCACCGGTCGGCGCCGTCCGGCCGGCCAGGAGCCGCGCGAACCGCGGCCCCGGCACTTCATTGTAATCGGCTCGGGCGCCCCCGGTAGTACACCGAATTGCGCCGCGCGGGATCGCGCCGTGTCTCGAATTAGGGAGGTCGACGCCTGATTGACACGGCCACTTGCGTTGCCTAAGGTGGTTTTGCGCAAGTCGCGCGTTGCGGGCCGTTTCAACCAAGGGAGAAAGCTGGCATGAAGGGTACGTTCGACAATGTGCTGCGGACGATCGGCCGGACACCGCTCGTCAAAATCAACCGGTTGATCCAAGGTGGCGCCCACGTGTACGCCAAACTGGAGTTCTTCAACCCGCTTTCGAGCGTCAAGGATCGCATCGGTGTCTCCATGATCGAGGCGGCGGAGAAGGACGGCAAGATCGATCGAAAGAGCACCATCATCGAGCCGACGTCGGGCAATACCGGCGTGGCACTCGCGTTCGTCTGCGCCGCCAAAGGATACAAACTGACCCTCACCATGCCGGAAACGATGTCGGTCGAGCGGCGGACGCTGCTTCGCGCGCTCGGCGCCCAACTTGTGCTCACGCCCGGCGACCAGGGCATGAAAGGGGCGATCAGCATGGCCGACAAGCTCGCCGCCGAAACGCACAACGCCTTCATACCCGGCCAGTTCTCCAACCCCGCCAACCCCGAAGTCCACCGCCGCACGACGGCCGTCGAGATCTGGGACGATACCGGTGGCCAGGCCGACGTGCTCGTGGCGGGTGTCGGCACAGGGGGAACCATTACGGGGGTCGGCGAGGTGATAAAAGACAGAAAAAGCGACTTCCGATGCTACGCGGTCGAGCCGACGACGTCGCCGGTCATTTCGCAGGTACGCGATGGCAAGCCCATCGAGCCCGGTAAGCACGGTATCCAGGGTATCGGGGCCGGGTTCATCCCCGAAGTCCTCAACCTGGACATCGTCGACGGCGTGGTGACCGTTGACACGCAGGACGCGTTCGCCTGGGCCCGCCGCGCTGCCCTCGAAGAGGGAATCCTCTGCGGCATCTCCTCCGGGGCCGCCCTCTGCGCCGCGAACACCGTCGCGTCCATGCCGGAGAACCGGGGCAAGACCATCGTCGTGATCCTCGCCAGCGCGGGTGAGCGGTACCTGTCCACCCCGCTCTACGAAGGCGTCTGACACCGGCCGCCGGCCGACCAGCTCGAGATCGGGCCCGCCGGCCGGCCGACGTTGCCCGCTCATGCCGCCCAGCCCGCCCGCGCGATCGTGCGGGCGGTTCGCATGGCCCGTTTCCGGACCGCAGACAATGTTATCGGACCTTCCCCGTTCTTTCGAACCGGTTTGCTCACCTTGCCTGCGTATTCTAGATTCAAACGGGGAATGGCCGCCGACGCTCGCGGGCCCGCGGTGCATGGATGGGTCGGGAGCGGGGCGGGGAGAGGGCCGACTGCACGAGGGGACACGGTGGTGATCAATGGGACTGTTCAAGTACGGTCTGTCTCACTTCCGGTGGCAGGCTTGCCGTCCGAAATGGACGGTCTACGAATTGCCCATATAAGCGACCTCCACCTGCGAACATTCAATAAGACGATCGAGCAGGCCCAGGTGCGGCTCATGGAATCGGACTACCACCTGCTCGTCTGCACCGGCGACCTGTCCGGTCGCGTAGGCGACCGGGATCGCAGTGCGGCCCTGTGCGAGCGGTTTTTTGAGCCGCTGGCGGCCCGAACGCGGTGCGTGGCCGTCCTGGGGAACCACGACGATCGCGATCTGGGCGACGTGCCGAGCTTGCCGGTCCGAATCCTGCGGAATGAGTGGATCTCGGTCCGGGTGGGCGGCGCGTCGATCGCCCTGGCGGGGGTCGATCAGTCGCGCGGGAACACCGGCGATATCGAAGCGGCCCTGGGCGGAGTGGACGAGACGACGGCGGTGGTGCTGCTGGCCCACTACCCATCCACGGTCTTTCGCGTCTGCGATGACCGAGTGCGGGCCGTGCTGTGTGGGCACACCCACGGCGGGCAGATTCGGCTGCCGCTGGTGGGGTGCGTGTTCGCCAACGACGCGATTCCGCTGGGGATGGCTCGGGGTTACCACGTGGTGCGTGGCCGGGGCCTCTATGTGAATTCCGGGCTCGGGGTGAGTACGCCGCTGCGGTTTCGACTGTGTTGCCCGCCTGAAATCGCGGTCTTGACGTTGCGCTCCGCGATGCCTGTGTCCGGGGCGGGACGGGCGAAAAGCGAGGCGAAAATGGCTGAAGTACCAGCGTAGGTGCGGCGCTTCCTGATTGACGGAAATTTGGTCGCCCGGTATACTGCGGTTAACGTGGTAGGATAGGTAGTGCGAATACATCTTTTCGAATGCCGACAGGCTTCGTGATTCGCCATCATCCTTTCATTTTCCGCACCCTGTCCGGCGACCACTTCTAGCATAGATTGGGTATGAGTGCGCTAGGTCGGCGCGGGGTTCGACCAATCGATCTGCGTTGTCGAGATCGCGAAGGACCGGGAATCAGCAAAGCGGGTTGAGTGCCGGGCGAACGGCGGCCGCGTGCCCCAGGGGGGTGTGGCAGCGGCCGGGGCGCGGCAGGGTGATGCCGCCCAGTCAAGGCTGCGCATCATGGCTTGCGGTCCGTTCGTCGTCACCGTCGGAACGGTGTCCGGCCGCCTCTGCGGTCCCCATGCGGGTCTGGGGTGGAGACTGGCAGGATGAGCATCGATATTCCAAACTACCGCATCCTGGCGAAGTTGGGGAATGGAGCCAACAGCACGCTCTTCAAGGTGCGGTGCACGCGCACGGGGTCGCTTTACACGGTCAAGAACGTCAAGGTCCACACGCCGGAGGACCAGAAGTTCATCGAGCAGCTCAAGGCGGAGTATGCCATGGGCAGCCAGATGGATCATCCGGCGATCCGGAAGGTATACGAGCTGCGGTACGTCCGTCGTCGGCTCCGGATCAAGGCGGCGATGTTGTTCATGGAGTTTGTCGACGGGGTCCCCATGAACGATCCGGACTTCCAGTGGACGATGCCGGAATTGCTCGAATTGTTCATCCAGGCGGCGGAGGGGTTGGCGGCCATGCATCAGGCGGGGTTCGTCCATGCGGACCTCAAGCCGGGCAACATGCTGGTCAATGCCGAGCGGAAGGTGAAGCTGATCGATTTCGGGCAGAGTTGCCGGATGCACACGTCGAAAGCGCGGGTCCAGGGCACGATGGACTACATCGCGCCGGAGCAGGTGGCGTTGAGCGTTCTGGACCAGCGGACGGACGTATTCGCCCTGGCGGCGTCGCTGCACCGCATCATCACGGGGACGCCGATTGCCACGGAGATGAACCGGAACATCACCGTGCACTCGCAAGGGCTGGTGGGCAAGCGGTTGGCCGACATCGCGCAGCCGACCAATATCGACGTGCCGGCGGTGGTGGCAAAGCTGATCGACAATTGCTGTGAGAAAGATCCCTCCAAGCGACTGTTGGACATGCGGGCGTTCATTGAGCGAGCCCAACTGGCCCGCACGATTGTGCAGCGCCGCGTATCCGAACAGACGCAGCTCACCCCTGAAGACGGCCGCGACTGAACCACTCGGCGCCGCGCGAGCCGCGTGACGCGGCCTTGCGACAGGTCGTCGCCGCCGGCCGGCGCTGGCGCGTTGACGCCGGGCGGACGTGGGCCGTGCGGTTTTCCTTCCCGAGGGCTCTTGAGTCGCCCCCACCATTCACGAGCCGCCCCGTATCGACCCGAAAGCGAGGGTCCGCGGTTTTGGCGGCCCCGGCCGCGGCGGGTACAATCGGCCCGTCGATCCGCTCTTGACGAAAGGTAGCTTGCCCGTGGGCACGACTGATCTGGTCATCCGCTGTTTACAACTCCGCAAGGTATATGATTCGAGACGTCGTACGTCGGTCGAGGCACTGCGAGGGCTGGACCTCGCCGTCCACCGGGGCGAGTGCTTCGGGCTGCTCGGCCCGAACGGGGCGGGCAAGACCACCACGGTCGAGATTCTCGAAGGGGTGTTGGCACCGACCTCGGGTGAGGTGGAGGTGCTGGGCCGCCGGTGGCGGGCGGGCGAGGATCATGCGCTGCGTCAGCGGATCGGGATCACGTTGCAGGAGACACGGCTGCAGGACAAGCTGACGGTGGTGGAGGTGGTGACGCTGTTCCGCAGCTTCTATCGCAGTCGGGGCGTCGAGCCGGTCGACGTAATCGCCGACGTCTCGTTGCAGGAGAAGACGCGGGCCCGGGTGGGCAAGTTGTCGGGCGGGCAACGGCAGCGTCTGGCCGTCGCGTGCGCGTTGGTGGGCGATCCGGAGTTGTTGTTCCTCGACGAGCCGACCACGGGGCTGGACCCGCAATCGCGTCGCGAGATCTGGCACATCGTTCGGCGGCACCAGTCCCGTGGACACACGACGTTGATCACGACGCACTACATGGACGAAGCGGAACGGCTCTGCGATCGCGTGGCCGTCGTTGATCACGGGCGCGTCATCGCGCTGGGGACACCGTCGCAGTTGATCGCGCGGTTGGGGGGCGAGCACGTGGTGGAGTTTGCGGTGGCGCCCAACGAGCGGTCGATGGAGATCGAGCGGCTGGAGGGGTTGCCGGCGGTGACGGCGGTCCGGCGTGAGCGCGCGGGGTTCCTTCTGACGGTGGCCCAGCCGCACGTGGCCATCCCCGGATTACTGGAGTTCCTGCGGGCCGGCGGGCACGCGTTGAATCATCTGAGCACGCGGCACGCGAGTCTGGAGGACGTGTTCGTGAGCTTGACGGGCCGTCACATCGGGGCGAACGGTGAAGGGTCGCCG
This sequence comes from uncultured Phycisphaeraceae bacterium, assembly GCA_964495075.1. Classification (GTDB taxonomy): domain Bacteria; phylum Planctomycetota; class Phycisphaerae; order UBA1845; family UBA1845; genus JAFGJQ01. Next base: position 21,640 of record CAZBUJ010000046.1, read on the forward strand.
GTGGAGGCCAACGCGGCGGTGGGGTCCGAGTAGCGGTTGCGCGGCGTTGTCCGCGCCGAGTGAGTGGCCGGTCGTCGGAACCGGCGTGCAGTCATGACACGATACTATCCCATCAAGGAATTGTTCCTGTGTCGGCTCCGTCAGTTTTACCGGGAGCCCGAGGCGGTCTTCTGGACCTACGGGTTTCCGCTGCTGATGATCGTCGGCCTGGGGATCGCGTTTCGAACCCGGCCGCCCGAGCGGATCCGGGTCGACATCGAGGATGGGCCGCGGGCGGCATCGATTGCCGCCATGTTGTCACCGCGGGGATCGGACGCGTTCGACGCCGAGGTGCGGTCGGCGACGGAATGCGCCGAGCGGCTCCGATTGGGCAAGACGTCGCTCGTCGTGGGTACGACGGGCAAGGGGTACGAGTACCGCTTCGACCCGACGCGCCCGGAGAGCGCACTGGCCCGGGCCCGGGTGGACGCGGCGCTGCAGCGGGCGGCCGGCCGCGCCGACGCCGCCGCGGTTGAGGACAAGTTGTTGACCGAGCCGGGATCGCGTTACATCGACTTCCTCGTCCCCGGCCTGCTCGGGATGAACTTGATGGGTGGCGGTCTGTGGGGCATCGGGTTCGCGACGGTGGACATGCGGGTCCGCAAGCTCCTCAAGCGTCTGATGGCGAGTCCGATGCGTCGCACGGATTTTTTCTTGACGATTGTCGGTGGTCGCATGATGTTCACGATCCCCGAGATGGGTGTCATTCTGTGCGCCGGCGTGTACATCTTCGGCATTGCGGTGATGGGGAGTCTGCTGAGCGTACTGGTCGTGGTGTTCGTTGGCGGCGTGAGTTTCGCCGGCATCGGCTTGCTGGTGGCGTGCCGTGCGGACCGGATGGAGACGGTGACCGGCCTGATGAACATCATCATGCTGCCGATGTGGTTGTTCTCAGGCATCTTCTTCTCCTACGAGCGATTTCCGCAAAGTCTGCACCCGTTCATCAAAGCCCTGCCCCTGACGCAATTGATCGACGCCCTTCGGGCGGTGATCCTGGAGGGGGCGACGGTGTGGTCCCAATGGTTTGCCCTGATCTATCTGCTGGCCATCGGGGTTGTGTGTTTTTGTCTGGCCCTGCGATGGTTCCGATGGACGTGAGTTGGGCCGGGCGTCGGGATCGGGTGCCATTGACGGCCCTGCGGCCGGCCATTAGCATCCTCGGACTGCGATCCGTGGCCTGATCGGCGGATCAGGCTAAATGGGGCAAATACCCCTTCCGAAACGAGCAGCGAGGGCGCAAGCCGTTGCCAGATGTTTGCCGTAATCTCTGATATCCACAGCAACATTGAGGCCCTGACCGCGGTGTTCAACGACATCGACCGGCGTGGCATCAAGACGGTCTATTGCTGCGGCGACATCGTCGGGTACGGTCCCAACCCGCTGGAATGCCTGGATTTGCTGGCCGACCGCGAGGTGGCGTCGGTTTGCGGCAACCACGACATCGCCGTCTTCTTCGAGCCGGTGAACTTCAACGTGAGTGCCGAGCGGGCGGCGTACTGGACGCGGCGGCAGATGGAGGAAGAGTCCAAGAAGGGGCGGCGGGACCGGCGTTGGGAGATGCTGGGCAACATGCCGGAGCGGGCGGAGGTGGGGGGCCTGCTGATGGTGCACGCCTCGCCGCGACGGCCGGTGAACGAGTACCTGTTCGCCGAGGACGTGTACACCAACCCCAACAAGATCCTGGCGAACTTCGACCGTTTGGGTAATCAGTATCGGGCATGCATCGTGGGCCATACGCACGTGCCGGGTGTGTTCCTCGACGATCCGTATTTTGACTCGCCGAGCGACCTGGCGGATCCATTTCGGTACGAACTGACCGAGGAGGAGAAGGCGATCATCAACGTGGGCAGCGTCGGCCAGCCGCGCGATCGGGACATCCGGGCGAGTTACGTGGTTGTTCATGAGCCCGGGGATGCGAAGGCGTCCGGCGCGTCGAACCCGGATTCCGGAGGCAACGATTTTCGCGTGATCGTGGAGTTCGTGCGGGTCGCCTACGACGTGGAGAAAGCGGTCAAGAAGATTCTGGCGATCCCTGAACTCGACGACTTCCTGGGCACGCGGCTGCTCGACGGGAGATAGTCAACCGTGCCCTCGCGGCGGCGGGCCCGGGCCGTGGCGCCGATTCGACTGATGCCCGGGAGACCAACAGCGCCGGCCGTCCGGCGTCGATCATCAACCAGGGGACCCCGCACCCGTGGATAGAAAAGCACTCATCCAGGCTCTCCTCTGGGCGAGCGTAGCATTCATCATCTTCACGTTGTTGACGAAGAAGCTGATGCCGTCGGCGTCGCCGAGGCCCGGGCAGGCTCCGACGGCCACCCAACCGGCGGCCGAACCCAGTCCCGGTCCCGCCACGGCCCCGACGGCGTCGGGGCCCGCGTTGTCGGAGGCCGGGCCGCCTTCGGGTCTGTACCGGGCGGTCGAGGCAGCGGAGGAGATCCACATCCGGATCGGTAATACGGAGGGCGCGGCGAGCAGTCCATTCCGCAACGGGCTGACCACGACGAACGTGGGGGCGGCCACGGAGCGAGTGACCGTTACCGACTTCGCCGCGACCGTGGGCAGCCAAGAACGGTACCTCCTCATGCGGCCGGAAGAAAGGACGTCGGGGGAGTCCTTCTTCTCGCTCGCGGTGGAGAACGTCACCATCGACCGTCAGAGCGTGCCGCTGGCCGATGTGCGGTGGCACGGCCGCAAAGGGCAGGAGGGGGCGGACGAGTTCGCGCACTACTGGCTGGACATCGTTGACGAAGAGGACCAGCCCGTTCTCCGACTGAACCGCGTGTACCGCGTTGCTCCGCGGCCGGCGGACGAGGAGCGGTACGACGTCTCGATCGAGCTGCGGGCGGAGAACCTCACCGACCAGCCGATGGAGGTCCGGCTGACCCAGCGTGGCCCGGTGGGGATCCAACGGGAGTACAGTCGTGCCGACAGCCGGCACGCGTTTGCCGCCAGCGCTTCGCCGGACACGTCCGATTCGCTGATCGCCAACGGCATCCAGTTCGCCAAGGTGGCCGGCGCCGACCACGGCGTTCAAACGCTCTACGACCAGAAGGAGAATCGTGAGTACTGGTGGTCCGGGGCGGGCAACAAGTACTTTACGTGCGTGGTCGTGCCGCTGAACGCAGACGGCGGCGCCGGGCTGGACGCGGTGATCCAGGCCGAGGCCGTCGATCTGGACCGGGACAAGAAGACGACGGACGACGTGACCACGCGCTGGGTCACCCGGTCGGTCATTCTGCCCGGCACCGTGTGGGCATGCCCGCAGCTGTGCTACCTCGGCCCGAACGACCGGGAGGCGTTCACGCGCTCGACCAACGACGACTACCGGCGGTGGGGCTTCGAACAGATCGTCAATGTCCAGTACACCTGGTGCACGTTCGGCTGGCTGACCAACCTGCTGACCGTTCTGCTGGACGGGCTGCACACGATCGTTCGCAACTACGGAGTGGCGATCATCATCCTGGTCCTGATCGTGCGGGTGCTGCTGCACCCGATCACCAAGAAGGGGCAGGTCAACATGGTTCGGATGCAGGAACGGATGGGCAAACTGCAGCCGAAGCTGGAGCAGCTCAAGGAGAAATACGGCAACGACCGGGCCCGTATCCAGCAGGAATCGATGAAGCTGTACCAGGAGGAGGGGATCAGCCCCTTTACCTCCATGCTGGGCTCTTGCGCACCGATGATGATCCAGATGCCGATCTGGATCGCGCTGTACACGAGCTTGTCGAACAACATTCACATGCGGCATCAGCCTTTCGTGCTGTGGATTCACGACCTGACGGCCCCGGACGCCCTGTTCAGCTTCAGTGAGCCGCACACGATTCCTTTGCTCAGTGCGCTCACCGGGCCGATCCAGGCGATCAACATCCTCCCCCTGTTCATGGGCCTGACGATGTATCTGCAGCAGAAGCTCATGCCCAAGCCGAAGACGGAGACGAAGCCGGGTGCCTCGAGTCCGCAGATGGATCAGGCGGCCCAGATGCAGAAGATGATGCCGATCATGTCGGCGTTCTTCGTGCTCATCTTCTACGCGATGCCCAGCGGCCTGAACCTCTACATCATGACGAGCAGCCTGTTCGGCATGATCGAGCAATGGCAGATCCGAAAGCACATCAAAGAAGAGAAGGAACGGCGGGAGAACGAGGGGGGCGCTCAACCCGCCATCGGGCCCAAGAAGAAGGGGCCGCCGGGCGCCCACAAGCAGCCGAACTGGCTGATGCGCAAGTTCCACGAACTCCAAAAGCAGGCCGAAGAGGCCCAGAAGATCCAGAGCAAGCGGAAAAAGAACCGCTGACGTTTAAGGACCTCCGGAGGGCGGACACACGACCGGCGGCGTTCGGCTCATTACCCCGCGACCCAGAATGGGGTGCGGGGATCGCTTTCCCAGATTCGTTCGAGTACGAATCTGACCTCCTCAAGCTCGAAGTACAGTTTCCATTGGTAGACGGCGAAAGCGTTGGCCAGCAGCACCGTGGTCGATGCGATCTCGACCAGCCGGCGTCGCCGACAGGCGAGGAGTCCGATCGTGCCGGCGGTGACGAGAAGCGCCTTGAAGAGCATCACGGCGGCTGGTCCGAGCGGCAGAATGCGGGCGGCAATCGGGTTGGCCTCGCACGGGGACGTCAGGCGGAGGTAGTGTTGCGCGAAGACCGTACACCCCAGGTCAAGGACGTTCAGCGCGACGAGACCGGCCAGCAGGTACGCCACCCGCGTGCCGCGCGTTCGCACCCACCACCCGCCGGCCTGCGATCGCCGTCGAACCGGCCAGGTTGACCATTCCGCGGATCCCGCGCCAGCCGTGTTGGGCGCGGTGGTGTCCTCGTTCGGGGCAATGGTCATTGATTTCCCTTCCTGTATTGCCGTCGTGCGGTCCGGTTTTTCGTCGAGGCGGACCTCTCGGTCCTGGCCCGCATTTCGCACCCGTTCTCTGCTGCGTCGCCGTAATGTCTTGCGTCTGCTTCGCCATGCTCGGTCGGCCCGCTCGACGACCCGTTCAGGGTCGCCTGCGCGGGCCTCGGTCCCCTGGCTCGCATTTACAAGCCCTTACGACAACTCGCGACAAGACTTGGTGAGGAACACGGGCTTGTCCTTTGGTGACCGGGTGACGGCGTGCCGGTTACAGGAAACACCGCGACTGGCGGCGGCGGTGCGTCGCGCCGGTCTCAACCGGGGGCGGTGCCCCCGTTTTGACTTGCGGCGGGGGGCCTGTACCATACACTGCATCCGTGCCGGTTACCGGGGACGGGATCAGTCGGTGCCGGCCGGGCGTGGTTTCCGGCCGGGCGAACCGGGAGCGCAGGTGGTTTGATCGGGAGTGCGGCATAATGCCACGAGAGATTCAGGGTACCTTGGTCGTCGAGCGGCAGCGATTCGCGTTGGTGGTGACGCGTTTCAACGACTTCATCACGGGCAAGCTCCTGGACGGCGCGCTGGACACGCTCCGGCGCCACGGCTGTCCGGACGATCAGATGACGATCGTGCGGGTGCCCGGCTCCTACGAGCTGCCGCTGGCGGCCCGCAAGCTGGCCGCCGCGAACCAGTATGATGCGATCATCTGCCTGGGCTGCATCATTCGAGGGCAGACGCCGCATTTCGACTTCATCGCGGCCGAGTGCGCCAAGGGGATCGCCCAAGTGGCCATGGAGACCGGCAGCCCGGTCACGTTCGGCGTGATCACGTCGGACACGATCGAGCAGGCGATCGAACGGGCGGGCACCAAGGCCGGCAACAAGGGGGCGGACGCCGCCCTGGCCGCGATCGAGCTGGCCAACCTCTACTCGCAGCTTGATGGCGGGTGACGAGGTGGCCAGTCCGATACACGGCAGCGAGCGCGTGGACCCGCACCTGGCCCGGATCCTGGCCGTTCAACTGCTGGCCCAACTCGACGTCCAAGGCGACTCCTTCCTCCCGCAGATGGCCGCGTTCCTGGCACGGTCCGACCTCGCTCCGAACGTGGCGACACAGGCCCGAGCGTCGGAGCTGGTGCGCCGCGTCTGGTTCGGCCGGAAACAGTTGGACCGGCAGATCACCGCGACCGCCGAGCGCTGGTCGGTGGACCGCATGTCACCGGTCGACCGCAACGTGATTCGGGTGGCGCTGGCCGAACTGGCCGAGGGGACGGTCCCGCCCAAGGTAGTGATCAACGAAGCCATCGAGATCAGCAAGGAGTACAGTTCCGCCGAGTCGGCCCGATTCGTGAACGGGTTGCTGGATGCGATGTACAAGGGAGCCCTACGAGCCCAAGCGGGCGAGGATACCGAGTAATGGGACTGTTTGACCGCCTGAAAAAGGGCCTGTCGAAGACGCGGGAGAAGATAACGGGCGGGATCCGGTCGATCCTGCCGGTTGGCAAGGCGATCGACGAGGACCTGCTCGACGAGTTGCAGGACACGCTGCTGCTGGCCGACGTCGGCCCGGCCACGGTGACCAAGCTGATCGACCTTGTCCGGGCCGGCTGGAAGCGTGGCAAGATCAAGGAAGCCCAGGAGATCGTGGAGTACATCAAGGAGCACGTGATCTCGCTGTGGCCGGAGTCGGATCGCTCGATCCGGTACGCGGAGAGTGGTCCCACGGTCGTCCTGGTCACCGGGATCAACGGGTCGGGCAAGACGACGAGCGTGGCCAAGCTCTCGCACTACCTGACCCAGCAGGGGAAGAAGGTCATTCTGGGGGCGTGCGACACATACCGTGCGGCGGCCATCGAGCAGCTCACGGAATGGTCGAAGCGGATCGGCGTTCAGATTGTCAAGCATCAGCACGGGGCGGACCCCGGTGCGGTGGCATACGACGCCTGCGAGGCGGCGGTGGCCCGGGAGGCGGACGTGCTGCTCATCGACACGGCGGGGCGGCTGCACACCCAGGACAACCTGATGCGGGAGCTGGGCAAGATCCAAAAAGTGGTGGAGCGTAAGATTCCGGGGGCCCCGCACGAAGTGTTGTTGGTGCTGGACGCGACGATCGGTCAGAACGCGGTCAACCAGGCCCGCGTCTTCAACGAGCACGTGACGGTGTCGGGGATCGTGCTGGCCAAGCTGGACGGCAGTGCGAAGGGCGGCATCGTGATCGGGATCCGGGACCAGTTGAATGTGCCGGTGAAGTTCGTGGGGCTGGGCGAGACGCCGGAGGACATCGAGCCGTTCGATCCGGCGTCGTTCATGGACGCGATGTTTACAACGGCCTGACCGGGTGTGGACCGCCGATGGCCGGTGTCGCACGGCCGTGTTCGCTCCTGGTACGTGGCGACATGGCGCCGGGGACATGGCCGGCGGGGTCGTGGCACGTGGGGAGATGAATGGTGGGGACGACGGCGCAACGCGGGCGGGTTGTCGGCGGAGGCCAACGTGCTCGGTCCCGACGAAATCGATCGCATGATGGACGAGACGGTTGCGGGGTGGGGCATCAACGTCTCGCTGTACTGCGCGAGTTGCGGCTACAACCTGCGGGGGTTGCCCTATTCCGGGGTCTGTCCGGAGTGCGGGCATCGTTACAACGCACGTGATCATCGGCTGACGGGCATCTTCCTGCCGCGTGCCCTGCAGTTTCCCGCTTCCGATCTGGTGTGTGCGCTGGTGTCGGTCGCGATGACCGGCGGCCTGATCGTCTGGGGGTTGCATCGACGCCAGGTGTTCTTACTCGCCACCCTGTTCGGCGTGTTGGCGGTGTTCTGGGTCCGGTTCGCGGTGCGGCGCGTGGCGCAGTACGTTCACGGGCGCCGCATTCTGTGGCGGATCGATCACGAAGACGAATGAACCGCGAATTACCGATTGCGCAATGACAAATCGCATCGGACGATCCCCCGGTGGACCGCCCCGCGAAAGGGTTGACGCCAGGCGCCCGTGCGTGAAGTCGCGGGGGGCCCGGGCTGCCCTGCGACCGTGAACCCGCGGGCGGCTGAAGTGAAAGTGGAATCACCCGGAACGGCGCCAGACGCCGGGTGTGCCGTCCGAACCCGGAAGGTGTTCATGGCGAATCGGCCGGAATGGACCGTTCGACCACATCTTGATTTGACCGTCCCAGACGCATGAGTCATTCTAACCATGGCGTACCAGCCTGATACCTCGCTTGGACGATGCCAGTTGCAATGCGGGAGTCACAGGCCGTATGCACACCGGAACGACGGCGGACAATCCTTACCGGCTGGATCGCTATGCGTTCGCGTGGCACTATACGCCAGCCGGATCCGAAGCGCACCTGGATTTCGGATGCCATGGAGGGGAGTTTCTGCGCCACCTGGACAGCAAGGGAGTCGGGCACCGGGTGGGAATCGATGCCGCACGGTATCCGATCGAGACCGCGCGGCAGCAATACCCTGACATCGAGTTCAAGCATGCGCGGCAAACGGTACCGTTGCCCTTTCCGGACAAGGCGTTTCGTTCGATCACCGCGCTGGACGTCATCGAGCACCTGGTGGAGCAGCGAGAGCTGCTCGATGAGCTGAGCCGCGTGCTGCGCGATGACGGCGTGCTGATCGTCACGGTGCCGGCGTCGCACATCTTCTCGTTTCTGGACGCGGGCAACTGGAAGTTTCGTTGTCCGCGGCTGCACCGCTGGTGGTACTTGCGGACTCACTCCGTGGCCGCGTACGAGGCGCGCTACGTGTCGAATCCTGACGGCCTGATCGGTGACATCTCGGCGGCGAAACGCTGGCATGAGCATTTCTCGCGATCCCGGCTGCGTGCGTTGCTGGAGAGCGCCGGGTTCGTGGTGGAGGACATGGACGGGGCCGGCTTCTTCTGCCGGTTGTTGCTGGTGGTGCGGTCGACGATCGCACGCATCGGCACGCTCCGGCGGCTCATGGACTCCGTGATGCAGGTCGATGCCCGTTGGTTTGAGTCGGCCCATCTGTTTTGCGTGGCCAAGAAGCGACATCGCGGTTGATGTCAGCGATCGCGACGCCGGCAACGCGGCGACCTCGCGATTAGAAGAGTCTATGCAGGAACGCGGCGTCGAGGAGGGCGAGGCACGCGGCGGTGACGGCGATCTTGGACCAGAGCGACCAGGATTCCGGCCGTCGGCGCCGCTCGCGGTGGGCGAGGAGGGGCTTCAAGTACGCTTCGACGCCGGCGACGCCGACCGCTTCGCGCGCGTGGCCGATCACCTCGCCGGCCTCGACGGCCGACAGATCGAGCATCGCGGCATACTGAACCAGATGACGCCAGCGACGCCGGGTCATTGGGCCGCGTCGCATCTCGGCCACGACCATTTCGCGGAACAGGGCTTGTCGTTGCCGGCGGTTGAACCGCGTCCGGGACCAGTCGCTGCCGTCCCAGGACCGCAAGCCGTCGAACGAACCGAACGTCATCCTTTCGCCTCCTCACCCAAGCATAGGCGGGGGAGACCCGAGAGTCCTGCGGACGTTTGACGCGCCGCGCCCGGGCGGGCGGAGTGACCTGCGACGATCGGGATTATCGGACATGATCGGGCAACACCGCCGACTCGTTCATGAGTCTTTCAAACTTCTGCCGGACGACCTTGCGGTACGCGCCGCGGTTGGCGCGGAAGAGCGGTTCGTCGGGCAGGTAGTCGGTGCGGTTGCGGATGGTCTCCCGCGTGCCGGCCGACAACGCCGACAGATCCGTCCGGGCCTGCTCCGCAGGGTACAGGCTGTCCGACCAGGCCAGCGTGATCACGACACCGCGCACCGGCTCGGGCAGCGTGCGGATTTCCTCCCGGATGGCCGTGCCGGCCTCGGTGTTGTCGCGGGCGCGACGCAGGCGAACGATCCATGGCCGCACGAGGTGACGGGAATCCGTCACCGCGCCGAGCAGCGTCTCGAACCGCTCGGGCGATTGATCGACGTCGACGCCGAACCACTCCAAATACATGGTACGGAGGTACGCGGACACCGTCTGATCCGCCTGGGCGAAACCACCGACGTGGGCCACCGGGCGGGCGTAGGGGACCGTTCGCTCGTTGTCGCTGAGCAGGGCCGACTGCCGGAGCAGCCAGGCGATGTCACCCTGTTGGTCGGCGGCGAAAATCGCGATGCCGCGTTCCCGGGCGGATCCGTCCCGCACGAGCCGGTCTCGCTGCTCGGCGGTCAGGCGGGCGACCTGCTCCAAGGGCGGGCGATCGACCGGATCCACGAGCGACCACTGATGGTGCCGCGGCAGCACGGTGACCTCCGCTATGGCCTGGGTCGGATCGGCGCCGGGCGGGGCGGGCTGCCCGGCGGCCGGTATCGTCACCGACAGAAGAACGAGCACCGCGAAGCTGGTATGGAGATACGTACGCATGGTCGTGATCCTTCCTACCGATCGAAGTAACACTCTCGCGTCTGGGAGACGTCGCGCCGGACGCCCAGCCGGCTGCCCGATGCTTGCGCGACGCCGAAGTACCCGGCGACCGCGCCGACCTCCCACGTGAAGCACGCCTCCGCCGTGCTGCCGGTGAACGGACCGGCGCCGTACGCCGGGTCGTAATACCGGGAGTTGATCTTCACGATGAAATGGCGGGCGAACCAACTGGCCGGGTTGGGGTTGTCCTGACCAGGTAGCCCGTCAGCGTCAAGCACCTGCGGTTCGGACCAGGAGCCGTAGTACCCGCAGGGATCGTTGAAGCTGAAGGGGTAGGCAGAGCAGGGGCCCGGGGCGCCGGGCTGGAACGTGTAGTTATTGACCAGGAAGCCGGGGGCCGGTTGCGGGGAGTAACCGCAATCCAGCGGCAGGTAGGGCGTTCCGCGGGGTTCGATGGTGACCCATTCCGAGCCGCCGATGCCCTGGCATTGGAAGCATTCCATCAGCAGGTCGGCCCAGCCGCCGCATTGCGACGTGGTGTAATAGACGAGTTCCGAGGCCGAGTAATACGTGCAGTAGGACGCGCAGAGCACGCCGCGATAGTAGGCCAGCGGCTCACCACGGACGTTGACGACGTCCAGGTCGGTGAACTCGGACCAGATGGCTTCGATGGCGTCCTCCTGGTCGCTCATGCCGTGAGCGGCTCGGGTGCTGATATCGAAGTAGCTTTCGAGCTTCTCGCCCGTCGGCGCGTCCCAGGTGACGTACATCCGAGTGTGCGTGGCGCCGGCCGGCTGGAACGTCTCCCCGTCGAGGGCGATCTCCCAGCGGATGGTGAACGATTCGTAGAAGGCCACCATGTCGGGCAGGGCGATGTCGGATTGCAGGGTGCCCGAGACTTCGAGTGAGCCGCCGCTGGCATCACCGGTTCCCGTGAAGACGAGGCCCTCCGGGCCCGTGCCACGAACCGGCACATCTTCGAGATCGAGGTGGGGGTCGACCGCGAACACCAGATTGGTGACAGACACGTTCCGTCCGCGCTCGTAGGTGACCGGGTAGTCATGATCGCCGGTGTCGTCGACGTCCCCGTCGAGGTTGGCGTCAAGCCAGTGCGGCGTGCCATACGCGCTGCAACTGCCGCTGGGGCAGTCACGGCGCACCGCCTCGAAGGCCGAGCCGGTGAAGGTCAGCCTCTCGACGATCGCGATGCCGGGCCCGGTGAACGCACGCTGGAACCCGTCGAAGTCGAACAGGTCGACGTCCAGGTCGGCGTCGCTGTCGTGGTGGATGGCGCAGTGCTCGTCGACCAATGCACCCGGACCCTCGAAGCAGCCGATGAAGGCGACCGCATCATCCAGGTCCACGTCCCCGTCCCGATCGGCGTCGAAGTCCGCGCCGAAAGCCGAGCCGGGGAGGATCAACAGCCCAACCAGGCATGTGGGTATCACCGAGAACCGCATGACGTGCCCTCCGTTCTCTAGCGAAAGAATTGCCATCCCAACAGGCGTGTAACCTGTCTCGAACATTCAGTATACGGTCATGGTCGCCGGGATTACAACAATTGATTTCGAACCGAGATGGAGGTTCTGTCCCGCCACCACTGGCCGACCCGCGTCGGCGGATGCCGCCGGTTGGACATTGTGTGAGCTTGTGCGACTGTGTGGCGGGCGTAATCGCTTAATCTGTCGCTTTACGGACCCGGGTCGCGAGGTCCGCTGTCCGGAGGAGGGGGGGAAGCTTGTTTGCGTTTGACATGGCAAACGTCACGCTGCTGCGCCGAGTCAGGGCACCGTGCGTGCTCGCCACGGTGATCATCGTGGAGAAAAAACGGCTGCCGGCGCAGTACCCCTCGTGCAGACTGAGGATCACGTCGGCCGGGTTCTGAACCAGGCCGTTGAACGCGAGCCAGATCCGCCATAGCGGGTCGGGATAAACGTGATCGGCGGTCGCCTGGAACCAGGCCCGGTCCGCGACACTCCCGTCGGGGGCGACATCTCCCGCCTCGCGCAGCCGTTCGATGATCGGTCCGAGGTGCAGCGGATCACCGCCCTCGTCCCGATAGGCGAACCCGGTGGCCGTCCGCTCGATCCGGGCCGTCCCTGATTTGCTGCGCACCACGATGGGGCTCGACTCGTCACCGGGCGCTGCGCGATACATCGCCAGATCGACTGCCGGTTCGCCGATCACCGCAGTCGCCGCGTCGGGCGCATCCTTGGTGTAGAGGACCGCACACGACACGAGGCCGAAACTCGGCAGAAACATGCACGCGTTATCCTTGAGTTTCTTGGCCGGTCGGTACCCGTCGTCGCGGAGGCGGCCTTCCAGGGGCGCGCGAACGGCCGGCACCAGATCGTGACCATGGTCGGCCATCAGGGTGAACGTGATCCGTCCCTGCCGTTCGTGGGTCAGGCGTTCGCAGAACCGGTCAACTTCGCGGAGATACTGCTCGATCGCCGGTCGACCGCCGCGGGTGCCGAGCCCGGCGGTGGCCACCGAATAGGCCCGCACGGTGCCGGTCTCGTGCCGGTTGATCATCTTCTCGATGCCGGCCATCTCGTGGTGCCACAGGCTCCGGGGATCGAGGTAGCTCATGGCGTCGAGCCACGGGCTGCACTGGTAGTCGAAGTCGTGCCGCCACGGCTCGTTGGCTCCCTTGAGGTAGACCGCCGCTCCGTTGGACGCGGCGTTCCGGGCCCGGTCGAAGTAGAGGGCCTCGTAGCCCGGGCAGGTCTGGTCGGTGAACGCCTGGGCGAGCGCGAGGTCGGTCATTGCCGGAAACACGCTGACCACGCGGCTCGGCGGCGGGAACAATCTGAACAGGCCGTCGCGGTACAGGCGGTCGATTACTTCAAACGGGACGCCGTCCAGCACGAGGATCACGTGCAGTCGGTCGGACGGATCGAGTTCCCGCGGGCACACCGTCCGGTCAGGGTGACCGTCGTGGTCGGTGTCGAATACCAGCTCCACCTTTTGCCCGGAGTCATCGATGTGCTGCCAGTAGTCCGGCAGCCCGTCCTGGTTCGTATCGTACACGGCCACGTCGGGGCACTGGGTGACGGGGCGGGTCGGAAAGGTCTTTCCGCCGCAACCGGCCACGCCCGCCGCGAGCACCGCGACCGCGACTATTCTCCAATGCGCCAAGGCCCGGCTCCTCCACGTCGGCCGCCGCGCCGCGGGTCCGCGGTCCGCCGGCGCCGCCCGGCAACCAAAAGAGCGGGCCGGCGGGATGGCCCCGCCGGCCCGAGATGAGTATGCAGAGGCCTCAGCCCTTTTTGACCTGGCTCTTCATCCACTGGGTTGACACCGACTTGGGTCGCGTGATGGGGGTGCCCATCGCCCGGTTGAGGATCAACTGGGCCAGCATGCCCATGGAGCGGGAGACGGAGAACAGCACCGTGTAGTACGGGAACTCGGTCAGCCCGTAGTGGTGGAGCAGCGCGCCCGAGCCCGCGTCGACGTTGGGCCAGCAGTTGGCGATCGGCGCCTTGCCGGCCTTGACGCGTTCTTCCGAGAACTCCTCGAGCACCTTGGGCACGACGTTGAACACCCGGTCCACCGTCTGGAACACCGGATCGTTGGGCATGTGTTCTTTGCCGAACTGGTTGAAGCCGGTGTACCGCGGGTCGGTCACGCGAAGCACCGCGTGTCCGTAGCCCGGGACGACCTTGCCGCTCCGCAGCGTCTCGAACGCGAAGTCACGCAGCTGCGCTTCGGTGGGGACGCCGCCGAACTTCTGCATGGTGTCGAGGATCCACGCCAGGCATTCCTGGTTGGCCAGGCCGTGGAGCGGGCCGGCCAGCCCGTTCAAGCCGGCCGACACGGCGTAGTACGCGTCGGACAGGGCGGAGGCCACGGTGTGGCACGTGTTCGCCGAGACGTTGCCGCCCTCGTGGTCCGAGTGGAAGTTCAGATACAACCGCATCAGCTTCGCGAAGCTGCCGGTGGGATCGGCGAGCCCCACCATGTTCGCGTAGTTGGCGCCCCAGTCGAGTCCGGGCGTCCACGGAATCAGGCCACCCTTGTTATACCGGATGCGGTAGACCCCGGCGGCCACGCCGGGCAGTCGGGCCAGGAGCGTGAGGGCGTCCTCCAACGACGGCTTCCAGTACTCGTCCTTGGTCATGCCGCGATCGTACCATTGCCGGAACGCGCTCTCCCGTTCCATGACGAGGATCCCCGTGTTCAGCATGCACATCGGGTGACTGTCGGGGGGCATGGCTTGAAGCACGTCCCACACGTACTCCGGCACCTGGGCCCGTTTGTCGTAGTCCAACTGGAGGGCCGCCTTGGCCTCCGCGTCGGGCTCTTCGCCCGTCAGCAGCAGGAAGAAGATCTCCTCCGGCCAGAGGTGTTTGATCTCCAGCAGTGGCCGCCCGCGGATGATGAGTCCCTTGTCAGGCTCGACCACCGAGGTGTCGCACACCATCCCCTTGACGCCCCGCATACCTCCGTACGCCTGGGCCACGGTCACCTCCGAGACCACTTTGTCGCCGAATTGCTTTTTTACCGATGCGATCTCATCGCGCCACTGTGGAATCTTTTTTGCGAGTGTGTCTTGCAACGTAGCCATTTTGTCACCTCAGACCTGGTTGGATGGAATAGGACGGGACGCCGGACAGGTCCGCCGGCCGTGTTCCGAGTGCCCACCACATTACTCGACGTCACTGGTTCACACAAGACGCAGCCGTGCCGCGAAAACCGGCGTGACGGGCTCGCGGCCGGCCCCGTCGGCTCGCGGGCCGGCGACGCCGGTCGCGCGCTCGGGTAATCACAGGCGCGGAACGCGACCGGTGGCACGGTTCCCGTCGGACGCATGCGGAGGGGTGAAGCTGGGGTACGGGGCGAATGTGGATTCAGGCGCTCGATCGCTCGCCGCCGGTCGTGTCGGCGGGGCGCCGGGCGGCGAGGCCGTTCGAGTCGACGTCTCCCGAGTCGAGCCCGTTGGTATTGACATCGGTGGCCGGGGCGTCGCTGCCAAGGTACGCGGCGAGATCGGCAAAGTCCTGTCCGGTCAGCGCCGGCATGGTACCGCCGGTATGCTCGCTCCCCGGCGTGAGTGCCCCTTCGACTTCGAGTACCGAGGCCCCGACGATCGACGGGCCGAGCACCGTCCCTTCGCCCCGGTCGCCGTGGCACACGAAGCACGCACCGAGCACGTCCTGAAAGAGGGTCTGCCCCGCCGCGGCGTCCCCGACGATCTCGAGTGCCATGCCGGTGCCGTCGTCGCCGGCGTCGTCGTCGTGGGTCACGGTGAGGATGCCGCCGTCCGGTCCATCGCTCGTCCGGCTCGACGACGCGCCGCCGCCACCGCCGCAGCCGATGACCGCGGCGGCTGCCCAGCCGGTGATCCACAATGCATGCCGTCGACGAATCTTCATCCGGGCCATCTCCCGGTCCGCGCACAACGCGCCCATTGATATCGCCCGAAGCAGCGCGAGACTGAACCAGAAAACGGGATCGGCAGGGAAGAACGCGGAATAGCGGCCCGCCCGCGTTCGCTCAACCGCGGATGGCCCAGCGGATCATCTGGCGGAAGTCTGCCCCCTTGCCTTGCATGAGGAGCCCGACGCGGAAGATCCGGCCGGCGGCGAACACGCACAACACTGTCGTCGCCGCCGTCAGGGCGAGGCCCAGCAACGGCTGCCAGACGGGCACGGCCGGGGCGGCGGCCTGCCGGGCCAGCATCAGCATCGGGGTGGCCGGCGGGAACAAGGAGATCACGGTCGAGAACGTGCTCATCGGCTCGCGCACCACCGCGAACCATACGAACAGCGGAATGCACGCCACGATCCACACGGGCATGAACGCGCTCTGGGCCTCCTTCAGGTCGGAACAGGCCGCCCCCACCGCGGTGAACATCGAGCCGAACAGGAAGACGGCCATCACCTGGTACGCGACGAACCACCACGCCAGATGGCGCGGGATCAGGGCCCCGTATCCGGCGTACTCGGCCGCGAACACGCCGGCCCCCATGTACAGGATCACCAGGGTCATCGACACGCCCACCACGCCCAGCAGCTTGCCGGCCATCAGTTGAAACGGCGTCACCGACCCCAGCAGGACCTCCGCGATTCGCTGCATTTTCTCTTCCAGCACGCCCTGCATCAACGGCGTGGCCCCCACCATAACCACCATGAACATCAGCATCATGAGGGCCATGGGGATCAGGAAACTGGCCGCCTTGTTGATCGGCTGCGCCTCCTGGATCTCGCCCGTGGCCCGGTTGCGGTCGACCAGTCCGAGGTTCTCCACCGCCACGTACCGCGTCGCCCGGTCGACCACCGACTTGTCGATTCCCGCCTTCTCCAAGCGCAGCGCCCGCACGCGGTCGTTGATCGGCGTTTGGATGAACGTTTCGATGTCGTCGTAGGTGGGATTGTTCGAGTAGTACGAAACGGGTGGTCGGTCCGCGTCCCGGACGGGGTGGATCGCGTCGGCCTCGATGTCGACGAACGCGAACAGCTTCTGGTCGCGGACCTGGTCCGACAAGGCGAGTCGCTGCCCGGCGGGGTCCTGGTTGTCGGGCGGGACGGACTCGAACAGGAACCGCGGCCGGATCTGCCTGCCCGTCTCCGGATCGTTGATCTCCTTGGTGTTGCGGTCCTTGGCTTCCGCGGCGATCGCCTCGTACAGGACGCCGGTGCGGTCGACGACGGCCACCCGGCGGTCCGTCGTGTCGACATGGTCCTTGAGCAGGAGGTGGGCCGCGATCGACCCGCCGAAGAGGACAGGCATCAGGACCAGCGTGATGATGAACATCTTGGTCCGCACGGCGGCCTGGTATTCCCGGACGGCGATCACCAGCACCTTACGCATGATGCGACTCCTGCGGGTCGGCCTCCCGGGCCTCGGTCTCCCGGGCTTCCGGCCCGGCGATGCGCACGAAGATATCCCGCAGCGAGGGCCGGGCGATCTCGAAGTGATCCACCGCCCCGCGGCTGACCAGTTGCCGGAGGATGACCTGCGGATCCGCACCTGGCTCCATCCGCAGTTCCTGCAGGTGGCCGAAGTCGGTGACCTTCCGAACGCCGGTCAGTTCATGGGGCTCGAGCCGGTTCTCGCTCGTGCGAACCCGCAGCGTGTCGGTCCCGTAGGTGTTCTGGATGTCTTCCAGGGTGCCGTCAAGCACTTTGCGGCCGCGGAAGATCATGAAGATGAAATCGCACATCCGCTCGGCGACATCCATGTCGTGCGTCGAGAAAATGATCGTCGCCCCGTTGCGCTTCAGGTCGAGCACTTCGTTGCGCAGGACTTCCATGTTGACGGGGTCCAGGCCGGCGAACGGTTCGTCCAGGATGACGAGGTCGGGCCGGGCGATCACGGCGGCGATGAACTGGACCTTCTGGGCCATCCCCTTGGACAGCGTTTCGACCTTGCGATTCCGCCAGTCGCCCAGGTCGAGTTTCTCGAGCCACACCTGGGCCTGGGCCTTGAAGTCGCGAGCGCCTTTGAGTTCCGCGTAGAACCGCAGGATGTCGATTACCTTCATCCGCTTGTAGAGGCCGCGCTCTTCCGGCAGGTAGCCGATCCGGTCTGAGGCCGCGCCGGCCATGGGTTGCCCGAACACCCGCACCTCGCCGCGGTCCGGGTAGAGGATGTTCATGATCATTCGCAGCGTGGTCGTCTTGCCAGACCCGTTGGGCCCGATGAAGCCGTAGATCGATCCTTCGGGCACGTCGAGCGACAGGTCGTCGACGGCCGTGTGGGCGCCGAAGGACTTGGTGACGTCCCGCAGGCTGACGGTCTCGGCCGCGGTGGCCTGCTCGGGTCGAGATGGGTGGTTGAGTACGGTCACGGTCAACTGACTATGCTACCGCGCCGGGCGGGTTGATGCCCGTCGGCTTCTGTGTCTTCTTGTCGGTCCGGTGGTGGTGTTCGAGGGGGTCGCACGGGGCCAAAGAGAACCGCCGCGCCGGAAGGTCGCGGCGGTTGATCGCTTCGTGACCCTGCCACCATGGTGCGTCGTCCGGCGACCGATGAGCGACCGCCGGCGGGGTCGCCGCCTGCCAGGTGTCAGCCTACCAACTCCCGCCCCGCCCGTGTCAGGGCGGCGGCACAAATGGACTGCCCGTTGTCGTTGAACAGCTTGCCGGACCAGACGTAGCCCGACTCCTTCAGGGATTCCAGCCAGGCCTCCATCTGCTCGCTGGCCTGTTCAGCCGAATAGCCGGAATGCTCCGCTACTTCTTGCGCCAGTTCAAACTCGGTGAGCGGATGCTTGCGCAGCCGCCGCAGGATGATCAATTCGTGCTGGCGGAACTCATTCAGGGTCTGCATGTCTAAACCCTCCAACCGTCTCGGCGGGAGCTGCGCGGGGCAGACTCCCTGAAATCCTCGGCGTCGCTTCGATCGATTGTAGTCGCGTCGCCACTGTCTTTTCCAGCGGGCGACGCTTGTCGTGTACCGCCTTCCTCGTCAACCATCGTCGACAATACCGCCCGGCCGGCTGCGGTGCATGGGTAAGACTATGTAAAAAGCGTTAAATGCCGGTGCCCGGCGCACTTGGACGGTCGCACCGCGGTCGGGTCGACCAACCCGGGCATCGGGTGAACACCTCCCCGCCCGTACAGTGCAGACCAGTGGAATTAAATTCACGAACGACGCCGCTTCGCGCACGGCGGTCGGGCCGGGCTGGCGCGACGCCTCTGCCGCCCGCGGCGTCGATCCCCGGTTCGTCGGTCGACCCGGCCGTCCGCGCGTCGAGCGGTCGGGATTGTCCCCCATCCGGGCTGCCGTCGCCGTGCCGGCCTGGTCAGTGCGGGTTCATTGGAGCCTGATCGGGCTGGTTTATCCACTATTCATCTGCGTGGCGGCCGTTGCCGGGTGGGCGGAGGGCTGATCGGACCGGCGGACGCGGGGCGTTGCCCGCGGCGCATTTCGCCGACGCGGCTATCGTGCCGTCCGCCCCCACCGTTGGGAGGGTCGCATCCCTGCGCCGGCGTGGTCGGCGACCGGGGCGATTTTGCCATAAAGGGCGTTTTTTTATGATGTTACTCGTCCGTTTCACAGCACGATGGCGTTGCAGGCACGTTACAGGCCTGGCAATTGGCAGTTTATCGGAATCTCGATAGCGTATTGACCTTCAGGGGCTATTTCGGGTATCACAGAGATAATTGGAGGGTAGAATCCGGAAGCATGGGATGGGGTGTGTCGCTACGCGCTGGGGCACGCCCATTTTTTGCACTTTCCCGTCAAACCGGAGCAATGTGGAAAAACACCAGCACTGAAGGTGTAACTGCTTTGGTCAACCAGAACTTTTTGTTGGAGGGTACGACTTGATGCCCAGCACTGTGTTCAGGTCGATGGTCGTCGCCATGCTACTTCTCCTGCCGGGAGCGGTCAGTGGCGCCACGATGGATCAGGAAGGACCGATGGGGATTGGCGTGGAGCAGGCAGGGGCTCCGACTCCGGTCTCCATCCTGCCGGCGTTCGCCGGCGAAGTGACAACGCGTGGCACGCGTGCGACGTGTTCGATCGCGAACATGCAGGGGTCGATCGCCGCGGGGTACCTGGCGTGGCCGGTGCCCGACGCGGGGATGGCCGTCTACTTCGACCCGGAAGGGACGGGCGCCTCGGGCGACCCGGGCTGCGGGGCGAATCCGTACTCCTACCTCATCGAGGACGTGGATCTCACCTTTGCGGACGCGTCGATGTTCACGGGCGGTGAGTCCGGTCCCGGTACGCTCGAGTTCTCGGTGGCCATCAACTGCCCGAATGACGACGGCGATCCGTGCAGCATGCCGGGCACGGAGCTTTTCCGGTCCGACACGATCACGATGACGGTGCCGCCGGAGGGCGAGCTGCGCGAGTTCAACGTGGCGATCGACGTCTGCGTGGACGGCCCGTTCTTTGTGATCGTGCACTACGAGACGTGGTCCGGCGACGCGGACAAGGTCCCGAGCCTCCTCTGGGACGACGTGACGCGCCCGCGTTGCCGTCAGTATATCACCGGCGATGGCGGCACCTCCTGGACCGACCACGAGGACTACTTCACCTCGGGCGACACCGGCTGGGCCCTGATCACGGTCAACGGCAATACGCAGGATACGTGCGGTCCGAGCGGGAACTGTGGCGGCCCGCCGCCGGAGGGTGCCTGCTGCAACCCGGACGGCAGTTGCGACAACTTCCTTACTCCAGCCGAATGCGACGCTCAGGGCGGCGAGTGGCAGGGGGCGGACACCCTGTGCTTTGCGGTGGACTGCCCGCAGCCCCCGCTGGGTGCCTGCTGCGACGCGGAAGCCATGTGCACCGAAGCGGACGAGTTCGAGTGCACCGGCACGTGGCTGGGTGCGGACACCGCGTGCGGCGGTGACTGCGACGACGACGGCTCGGCCGACATCTGCGTGCTGGCCCTCGGCTTAGACGAGGACTGCCAGCCGAATGGTGTGCCGGACGAGTGCGACATCGCAGACGGCGCCAGCGCCGACATCAATTTCAACGGTGTGCCGGATGAGTGCGAGTGCCGGGCGGGCAACGGCGACATCAACGGTGACCTGGTCATCGACTTCACCGACTACGTCGCGTTCGCGGGCTGCATGACGGGACCGCAGACCGCCTACGAGGCCGGCTGCGAGAAGATGGACATGGACGGCGACTGTGACGTGGACCTGGGCGACTTCCAGGCGTTCCAGGGGAGCTGGGGCGACATCGACCCCGGCATCGTCTACGCGGTCCAGTTGGCCGGCAACTCCCTCGCCGAGTACCCGTACTTCGAGTACGTGAAAGCCTTCAACGAGGACTCCACGGTCGAAGTTGCGCTCGATCCGACGATGTATCCGGAAGCCCTCGGTCGCACGTGCGACATCTACGTGGTGGACGCCAAGAGCGCCGGCGGCTGGAGTGTCGATCCGAGCTTGACGGACGTCACGGCGGACGGCCCGGAGACGGTTACCGTCTCCGGCACGACGATCCAGGAGAACACCTGGACGGTCACCGGGCCGTTCGAGCTCGACGCGGACGCCGGCATCGGCCTGGGCGTCGGCTACGACGTCGTGCTCGACTGCAACCGGGACGGTGAGCTGACGGGCGGGGACTACATCGACGGGCTCAGCAACGAGGCCGGCATGTACGCCGTCCACGACACCACCGCGCCGGGGCCGCTCGCGGTCACCGAGATCGCGAGCTACAACGTGGGCACGGTGTTCGGCATCCCCACCGGGTATACCCTCGAGGACATCTACTACCCGACCAGCATTGCCAGCTTGGGCGAGCTCCCGATGATCGTGATCAGCCACGGTAACGGTCACAATTACCAGTGGTACGACCACATCGGTTACCACATGGCCTCCTACGGCTATGTCGTGATGAGCCACCAGAATAACACCGGCCCGGGTATCGATCAGTGCTCGCTGACCACGTGTGGTCACACCGATGCGTTCATCGATCAGTTGGACACCATCGGCGGCGGGGTTCTGGATGGCCACGTGGACACGCATCGGATCACGTGGATCGGCCACAGCCGTGGTGCCGAGGGCGTGGCGATGGCGTTCGATCGCATCGCGGTCAGCCACACCTACACCCCGACGCTCTACTCGCCGGACGACATCGTGCTGATCAGCAGCATGCTGCCAGTGGACTTCTACGGAGGCGGTTACACGTCCGGCGTTTCGAATCCGCACTGGGTGAACTATCACCTGTGGACGGCGTCGGGCGACGCGGACGTGAGCGGCGTGCCGTCGAGCGACGTGGCCCAGACCTTCCACCTGCACGACCGGGCGACGGGCTACCGTCACTCGACCGTCGTTCAGGGCACCGGTCACGCGTGGTTCCACGACGGCCCGGAGAGCCCGTCCTATTTCGACGGCCCCTGTCCGATCGGACAGACCGCCACGCACCAGATTCAGGTGGGCATGTTCCTGCCCCTGATCAAGTACTACGTCGAGGGCAACATCCCGGCGACCGACTTCTTCTGGCGTCAGTGGGAGAGCTTCCGACCCATCGGTGCCCCGGATCCGGGCTTCTGCTCGGCGTCGGGCGGCGACGCGGTGGTGGTCTCCAACACCTACCGCAACGGTTCGCTGGACGGCAAGTTCATCATCGATGATTTCCAGAGTGAATCGTCGACCGGCGTCAGCAGCTCCGGCGGGGCGGTGACCTTCACGGTCTCGAACCTGACCGAGGGCCGCCTCGACGACGGCGACACGTCGTTCACCTGGACCGCCAGCGACCCGATGAACGGCTTCACCTACGGCGCCTCGACCCGTCCGGACAACACCCGCGGAGTGGTGTTCGACTGGAACGGGGGCGATCACTACATGGAGTGGGAGATCGTTCCGGACGAGCGGGATTTCTCCAATGATCTGTACCTGTCGTTCCGTGCCGGTCAGGGCACGCGTCACCCGTACACGATCGCCGAGCTGGGCGACCTGACGTTCGACGTGACGCTGCGTGACGGCAGCGGCGCCACGAGCACCATCAACGTGGGTGCCTACGGCGGTGGTATCGAGGAACCGTATCAGCGGACCGGATCCGGCACCGGTGCCGGGTGGGGCGTCGAATTCGAGACGATTCGCATGCGTCTGACCGACTTCCTCCACAACGGCAGCGGGCTTGACCTGACCAGCGTCGTGGCCATCCGCTTCGAGTTCGGTTCGGCCCATGGGGCGACCCAGGGTCGGATCGGCGTCGATGATCTCGAGCTGACCAACGATCTGCCGGCGG
Source organism: uncultured Phycisphaeraceae bacterium (assembly GCA_964495075.1). Classification (GTDB taxonomy): domain Bacteria; phylum Planctomycetota; class Phycisphaerae; order UBA1845; family UBA1845; genus JAFGJQ01. The sequence goes on from CAZBUJ010000046.1 coordinate 44,577, forward strand.
CGTTCCTGCCGATGACCATGAGCGTCCTCACGCCGATTCCGGAGTACATGTCGGCCATCGACCCGACCGAGATCGACGTGGCGATCTTCGTCGGCGACGACACGCTCGTGCCGGGCTCGCCGACCGTGCACTACCGGTATAGCGGCGGCGCGTACACGAGCGTGGCCATGACGGACCTCGGCGGCGACGTCTACCGGGCGACCCTACCGTCGCCCGCGTGCAGCGACACGCCCGAGTACTACTTCACGGCTCAGGGCGCGGTCACCGGTTTGGTGTCGGCTCCCGAAAGTGGACCGGCCGCCCCGTTCACCAGCTCCGTCGGTGAAGTGATCATCGCCCTCGATGACGACTTCGAAACGGACCAGGGCTGGACGGTCGTGAGCATCGATCTCAGCGGTGGTGAGTGGGACCGCGGTAGCCCGGTCGGTGACGGAAGCCGCGGTGATCCCACCGAGGACTACGATGGTTCCGGGCAGTGCTACCTGACCGAGAACGTGGCGGGTAACTCGGATGTGGACGGCGGACCGACCATCGTGACGTCGCCGACCATGGACCTGACCGCGATGAGCGACCCGCTGTTCCGCTACGCCCGCTGGTGGGCGAACGACGACCAGGACAGCGATCCGTTCGACGTCGAAGTTTCGAACGACGACGGTGCGAACTGGATCCTCGTCGAGCGGGTCGTCAACATCCCCTCGGGCTGGGTCGCACGGGAGGTCCACCTGACCGACTACATCACGCTGACCGACCAGGTGAAGGTCCGGTTCAGCTGCATGGACAACCCCAACAACTCGATTGACGAGGGTGGTGTCGACGCGGTGAAGGTGTTCGAGGTCGAATGTGAGTAAGGTCCGGGCTGTCCCGGTTGGATGACTGAATCAGCGCGAGCAGCGCGTGAAATAAAAGGAAGTGAAATCGATGATGAAGAAATCAGTGGTGATGCTGACGGTTCTGTTGA
>CAZBUJ010000047.1:0-45302 GCA_964495075.1 uncultured Phycisphaeraceae bacterium
CATCTCTGCTCCACCGGAACCTGGGGCAGAAAGAGCCCCCGATTCCCCCCCACCGTCAGGATCACACCATCCCGGCCCACCACCACGTCGTCCGGCCCGTCGACCCTCCGGGGCGCACTCAGCACCGAGATCTCCACGTCGATGCTCGGCAGTTCCTCCGGCACGACCGGGCACATGGCGAATCGCGGGTCGCAGCACGCCTGCACCGTGTTGTGCACCACGTTCTCCCACAGCGGCTCGTACGCCGTCACCGAACCGATGCAGCCGCGGAGGGCACCGCGGCTGCGGAGCGTCACGAACGCCGCCCCCGGCGATCGGAGCACCGCGTCCAGCCGGCGATCATCCCGCGCTACCTTCATCCGACGACCCGAGGTGACGTACATCTCGAGCTGCGCACGGGCCAACGCCAGCAGGGTGCGCTGCTGGGTTTCACTCAACGCTTCGCTCATCGGATGCTCCGTCCTCCGTCCACATTGATGATCTGTCCGGTGATGTAGTCGGCCGACTCCACCAGGAAGCGAACGGCGCGGGCAACGTCCTCCGGCGTGCCTGCGCGACCGAGCGGCACCCGGGCCGTCAACCGCTCGCGCGTCGCCTCGTCGTAGTCGTCCGGAAAAACCGCGATCCCCGGCGAGACACCGTTCACCTGGACGCGGGGGGCCAGCCCGCGAGCCAGCGAACGCGTCAGTGACACCAACCCGGCCTTCGACGCGCAATACGCGATGTGGGCAGGCCAGGGGCGATCCGCCGCGATGTCGCAGATGTTCACGATCTTGCCGCGACCCGTTGCCCGCAGATAGGAATGCGCCGCGGCCGCCAACGCCGCTGGTGCGGCCAGGTTGATCCGCATCTCGCGCTCCCACGCCGCCAGAGTGAACTCGTGGATCCGCATCCGCCTGAACACGGAGGCGTTATTGACCAGTACGTCCAACCGCCCGAACCGGTCGATCGTCGCACGCACCACGTGCTCCGGGGCGCCGGGCTCGGCTAGGTCGGCCGAATGAACTTCGCATCGCCGACCGCGCGATGTCACGTCGGCAGCCACCCCCACGGCCTCGTCGTGCGACCGGTGGTAGTGGACGAGCAGATCGAAGCCGGCATCGGCCAACGCAAGAACGATGGCCCGCCCCACCCGTCGCGCCCCCCCGGTCACCAGTGCCACTCGATCCGCGCCCGTCATTCGGCACCCTCAGGAAGGAACCCGGTCGTTGCCAGACTCGTGACGACGTGCACAACGAAAGCGGCGACATGCCGGCCCCGCCGCCGCATCGGTCGCCGCCGGGCAGGGACCACCACCGACTCCAATCACCGGCTAGGAGCCTGTCGAACTTTGCGCCCCCACCCTCGTTTTCACGCGACTATCAAAGGTGGCGGCACAGAGGCGGCAACACAGAACCGCGTTTCTGGCGTTCCATCGCCGGTGTCTTTCCAAAGTCCGACAGGCTCCTAGCCCGCGTCATCGGCGGCGGAATCCGCCTCGATGTCCGCACCCTCCGGCACCTGGTGGCGGGACCAGACGTCATCCGAAGCCGTCGGGGCCGCTCGGGTCGCACCCAGGTACTTCCGATAACGCCGTGACGCCATCACCAGGGCGACCGCCGCCAGCACGAACACCAGCAACAGCACCGAACCGTAAACCAACGTCAACGTGGCCGCCATGGCCCGGTCCTGATCGTTCGGCTTGTGCCCTGAAGCACCCTGCGCGGCGATCAGCTCGTCGTACGAGGCATCGCCGCGGAGAACCGTCACTCCGACCGCCACCAGCAGAATCCCGACCCCGACCAGCAGCACCACCAGCGCCAGTCGTACCCGCCTCTGGTTCGCGGTATCGTCCGCCAAGACGTCGTTGCCGAACCGTTCCATTCATCTCTCCGTATGCCAGGGGCATTGCCGGCGCGGGTCCTCCGTCGATACATCGCGCAACTGTTCGAGCAGCCGCCGCTGCTCGGCCGTCAGCGACTTCGGCGGCACCACGCGAATGACCACGATCTGATCCCCCGCCTTCCCGGCCGCATCCCGCAGGCCTTTGCCCCGCAAGCGGAGCTTGCCGCCGCTGGCCATCCCCGGCGGGACGGTCATTTCCACGGGTCCGCCGATGGTGGGCACCTCGATCTTCGCTCCCAACGCCGCTTCCGTGATCGTGACGGGCAAGTCCACCGTGACGTCGAGGCCGTCGAGCCGGAAATAGGGATGCGGTCGGACCGAGCATCGCAGGAACAGATCACCGGCCGCCCCGCCGTGCTTCCCCGGCCGGCCCCGACCCTTGATCCGGATCCGCTGCCCGTCCACCACGGCCGGCGGGATCCTCACGTCCAGCGTCTGCCGATTCCGCCCGTCCTGCGTGACGTCCACCTCGACGCTCGTACCGTGGACCGCCTGGTCGAACGAGAGATTGACCGTCCGCTCGACATCCTGACCACGCACCGGTGCCCCGCGGCCCCGGCGGCGCGTCGCGGTCCGACCGCCACTCCGCCCGAAGATGTCCCCGAACACGCTGGCCCCACCGCCGAACGCCGTTAACAGGTCCTCAAGGTCGTCCGCCGGGATCTGAGTCCCGCCGCCCCAGGTGTACACACGTTGCCCGGTCGGCCCGGTGTCCCAATGCCCGACCGCCGCGTCGCCGAACTGGTCGTACTCCGCTCGCTTGTCCTTGTCACCGAGAATCCCGTAGGCCTCCTGGACCTCCTTGAACCGCCGCTCGGCCGCCGGGTCGTTCGGATTGCGATCGGGGTGATACTGCTTGGTGAGTCGGCGGTAGGCCCGCTTGATCTCGTCGGCCGTAGCGGTACGCGTGACGCCAAGGATTTCGTAGAAATCGCGTCCCATCATGTGTCTAAGATTATAGGCCCGTCCCGAAACATTGAAAAGCAATCAACCCATTCCTACCATGACGACCCATGATGTCCCGGAAGAAAGCCATCCGCGTCGGTGCCGCCCAACTACGCGCCGCCCGACTGGCGGAGGGCCGGCTCGCCCTGGAACGCATCGACGCGGCCATCGACGAGGCCGCCGCACAGCACGTCGAACTGCTCGTGCTCCCCGAGGGCGCCTACCCATGCTACTGGCTGCCGAGCGTCGAGGCCTACCGGCAGGCCGGCGTCATCGCCAACGACGACCTGCTCAGCCGCCTCGGCAGGAAGGCCAGGCAGCACGGAATGCACATTATCTGCGGCTTCGTGGAGGATGACGGTGAGCAGCTGCGAAATGCGGCCGCCGTGGTCGACGCCCACGGGGACGTGGTCGGCCGGTCGTACAAATCCATCCTGTGGGGCGACGACAACAAAGTCTTCGCCCCCGGGCAGGAATTGAAGGTGATCGACACGTCCCTCGGCCGGATCGGAATCGCCATCTGCGCAGACGTCCGGGCGCCGGAAACGACGGCCGGGCTCGCCGCTCAAGGCGCCGAACTGATCGCCGTGCCCACCTGCTGGGTCAACCTCAAACGCCGCCCCGGCGAGTTCTACAACCCGCAACCGGACTTCCTGATCCGGGCGCGGGCATGGGAAATCCGCCGCCCCTTCGTCTGCGCCAACAAGGTCGGCGTCGAGTCCGACCTGTTGAGCTATTGCGGCATGAGCCTCATCACCGACGCGTCCGGCAACACGTTGGCCAAGGCCCCGCCCCACCTGCCCGCGCTGATCGTGACCGAAATCGAGCCGGGACGGGACACCCCATCGCCCCTGCCCGAGTGGACCCGCGACCGCCTCACCACCACTATGCCGGCCGAGGCCCCGAACGTCGGCGAGGGCGAGCCCATCAAGCTCGCCGCCATCCCCGGGTCGCTGCTGCACAGGACCGACCGCAACCGTGATCCGATCCGCGAACTCGCCGACCTCGGCGCGGCCGTCGCCATCTCGTCCGTGCCGTCGGAAGACATCGCCAACGAGATCCGGGTCTACGCCCGTGCCCTCGGCATCGAGTTCGTGGGGTTCCCGCGGGATGAACGGGTGATGCTCGGCCACTTCGGTTCCTACTGCGCCCTGGCCGGCACCGCCGTCACGTCGTTCGGCCCGACCCGCGCCTTGGCCCTCGACGGGGCCGCCATCCTCCTGGTGATGGACCCGCCGGAGAATCTGACGCTGCTGCGGGCCCGGGCGGCCGAGAACCGGATCTACGTCGTCGGGGTGTCACAGACCACCGCCACCATCGTGGACCCGGACGGAGCCATCCTGACCCACACCGGAAGCTGGGACGCGCGGCCCGTCGTCGTCACCATCGATCTGAGCACCGCGCAGAACAAGGTCGTCTTCCCCGGCACCCACATCTTCGAACAGCGGAAGCCGAAAGCCTACGCCGCCGCTTTCCAGTAAGCCGATCCCCGCCGCGAACCGATTTGACGGATGCCCCGACCACGCGATACGCTTGTGTGTTCGGTACGGCTGCAAGCCCGACTAGGGGAAACCGCTGCAATGTCTGCAAATGTCGAACTGGACAAGGTCTACGATCCGGCGGCCGTCGAGCCCGCGATGGACGCCCTCTGGGACAAACAGGGGTGCTTCCGCGCGATCCCGGACGGTCGCCCCCCCGACCAGCGGTACGTCATCATGATCCCGCTGCCGAACGTGACCGGGGCGCTGCATCTCGGTCATGCCATCAACAACTCGCTCCAGGATGTCATGACCCGGTTGCACCGGATGAAAGGCAAGAACACGCTGTGGCAACCGGGTACCGATCACGCCGGCATCGCCACCCAGGCCGTCGTGGAACGCCGCATCTTCGAGGACGAGAAACTGACGCGGCACGATCTCGGACGCGAGAAGCTCGTCGAACGGATCTGGCAGTGGAAGGACCAGTACGAGGCCCGCATCCTCAGTCAGCTCAAGTCGCTCGGCGCGTCGTGCGACTGGGCCCGGACCCGCTTCACCCTCGACGAGGTGTGCGGCAAAGCGGTGCGCTACGCGTTCTTCCGCATGTTCCGCGACGGACTGATCTTCCGCGGGAAACGGCTCGTCAATTGGGACACCCAGTTGCAGACCGCCGTGGCCGACGATGAAGTCTATCACGAAACCGTCAAGAGCCACTTCTGGCACTTCCGCTACCCCGTCATCGATCCGCAGCCGGGCGAGCCGGAGTACGTGGTGATCGCCACCACCCGACCCGAAACGATGCTCGGTGACACCGCGGTCGCCGTCCACCCCGACCCGGAGGGTGAACTGGCCAGACGCGAATCGCAACGGAAGACCGATCTCACCTCCGCATCGGCCAAGGACCGGAAAGAGATCGAGCGACACCTCGAGGCGATGGCCCAGCGGCGCGAAAGCCACCTGCCCACGTTAGTCAAACTGCGGGACATGGCCAACGCCGGCCGCCAGGTGCGGCTCCCCCTCGTCGATCGACCGATCCCGCTGATCACCGACGAATGGGCCGACCCGGAAAAGGGCACCGGCTGCGTCAAGATCACGCCGGCTCATGATCCAAACGACTACGAGGTCGGGCTCCGGCACAGCCTGCCCATGGTCAACGTCCTGAGCCCCGACGGCCGCATCGCCACGATCATCGAGCCCGACGGTTCAGTTAACCCCCATAATGGCCAGTACGCCGACCTCGCGTTCAGCGAAACCGGGCGGCGCAAGGTTGTGGAAGACCTCGAGGCGGCCGGACTGCTCGACCATGTGGAAGACCATGTGATGGACGTCGGCCACAGCGACCGCAGCAAAACCCCGGTCGAGCCGTACCTGTCCGATCAGTGGTTCGTCCGGATGAGCGACGTGGACGGCGGCATCACGCTGGGCGACGGGTCGATTTCGCCCGGACTCGCCCAGGCGGCCATGGACGCCGTGACCAGCGGGCGAGTCAAGATCTTCCCCGAACGCTACACCAAGACCTACCTCGACTGGCTGGGCGAGAAACGCGAATGGTGCATCAGCCGCCAGTTGTGGTGGGGGCACCGCATTCCCATCTGGACCATCGACAAAGAACCGCCGCCCGAACAGACGGATGAACTGGAACGCCGGATCCAGTCTTTCATCGACCGCGGGCTCGTCGCCCGTCAGCCGTTGGATCCGCCCGGCCAGTCACGCCTGAGCGGGTACTTCTGCCTGCTGCCGGAAGCGGACGATGAACTGATTCCGTACCTGGAAGCCCACGGCTTCGAACAGCAGAACGACGTGCTCGACACGTGGTTCAGCTCGCAGCTCTGGCCGTTCAGCACGCTCGGCTGGCCGGACGCGAACCCCGACCTCGACTTCTACTATCCCGGCAGCGTACTCATCACGTCGCGGGATATCATCACCCTCTGGGTCGCCCGCATGGTGCTCAGCGGACTGTACCTGATGGGCGACGTCCCGTTCCGCCACGTCTATATCCACACCAAGATCCTGGATGGACGCGGCGAGGGGATGAGCAAGTCCAAGGGCAACGGGGTGGACCCCATCGACATCATCCGCCTCTACGGCGCCGACGCCCTGCGGTACACGATGGCCGACATGGCCACCGAATTGCAGGACGTCCGCATGCCGGTGGATTACCGGTGCCCGCACTGCCACGGCCTGACACCCCAGACCGCGGTCGTCCCGCACGGCAAGCGGCCGAACACCGTGTTCAGAGTGAAATGCCAGCACTGCCAGAAGGACTTCGCCACCCAGTGGGCGGACGATGACCTGAAAACCGAGCTGCAAGTTGCCCTGGAAACGTCGGACCGCGTGGAAATCGGCCGCAACCTGTGCAACAAGCTCTGGAACGCCGCCCGGTTCGCTTTCATGAACCTGGAAGGCGTGCCGTACGACCGGATCCAGCCGGCCGACCTGATGCCCGAAGACGGCTGGATCCTGGCGGAACTCTCCAAAGTCACCCGGCGGGTCAACGAGTTGATGGCCCGGTACCAGTTCTCCGCCACCGTGCGGACCTTGCGCGAGTTCTTCTGGGACTCGCTGTGCGACTGGTACATCGAACTGACGAAGCCGCGGATGGCCGCCGACGCACCGGCCGACCTGCGGGGCACCGTCGCGAAACAGGTCCTTGCCTTCGCCCTGGACCAGTTGCTGCGGATGTTCCAACCGTTTATCCCCTACATCACCGAGCGGCTGTGGCAACAGTTGAACGCCATCGCCCCGCACCGCGGACTGCCCGGGCTGGCCGAACCACCCATGAGCGACCTGATCGCCGTCGCCGCCTATCCGCCCGACGACGGCTGGCCCGCCCTGGACGACACGCAGATCGTCCGCGTGTTCGCCGACCTGCAGAACGCCACCCGCGGCGTGCGGGACATCCGCAACAAATGCAAGGTCTCGCCCAAAACCAAGGTCGATGTCACAATTTCGGCACCGGCCGACCACGTCGACGCCCTGCAATCGCAGGCCCACATCATCCGGGAGATGGCCGGCGTCGACACCATCCAAGTGGTCACCGACGCCAGACGTCCCAAAAACGCAGCCACCACCGTGATGGGCGAATTGCGTATCCTGGTCCATGACGTGAGCGACGACGACGCGGAACGCAAACGCATCGAGAAGGAACTGCAAAACATCCGGAAACAGATCGCCGGCAAGGTGTCCAAACTCGCCAACGAAAAATTCGTCCGGAACGCCAAGCCGGAGGTCGTGGAAGCCGAACGGGCGCGACTGGCCGATCTCGAGGCACAGCGGAACACGCTGGAAGCCGCCGTCCAGGAACTGTAGACCGACCGGACGCCCGACAACCAGAATGAGGTCCCCTACCATGCACCATCGCGCTTGCCTTGGCATTGCCGCCCTGATCGCCCTCCTGGCCGGCCACTGCGTGAACAAGAACCAGCCCGCCCCGGGGACGCCGAAGGCCGACCCCGGCGCCGCCGCGACGAAGACCGAAACACCCACGCCGACCGAGCCACCGCCGTCGCAAGAAGAGCCGACCCCGCCCGCCCCCGCCAAGCCGCACCCCGACGCCGGGCAGCCGATGACCCAGGCGGCGATCGATCTGCACTATGCCATCGAACAGGGCAACACGGAGGAGGTGCGCCGCCTGCTCGGTGAGAACGTCAGTCCGAACGCATGGAACCGCAACACCGGGCGATACCCCGTTCACGAGGCCACCACCCGCAGGAATTTCGAGATCATGGATCTGCTGATCAACAAGGGCGCCGACGTCAATCCCCCGGACGACATGGGGTGGACCCCCTTGCACTGGGCCGCCTCCGCGAACGATGTCCAGATGGCCAGGTATCTGCTCGACCATGGAGCGGACGGCAACCGGAACGACAACAAGCAGCACACCGCCCTGCACATCGCCGCCGCCGGCGGCGACGCGGAACTGGTCAAGCTGCTCATTGCGCGAGGCTGCAACGTGCGGGCCGCGGACAAGAACAACGGTCGACCGATCCACGCCGCCGCCGCCACCGGGAACGTGGAGGTGACACGCCTCCTGCTCGACGCCGGGGCGGACATCGAAGCGAGGAACTACAACTCGTACACGCCGCTCTACACGGCCTGCACCGGTGGGCACAACGCGGTCATCACGTTGCTCCTGGATCGCGGAGCCGACATCGATGCCGAGGATGAATTGGGCCAGTACCCCATCCATGCCGCCGTGGACCGGGGCTTTCAGGAAACGGCCCGTCTCCTCCTCGACCGAGGGGCCGACATCAACGCCAGAGGCGACCAGGACATCACACCGCTGCACCTCGCGGCCCTGAACGGCGACAACGCGATGTGCGAATGGTTACTCGCGGAAAACGCCGACCCCAACGTCCCCGCTCACCTGCAGATGACCCCGTTGCATCTGGCCGCCGCTCGCAATCGGCCGGTCGTAATCGAGACCCTGATCGCCCACGGCGCGGACGTGGACGCCGTCGACAACCTTGGTCAGACGGCGCTCTTCATGGCGGCCGGCCGTGGATTCGATCGCGTGGTCGCCGCCCTGCTCGACGGCGGCGCCGATCCGTCCATCACGAACAACGACGGCAAGACGGCCAGGGACGTGGCCGAAGAGTTCAATCGCACCGAGGTGATCCAGGTGCTGCAGAAGCACGCCGGGTAGGCGCCGCCCCCCAACAACGAGCCCGCCCGCGACTCGGCGCCGCCGGGCGTCGGCGTCAGTGCGCCTCGCGATACGGTCGCCCGGACTCGTACAGTTCGAGCCGGTCGCCGATCGCCGCCGCCAACGCGGATTGTTCGAGGGCTTCCGCCGCCCGCACGGCGCTGCGGGCGGTGCGAACCGCATCCTCCATCCGCCCCGCCTCGGCATACGCCGCCGCCAACGTGTCCATCACGGCCGGATTCTTAGTGCCAATGTTATGGCACACACGCTCCGCGATACGAACCGCCTCGTCCCCGTCGCGAATCGCCGCGTCCGGACAGGTCGCCAGGCACCAGGCGAGGTTGTTCGCCAGTTGCACGCTGTCCGCGTGCTCCTGCATGCCGCGCCGCCAGAATGACACGGCCTCGGCCACCCGCCCCTGTCCGTACATCGTCGCCCCCAGCCCGACGAACACCTCCTCGTGCCGCGGATTCAACGCCAGGGCCCGACGGAAGTGTCGCTCCGCACCCTCCCAATCCTGTTTGCGCTGGAGAGCCAACGCGAGATAGGCGTGCGCGTCGGCATAGTCGGGCATCGCTTCCACCGCCCGCGTCAAGTAGTCGACGCTCTCGTCCAGCCGGCCGACGTCCCCCAGTACCTTGCCCAGACGATACACCGCCACCGTGTTGTCCGGCTGAATCGCGAGCACGGCCGACAGTTGCTCGGCCGCTTCCGCCGGCTGACCCAGCCGCCGCAACTGCTCGGCCAGGAGCATGCGAAAGGCCGGGTTCCTCGGCTCGGCCGACACCAGCTTCAGCAGCATGCGGCCTGCGACCGCGTGGGCGCCCTCCTCGGCAAACGCCCGCGCCCCGAGAAACGCGTTGTATGCCTTGATGTGGTCCTTCGGATCCGGCCCCTCAAACTGGCTGAGTAACTGCTCTTCACTCGAGTCACTTTTGGGCGCGTACCCGCCCACGTACCCGAGGGCCGCCAGCCGTTCCACCGCGTCCGCGTCGAGCCGCGATGCGTCGGCCGCTCCGGCGCTCCGGCCCGCATCGACAATCACCGCCCGCAGCCGCTCCCGCATCGCCGCCACCCGCTCCGGAAAGCGAGTCACGGCGTTCTGCGTTTCGCCCGGATCGCGCGAGAAATCGTATAACTCCGGCTTCGGAGCGTGAATGTACTTCCAGCCGTCCGCCCACAGCGTCCGCAACCGCGCGTAGCCGAACGAATCACGGGCCGACACCGATTCGCCGTACGCGACCCGGGTCACGTCCCGACGCCCCTCGATCCGGGGCAGAAGACTCGCTCCCTGGGAATGTGCCAGCCTTTTGGCACCCAGCAGGTCAAGGACGGTCGGGGCGATGTCCACCGTACGGGCCAGCCCGCCAACCACGCGTCCGCCCGGAATCAGCGACGGGCACCAGAAGATCAGCGGCACCCGCATCGTGCTGTCGTACACGTAGTAGACGTGCGTCAACTCGCCGTGATCGCGCCGCCCCTCACCGTGGTCCGACACGACAACCACCACCGTGCGATCCACCACCCCCGTCTCCCTGAGGTGGGCGATCAACCGGCCGACCTGCTCGTCCACGAACGCGATCTCGCCCAGGTAGGGATCGCTGTACTGCCGGGCAAACCGACCCGGGGGGTCATACGGCACGTGCGGGTCGAAAAAGTGGACCCACAGAAAAAACCGATCCTCGCCGTGACGCGACAGCCACTCCACCGCGCGATCACACACATCGTCGGCGGGAACGCTCTGCGATTCCGGCACCTCCTCCAGCGGAGCCGCGACCGCCGCCTCTTCCTTCGAACGACGATACGAATCGAAGCCCTGGTCCAGACCCCAGATGGCGTCGAGCACGAACGCGCCGACCTCCGCCCCGGTCGTGTACCCCGCCGCCTTCAGCCGCTCCGCCAGCGTCTCATTCCCGTCGTCCGCCAGGTACCGTCCATTGTTCCGCACGCGATGCACGAACGGGTACGTGCCCGTCATGATGCTTGCGTGGGACGGAAGCGTGATCGGGGCCGCCGACGCGCAACGGACGAACCGCGCCCCCTCCGCCGCCAGCCGATCGATGTTCGGGGTGCGCACTGTCGTGTGGCCGTAACACCCGAAGCAATCCACCCGTGCCGTGTCGATCGTGATCAGCAGCACGTTGTTGCCCGCCGCCTTGCCGGCCAGCGGGTCAAGCGGTCTCTCGCCCGGCGCCGGGCGCCGCATGACGACGGCGGCCACGACCACCAACGCAAAGAACAACGCGACACTGATCAACGGAACCGCCCAGAATCGGCGGCCCGACCCGGTGCCGCCGGCCCCCGGTGACGGCCGATCGGAAGGATCGGAAGGAGACGAACGCGATTGCGCCATGACACACCCCTGAGGCCGGCGACGCCGGCCTTGGATTCACCAATCACCATCGACCACTATATCGGACGGTCGCCGCACACGGAACGGGGCCCGTGCCGGCCGCCCGACCGGACGGTGGGGAGGCGTACCGGGGCCGCCCCAGCCTGCGTTGTCCGGTAACGTGAAATCGGGTATGAAGGCTGATCCCATGGACGCACTCGCGGAAACCACCAGGACCGTCCCCCGTACCGGGATCGACGAGGAACGCGTGATCCGGACCGCCTACCTCCTGTCGGTCGTGTCCGGGGCGGCCGCCCTGGTCTACCAGGTCGCCTGGGTGAAGATGATCTCTCTCTCGCTCGGCAGCACCACCATCGCGGCCGGCGCCGTGATCGGCAGCTTCATGGCCGGTATGGGCATCGGCGCCCGGCTCTACGACACCGTCTTCCGGCGACACCGGCACGCGTTCAAACTCTACGCCGGCCTGGAATTCGGCATCGCCCTCAGCACCGCCACCATCACCCTGAGCCTCTATTCGCTGCCCCAGTTCTACGCCGGAATCTACCGCGCGATCGGCGGCGGGCCCGTCCTGATGGCCGTCACGCGGTTCGTGTTCGTCTTCCTCCTGCTGCTGGTCCCATCCGCCCTGATGGGGGCGACCTTTCCCGCCCTCTGCACCGCCCTGATCCGGTCCGCCTCCGGTGTGGGCAAACACCTCGGCATGATCTACGGGTTGAACACGCTCGGCGCCGCCCTCGGCTCCGTGGCGGCCGGGTTCATCCTCATCGAGGCCGTCGGCAACCAGGCCAGCACCTGGATCGCAAACCTCTGCAACCTGCTGATCGCCGCGACCGCCCTGTGGCTGTTCAATCAGGTCAAAGGCTCCGAACTCGACGAACCCCCGCCGCCCGACGCCGATAGCGCCCTGACCTCCGCCCTGCCAAAGGTGATCGTGGGGGCCGTCCTCGTCGGCTCCGGCTTCTCCACCATGGCCTACGAGGCGTTCTGGATCCGAGGGCTCAAGTACATCGTCGGCAACAGCACCTACGCCATCTCCATGGTGCTCGTGATCTTCCTCGCCGGCCTGGGGATCGGGGGGGTCCTCTTCCGGCGGATCGCCGCCCGCCAGCGTCCCGAGCGGGACCTGGGGTTCTGTCAGCTCGCCATCGCCCTGTTCGCGCTGGGGGCGGTCGGCCTCGCCGTCCTGCTCCAGACCCTGCCGTGGTTCGCCCGGAACGTGAGCATCTTCTCCCTGCAGGTCGAGCAGTACCCCTGGCCTTTCCGGTTGATGCTCGCCAGTGTCGTGTCGATCGTCCTCCTGCTCGTCCCGACGATCTTCATGGGCTTGTCGTTCCCGCTGGCCAGCCGGCTCTACATCGAAGACGTCCGACGCCTCGGAGCCGGGGTCGGCACCGCCTACCTGCTGGCCAACATCGGCAGCATCCTGGGTGTAACCCTGGGCGCCACCCTGCTGCTGCCCGCGTTGGGCACCGCCGGCGCGACCAAGGTGGTCGGTGCCGTAAACCTGACACTCGGTCTGATGATTCTGGTGTATCTCGGCGGATGGACGGCGGCTCGAGCCGGCGGGGTCGTCGTCACGCTCGGCCTCGTGGCCGCCCTGGCATCCGTGATCCCCGCCCGGATCCCGTTCCAGGGTCAGCTGGAAAACGAGGCGACGAAGATCGCCTTCTGGGAAGAGGGGGACCTGGGCACCGTCAAGGTCGTCACCGACCCCGCCTTGCCTGACTACCAGGTCATGACCATCGATGGCTACGTCATCGGCAATGCCGGCCGGACCGACATTCTCGGCTACAAGCAGCAACTGCTCGCCCACCTGCCGATGCTGCTGGTTCCCCACGCCCGGTGCACGCTCAACATCGGACTGGGCTCCGGGTCCACGCTGGCCACCCTGGCCACGTATCCCGACATCGAGGTGCTCGACTGCGTGGAGATCATCCCCGAGGTGGTGGAAGGCGCCAGGCTCTTCAAACCGTTCGCCGCGTTGGACGACGAACGCGTGCACCTTCACGTGGACGACGCCGTCCACTTCCTGCTGACCACGGACCGCCAGTACGACCTCATCATCGCCGACGGCAAGCAGAACCCGAAGTTCTCCGGCAACGCGGTGATGCTGTCGGAAGAGTTCCAGCGCTATTGCCTGGACCGGCTCACCGATGACGGAATCCTCATCGAGTGGCTGTCGCCGACGCTGCCCACCCGCACGTTCGAGGCGGCCGTCCGGTCGTTCTGCGCGGTCTTCCCCGAGGTGGAAGCCTACTATGTCGTTCCGTCCGCCGTGGGGCTCGTCGGGTCGAAGAAGCCGATCCTGCCCGACCCCGCGGACTGGCCCTTACGCTTCGCCACCAACCAGGCCCGGGAGCAACTCCGGGAGTACAACATCGAGTCTCCGTACGCGCTGCTGGCCGCCCATGTCTCCGGCGGCGAATCGCTCAAGTCCGCGGTTGGCCTCGGCGAACACAACACCTGGGACCATCCCATCCTCGAGTTCATCGCGTACAAGGAGTTCCACGCGAAAACCCATGCCAAGTGCGCGCTTGAGAACCTGACGCTGCTGCGCAAGGCGGCAAAACCGTGCCCGGTCGGATCGTCCGGCAACGCGCTCGCCGAGCAGTTCCTGCGATCCGGCCGCTTGCTGCAGGACGGTTACATCGCCATGATGGAAACCCGGGACGCCGAGCGACTCCGCCCCTACGTGCAGGATGCGCTGCGCGTCAACCCCCGCGACACGCTGGCCCGGGCCGCCAAGGCCAAAATCCCACGCGGCTTCCTCGGCGCCGTCGAACCCGACCGCCCGTAGGCCAACCTCGCAAACCCGCTCCCTTTCGTGGCTGCCTTGGACCAAGGGTAAGTCGGGCTCTGGCCAACGTCGCTGGGCGGCGACGAGCCGACGACATGGAACCGAATAACGCGCCGGAAGCGGCCGGGCGGTATTACCGCAGACTTCCAGCTTGCGCACGGTTCGATCGCCGTCAAGCAATCCAGGCTGTTTGTTGAACGTAGGGTCCTGCGCTCGCGCGGTTCTCGCCCCAACGCGACGAATCGACGTTCGCGCCATCCTCACCGCCGCGGGGCGGGCACGATGCCGCTTGAATGCCGCAAGCCCATCAGGGCAGCAATCCCTATTCCGACAGCCTGACGATGCCTGCCCTACCTCCGCCCTCGCGCTTCATCGTCCCACCTACGAATCACCGTAATCGCGTACCTTCCCGCGGCGGAACGCATGGTGTACAACGACGCGAGTGCGCAATGCTCGACGGATCCACGGCTCTAGGCCGAAGACCGCGATCGCGAAGGCCGCGGCCGCCGGCGAATGCCGAGCAGCATCAGCCAGCCCAGTAGGCCGATCGGCATGGCAGCTATCAGCCCGACGCCGCATGGGCCGGTCGAGGTACCACCGCCGCCGCCCTGGTTGTTACTGCCAACCGCGGGATCGAGCGGGTCGCCGTCGGCCACGTCCGGCACACCGTCGCCATCATCGTCGTTGTCCTGGTTGTCGCCGGTGCCGTCGCCGTCGGTGTCGATCGACTCATCAGGATTGGCGGGAAACGCGTCCCCGTTATCGCCGACGCCGTCGCCGTCACCGTCCGACTGCTCGTCCGGGTCGTCCGGGAACGCGTCGTTGCCGTCCGGCACGCCATCGCCGTCCGAATCACCGTCAACGCTGCTGTTGTCGTTGACGTTGTCATTGCTGTTATCCCCGTCCGGCGGAACGGTGCCGCCGCCGCCACCGCCACTCGTGGCGACCTGCACGATGAGCGGCTCCGCCGTGTCATCGGCGCCGCCGGCCGAGTAGCCGGGACTGCCCGCCCCGAGGTGATACACGCCCGCGGCCTGGGCGACCGGACTCGCACTCGCGACCCGCGTGAAAAACGACCCCGTCTCGCTCACCACGCCGATGGGAAAGTCCACGTCGATCGTGATCTGGATCGACTCGCCGGCCGTCCCCGCCGTCAGTTGAACCGTCTGCGTGCCGAGCACGAAATCGCCCGGACCGGCGATATCGGAGCCGGCCGCGGCCGCCCCCAGCGCGAGCTGCTGCATCCCCCCACCCAAAGCCCCGTCCGTCGACCCGCTCGTCCAGCCCAGGTCCGCGTTCGCGGTCGTCCCCACCTGCTCCATATTCGCGGCGGCGTCATTCGTGAAGAAGACCGAGTTGACGACCTCGCCGTCCACCAGGCTCAGCAGCACCTCGATGGTGCCTTCCTGCCCGACCGACAGGCTGATCGTGTGTTCACCGTCCGCCTGACCCACCCATCGAAGACTCAGCTCCGCGGCCGACACCGTCCCGGCACCGACCCCGGCCACCGCCGCAACGATCCACGCCCGCTTGAACATCGCGATTCCTCCTGACTTGCTCCGGATCGGCCCAGACCGCCAGGCCTGAGGGCCGACCCCACCGTCCCATCATCGCGCAGTCGTTGCCCGGCCTCCGAGGGAATGGTAGAAACCCGCAGTGGCACGGCAACCGGAGCACCACGTATTTTCCAGTGATATGGTTGTCGGATGGCAAGTTGGGCAATCTTGAGGTGGGATAAGATGCGGGTCCGATAACCGTAGGATCTCATCGGCCCCGCCGACCGCCACCGCGCTGGCGGCCCTCGCCTTAACGCATCGCCCCGGTGGCGTTGGCAGTCCTGGCTAAGACTCGCCGCGGCGTCACCGGCGCGCACACAAGCGGAGCCGGTCCGTATAGACCGACTCCGCTTTGATAGCTCAGCTATCAAGCCGCACCCGAATCAGGTGCGAATCGACGCTTAGCGACGGCGGCGCAGGGCCGCCAGCCCACCCAGAGCGAGCAGCGCGAAGCTAGCGGGCTCCGGCGTGATGATCAACGGAGCATCCGGGCCACCGCTACCGAAGTCGTAGTAGCCCGCATAGCGCAACGCAGCAAATCCAGGGTTGTAGGTCTGCTGCCCACCCGCGGGGTTCCGCGGGAAGCTGAAGTCCGTCCAGAACGCCAGCTCAAGCGGGAAGACCGCGTCGTCGGCGACATGCAGCGTCACCGTGCCGATCTCATGGATGCCCTCGCCCACGATCGAGCCGGTCGGGGACCGGGCCCAGTTGACCTGCTGCGTCAGGGCATCGAGCGGACCCGGATCGCTGGAGTCGTCTTCCCAGCCTTCCGGCAACACCGCCGTGTCCATCTGCCACAGACCCAGTTCCTCGAGGAACGTGGCCTGGAACGCAGCGATCTCTTCGGCACCCAACGGGTCGGCCGCGCCGAACACGTCTAGGAAAATGTGGACCGTGACCATGTCGGACGGCATGGCGGCGACCTCGACCGCGCCATCGTCGAACTGCATGTACACGATCGACGCGTTGGCCGACGTGGCCAGCACGCCCATTACCAATAACGCCAGTGCCTTCTTCATAAGTGTTCTCCTCCTTAGGTAAGTGGAACTTGCAAGTTTCCCCAATTCCTGTCTCTGCTGATTTGGCCTGCTGCATCAAGCCAATGAACGAAACAACCTCTTTCCCTCTCTCTCCGCTTACCCTTGATGCTTCGACTGGCGATAGGTTTTGCCCGCACCCCGTCACCGGGGTGCGGGCGTACCTCTAATCCCTCTTCAACTGACCTACGGGCACTCACAGGTCAGGGCCGGAACCGGCAGGTTCCACGAAAGCGGGCTCTGGACCGCGGCAAGGTCCAGACCGGTCGCCTGGCCGTCGCGGTTCACGTCCGCCCGCGGGTTGGCACCTTCGGCCAACGACTTGTTCCAGTTGCTCGGGCTCTGGATCTGAGCCAAGTCAAGACCCGTAGCGTCACCCGAGCAGTTCACGTCACCGCGGGTGTAGCAAACGTCAAACTCACCCGTGCCGCTGCCCGAAACCGTCACGGTGTACCGATTGGTCGCGACGTCACCATCAAAGTGGATCTCGGCCATGTTCGCGGCCGCACCCGCCGTGACGCTCGCACCCACGCCGATCGCGGGGGTGAAGTTGACCGTGAGACCGCCCACGTCGACGGTCCCGCTGAACTCCATCGCCAAGTACAGCTCGCCGCCGCCCTGGACACGCGGCTCGTTCGTACCGTTGGCGCCGATCGCGAATGCGATGTCGCCATAGCCGGTGTGCTCGCCAACGCTCGACGCAGACTCCAGGGTCGGCACGCCGCCAACGGTCACGGTAATCGACGCCGCGGAGTAGATGACCGGCTCATCGACCGCGCTCACCGCATAGGGGGCCTCGGTCTGGCCTTCGTCGATCGTGTTCGCGAACGCGTTCGAAATCGTCAGCGTGAATTCGCCACTCATCGGAGCCGTGACGGTACCAGTCGCGATCACAACCTCAGCCTCGTCGCCGATACCCAGCACGACGTCACCGACGGGGTAGTCCGGGTTGGGGTAGGCCGGATCGTCGGTCGAGTAACCGATCGTGTTCTGGCCACCACCGATCTGCAGCAGCTTGCCGTCCACGTCCGTGCCGCCGTAGCCCGCCGGGTTGGTCAAGCCTTCGACCTTCACGAACGAACTCATCGACGCACCGGCCGACAGCGGCGACAGCGTAATGTCTCCCGTGCCCTCGAGGTCAACGCCGATCAGCGCCAGGCCGTCCGACCCCGCACCGAGCGTCGCCTTGATCCAAAAACCGTACTCCTCACCCGCACCCACCGTGGTGCCCTGGTCACTTCCGATCTCCATCGTTAGCGACGCGGCATGGGCCGCTACACCCGTCATGAGCACTGCACACGCAGCAATCCATAACGCCTTCTTCATTGTTACTGTCCTCCTTCGGAGAATGTTTAAAAGAGCACGCTTTGGTTAGTGTTGCGCGTATGTGCTCTTGAGTTAGCCTATCGTACCAGCACCCCTCCTGGGGGTCAAGCAAGACTCCACCTAAACTACCGTCGCACCGACAACTTGCGAGCATTCTTCAACGCTCGCAATTGCTTGTCGGAACTTCGACCGACGGCCCTATAAAGGCCGCCTCCGGGCACCCCGTAAGCCGTAACCACGGCCCGAGTCCCGTAGTCCCTCTCACGGTCCCCCTCTCTACACTTTCTCTCTCTGCCGGGAAACACGAACAACGATATGGCGTTCCTTCCCCGCCCGGCGATTCTCGCCTCCCCGCTAAACTTTACCCGATGAACCCGCCCGCGTTCAAGCCATAAATCAGGAAAACCGCGCGAAAGGTCCGCTAATCTCGAGCCTTCTGGGCCGCCCGCCGGGCGTCCGATTTCAGGCGCGTCAAGTCCAAGTGTAGCTGCCTGCCGTTCCACGAGTTAGCGCTCCATTCATCGACCCGGTATCCGACCCGTTTTCTCACCCCGTAGCAGCTCCGGCGACCACCGCCTCGCGGGCCTCGGACGCCGGTCCCCACTCGATAGCATTAGTCGCCACAATAGCCCGGCGGCGCGAGCAAAAAAGGACAAAGGTTTCCACGCGACCCGACTTCCGTTATGGTTTGCACCGGCCGCTCCCGGCGGAACGGCTGCAGTCACAGTTTAGAAACGCGGCGCCGACGCCCGATGACCGGGCGCGACCGCACCCGTCCGCCTTCGACGACCTCGATTGGGGGGTCCCGGGACGCCATGACACCCCTCCAGCTCACCCGTAGCGTTCGCAGCCTCAACCGGCTCCGGCAGATCGCACATGTCCTCACCCAGCACGGTTTCGGGCATGTCGTCGATCGGCTCAACCTGCGGCGGTATGTCTCCGTCCTGAGTCTCCGGCCGCGGCTACGCCCCAAAGACGAGGAACCCACCGAATCCGGTACGCGAGCGATCGGGCGACGACTCACCCGCGTCTGCAGCGATCTCGGGCCCACCTTCGTCAAGCTCGGGCAAACCCTCACTACGCGGCCCGACCTCATCCCCGACGAAGTGATCCAGGAACTGCGATCGCTCCAGGACCGGGTCGCCCCGTTCGACACCCAACTCGCCCATCAGATCATCGAGGAAGAGCTCGGCGCGCCGCTGAGCGACGGCTACTCCCGCATCGCCGACGCCCCACTGGCCAGCGGCTCGATCGGGCAGGTGTATGGGGCCACCACGCGCGACGGGATGGATGTGGTCGTCAAGGTCAAGCGGCCGGATATCGACCGCATCGTCGCACTCGACATGCACATCCTGATGTGGATCGCCGACGCCGCCGAGCGACTGATCCCGGAATCGCACGCGTACCGCCCCGTCCAACTCGTGCAGGAGTTTTCCGACACGCTCCGCCGCGAACTCGACTTCATCAGCGAGGCGTCGGCCACCGCCCGGATCGGCGACGCGCTGGCCGACAATCCGTACGTCCGGATCCCCACGGTGCGGTGGGACCTCTCCGGACCGCGCGTCCTGACCCTGGAGGCCATCAAGGGCGAGAACCTCGAGACGGCGCTCGAGTCGACGGATGCCCGGATCGATCGCAAAGCCATCGCCAAGCGGCTGGCCGAGGCCTATCTCAAACAGTTCTTCGAGGTCGGTGTCTTTCACGCCGACCCGCATCCCGGGAACATCCTCGTCAGCCCGCCCTCGGCCATCGGACTCATCGACTTCGGGCAAGTGGGCGTACTGAGCGACGAACAGTCGACCCTCTTCTTGCTGCTGATTCTCGCCGTCGTCAACCGCGACCCCGAACTGGTCGTGGAGATCCTGGACGACCTCAATGCACTCGGGTCGCAAACGAATCGCGAGCAACTGTCGAGGAACATCCGCATGCTGCTCGACAAGTACCATGGGCTGCCCATCCGACGGTTGGACTTGCACGACGTGTTCCACGAGGCCACGCAGGCCATCCGCGAGAACGACGTCACCGTGCCCTGCAACGTGATCGTCCTGATCAAAGCACTCACCACGGTGACCGGCGTGGCCATGCGGCTCGACCCCGAACTGGACCTGGTGAGCCTGCTCAAGCCGCGGATCAAGAACATGATCGCGGACCGGCTCAGCCCGCCCAAGATCGTCAAGACGGCCGGCCTGGCCATCTGGCAGATCTGGGGCATTGCCCGGTCCGCGCCCGCCCGGCTAAAGCAGATCCTACGGCAACTGTCACGCGGCGAGTGGGAAGTCAAAGTCCGTCACGAGAACCTCGAGCGACTGACCACCGAACTGGACCGATCCAGTAACCGGCTGGCCATGTCCATCGTCATTGCGGCGGTCATCGTCGGCAGTTCCGTGGTGGTCGGCACGTCGGGCGAGCTACCGCCGTTCGGCATCCCGCTGCGCCTGCTGGGCATCGTCGGCTACCTGATCGCCGGCGTGCTCGGACTGGGCCTGGTGTGGGCGATCTTTCGGAGCGGGCGACTCCACTAAGGGAAAAGCGAACAGTGCAAACACGGGTGGTGCGCAGTTCACGGGTGGGCACGCCTGTGGCGCCGGTTGGAGCGCCTGCAAGGTCGCGCGGATGGCCGCACTTGCCGGGCAAGCCTCGCGACGGACGGCAGCTAACCGCTCCGCGAACGCGGTCAACTGACCCCCATCCCGGTCGCCGCACGGCGCGATCGGCGACGGATTTTGCAAATTCTTTTCGGACGAAGTCAATATCCGGCCGGACCGGGTTGCGCGGCGGGGCATGGCGTCGCAAACGACGTTATCGGACCCGCGCGATCGACGAAATCACAAGCCATTTTCGACGCGAACGGGCCGCCGCGGAACACGCGGAGCGACGCCAATCCAGACGCAACCCCGCAATCGAGCGGGACCTCACCTCCGGGTAAACCCTTACTTTCCCAACGCGAGACTCGAACCAATGCAGTAGGACTTTGATTCCCGGCCCGGCAACTGGGGACGGATCCGTGGACGCCCGACCGGCACCGACCGCCCACCGCTCCGAGTGTCCGTTGACCGCGCGCGCGCCGGCCACGGTGTTCGCGAATCGCGCCGGCCCCACGACGGGCGGCGCCCGGATGCGGGAATTCACAAGGTCAAGCGGAATTATTGCTAAAGTTATTCTCACGAAGGGTTTGATTTCCGCGGCCACTCATTCTATAAACGTATTGGAAGCTGTCGTGTCCCCTTTCAACGGCCCCGCGTTCCTTCCCCGAGGAGCGCGGGGTCAACTTAATGGTCCGATCATATCACTTCTTGGTTGGCCCACCTGGCGACACCGGGTAGACTCTCGCCAGATCATGGCAGGTGCGGTCATCAATATACGTAGAACCACGTACGCAGCATGGGGGGTCGTGGTGTGGGCGGTCGGCGGCGTGCTGGTGGCGCCACCAGCCGCTCAGGGACAGCCCGTGGACGCGCAGGCGAGCACATTCATCAACCAGCAACGGGCCATCGAGCAGCGGATTTGGGGCTACATCGACGAGGAGCCGACGCTGGCCCGCAGAACCGGCGTCGACTACGGCGGCTGGTACACCTTTAACTTGTTCCTGTACGACGATGGGGTGAACAGCTCGCGGACGTTCCGGCGGCACGATTTCCGGGTGTGGGGACGGGTCACGCTCGACAACGGCGCCCATCAGTTCTACGCCCGGGGGCTGCTGAGCGACAAGGACTTCAACTCCGGCGACTCGCTCGATGGGAACGACGACGACTGGGAAGGCATGAACCTCGAGCGGGGGTTCTACGAGTTCGACCTGGCCCGCGCGATGAAAGCCTACACCGACCAGACGCTCGGCGGCAGCGCCAACCTCCGCTTCAAGATCGGCCGCGACCTGACCATGTTCGGCACCGGCTACGCATTGTGGACGCGACTGGATCACATGCTGCTGCGCGCGAACGTGGGCGACCTGGAAGTGGCGGGGCTGCTCGGCCGCACGGTCGGAAGCAGCCCGGACATTGACCTGTCGCGGCCGACCGATCGTACGCGCCGGGCGTTCTTCGGCACGCAACTCACGTATCGCGGAGCCAAGAGGCACGAGCCGTTCGTGTACGCATTGTGGCAGCGCGACGACAACGACGCAGTGCTGTGGACGCCGACCGACTACGCCTACGACTCGTTCTACTTCGGGCTCGGCTCGCAGGGCGAACTGGCCCGCAACCTCTGGTACTCGACGGAGTGGGTTTACGAAAGCGGTCGCAGTCACAGCAACAACTGGTATGCCCGCGAGAACGTGATCAAAGCGTGGGCGTTCGACGCCGAACTGAAATACCTGTTCCACGCCCCACTGTCGCCGCAGGCATCGCTCGAGTACATGTTCGCATCGGGCGACGAGGACCGGCTGACCAGTCCGACCGACGCGGCGGCCTTCAGCCGTCCCAACTGGACCGATCGCAGCTTCGTCGGGTTCGGATGGCGGGACACCGGCCTCTCATTGGCGCCCCGCTTGAGCAACCTGCACGCCTGGCGGGCGGGGGCGTCGTTCATCCCGCTCGAAAACAAGCCGGCCATCCGGCAATTGGAGCTGGGCACCGACTGGTTCCTGTTCCACAAGAACCACCGGGCCGGGGCGATTTCCGACCCGACGGCCGACCGGCAGAGCGGGTACGTCGGGTGGGAGATGGACTACTACGCGAACTGGCAGGTGGCGCCGGACCTGGCCTGGACCGCGCGGTACGGGCTGTTCTTCCCCGGCGCCGCGTTCAGCGATCGGACCACCCGGTACTTCTTTTTGGTCAGCATGACGTGGAGTTTCTAGCCGTGACCACCCCGGTAGTCAGAAGCCATGCGTGCGGGCCGGCGGCGAGCCGACGCTATCGATTCCTGCTGTCCGCGCTGGCCCTGGTGACGGCAACGGTGGCGGTCACGGGGTGTGCGGAGCCGCGCAAGTTCCAGCCGCCGATGGACACGGCCGCGTTGGACGACACGCTGTTCCTGCACTATCTTGCCACTGTCCCGTGTGTCACGGTTGAAGAGGCGGCGCGAGCGATTCTCGTGCTGGCCGACGGCGAGGATCGGTTCGATACGTACCCGCAGCGCGTCGCCGAGCTGGAGCGGCGCGACGTGATGCGGGCGGCGTGGAAGCTGGAGCCCCGGAACAATCTCGATCGCGGGACGCTGGGATACATGCTGTTCAAGACGTGCGATCTGCCGCCGAGTGTCAACACGCTGGCATTCGGATCGTGGGGGCTCGGGGATCGCCGGTACGCGATGCAGCAGGCGGCGGCGGCCGGGCTGATCGAATACGGGCCAGACTACCAGCCGGTGACCGGCGGGGAGTTCGTGGCGGCCATTGCCCGGGCCGACGCCTACATGACGGAACGCGGGTCCACCGAAACGCTGGAGCCCGGCATCAACCGGCCAGCCAACCTGCGGGCCGACGAGCCGATTCGCTGAGGCGGGCAGGCCATCCCAGACACCCGTCCCCGATACGGAGGGAGCAGCATGTTCACGGGTCAAAGCATCCACGTGCAATTCGGCGGACGACCGGCGCGGTGGGGCCGCGTGGTCGTCCTGTGCCTGCTCGGGAGCGTCCCATCAGCCGGCGGGCAGCCGGCCACCGCCCCCGCGGCCCCGGCGCAACCGGCCGCGACCCGGCCCGCCGTCGACGTCACACCGCTGTTGGCCCGGGTGGTGGAAGTCGAGGGGAACGTGGCCTGGGGCCCGGCCGAAGCCGACGTGCTCGACGCGGACGCGTGGACGCCGGTCCGGGTGGACGACGAGTTGGCGTCGGGCTCGCAGATCCGGACGGGGCTGCGTTCGTACGTCGTGCTGACGTTCGGGGACGACACGGTGGTGAGCATCCGCCGGGCCACCCTGGCGAGCATCGACGAGTTCTACAAGACGCACACGCAGCAGACGATCAAGCTGGGACTGGGGTACGGGGCGGTCCGCGGCGGCACCACGGAAGGCACCCTCCGGAGCGAGGTCCTGGTTGACTCGCCGGTGGCGACGCTGGCCAAACGGGGCACGGAAGGCTGGGAGATCCAGGTGGAGCCGTACACCGGCCGATTCCGCATTTCGCTGGCCCGATCGGGCCTGGTCGAGGCGTTGCAGAAGTTCACCGGGCAACGGCGGTTGGTTTATCCGGGCCAGTACGCGGACAACGTGAACATCGCCCGGGCGTGGGTGAACCAGGCGATCTTCGACCAGACGATCACTTTCGTCTCGCCCCAGGGCCTCACCAACGAGGACGTCGATTTCATCACGCGTATCGAAGGCGGCTACGCCCCGATTTCGGCCGGCAGCGCGTACGAGACACTCGAGTACGCGGGTCGCACGAGTCGGTTCACCGCGCCGTTGGGCAGCCGGGTGGATCCCGCCCTGGTCGCCGGCCGGGCCCTGGCGTTAAGCGTCCTGTTCAACACGGTCATCGCCCGCCCGTCGGCCATCGGTCGTCCGGAAGGCAACTTCGGCGTCCCGGGGGTCGAGTACATGGTGGCCAAGAACGAGCTTCGCCGCATGCAGCGGCGCCTGCGCGGCCGGTAACAAGCCGCGCGTTCGAGCGAGAGGAATCAATAGAGACGCCTGCGGTGCTTCCTTCGCCCGCTGCTTGACGCGCGGTTCCACGCTTTTTCACCCCGTTATGGGGTAAGAGCCGGGCAGCGCCCGACCTCCCCGTAAAAGGCATATCGAGAGTCCATGCCAACGGTTCGGCCACTCGATTGCGCCGGCCGCTTCAGGACCAGACGCCGGGGAGGCGGATTCGGCAGGCGGGGCAACGGCCTTTCTCGACCCGGTTCTCCAGGACTTTGAATCCCAACCGTTCGATGAGGGCCGCGCCGCACTTTGGGCAATAAGTATTGTTCCCGTCGTGCGGGGCGATATTCGACGTGTACACGTACTTCATGCCGACGTCTTTCGCCGTGCGGCAGGCCGCCTCCAGCGTTTCGACCGGCGTGCGAGGCAGATTGGTGAGCCGGTACATCGGCACGAAGCGCGAAAAGTGCAGCGGCGTCGACGGGCCAACGGCGCGGCGGACCCAGCCGGCCATCTTGTGAATCTCCCGCATGTCATCGTTGTAGGTGGGCACCACGAGGTTGACGAGTTCCAGCCAACAGTCGGTCTTGTTCCGGATCGTCTCGATCGCCCGTAACACAGGGTCGAGCCGGCCGCTGACGACCTCCTCGTAGAATGACTCCGTGTACCCTTTGAGCCCCACCGTGAAGGCGTCCACGTGTTGAGCGAACGCGAGGAGCGGCTCGGGCTCGATGTACGCCCCGGTGGCCGCCACCACGTGAAGTCCGGCCTTGCGGGCCGCCCGGGCGACGTCGGTCGCGTATTCGAGGCTGGCCGTCGGGTCCGTGTAGTTGAACGCGATGGCGTCGAGCCCCTTCTCCCTGGCGGCGCTGACCGCCTCGTCGGGCGTGAGCTCGTACGTCTTCAGCGCGTCGGGCGCGGCCTGCGAGTGCTGCCAGTTCTGGCAGTATTGACACCGCAGGTTGCAGCCGCCGACGGCGATGGTCATCGTGCGGGTGCCGGGCCGGAAATGGCTCAGCGGGATCTTCTCGATCGGATCGACCCGGATGATGCACGGGTGCCCGTACCCGCGCGGGTAGTAGACACCGTCGACGTTGGTGCGGGCGCGGCAGTAGCCCGATTCGCCGCCGTCGCAGACGCAGTGTCTGGGGCAGACGCCGCACCGCGTCCGGCCGCCGGGCAGCGACTCGTAGTAATCCACGCGACGGCTGTCCGGCTTCGGCTCGAAGGTATACGTTTCTTCGTCGGCCCGCGCCCGCGGCACCGCACCGGCGAACGCGCACAGTCCGCACGCGCCGGCGCCGTAGCGGCTCACGGCGGCCAGGAATCGGCGGCGGTCCAGTCGCGGCGCGCTCATGCCCGGCTCCTACTGGCGGTGATGACAGGCCGCACAACTCTTGACACACGGCATCGATCCCGGCGCGGTCGCCGGTTCGCTTCGGTCCGGCCGGGTGGCGGCCGCCAACTGCGCGTAGCGCAGCTCGAGGACGTCGGCGAAGTCGCGGTTCAGGAGAAACCGCTCCGTCCGGCCGGGCTTGGTCCGTTGCCGGTGCATGTCGTCGATCGACGCGGTGAGCGTCTGTTTCCGGTCCTCCGGCGTGATCGCTTCGACGAGGTCGTCCTTGTTGAGGGCAAACTCCACGTCGCTCATCGCGGCAGCCCGACGGACCACCGCCCGCAGCAGACTTCGCCGCTCCTTTTCGACGGCTTCGTCCATCGGCCCATTGTGCTCGACGTCGTGGACGATCACTCTGTCGATCTCGCGAGCCACGCGTTCCTCGGACCACCCCCGGGCGTTCGTGAGCCAGCGGGCGAGGTGCGTCGTGTCATTCGCCTGGCCCACGCGGACCGGGTTCTTGAGGTTCTTCGGCGGGATCAGGCACGGTTTGTATTCGTCCATGACCTGAAGCTGGCCGGGACGCAGAACCGATTCGGCCGCCAGTTCGAGGCGCACCAGGTGAGCGTCGAACGCGACCGGCGCCAGCTTCTCGCGCGGCCGTTTGCCGCCCTGGGCCTTCTTGAACTGCTCGGTCTTGTCGGCGAGGAAGGCCAGTTGCTTCATCTGGTCCATGCTGAAGTACATGCCATTGACGAGATTCCAATGGTTGATTTCGCTGGACAGGTCGCGCAGCCGCTTCCGATCGCTCTTGCATTGAGGCAACGTGTACTCGCGCGTGCCATACTGCTGACAGTTGACCGCCGCCAAGACGTCGCGGGGCGGATACGTGCCGGCCAGTTCGTACAACCATTGGGCGGCGGCCGGCGTGAGCAGGTACTTGGCAACGATGTCCGGGCGGGGGTGGGCGTACTCTTTGAGTGCCTTGAGCTCCTGCTTGGCATTCTTGAGCTGCGGATCGTCGGGCCGGCGCGGCGGCGGACCCCGCCGGGCCGCGCGAGCCTTTCGGCGGGCTTCGTTGCGCTGCTCTTTGGGGTCGGCGAACCGGGCGAAGACCGCCTGGCCCTTCGGCTCGTACCGCCGGGCGATCGCCTGCTGCGGCGGGCTCAGCATCTCCCATACGCCGACGGCCAGTTCGTTCAAATCGGAGGCAAACGTCTCGCGGCACGCGATCGCCCGCCGGTGAATGCGGCCGGTCTTTCGTTCAACCTCCTCGGTGAAACCGCGATTGAGTCGGTCCTGGGCGAGGAACTCGCGGTAAGCCTCGATTTCGAGTGGTTGGATGTCGGCCAGATCCGAATAGCGCGTCGCGTGCAGGCGGCACGCCTCCACGTACGTCGGCAACACCGCCCGGGCCTGGGCGCGGTCCAGCCCGATCGACAGGAGAAAGTCGAGGGCCAGCAGCGATTGCTTCTGGTAGTCTCCCGGAGAGCCGCTGCGCAGCGTCTCGACGACGTCCTCGCCGCGCGACACCGACGGCCGGAGCAACCCGCAGGCCGCCACCGCGATCACTATTCGAGTCGACCATTGCGCCTGGACGGACATGATGCACCTCCCCAACTCGTACGCGAACTGATTCTACCAGTATAATCGGTGGCCGGGGTGGTTTATTG
Source organism: uncultured Phycisphaeraceae bacterium (assembly GCA_964495075.1). Classification (GTDB taxonomy): domain Bacteria; phylum Planctomycetota; class Phycisphaerae; order UBA1845; family UBA1845; genus JAFGJQ01. The sequence goes on from CAZBUJ010000047.1 coordinate 27,547, forward strand.
CCTCGCGATCGGCCACGTCCGAAAAGCACGAATGCCACCCGCACGACCGGACCAGACGGAACGATCGGCCGGGGGGAGGGGGGAGCAGCCCCACCGTCATCGAGCGGCGTGCCCGGCGGGCGGCGGCGGTTGCAAAACCGCCCGTCCACGTCCATGATTGGCGCGGAAGCGATGGCACGAGGAGAGCATCCACACGCATGGACACAGAGTTCCTGATCATCGGAGCGGGCCTCGCCGGCGCGTCCACGGCCTACCACCTCCGGCGCCGCGGCGTCACCGACGTCCTGGTCGTCGACCAGGCGGACGCGCTGGGCGCCCATTCCTCCGGTCGCAACGCCGCGCTTGTTCGGGTTCGCGTGCCCGATCGGGACATCGCCCGGCTGGCCGCCGAGGGGGCCCGGACCCTGCGGGAGGACCACCTCGCACCGTTCCACGAAACGGGCTCCATGCTGATCGGCCAAGGGGCGGAAGATGTATCACGTCGCTTTCCCCTGGCGTGCGGACGAGGGTTGTGGTGTCCCCAAGACGGCGTGGTCGAGGTAGCCGCATTGCTGGAGCGCTACCTGCACGGCGTGGACGTACGCCTGGGCACGGAAGTGCGGTCCATCGATTCGCGCGACGATCGCGTGGTGGCCAGCACGTCCGGCGGTCCCATCACGGCGCGGCAGGTCGTCAACGCGGCGGGCGCCTGGGCCGGGCGATTCGCCGGCGCGCCCCTGACGCCGACGAACCGGCATCTGTTCGTCACGGCGCCGCGGGCGGACGTCGACCCGAACTGGCCGTTTGTCTGGGACGACGCACGCGGGCTCTACTTTCGCCCGGAGTCGGGGGGGCTCCTGCTGTGCGCATGCGACGAGACACCGGCTGCACCCGGTGACTACACCGAAAGCGCCGCCGTGCTCGATCGACTGGGGGCCATCGTGTCCGAGTTGCAGCCGGGTCTGGGCGACCTGGCGATCATGAACCAATGGGTGGGGCAGCGTACGTTCGCCGCGGACCGGAAGTTCGTAATCGGGCGCGACCCACGACGGAGTCGGGTTTTCCACGTAGCCGCCCTGGGCGGCCATGGCGTGACTTGTTCGCCGGCGATCGGCAAGTTGGCCGCCACGCTCCTGCTGGACGACCCGGGGCAGCAACCGAACCCGTTCGATCCCAGGCGGTTGCTGCAGCCGCTGTAACCCTACCGGCGGCCCCGGGCGGCGTCCGGTCGCGCAATCATCCGTGCAATTCCGAGCCACGCCTGGCGCGATCCGGACAAAGTATTGCTTTATCGTACCGATTTTCGGAATCCGGCTGGCAACCGATCGGCGAATTCGTTATGATTAGCCTGACGTCGGTTTGTTCTTCTCCTTATCAGTGTTGTGGAGAGAGAGCCGAGGGGAAACTCAACGCAATGCGGCGCCCGTTACCAGCGCGGTGCCGCTCCTTTTTTTACGCCTATCCGCAACCGTCCCGCAATGATCTTTTCCCTTGCTGCTGCTGGTCCGTGATCGCGCGGTACGCGTATCCGACGTGGGCCGACGCGACGCGCCGTTCGACGACAGCCAGACGCGCTGCCAACGCTTCCGGTCGCTCGCGGCTCGGTAGCGGATGCGGGTGGGTAGCGGTAGGATGTCGCCGCGCATCGGCGAGAAAGGCGGATCGGTCGTGAGGCAGCAGTCGTGAATTCGATCAGGCGAGAATTGGAGACGCGCGTGGCAGCCGCGCTCACCGCGGCGATCGGCGGCCCGGCGCAGGGCGTGGACCCGGCGATCAAGTCGACCACGGATCCGAAGTTCGGCGACTATCAGGCCAACTTCGCCATGGGGCTGGCCCAGCAACTCGGTCGCAAGCCCCGGGACATCGCGGCCGCCGTGCTCGATGTGCTGGACGTGGCGGACTTGTGCGAGCCGCCCGCGGTCGCCGGGCCGGGCTTCATCAACTTCACGATTTCGCCGGACGGTGCGGCCCGCCGATTGCAAGCGATTGGACCCGTCACCGCGGGGCAACCCGACCGGCTGGGGATCGACGCGTCGCCGTCGCCCACGATCGTGGCGATCGACATGTCAAGTCCGAACCTGGCCAAGGAGATGCACGTCGGTCATCTGCGCAGCACGATCATCGGCGACTGCATCGCCCGCTTGTTGGCGTTCGAAGGGCACACGGTGCATCGCATCAATCACGTGGGTGACTGGGGCACGCAGTTCGGCATGTTGATCGAGCACTTGCGCCGAACCCGGCCGCACGTGCTGGCTGACCCCGAGCATTTGAAACTCGGCGACCTGGAGACGTTTTACGTCGAGGCCAAGAAACAGTACGACTCGGACGCGGGGTTCGCGGAGTCGGCGCGCAAGGCGGTCGTCGCTCTTCAGGGCGGAGACCCCCCGACGCTGACCATCTGGCGGGCGTTCTGCGACGAATCATTGCGCCACTGCCACGAAATATACGATCGGCTGGATGTGGAAGTCGAGGACCGGGGCGAGAGCTTCTACAACGACATGCTGGCGGGCGTGGTGAGCGACCTCATGGACCGCGGACTGGCGGTGGAGGACCAGGGCGCCATTTGCGTCTTCCTCGACGGCTTCGTCAACAAGAACGGCGACCCCCTGCCGATGCTGATCCGCAAGTCCGACGGCGGCTACAATTACGACACCACGGATCTGGCCGCCCTTCGCTACCGCGTCGACACGATGGGGGCGACGCGATTGTTGTACGTGGTGGGCGAGCCGCAGAAGCAGCATTTCGAGATGCTGTTCGCCGCGGCCCGCAAGGCGGGCTGGGCGGGGGACGACATCACGCTGCAACACATTCGCTTCGGCGCGATGCTGTCTTCGACGGGCAAGATGTTCAAGACCAGCCACGGCGGCACGGTCAAGCTCCGTGACCTGCTCGACGAGGCCGTCGAGCGTGCCCGCGCGGTCATCGAGGCCAACGAGCAGGACCCCGAGAAGAAGCGCGGTTTCTCGCCCGAGCAGATACGGGTCATCGCCGAGACGGTGGGGACAGGGGCGGTCAAGTACTTCGACCTGTCGCACGCCCTGACCAGCGACTACAAGTTCGACTGGGGCACGATGCTGGCCATGGACGGCAACACGGCCCCCTACATGCTGTACGCGTACGCGCGGATTCGCAGCATTGGCCGTGAGGCCGGAGTCGACTATGCGAGCATTCCGGTTGACACTCCGATCGTGGTGGAACATCCGAGCGAGCTCCGGCTGGCGAAAACGCTGCTGAAACTGCCCGACGTGATCGATCTGGCCACGCGGGAGTACCGGCCCAACGTACTGACGGAATACCTGTACGAGTTGAGTAAGGCGTACAACTTCTTCTACGACCGCAAGCACGGCGTCCGCGTGAAGGACGCGCCTTCGGAGTCACTTCGATTGTCGCGCCTGCGTTTGTGCGACCTGACGGCGCGGTCGCTGAAGCTCGCGCTGAACCTGCTCGGGATCGGCACGCTGGAGCAGATGTAGCCGATGCGGCCGGCGTGTGGCCGGCGATCGAAATCGAGGTGGACGCGGCCCTCGAATGTCCGATCCGCCGTGCGACGGTACCGCTCATCCGCTCGATTCGGATCTTCATTCCAACGGAGCGATTGGTGGACTATCCGGCAAGTGCAGCCGAGGGGTCCGGTTCGCCGGCTTCGCGAAACGCGCCGGCCCGGGCGAGGCAGCCGGCACAGCGGCCACACGGCGTATCGCCCCCGCGCTCGCAACTCCAGGTCGACGCGAACGGCGCGTCGAACCGCAGGCCGACCCGGACGATGTCCGGGCGACTCATGGCGATGAGCGGGGCCTCGATCCGCACGCCGCGTCGACCGGTGTGAATCTCTTCGAGCACCATGTCGAAAGCGTGCAGGAACTCGCGGCGTCGGGCGGGCGTGCCCAGGCCGGGCTCCACCCCGTGTTCCAGTTCGTCCGCCACCTGGGACGTGCCGACGACAATCGACCGGGCCCCGCACTGACACGCCCAGTGAAAGGCGGCGCTGAGGGCGGCCGCCATCACGGCGGCCAGCAACCGGCCCGCGAGGCCGAATTCCGCGCCGACCGGCGACGGCGATGCGTCCGTCTCGACGCCCTCGACGCTGATCTGCCGTAAGTGCGGCATGTCCACCCGCAGCATCCGATCCGCCTGAATCGACCGCCCCAGCGCCTGGACGGCGGGCCACTCCTGCCCGGCCGCGGGGTGCCCGTGGTCGACGTAGAGCAGGTGGACCGAATGCTCCCGGGCCGCCCTTGCAGCCACGACGGCACTGTTCAGCCCGCCGCTGGCCAGCACAATCACCGCGTCATCGCTCATGGCCGCACCGCCTCTCGGGTTCCGGTCGGAGTCCGTTGCGTTACGGATGGTTATCGGCAGGAACGCGCCGGGCCGGCGAACGATTTCCGGCCTGGATTGGCGCGGAACCGGGACGCGGATCACCGCTCCGCGGTGTCCCGGAAGGGAGCCAGGCGGCCACGTTGAGGCAAACCGGCCGGTCGGGTATGCTGCAGGGTCCGTCTAATCGGGGATGCCGGCGCTGGGGAGCTGCCATGGAATGCAAGAAGATCAGTGAGGTCAGCCGCGAGGTCGGCCTGTCGGAGCGTCGGATTCGCGAGTACGAACGGGCCGGCCTGATCCGGCCGGCGCGCGAGCCCCGAACCAACGATCGCTTGTTCGGCGAGGTGGAGATCTGTCAACTCACCCTGCTCAAACGGCTGATCAACGAGAAGAAGTTCACACTCGAGAATCTGAAGACCCTGCTTGCCTACGCCCCGTGCTGGGAGTTGAAAGCATGCCCTGACCGCGACTCCTGCCCGGTGCTGCGCGACCCCACGACCCCCTGCTATCTCCAGCCCGACCGTTCGTGCAACAGCAACGGCGAGTGCCGGCGCTGCCCCATCTATCTCTCCAAAGAGGATCCGCGGGAGGCTCTGGTGCTGCATCGGCGGTCCCTGGCGAAGCAAGCCGAGTCGGACGGCCCGGCCGAGGGCCACTCCCCCTGACATCACCGAGGCGATCAGACGGAAACCTCGGCGACGAACCGGCGGCCCGGCACCTATTGAACGGGCGTCGGCGGCGATGGCTCGCCGGCCACCGAGGTGCGCGTGGTGACCGGCGGTTGCTCAATCGCGTCGTCGACGGTGCGGATGGCGGCCCCGTCGTAGAGGACGTCGAGGTTCGTGGTGATGACGTGATCGCCGGCCGCCAGATCACCGACCACCACCGCCAGATCGCGCAGGTAACGCTTGACCTGCACGGCACGTCCGGTCGCCTTCCCGTCGCTCGCCAGGAACACCTGACCGTCCGCAACGGTGCCGCGGGGTACGACGAAGACGTCCCGCAGCAACGGGCCTTTGATCTGCGCCTTGACGAAGAAACCGGGCACAAGCGAAACCGCCTGCCGGGTGTTATCGACTTCCACGTAGGCGGCGAAGGTCCGCGATTGTTCGTCGGCGGACGGGGCCAGGCGACAGACCGTTCCCTTCCACGCCACCCCGGGCATGCTGTCTACGGTGAGGGTGCATTCCGCCCCGACCGGGACTTCCAGGCGGCGCGACACGGGGACCTGGAGCGGAATCTCCAGCCGGTCGGGGGTGAGCAGGCGGAGCAGGGGCGAGCCGATCCGGACGCTGTCCCCCACTTCGACCATGACTTGATCCACCTGGCCGGTGAATGGCGCCACGATGCGGCACCGGTCCACGTTCAATTGGGCGATGGACGCTTCGTTGAGCCGGGCGTCGCGTGTGGCTGTCAGCGCGGTTCGGCGTGGTCCGATCAAGGCGAGCAGATTCTCCTGGGTCTGGAGATTCTGGAGCGACTGCTGGTAGGCGAGCGTGACCCGGTTGTACTCGGATTCAGCGGCGTTGTATTCCTGGAACAGGCTCTTCACACGCCGCATTTCCGCTTCGTTGACCTCCATGCTGGCCCGGGCGATCTCCTCGAGCTTTTCGAGGTTGGCCCGCTCGACTTCGAGTTGGCCCAGCGCGGCCTCGGCCGCTTGGGCCTGCTGCCGCGCAGCGCGGAACTGCTCCTGGTACTGCCGGTCGTCAAGCCGGATCAGCACCTGCCCTTCCGTGACCGGGGTGCCCGCCTCCAATCCGTCGACCAGCTCCACCACGGCGGCGCCGACTTCCGCGGCGAGTGTCGCGGTCTGATCGGCCCGGGCGGTCCCGTAGCCCTCGATCCAGTCGACTCGGTCCTGGCGCACGAGTTCGAGGGTCTCCACGAGTTGGGCGGGGGCCGGCTGGTCGGACCTGGCCACCTCGGGCGCAGTGTACCTCAGGACACGGACGGCCCCGAAGCTCGCGGCCAACAACGTGACGATCAGGACTACGGATACGATTACCTTCTTGATCCCGGACAATGGCCGCACTCTGCTACCGCGACTACGGGGCAAACCGCAAGTCGGGGCATTATAATGAGCCGGCGCCGCACCGCCAAACGGCGACCGCGGCGGCGTGTAGCTTGAATCCACCGGGCGCCGCCCGTATCGTAACCGGATTCCCACGGTCCAGGAGACACCGATGACACGCCGAAACATTGCCGACATGGGTCCTGGGGAGCGGATCGAGGACCAGATTTTCCGGATCCAGTCGAAAGACCTGCGGACGACGTCGCAGGGATCGCTCTATATTCACGCGGTGCTGGCGGACGCGACGGGGCAGGTCCCGGGCCGGATGTGGCAGGCGTCGGAACCGATCTTCAACTCGATGCCGGACGGCGGGTTCATGCGGATTCGAGGTCGCACGGAGAACTACAAGGGCAACCTCCAGTTCATCATCGAGGCAGTGCAGCCCGTCAATCCGGACCACGTGGACCTGGCGGAGTTCCTGCCGCACACGGACCAGGATATCGACGTGATGTGGGCGCGGACGGTGGAGATCCTGGGCAAGATCGAGGACCCCAACATCGCGGCCTTGATTCAGGCCTTCCTGAACGACGAGAAGCTGATCCGCGGCTTCAAAACCGCGCCGGCGGCCGCCCAGTTGCATCACGCGTACATCGGCGGCCTGCTGGAACACACGCTGAACGTGCTGGAACTGGCTTTATTGGTGATCCCCCGCTACCCGCGGTTGAGCCTGGACCTGGTGCTGGCCGGCGTGTTCCTGCACGACATCGGCAAGACGTCCGAGCTGGAGTACGCCACGAACTTCGCCTACACGGACGAAGGGCAACTGGTCGGGCACATCGTCCAGGCCGCGATCTGGATCGACCGGAAGGCGGAAGAAGTGTCCCGGCAGATGGGCATGGCGTTCCCCGAGGAGGTGAAGTCGGTGCTTCAGCATATCGTGCTGGCCCACCACGGGTCGTACGAGTTCGGCAGTCCGCGGCTACCCGCCCTGGCGGAGGCGATCGCCGTGCATCACCTCGACAACATCGACGCCAAGGTCTATATGTTCCTGCGGGAGATCGATCAGGACCGGGACCCCGACTCGCGCTGGTCGAACTACAGTCGCGTACTGTCCAGCAAGGTCTTTAAAGTGGATGTGACGAACTCACGAGGCAACTGAGCGAAGCGGCAAGATGGACTACACGCAGTTTACGGAGCAGGACATCCAGTCCATGCTCGCCACGATCGGTGTTGGATCGATTGACGAGTTGTTCGCGCCGATACCGGCCTCGCACCGGCTTGGCGAGCCGTTGAACGTGCCCGCGGGGGTCAGCGAATACGAGCTGCTCACGGACGTCCGGCGCCTGGCGAAGAAGAACACGGGATGCGACGAGCTGACCTGTTTCCTGGGTGGCGGCGCGGCCGATCATTTCATCCCCTCGGTGGTGGGTGAACTGGCGGAGCAGGCGGAGTTCCGGACCGCGTACACGCCGTACCAGGCGGAGGCGTCGCAGGGCTCGCTCCAGGCGTTCTTCGAGTACCAGACCATGCTGTGCCAGCTCACCGGGATGGAGGTGTCGAACGCCTCGTTGTACGAGCAGGCGAGCGCGGTCGCGGAAGCGGTGTTGATGGCCCGCACGATCGCCCGCCGCCGGCGGGCCCTGGTGTCGGCGGTGATCCACCCGGATGCCCTGACCGTGCTGGATACGTATACGAACGCGCAGCCGCTCGACGTCGTTCGCATCGGTCGCGCGGGTGGGCTCACCGACCTTTCCGCGCTGCGCGACGGGCTGAACGATCAGACGGCGGCCGTCGTGGTCCAATCACCCAATCACCTAGGCGGCATCGAGCCGCTGGGCGACATCGTCGAGGCGACCCACAAGGCGGGCGGATTGGTCATCGTGTCGATCGATCCGCTCAGTTGCGGTGTGCTGAAGCCGCCGGGGGCTTTTGGCGTGGACATCGTCGTCGGTGAAGGGCAACCGCTGGGCATCCCGCTCTCGTACGGCGGCCCCTACTGCGGCTTCATGACCTGTCGCGAGGAATTCGTCCGCAAGGTGCCGGGCCGGGTGGTCGGCATGGCCAAGGACGTCGATGGCAAGACCGCGTTCTGCCTGGCCCTGCAAACCCGCGAGCAGCACATCAAGCGCGAGCGGGCGACGAGCAACATCTGCACCAACCAGGGCCTGATGGCCATGCGGGTGGCCGTGTACCTGGCCGCCATGGGCAAGAACGGATTGGCCAAGGTCGCGTCGCTGTGCCTGGACAAGGCCCACTACGCGGCGGATCGGATCGCCGCGTTGCCCGGTTACAGCCTCGCGTTCGACGCGCCGTTCTTCAAGGAGTTCACCGTCCGAACCGACCGCGACGTGGCGAAGGTCATGGACCACTGTCGAAGTCGGGGCATTCTGGCCGGCATCCCTTTGGACTGCTGGTATCCCGACTTGGCCGACTGCTTCCTGGTGACCGTGACCGAGAAGCGCACGAAGGACGAGATCGACAGCCTGGTCACCGCGTTGAAGTCCGTGTAGGGGCTACGCGGTTTTTGTCACGTCCGTCAACAGGCGGCGCTGAAAGCGCGCGGTCGAACGTCCCGCGGGGGCGGCGTTGGCCCGACATGCACGAATCCGGGATGCTTCCTTCGGCGCTTCTATCGACACACGCAGTTCAGAGACTTCGACGACCGACGCGCCACTTGTCGGCGTGAACGCTGCCAGTCAAGGAACAGTTTAATTGCCCCCCCGCTTCTGTGGGGTATGATGATAGTATAAGAAGCACGGGTGCGCGACACGTTCGAACCATCATCCTAATCGTTTTGGCGACGGACGGCATGGAAGGCCCGAATCGAGGTACGCCCAGTCCTCCTCCGGCGGCGTGCGGGCACTCATCATTCGCCACTCAACGCAGTCGGGTAAGTGGAGAGAGGGGAAGTTGGTCTGCGCAACGGCCTGGCGTAGCAGGCCAGGGAAGCTGTACAGGGATTGGGGACGGCCCCAGGCGGCGCTTACCAAAGAAGGAGAACACTCGTGAAAAAGGCACTGGCATTGTTGATCGTTGCCTTGCTGGCCACACCGGCCAACGCGTCGATCGTGTTCATGACTTTTGATGACGGCGCGATCCTATGGGCGCCGATCCCGTCGGGCGCGGCCACCCTTCACATCTTCCTGGACGTGTTCGGCGAAGCTGACCCGCTCGGCGCCGAAGAGGTCGGGGCGTTCCAAGCCACCTTCCTCGAGGCGTTGTCCGTCTGGCAGATGGACACCGCGGTGTTCCCGGAAGGCTGGGAAGACGACTCCAGCGATCCGGGTCCGCTCGATGCCCTGACGCAGCAGGTCAACTGGGCCCGGTCCCCGACCGGCTCGATCGTGGGCGAGGGCATCCATGAGATCGGCACGGTGACGCTGCATGTCGCCGACGACGCGGTCTTCCCGCTTGAGCTGGCGTTCTGGACGGACTTCAGCTTCCCGCGGAACCCCGCGGGTGGGCAGCAGACCTACAACCCTGGATTTGCTGCGTTGCGCTATGCGGGCTACTACGACTTCGGTAGCGGTGGCCCGGATGCTCCGTTGATCATCATTCCGGAGCCGGCCGGCTTCGCGCTGCTCGCGCTGGGTGGGCTGGCGGCCCTGCGCCGTCGTCGCTAACCGTCGATTCGCCCCCGATTCCGGTGCGGCGCGGGGATTGACGCTTCCTGCGGCGATCGCAGCGGGGGTTGCTCCCGGCGGACCCACAGGCTCGGCAGGCCCTGCGGGTCGGGCCTCGTGTACTGGGAATGCAGCCACTCCGGGAAAGCCCCAAGATCAAGCGGGGCAACCCGCCCACCGCCGACTGCCGGCGAGAGGCGGTGCGGGTCGGCGACGATCACCCGCGGCGATGCCCGCTCGAGTGAATCGCAGATCTCCGTCATCAACGACTGGCCGGCGGGCCCATGCTGCCAGGCCACCGTGGCGGCGAAGTAGCGAATGGCCGGCGGACGATCGCTCAACCACAGCAGCTTCGGATTGTACTCCCAGACGAAGATCGTTTCGTCGGGCCCGGCGTACTGCCGGATCGCGGTCACCAGTGCCTGGCGTGCCGGGTCCGGATGGGCGTCCGCGTAATAACGCTGCCGCATGAACTCGCGGACCTGCGCCTGCACCGGGGCGATCATCATGTAGACCATCCATAGTGCGAACACCACGATGTGGAAGGCCGGTTGCGGTGCGCCCTCGCGCCGACCGGACCGCAGCACGATACTCACCCCGTGGCCGGCGACCAGCACGAGCGGAGGTAGCGCGATGCCCCAGTACGCCATGCGCTGGTACGGGCCGGCCAGCCCCAACACAACCGCCGCCGCCAGCCACGCCCACAGCAGCACGAGGAACCCTGGCGGCTGGCAATCGCCCGCGCTCGCCGGCGGCCGCGGGTCCCGCCACCACGCGCGCACGACCGGATGCACGATCGTGGCGCCGGCGAGGATGACCGGCAGCGCGAGCAGCAACTGGTGCTTCCCCTGACCGAACCACGTCAGCCATTGCGGGGTCTCGCTCAACAGCTCGCGGTTGTACGCGATGATCGCGTGCCACGCCCAGCGGAGATCGGACGTCACGGCCAACAGGACAATGGCGAGTGCCACAAGACTGACCCAGCCGGCCGCGAAGGCGAACAGACGCTGCCCGGCGTCCCGCGGCGACAGGGTCCGGCTGACCGCGAGGTAGACGTGGTGCACGCCCACCGCGATCGCGACGGCCAACCCGGTCTGCTTGAACAGCAGGCTGCCCCCGGCGCAGGCCCCGGCCGCCACCAGCCAGCGCCAGCGCGGGCGTGGGGCCGCGATGGCCGCCACGTAGAGGCTGAGGGCCGCCAGGTCGGTCAGCATGATGAAGGTCGCCGGCCGGTTGCCGCCCACATGGTACGGGTAAAGAAACGCGTAGACGGTCATCATCAGCGTGACGAGCCCGGCGGTGGACGCATCGTAGAGCCGTCGAGCGAGCAGGAAAGTCAGCGTGCAGGCACCGGCCGCCGCGGCGGCGCAGAGTGCGATGATTCCCGCCAGCGACCGGCCGCCAAGTACGTAGCCGATCGCGTTGACCCAGTAGAGGCCCGGCGGCTTGTTGTCCCAGACCTGTTCGTAGAGGGTCAGCCCGTGGGCAAGTTGTTGGCCGTAGCTGGCGTAGAGCCAGGTATCGAGTTCATCTGTGCGGACGTGCGCGATGTACTGGGCCATCGCGAGCACGGGCAGGCAGACGACCAGCGTGACCACGATAACGAGCGCGGTGCGGCTTCGGCGCGACGTGGGCGACGAGTCGGGCTCCATGGGCGACGATGGTACCCGCTGTCGCGAGAAAAGGCACCGGCGGCTGCTCATTCGTGGCTAGTCTTGGCCGGCGTCGAGGAACATCGAGCGCAGCGAGGTGACGAACTCGCCCGAGGCGAGCCGGCTCAATTCGCCCGCGTCGAGCCAGAGGCCGTAGCAGACGGTACAGCTATCGACGATGGTTCCGGGGCACAGGCGGCTGTTGAGCTTGATCAGATGCCCGGCGCCCCTGCATCGCGGGCAATGAAGCCGTGGGCCGTCGCAGTCGGAGGCCGCTTTGAATCGGCGATCCTCGCGGACGAGCGGTTTCGGATCGGCGTCGAGCAGCTTCTCGAGTTCAAGGGCATCGAGCCACATGCCGTGGCAGGTCGGGCAGCGGTCGAACTCGATCGGTTCGAGGATGCCCGCCTCCATCTCGACGTTGTCGCAACTAAGGCATTTCATGGCGGACTCTCCGTCGTGTGATACGCATCGAGGCGCCCCGGACGCCTCCGAGGAAAGCGTACCCGAAACCGGGCGGTGCGGCTGCTAGGAAGCCGGGCGATGTTTATAACGGGCCGGTGGAACGGCAAGGGCGCCAGGTGATCGCCGGAACATCCTCTCTCGCTGGCGGCCGCCATCCGCTCGTAGCGATGTCAGCGGTGAAGGCCGACGTGGGAGGGGTCCTACCCGACTCCTTCCCGCCGGCGACCAACCGCTATCCGTGCCGACCTCACCGCGTCCAGCGCCGGCGAAAACCACTCTACTTCCAACCGACCGACCGCTCCTCCGGCCGGCCGAACGACGGCCGGCGTATGGGGTTCGGAGTGAAATCGATCACACCGTCCGCCCGGTCGACCCCCACGCTGAAGTTGCGGTCCGGCCAGTTGGGGGAGTCCGGCGGGTCGAGCCAGTGCTGGTTGTCGCCCAGGTCGCCCCAGTAGGTGTCGGTGCCCCCGATGTCGAGGAAGAGTCCGATCGACGTGGTATCCGCGAAGTAGGTGCCCACTCCCCCGCGGGCCCGGAACCGTTCGTTGTTCACCGCGGCCCCGGGGTGCATGATCTCTTTCTTCTCCGCCCGCGTGTTCAGGTTGGTCCGGTACACATCGTTGCCGCCGGTGTCGAGCATCAACGCGACGCTGCGGTTGATCGAGTAGGACAACCCGCTGCTGTCCACGCTGTAGAGATCGTCGCCGGCCACGTCGAGCAGAATGCTGATCGTGAAGTCGTGGGCCCAGGCCAGCGCGCTGTGCGAGTTTTCTTCCGACAGGTGCTTGTCATCCCCCGCCTCGTCGATGCAGACCCCAATGCAGAAGTGAGCCCCGGTGCCCTGCGAATACACTACGCCGTGATACTCATCGTCCCCGTCGCGATCGTGCAGCACGCCCATGCCGAACCAGTAGCCGGTGCCCATCGACCAGTTCCCGGCGGTGTAGTGGTCATTGCCCGAGCCGTCGAGCAGGGCGCCCAGTCCACCGGCCCAGGAGTGTCCGTCGGCCCCGTCGCCGCGCCGGCCCATGCCGCAGCCCTGCGCGTTCGAAACGGCCACGTCGATGCCCGGGGAGTGGTAGGAGGGACGACCGGTGACAGAATGCCGTCGCTCGGCCTGGTACGTGTCGTCGCCCGATCGGTCGGCCAGCACGCCCACGCCACTCACGCCGCCCAGGCCCTGCCCGTCGCCGAGGATGGAGTAGTGGTCGTCGCCCTGGCAATCGAAAAGCAGACCGATCCCGAAGTAGCCGCAACCCTGACCGCTGAATCCATTCACGTAACGGTCGTCGCCGCCGAGATCGGCCAGCAGGCCGAGCCCGAACTGTCCGACGCCCTGGGCGTACCGGTCCGCCTGGTAGTGATCGTTCCCGTCCTCGTCGATGGCGATGCCGACGCCGCAGACGCCGGCGCCCTGGGCGGGGCCGGTGGCGGCGTAGCGGTCGTCGCCGCCCAGGTCGAGCAGCAACCCGATGGGGCGCCCGGCCGTCGACGCGGCCGCGCCGCCGATATAGGCGTCGTCGCCGCCGAGGTCCACGATCAGCAGGGCGTCGTCGCCGTTGGTCGTGTCGTTTCCTCCGCCCCGCACGCGGATCCAGCCCCACGGTGATTCCCAGTCGAACGCGAAGTCGGGGACCGGCTTCAACTCGAGCGCCTTGAGTGCCACGCGAGCGTCATCGAGCGCCTGGACACACTTCTGCCCGGCGTACCAGAGACTGGCTTCGTCGATGGTGCGGGCGACGTCTTCCACCTGCGGGCAGTAGTCGAACGCGTCGATCATCTCCTCGCCAACGTTGAACCGGGTAGCGGCGACCATGCGGTCGTTGCCGTGGACGTTGCGAAAGGCCAGCTCCGCCCAGCGGTGGGCGTCGATGATGTTCAGCACGAGGCGGCCGAGGATGGGGCTGACGCCGTCCGGCAGTGTTTGCACCGCTTTGGCCAGGTCCGCCCGCGGCCTGGGGTACGGAAGGTCCATGCCGAACGTCGAGATGCGAGTGGGCCGGCCGGCGGCTTCGTGGAGTTTGAGGATGGCCTCGTCGAGCGGCATCGCCGGGGCGAGCAGATTCGCGGTGTACCCGCGAAAGCCGCCGTACTTGGGGTCGACGCCGAGGGCGTGCACGGCGAGAAACAGGTTACGGGTGCCGCGGCCCCGCTCTTGGTCGAGTTCGGCGGGGTCGAGTTTCTCCCACGCGGTCCGGCCGAGCCAGCGGGTGTATGTAACGGTGTCGAGCGGTTCGGCGAAGAAGGCGTCGAACGCCCGGAGCTTGTAGGTGACGTCCGGGTATCGCGGCCACCATGTTTTGGGCGTCCAGCCGAGGTCGGCCCGGCGCATGCCGACCAGGGCCAGCGTCTCATCCAGGGCATCGGGCGACGGCGACACGGCGGGGGCCGCGAAGACGCCCAACAACGCGATGCAAAGCGGCGGGTAGGTGATCATGGGTCGTACGCTCCCGTGCATGAATGTCGAATAGCGAAAGGAAACGCCGGGAACGTCCGGTCGCACTCTCGGGAACCGCCTCCCCCCAAGACCACTCGCCAGGCGCGCCTCGCCGTTCGCCATTCGGTGTCGCTATGCGCCAGCCGCCACTCGCGGCGCCATTCGCCCACGCACTACGTGGGCGCCAATGCAGACGGTCATGATGGACAGATCGATCGTGCCGATGATCATCGCCCAACTGATGATCGCCCCGGTGCCGAACCCGTACGAATGAAGGCCGGTGCCGAGCACGTAGTTCACGCCCACGTACGCCATCCCGATCAGCCACGCGGCGAGGACGCTCTTGACGGCCGTGCTGAGCGGACCGCCACGACCCACCGTGAAGATGAGGATCATCGCCGCCGCCACCGGGAGACTGTACACGAAGTAATGGAACGAGCCGGTGTCGGCGTGGATGTCATGGAACAGGCTGAGCACCTTGGCGAGCAGGGCCAGCACCAGCACCACGCAGCCGGCCTTGAGCCAGGTCGGCGTCTTCTCGCGATCGACGCGGACGTGCAGGATGGCGAGGTATCCGAGGTAGGCGATCAGGGACCAGACTTCCTTGGGGTCCCAGCCCCAGTAACGCCCCCACGCATACGCCCCCCACATGCTGCCGGTGGCGATGCCGACGAACAGCAGAATCGACCCGATGTTGACGAACCAATAGTGGAGCTGGTCGACCCGCTGAATCAGCTCCTTCCGGTTCGGTGCTGCGGCCATGATGATCAGTTGGATGTGCGCGATCAGAAACGCGTCGAACAGCACGGAGTAGGATACCATGATGACCGGGACGTGGATGGCCATCCAGACCGTGTCGAGCAGTGCCGGGGCCACCGGGCGTAGCGTCCAGTCGAGCCCGACGAAGTTGACCAGGGCCAGCGCCCCCGTCGCCATCAGGGCGGACTTGAACGACACGATGGGCTGGCGCAGCACGAGGATGGCCAGCAGGTCGAACGCCCCCACGCCCCATGACAAAAAGAGCATCGATTCGTACATATTGGCGGACGGGATGCGCCCCGCCAGGTGCCACCGCACGCCGATCCCGTAGGTAATGAAGCCGAAGCCGAGGAGCAGGGCCACAAAGGTGGCCACACTGAAGATGCGCCGGCCGAGGCCGCCGATCAACATGCTGATCGCGGCGAGGACGGTGCCGGCGGCCATGATGAAAAACGCGATCCGGTACGGCTGCAGTTCGTTGATGTGGACTTCGAGTTCCAGGTCGCCCGGGTCCGGTCGATGGGCGGCGGGCAGCGCGGCGAGCCGCTCCAGCAGAGCCCCGACGGCCCTGTCGAAGGCAGGCGCGTCATTGTCCAGGAACGCCCTGCCGACCGCCCGCCACTCCTCGGCCACCGCCTGGTCCGTTGGCGAGCGCCAGGCACCGTTGGCGTCGGTGGGGTGCGGTACGATCCGGATCACCTCGGCGCGGAAGGCATCCTGCAGGACGCCCAGCTTGCTGCTGATGTCCGCGACCTCGCGTTCCAGCGGGTCGTACGTCCGGGGGTCCTTCCGGTGGATCGCCCTGAGGAGAGGACCGACCGTCGGGTGCCGGAGGAGCTCGCTGAACGAGTAGGTGCGGCGGCCGTCGTCGAGCCCGAGCTCCCGGCGCAGGGCGCGGTTGCCGATGGTAACGAGCGGCGCCTCGGCCCAGGCGGCGGAATCGAAGTGCCACGCGAGCAGAAGCCGAACCGGGTCGTGCCCGCGGAACGCCATCTGGCCGGTGACGTGTTCGACGACGGCGCGGGCGGTGGTGTCAAGCGGCGACCATCGCCCGAGATACTGGGTCGCCATCCCTCGCACCACGGTCATGTCCGGCGCGTCGGGCAGTTCCGGCAGCGCCTGTCCGCGGGCGGCGGCAGGCATCGCCAGACACAGTAATAGGATGAGCAGTTTCGATCGCACGGTCGAGCGGCGTCTCCAGTTGGTGTCAATCCTGCCTTGGCTGCCGGCTTTGCCGACGCGTCTGAATCCGTGTGACGAGCACGACGATCATGCCGAGCGTGGCGGTGACGTACCCGAGGAAGACAATCCACATGCCCGGGTCGCGCACCACGGACAACGTGCTGACCATGCGGCCGCGGTTCTCGCCGTAGCTCGTCTGGTAGAAACTGAAGCCGCCGTAAACGAGCGGCGCGTTCATGCTCACCACGCCGCCGAGCAGGGCGCCCTCCGGCGTCTCGATGCGCACGTCACTGGAAAACGACCGCGGGCGGCTCGTTCCGGGATACAGCCCCTTGGTGAACTTCTCGAGCGTCAGCCGGAAACCGAGCGGGCGCAGCGCGTGGCGATATTCCAGTCGGTACCGCAGGCCACCCCCTTGCACCGGCACCGACGAATAGCGCTGGACCGGCACCACCTCGCTGGTACCGTCGTGCGTCACTTCGACCTCCAGGGCCGGCCAGGCGTCTTCGCCCCGCGGAGGCACGACCGGTTCGAGCCCCTCCGCCAGCCAGGCGTGGTCGTATCGCCGCGTGACGGTCACGGTGGCATCCGTCCACGGGGTGTCCAGGGGCGAGCCGACCGTCACCGGGGCGTCGGTCGGGTCGGCCCCTACCGGGGTGAACAGCACGTGCAGGCTCCCGTCGGGCAAGGCGAAGAACACGGCATCCGCCTCGTTGGCACTCGATCGGATGCCCTCGAGCGCCACGTCCACATCCTCGAACTGGCGCCCCGCCCCCTGGCCCATACCCGGGTGAAAGGCAAACGGCGTCCGCCGGTCGCGCACGCCGTCGCGCACGATGTAGACCACCGCGGCCGGGTTGACCGGTCGATCCGACACTGTCACCAGCTCACGGCCTCGCACCTGCGCATGGGGCAGGTACTTGCTGATCTCGACCGCGTACCCCGTGTCACCGATCGGCACCGTCTTGCCGAGGTTCGGGGCCAGGGCGATGGGATACTGGCGCGACGCCACCGCGATCTCGAGGTACGCGTCCGCATCCGGCCGGGCGGCGGCCGCCTCGGAGCGGGCCGCCTCCACCGCGTCGAGCCCGTCGACCACCTTCAACGCGGCGATCATCGGGCCCACCTTGGTCAGACGACCGGGGCGGAGCCATTCCGTGCCCGCCTCGGCGCCCCCGTGCACGTCGACCTCGATGGCGAGATTCGGGGTGGGGTTGTCGTTCTTCACCCTGGTGATCTGGGCGTCAGGCATGAACCGCACGACGCGGGCGGTGCCGCCGCCGCGTTTCAGCGTGCCGAGTCCGGGGTTCTCGATCGGCGCG
>CAZBUJ010000048.1:0-44924 GCA_964495075.1 uncultured Phycisphaeraceae bacterium
GTTCCAAGGTTCCCCCTCAAACTCCCCCTCCTGCCTTCTTTCCCCTCCGGAAGAAGGGGGGCGGACGTTTGGGGCGAAGGGAGGTGGTCATCATGACTGAATCGTTGCAGGCGGCGTTGCGGAAGCTGCGGTTGTCCGGGTTGGCCCAGTCGCTGGACGTGCGGCTGCAGGAGGCGACCGGTCACGGCCTGACCCACGCCGAGTTCCTCGAACTAATCCTTCAGGACGAGTTGATCGTACGGTCCGAGCGTCTGATGAACCGGCGGATCAAGGCGGCGATGTTCCGGGAGCTCAAGACTCTGGAGGACTTCGACTTCGCGTTCAACCCGTCGATCAAGAAGAAACAGATCTACGATCTGGCTACGTGCCGGTTCATCCGGGAGGCCCGTTCGGCCCTCTTGTTAGGGGCGCCGGGAACAGGGAAGTCGCATCTGGTCCAGGCCATCGGGTACCAGGCCATCAAGGCGGGCTTCACCGTGCTGTACCGGTCGATCTTCGACATGGTGCGGGACTTCCTGCACGATGAGGCCTTCGCCGGTCAGGAGAAGGTGCTCGCCCGGTACCTCAAACCGGATCTGCTGATCGTGGATGACATGGGCCTCAAGAATCTGCCGAGGCATTCGGGCGAGTACGTGTTCGAGATTGTCATGCGGCGGTACGAGAACCGGTCCATCATGATGACGTCGAACCGGCCGCTGGAGGACTGGGGCAAGTTGTTCGGCGACGTACCCGCCGCCACGGCGATCCTCGACCGGTTCCTCCACCACGCGGAGGTGATCACGATCACCGGCAAGAGCTACCGCCTGAAGGGCCAGGCCAAGAAAGCCTCGCCCGACGCGAAAAAGGCGCCGCCGCCGGACGCGAACGCTTGCGAGCGCGAGGGGCGATGAGGTATAGAGTGGATGATCACCCTGGCGGGGTTTGAGGCGCCTTTCCCCGGCTGCATTTCAGGCGCCGCGTGACATTTTACTCGCCTTGCCCGGCCAACTCCTTGAGCCATCGCGTGAACTCGAAGCGAGTTTGCCACTATCTCCCACGGCCCTTGTATCATCGCGACATCAAGGAAGTGATTGTGCAAGCAGCGGTACGTGGCTTTCCCCGTTGCCGCTGTGCCTTGGCTTTGGACGGGAGGCTACCTACTCCTTCCCAAGCCAGACAACGCCCTTGTTATCTCGCCGAATCGCTGTCTCATCCTCTGCGGTCAGATTCGATGGGAACAGCAACACCCTCGGCTTACGAATGTCGAAGTGTTTGCGAACAGCCTGTTGCACGTCGGCAATCAGCCGCCTCGTATACGCCGACCACTTTGCAGTATTCCTGATCTCCTGAACCGCTGCGGCTTCCTTGCTGTATCCGCCAGCCTCCAGCGCCTCCTGCGTGTTCTTCAGCCCAGGTCCGCGTGGATTCACCGGCTCGACGAAGATGTCCTCGGCTCCGCAACCGAC
This sequence comes from uncultured Phycisphaeraceae bacterium, assembly GCA_964495075.1. GTDB lineage: Bacteria > Planctomycetota > Phycisphaerae > UBA1845 > UBA1845 > JAFGJQ01. The sequence continues at coordinate 1,446 of CAZBUJ010000048.1, forward strand.
GATGAACTGGACCATTCTCTCGATCTGCGAGGGCGAATTGCCGATCGACGGGAGCAGCGGGCACAGCATGCCGTAGGTTCGGAGTCCCTGCTTCTGGGCTTGCCGAATGGCATCGATCCGCTCAGGAATAGGTGAAGCATGAGGCTCGATGACGGCGCACACGTCCGACTTGTCGGGCGTGGCCGTCAGGCTGATCCCGACCAACACTCGCTCACGGTACTTCCTGATCAGGTCGAAGTCCTTCCCGACCTCGGCGCTCTTGGTCAACACCCGAACAGGCCAGCGCGGCTGCTCAAGGATAGCCTTGAGTATCTTGCGCCCCAGGTCATGCTGTCTGGCCTCTGGTGACCACGCATCGGTAGTGGTGCAGACTTCCACCAAGCCACGCTTGGAGTGATCACGCCCGCCGAGGCGTCGAGCATCGTCGGCAACCCGCTCAGCGATCTTGGGATCAACAACGGCGATTCCCCTCGTGAACGACGTGACGGCCTGCTTCTTGATTGAGCTTTGCTGGAACCACTGGTGGGTGCGGAGCAGCGCGCCGGTGCTACAGTATTCGCAGCCGTGCCCGCAGCGGAGCCCAACGTTGACGGCGAATCCTGCGAGCCCCTTCTTTTCGAACTCGGGGGTCCGCCTGATACCGCTCTTCATCTCGACGTGGAAGACCGTGGTTCTCATAGCGATGCTTCTACTCGACCGTTGCCGACATGACTTCGATGCGATCCTTGTCCCCCACGCGCATCAACTGAGCGCCCACAATCTGCCGCAGGTCTTCTGGGAACATCTCCAGCTTCTTCTGGATCAGCTTCTCCATGTTGCCCCGCACTCCTGCCAGTTCCGCCCGATTAGCATTGGAGTTGAACCGTTGGTATTCACGCATGTACTGATCCAGCGCCTTCCCCAGCGCAGCAGGATTGCAGGCCATATTCCAGGCACTACAGGCAGCATTCAGGAGACTCTGTCGCTCCTCCACCGTCTCGGCCATGCGGATGAAATCTCCCGCGAACTCCCAGATCATGTCTGAGATTTTGCGTTTCCGCGGCCCTTTGCTGCGGCGCTTGTCACGCTTTCTGGCCATTCTGTCCCTGCCGCATCTTCGGTGTCTTTCTGCGCTTCTTCCTGACCGCCTCGAATAACCGGTCGCTTTCCTGATTCAACCTATCGCAAAGCTGCCGACACACCACGCATCGCTCGTCGGTGGGCGGAACGTATTCGAGCTTCCAGGGGTCGTGCTCGACACACGGGTAACCCTTGGGGTCGTGCAGCACGGCATCGAGCACGGCGACAAGCCAGTCAAGTTCCTCTGGCGAAATCGCCAGCGGCTTATTGCCGTCATATCGCTGAATCCGCCGACCCAAGCCTGGGCATTCTGGAATCTGGTGAGCATGGCGCTTGAGTTCGACAAGTTCCGCACCCTCGATGACAATGCGGCACGTCTTGTCAGCAGCGGTTCTGCTCATTCATCGCCCCCCACAAGCCTGTCATGCGCGTCAGCGCCGACTTCCCCATCAAAACTCAAACGGTATCGAATTCGCCGTCGCCCGCTTGTCCTTGGACATGAAGTGAATGTACCGCTATGTGGCTCGCACGTCCAGGTGCCCCACGAACGCCGCGATCTGATCGCAGGTCTTGCCCTGCGCCACCAGAATCGAGATGAACGAGTGCCGCAGGGCGTGGTGCCGTTCAGTTAGCCGGGCTTCAGTTCGGGGTCTTCGTAATGGGATACGATGCCTCAGGCTGGCGCCCGCATGGCCCCAACACGCGCAAATCAACCGTCAGCTCTTCATACGCGCCAGAAACGCGGAATATATCTGGTCCGATACCGGGAAGTTGAGTTTGCGAAACCTCTCGCGCAGGTCGGCGTCGAAGCCGTATGAGAGCGCAGCCACCAAAAAACTCGCGCGAAAAGCTTCCTTCTCACGCTGTTGGAACCGCTGATGGTCGGATGGACAGAATGTCTGCATGAGACGCATCATGCGTTTGAGCGGAGTTGCATAGTCGCCGCGCTTCTCGGCGAGTTCACAGAAGACGTACGCCACCGTCATGAACGTGTTGAAGGTATCATCCTTGTCGGTAGCCGGATCGTTGTATGTGGTGTATTGGCGTGGATTGGCGAGAAAGGCTCGGTATGCCTCTCGGACGATCCCTATCGAGTGTGTCCCGTTGGCACGCAGCCGTTCGCATAGGTCATCGGACAAGCCGGAACGGTCATCGGCATTGAGGATGATGTGGATCGTGGCGTGCTGAAATATCTGTGCGAGCGTCTCGGAGACGATGGTGTTCATGGGACCATCCGTCTTGCCGCCGAAACGGTGCCCGGAAGGCGAGTTGAGCGTCAGATTGTGGGCCAACTCGTGCAGGAGCGACGAGAAATCCACCGCGTCACTCAGGTAGCTCGGCTGGCAAACGAGCGAAACCGGCTCGCTAAACCACAGTGCCCCGCAACCGCCGCATTGGGTCTGTTTGAGGACGAACTGTTTCGTAGCGGCCTGGCGGGTCACGTTGTGGTTGCACAAGTCCATCTGAATATGGTGGCCCACATCAAGTACGTACTCAATCTCGTCGCGAGGAAACACATACAGATCGGCGTCCGCAAACGCTGTAACATCCTTAGGCGGCTCGTAGCCAGGCATCGTCGAACCGAGCGTAATGGCATCGCGGGGGACGAAGACGCGGCGTGGCACGCCGGAGATACGTTTGAAGTGGCATGCCGGACGGACGAATCGAACGGTCGCTGTGAGCGTATCGCGACGATCAGGATACCGGGCGGTCACGGCGAGCACGTAGTTCCGGTCGGCACGTCCATATGTGTGCGTAGCTGGGAACCCTCCCTCCGTTGTCTTTCCGTCGCCCCAATCGAAGAGGAAGGGCTTGGCAGGCTGTGCGGAGTCGGCTCCGTTGACGTGAACCGTTCTGCCGGTGGTGGCGACCTTGTGGATGTACAGCGTGCGTGGGGGACAATGGAGGTCAAGGTTGGGTGCAAACGAGAAGCCAGTTTGCCCTCGGCAGACGCCGGAAAGCGCTGCCAGAAAGACGCCAACACAACTCCACGAACGACAGCTTTTTATCATCGGTGCGTATCCTCCGGAGCGGTGAACTCGGGAGGCCCTCATTGGGCAGTTCTACGGTCATGCGACGGCATACGCCAGACGGAGAGAGCCAAAACCGTGACCGTCTTCGTTGCACTCATGAGAGATTTCCTCTGAAAGCGGACAGCAACCTTGGGGAGCGGCCACCAAGCGATTCGGCGTCGATTTCGCAATCGCCACGCTAACTGGACCCGCTCAGACGTTAGGGTAACCGCCCTGAGATTGGCTGCAACCTCGGCCTTGCCCCTTCAAAACTCAAACGGGATCGAATTCGCCGTCTCCCGCTTGTCTTTCGGCATGAAGTGAATGTACCGCTGCGTCGTCCGCGGGTCCAGATGCCCCACGAACGCCGAAATCTGATCCCAGGTCTTGCCCTGTGCCACCAGAATCGAGATGAACGAGTGCCGCAACGCGTGATACCCGTCCAGCCGCTCGAAAGCCGTGCCCCTGACGAGCTTCTCGAACAGCCGATCTGCCTTGTCGCCGCGACGTTGCTCAATCGTCCGCTTGCTTTTGCCCTTCCAGCGCTCGTTGCCACGCGAGTAGTCGAAATCGTCGAAGATCGGGAACATGATCTTGCTGCGCTTAGGCAGGCCCTTGATGTGTTTCTCCAACCCCTTGGCCACCGAGTCCCGCAACTCGGTGGTCAGCTTGATTTCCGAGACGCCCTTCTCCCGCGCCCCCTTTCTGCTCGTGATCGTCAGCCGTCCCCTTACGTAATCGCTCGGCTTCAGCCGCACCAACTGAATGCGGCGCATGCCCGTGGAGCAGACAAGCTGCATTGGGAGCAGCATCTCGGGCATTCCCCTGCCGGTCATCTGGATGAACTTGTTGATCTCATCCAGGGTCAAAACCCAGCGAGCCGACAGGTCGCCCCGCTCATCTTCCGGCGTAGACTCGATCAGGCGCTCGATCTCCTCGGTGGGGAGGAAGGGCTTCACGATGGTGTCTGTGATCTTGGGGATCGTGAAAGGGCAGGTCGTCAACAACGGCGGCTTGCGTTCCATCGCCCAGTTGACGGCTGATCGGAGCGATTTGAAATCAGAACGGATGGTCCCCTGAGTAACGGTCCTGTTGCTGGTGGGTTTCTTCTTCGCCCGCGATTTCTTCTTTGTGGCCTTCTTGGCGGCCTTCTTCGCCTTCTTTTTGCCCGCTTTTCGGGTCGCTTTCTCTTTCGCCCGCTTCTGCTGGAAAGCGATCATGTCAGCGTCGGTCAGGCTCGTCACTCGGACATCGCCGAGCACTCGGATGAAGTGGTCGAGGTGGACCCGCGTGCCTTCGATGTGGCCGGGGGTCCGATCCGTCGCCTTGAGGTTGTCGATGAAAGCCTCTTTGAGTTCCGAGAGAGTCAGAGGATTGTCATCGGTGGGGGAGTTGATCAGGTGGGCGATCTTCTCGGAGCCGAACAGGACATCGACGATGGAATGGCCATCAGCTAGGAGTTTGGATGCCAGAGCGGATTCACCACGGCGGATGCGAGTCAGTTGCTCTTCGGCGTCCTCCTTGATTTCGTTGGCGACCTGCTCGTCGTCGGTGCCGAGGGCTTTGATGTAGGTCTTTCCCTTCCACCAGAAGGCGAGGGAGTACATTCCGTTGGCCCGTATTCTGAGGAATGCCATGCTTTTTGACCTCCCTGGCGGTCAGTCAAAAGGTCGGCAGGTCGATTTAAGACCTCTTGACCGCTGTGGCGTTCCTGTGGCGAAACGGTGGCGTTCCTATGGCGCAGGGAGTTTACATGAAGCAAGGACTCACGCCAAATTGTGACGCAAGTCCTTGCTGTTCGGTGGTTTACTGATTCGGGGCGACTGGATTCGAACCAGCGACCTCTTGACCCCCAGTCAAGCACTCTAAACCAGGCTGAGCTACGCCCCGGATCTTCTCGCAACCACCTTATCATAGCACGTGGCCACCGCGGAGCAAGCGACCCGAAGCCGGCCAGAACCTAAGTGACCCGAAGACGGCCAAGCAGCAGGCGATCCGACACCAGCCCGACCAGTTGAGCACGACTCCCGCTGCCGCCGTACGCTGTCCTGGCGCTGGCGATTGCCGCCGATGCGCACGGGTCGAGAGGCTCCCGCTGGCTTGGCCAAGACCAAGGTCACCGCCGAGATGTCGCCCGGACCCCATGTCGCCGCCGAGACGTGGCCCAGGCTCAGCGTCCCCGTCAAGACGTCGCCCGGACCCAACGTCGCTGCCGACACGTCGCCCAGGTTCAACGTCACCGCCAAGACGTCGCCCAGATCCAGCATTCTCGCCGAAACATCGCCCAGATCAGCGCCCCGGCCGGGACGTCGCCGCGAGCGATCGCCACGCCGCGCCGTCGCCCACACCCAACTCCCGGCCGGCCCGTCGCCCAGTCGATCGCCCCCACGCGACCGTCGCCGGCCACAGCTTCCTTGCCACGCCCCGAAGCGGTATAACCAAGGTCCCGGCGCCGGTAGCTCAGTCGGATAGAGCACCGGATTTCTAATCCGGCGGTCGGTGGTTCGAGTCCACCCCGGCGCGGTTCTGGGAGGGCGAGCATCGGAGCCCAAGTCACGAATCGGCGTTCGGACGGCGCGGCTGGCCGCGACGGCGATCGCTGACCAGACGGACTGCTGACCCGAGGGTCCGCTGAACGGGCGGTCCGATGACCTCGCGGCGGATGTCGCGGCCGGGGACGGCGAGGCCGGTTCACAACCCCCCGCACCACCTTCGACCGCCCGCCACCTCGGGGAGGAACCGTCATGACCCAGACCCAAAAACTGGTGCCGCAGACCGTGCTCGACTCCATCAGCGACGGGGTCTACGTCACCAACACCGCACGGGAAATCGTCTACTGGAACGCCGCCGCCGAACGCATCACCGGCTGGACGGCGTCCGACATCCTCGGCAAATGTTGCTACGATGACGTGCTCTGCCACGTCGACAAGGACGGCCACCGGCTCTGTGGCGAGGAGTACTGCCCCCTGCACCGGGCGATCGTGACCGGCCAATCCAGCACCGTCCCGTTCGTGGTCTACGCGCAACACAAAGATGGCCGACGGGTGCCGCTACGGGTCAGTGTTGCCCCAGTCCGGCCCGACAACGGGGAAGTCGTCGGTGGAGTCGAGACCTTCCGCGACGCATCCGGCGAGATCCGCGACATCGAACGGGCCACCGCGATCCAATCGCAGTCGCTCCAACACGAACTGCCTAGCGACCCGCGGGTGCGATTCGCCGTGCAATACATCCCGCACGACGTCATCGGCGGCGATTACTACGCGGTCGCTCCCGTTGACGAAGACCGGTTCGGCTTCTTCCTCGCCGACGTGGCCGGACACGGCGTCCCCGCCGCCCTCTACACGATGTACCTCCGCTCGCTATGGGAAGGCGAGCAGCACCGGATTACTCGACCTTCCGAGTTCGCCCGGGCCGTCAACCAGCATCTCCATCACTTGATCCGGGACGCCGCCCCGTTCGCGGCCGGCGTATGCGGACTGATCGACCTGGCCGACGGCACCCTGCGACTGGCCGGGGCGGGCAATCCGGCCCCGTTCCTGATCCGGGCCGACGGGTCGTGGCACCAGCTCGACGCCCAGGGCCTGCCGCTCGGCATCGTGCCCGACGCGGAGTACGAGGACCGCGTCGCGCCGATCGGCCAGGGCGACACGCTGCTCGTCTACAGCGACGGCGTGAACGAAATCCAGAAACCGGACGGCGAACTGCTGGGCGTGGATGGCGTCGAACAGGTCCTCAAGGAAATGGGCTACCCCCGACCGGGCGTCGACCTCGCCCAGATCGAGCAGGAACTGCTGACCCGCTCGAACTGCATACGGTTCGAGGACGACCTGACGATGCTCGAAGTCCGCGTCTTGTAGGCGGCGTGGGGGCGGCCCGCGGGATGCGACACAATCGTGCAGACGCCCGCCGGACGCCATCCTATCGTGTCGACGCCTCGCCGGACGCGGACGGACGGTGCAGACGGTTCGCGGTAGGGGACGCAAGGGTATAGCTGCACCCTGGCATGTGGTTCCATCGCGAAGGCGCTCCGCGGGTCGCGGTACGAGTACAGTCTGTCATTGACCATGGACGAAGCAGCACAACCGCAACCGATCCCCAAACGGTACTGGTGGCTCAAGCGCCTCAGCGCCGGGGCCGCGTGCCTTCTAGGGGCACTGATCCTCCTGCGGCTCTGGTGGGGCTACGAGGCGAACCGGCGTCTGGCCGCCGAGATAAAGCGTTGGCAAGCCGCCGGTCAGCCGGTCTTCGCTGCGGAGTTCGACGCCATCGCTGACGCCGTGCCTGACGAGGACAACGCGGCGCTGCTCTACGAAGAGGCGATCGGCTTGATCGTCGCCACCTCCACGGCGGGTGTCAACTTCAGGGAGTTCATCGACACGCCGGAAACCGTAAAGGGCAAGGAGGCCGACGCGCGGGAACTCACGCGGCTCAACCAGCCGGCTCTGCAGCGGGTCCGGCAGGCCCGCCACCGCACCGCCGTCGCCTGGCGCTTTCGCCTGGACGACCCGAGTGTCACTACGCCAATGCCCAACTTGTCCGGACATCGGATGCTGGCCAGGCTGCTGCATTTCGCCGCCCGGCAGCAGTTCGCGGCGGGCAATCACGCGGAAGCCCTGGCGACCAGCGCCGACTTCCTGGCATTCAACGACGCCCTGGACGCAAACCCGGTGCTGGCGGGTTTGCTCACCGCGTGGGCGTGCCACAACCTGAACTTTAAGTTCATCGAGGAGAGTGCCCCCACGTTGCGGATCCGGGAGGGCGACGACGCGCCGTCAGCCGAAACGGGGGCGGCCACGCGGGACCAGGTGAAGCGCTTGATTGATGCCCTGCTACGTGAGGAGGGCCGACGAGAGGCTGTCGTACACGCTTTCTACGGCGACCGGGCATCAAAAATCCGTCTGTTGGATCCATATATTGGCCGCGCGGGAGGGTGGGACCAACTTGCGGCGCGCCACTCTCCCGATCTACGTCCTCGATTCCCTCCGGCGCCTCCGCCGCATTACGCTCTGGGCGCAGGCGGTCACGGAGGCGCATCAGCCGGATGCAATGAAACACGTTCCTCGACTCGAGGCGAAGGACTCGTTGGTCCGTAAACTGACGCGGCCTGTCACCGGGATGATGTTAAGGAGTTCGGGTGATGTCATGAGGGATTGCGTGGATTTCCATTACGAACACCTTGCCAGCCGACGGATGGCCGCCACGGCGCTGGCTATCCGACTCTACGAAACCGACAACGTTGAGCGTCCCGGCAAGCTGTCGGCGCTGGTGCCGGATTATCTGCCCGCCGTCCCCGTTGATCCGTTCTCGCCCGACGCCTCGCCTATCCGTTATCAGCCCCACGATGAGGGAAACAAGCGTGCCCGCCTCTACAGCGTTGGACGCGATGGAAAAGACAATGGGGGAGTGCGCCACCGTTCGTCCGATCGTCGCACCGATCGGGAAGGAAGCGATATCCCGTTCGATCTGAGTGCAAAGCCGCGCGGCGACGGCGGAGACTCAACCGTGAAGGGAAGCAAACAGGACTCAGGACAGACTGCCCACAACGACGCCGACAATAAGCACGACCAGCGGTAAGCCGACCATCGTCAACCCCGCCGCGACCGCCCATGGCACGGGCAGGCTGAGCTGGAGCGGCACGCGCCGCAGGTTCGAATCCAGCGTCGTCCGACGAACGAGACGTTCCAGGATCGCCAACCACTGCAGGACGATCAACAAGGCAGCGATCCCCGCAGAGACGGCCCTCCACGGCCACGTCGAATCGGTCGTGGAGGATGAGCTGGAATCAACCGCCTCCACTGTGGCGATCATGGCCAAGCCGACCGGAATGAACGTCAGTACGATCGGCGCACAGGCGTAGTAACTCATCGCGATTGCACGATTCTGCAGACGTACCGGCATCGACGACGGGTGAAAGAAGTAACTTGGAAGCCCCGTCGCCGCGGCGAGGAACAGTAGGAAACAGACGTTGAGCACGACCGCCGGCCAGACGTCAGCATACGCCAGGTCGAACAGCATTCGTTCGTACGAAGGCGATCGAAATGTGATGTACCAGAACCGGTCAACTCGCTCGGGCGACTGCTCCGGCGGTAACATGACATACAATGAAACGGTTGCGAAAGCCGCCGGCAGAAACGCCAACGCAACCGTCGTCCAGCGAAACCACTGGGCGTCACGATAGCTCACCGGGTGCGCGATGTTGTCGCAGAATCGACGGGTCCGAAACGTGACCTGCCAGAGCGTCAGCACGTAGGACACGATCCGGCCGCGCTCGGCCCGTTGTTGCCAGGGGATCGGCGTTCGCTGCGTGCGGAGGGCGTCCAGCAGATGCCCGCATTCCGGGCACCGGTCGCCAACGACACCGCGAAGGTTGTAGGCACACTCGGAACAAAAAAGGTCTTCTGCGATGGCGCTGGCCTCACGCCTGGACTCAGCCGCCGAATCGTCTTCGGATGCGTCATGACTCGCCATACCGACTGGAGACTAAACGTACGGCCCGGAGATTGCAACGCCGCCGGCACGTTGCGACCGCGGGGCGAACATGCCGCGGCGCGTGTTTCGCACGCGACGGAGATCCGAGACAGGGGGTAGGGGGGTTACGGGCGGGCGGCTGATGGGTCGGCCTGGCCGAGCTTCATCGCCACCAACTCGGCTGCCTGGTCCACTTGCTGCATCTGCTCGATCTCACCCGGGCCGAAGGTCAGCCCGAACCGCTGCTCCAATGCCATTACCAGGTTGAGATGCTGAAGCGAGTCCCACTGCGAAATCGTCTTCGGCGACGACTCGGCCGTCACGCTGTCCACCGCCATGCCGAACACGTCGGCCACCAACAGACGCACCTCGTCGAGCAACGATCGCTCCATCACGCCTCTCCTCAAAGCGGCTGCAGACAGCGAATCCACCGCGGCGTCTCGATCGTGCCCGAGGCAAGATCGAACTCCCAGCACGTGCCGTCATCGTGCATGGCCGTCCGGACGAAACCGTGCCGTTCGTACGTGTCGCCGGCCGGCGCGTTCTTCTTCGTGGCCCGGTACCGGCCGACCACCTTCGCCGCACCGGACTCCCGCGCCGCGTCGATCACGCGGGCGAGCAGGGCGGTCTCGACCGTCCGGCCGATCACCCGGCAACTCAACAGCAACGTATCGATCTCGCAGACCCCATCGTCCAGCTTCGTGATCGCGACGCCGACCAGCCCGTTGTCGCCGAACCGGTCGCGCAGCCGCAACGTGTGGACGCGCCACACCGGGTCGTCGGCCATCGCCGCGATGTCCTGTTCGCTGTACCGCCGCGCGGTCAGGTTGAACTGGTTCGTCTTCTGCGTCAACTGGGCGACCCGGGCGATGGTCCGCGGCGTGACCTCCTCGATCTCCGCCTCCATGCCCAGCGATTCGTAGAAATCCTCCAGCGACGCGACGCTCCGCGCGAGTGCCGCCCGCTGACGCTGCTCGGCATAGTACCGACCGCGGCGACGGTCCTCGTCGGAGACGCCCGGACGCTCGAAGATCGGCAGGGCCCGCAGCGCACCGGCACACGCCACCGGATCGTCCCACTCGATCACCGTGACCTCCGGCAGCCGCTCGCGGACCCATTCCCGCTCCGCCGGGTTGTCGTCCAGGAACGCCACCGCGTCCAGGCCGACGTTCAACTCGGCCGCGAGGTCACGCAGGTTCGTCGCCTTGTCCGCCCAGTTCAGACGCAGGGCGGCGAAGTGCTCCGGCCGAAGCAGCATCCCGGGATGATGCTCGAGCGCGTCCATCGCGTCGGCTTCGTTGTTCTTGCTGCAAACGGCCAGGACGATCCCGCGGTGGTACAGATCGAGCACGGCACGCTGTAACTGCTTGTACGCCACGCCCGGATGATCCGACCCCAGACGAATCCCGTCGCGTCCGTCCTCGCCGATCACGCCGCCCCACAGCGTATTGTCGAGGTCGGTGACCAGCACCTTGCACACCCGGCCGACCAGCGGATGGACGAATCGCAACCATTCGTTGGCCATGTGAATGAGACACCCCGCGGCGATCGGCGCCCGCATCGTCATCCACTTGACATCGTCGTGCCAGGCGTGCCGGCCGTGACGCGATACCAGCTCGTCGTAGTCGAGAAGGTATACGCCGGCGTGCCGCCGCGCGACTTCACCGAGCCGCCGGTTGAGTTCGCGGATTGATGCGACCTGGCTGTGCTCACCGTTCGCGTCGAGCAGCCCGGCATGGGCGATGGGCGGCGCCTCAAGCGTGTGCACGACGAGGTGGGCCTGGCTCCGCGAGCGAAACGCCCATACCCAGTGCTCGAACGAACGCACGATCCCGTCCGCCGCGGCCGACACGTCCTCGGCCGGCAGGTCGGTGAAGTCGTCCCACAGTTCCGGCGCGACGTCGCGCGTCTGAACGGCCAGGAACACGATGTCCGGATCGAAGTGGTACAACGAACTGTTCGGATCGAGCACGTCCTGGGCGCAGGTGTTGAAACCGCCGAGGTGCACGTCGAGATGGACGCCGGCGGCCAGTGCCCCGGCCCGAAGCAGCGGGACCACCGGCTCGACCGTGAACGATCGCAGGATGGCCACGCGGGCCGAGCACGTGGCGGCAGATGCCGCGACGTCCCGGAAGCGGGCAAGCCCGAAGCCCGCCGCCCCCGGGCTGGGGTCACAACCCCACAGCCGCGCGAAGCACGCCAGTGCCTTGCCCGTGTCGCCCGCCGCGAGGGACGCGTCTATATCGTGCCGCAGGCGCTGCGTGTCGACCGGCTGCCCGCTCACCGTTCCACCACCTCCACCAGTTGCCGGGCCGGCGTGTAGAACCAGGCGATGCGACGGCCGTCAAACGCGACGGCCGGGGTTGGCTCTCCGATCAGGAGACACCCCTTCGCCCGCACGTCCGCTATGGTGTCATCGAGGTCGTCTGTTTCGTAGCCGGCGTGGTAGGCGCCGGCCCCCTTGTCGATGAGCCGCTGGACGCGCGAGCCTTCGCCGAGCGGAGCGATGGCCTCGATCAGCGGTTCGCCGTTATGCTGCGGTTGGAGGAAGCAGACGCACGCCTGCTGCACCGGATCGGCGAAGGGGCCCGCGGTCAGCAAGTACCCGAAGATCGACTCGTAGGTCGTGATGGCGTCGTCCAGATCGGGCACGGCGACGCCCAGATGATGAAACGTCAGGTCCGTCATGATCCGTCCGCTTGGGCCTGGAAGTAGATCGCCGCTGAGTACTCGATCGGAAGTTCCAGCCCGAGGTCGAACATGCCGCGAAGCTGCTCCTCGCTGCACCGGGCGAGCATGCCGTTCGGCAGCACCTTGGTGAACATGCCTCGCTTCTCGAGGACGCGGAACCCCGCGTCGACGATCATCCGCTCCATCTCGTGGCACGTGACGCACCGCTTGTGATGCATCCGCCGGTCGGTGTCACCGAGTTGGCCCGGGTGCGAGGCGATCCCCATGTGGACGGCCAGTCGCCGGTGCAGGCTGAGTGCGTGCGGCACGGCCACGACGAGCCGCCCACCCTCGCGGAGCCACTTGCCATGCGCCAGCCGAAGGATCAATGCTGCATCATCGACGTGCTCGAGCACGAACGTGGCCAGCACCGTGTCAAACCGGTCTGCCGGCTCGTAGTCTTCGAAGAAACACTCGACCGGCGTCCACGTCTTGCCGGCCAACGTCTCCTTCATCGCGGCCAACAGCGTGGGCGACGCATCGACCGTCGTCACGTCAGGGAATCGCTCCACGAGTCGCGGCGTCCACACCTGGTCACCGACGCCGAGTTCGAGGATGCGACGCCCGGTCAGACGCGGCACGATGTAATCGCAGATCATGCCGAGGATGGTCTGGTCGACCTCGCGATCGGGCGTCGGACTCAGGTAGGCGTTGGTGTTCTCATCGAACTCTACGTTGATGACCTGCATGGCTCGCGGCTCTCCGATGGTTTGCCCGGTGCCTACGCGCGGGCCCGCACACCTTGTCTGAGCAGCCGGGCCGGGTTGCCGGCGGCCAGTGCGCCGGGCGGCACGTCCGTCGACACAACGGCCCCCGCGGCGACAACGCAGCCCGTGCCAAGCTGCACCCCGGCCAGCAGCACGGCGTTCGCCCCGATGCGCACCTCGTCCTCGACGATCACCGACGGGCCGGCCCAGGCGTCGCCCTCGCGGTCCGCCGCTTCCTCGTGTGTCATGCGACCGGACGCTTCCAGGGCACCCGTCATATGTCGCCCCGCCGTGAACGTGACGTGCGGGCCGATGAACACGTCGCACCCCACCTCCGCACCTTCCGAGATGACCACCGACTCCATCGCCCGGACGTTACGACCCAACGTCGCGTATTCGCGCACCACCGTGCCGTTGCCCAGCACGCAGCGATCACCGATCCGCGCCCCTTCGCGGATGACGACGTGATGCGCCGTCTGCACCTCGTCGCCGAGCACGGCCCCTTCGTAGACCACCGAGCCCGATCGCAGAATGCAGTTCTCCCCCACGAAGGCACCGTTGCTGACCCTGAAATCCCGGTCGGTCACCAGGCGGCTCTTGGACGGATGCCCGACGATCACGTCATCCGCCAGGAGCGTACCGGTCCCCACCCGGCCCGGGCCGATCACACAGCCTCGAGATTCGCACGCGCATCGCTTCATAAAGTTCTTATTCATCGGCTAGTTGGGGGGCGCGACCTCGTTTTTTTCGGACGGGGTGCCCCCCGCGATTGACAATATCCTTCTATCAGGGCCACCCAACCCGCGGCGGGCGCGACACCGCCCGGGAACACCACCCCGCCGCCCGTGTCACACCGGGCCAGCCCGACCACCGAGCCCGCCTGCGGCTTGACCAGCCCGGGCCATGGGCGGAGCGATTCCACGCCGTTCTCGGTGGTATGCAACCGGAATGGCATCAGCGGGCCACCCAGCCGGGCCTGCCCGGCGGGGCCGCGCGGCAGGCGGGCCGAAACGTCGACGGCGTTGAGCAGGAAGAAATCGCGGAACGGGGAGATCACGCTGCCCGGTGCGTCCAGCGCCGGCGCGAGCCGCATGAGCGCCTCGTTCTGGTGCCGACACCGCTGGGCGTACCAGAGCACCGCCCCGCGCCGCAGATGCGGGGTCTCCAGCGTGAGGCCGCCCTTGTCGGCCCGCCCGAGATCGATCGATACCAGCCCGTTGATCAGGAACGCGACGGTAATGAGTTTCCACCATCCCGGCGTGACGCGGCGGCCCAAGACCAGCAGCAGGCTCGGCAGGGTGGGTAACAGGTACTCCGCCTTGCCGGAGTTGACCAGGAAGAAGCTCAGATAGCCTGCCACCACCAGAAAATGCGGGACCAGCCGGCCCTCGCCCAACCGCTCATTGTTCGGCCGGGCGCGGAGCGCGACCAGGAAGGCCGCGGCCAGTGCCGCCACACCTGGCAGGTGGCCGAAGAACTCAACCGTCCGGTACACACCCAGCGTGAGATTCGCAGGGTTGATCAGTTCGGCGTTCGACGCCGCCGCACGGCCGGCCGACGCCCAGCACTCCGGCCTGGACCCGATCAGGGCGGCGAAGCCGGCGCTGATGAGCGCCGCCGTGACGGCGAATCGCGCCGCCGGCCGCCGCCGGCGCGAGCGCAGCACGACCAGCAGCCCGAGGGCCCCCATCCAGCCGATCGACGTCGGGCGGAAGCCGAACCCCATCCCGGCCCAGACCCCGCCCCGGCCCGGCTTGCCGCACTCCACGCAGTGCCACGCCACGATCTGGCAGCAGAGGCTCCACGCATAGTCCAGCCCGTGCGTGCCGGACGACCAGAACCACGGATGAAACGACAGGGCGACCGTCAGCCACCTCGGGTCCGCCACACCGTACCGCTCCGCCAACCGGTAGACGAACGCCAGCCCGATCAGGCTGGCCAGCGTCGACGACAGGGCACACAGCGGTGCTCCGCCGACCCACGCGAGCCCGCCCATCATGATTTCGTTCAGGGGATAGCCGGGAAGCCGGGAGATGTAATACTGACCGGTCTGCCAGACGTCCAGCCCACTACGGATGACCGCCCATTCATCCGGATGGGCACCGAATCCGTGCCAGAGAAACGGCACTCGCGCCGCCGCCGCCACGACGAGGATGGTCAGGATGGCATGGTGTCGGCGCATGGGTCGATGGTTGTATCCGCCACAACGTGCTTCCGTTCACGCGTGCCCCATGCGAGGTCGCCGCTATTTGTTGACGTATCCCAGTGACCGCAGGTGTTCCAGCGTCTCCGGGTCGGCGAAGGGCGACACGTTCGGGCCCGGCAGATCGCCCCACGCCATGTCTTGGGGCAGCCCGGCCGGGTCGGGATCCGCCGCGATGAATTCCGCCAGCGGGCGAAAGGCCGGATCGTCCTCCTTGACCGGCAACGGGTTCTGCTCGAGCGGGTCGGTGCTCAGGTCGTAGGCATGCACCTCGCGGACCGGTCCGGCCATGCCGATCCGGGCCGTCACCTTCTGCTGACCGTGGATCCGGCACCGCCACAACCGGCCATTGTGCGAGTTGTCGTGCGTTATGCCGGAGTTGCCCCGCGCCTCCGCGAATACCGCTCGGGTGTCGATCGGCGCAAACAGGGAATGCCCGTCCAACCCGCCGGGCAGCGGCAGGCCGGCCGTTTCCAGGATCGTGGGGCCGATGTCAATCAATGACACCAGCGAGTCCGCACGCCGGGGGGTTACGCTCTTGTACCGGATCGCCAGCGGGACACGGATCAGCTCCTCGTACACGTGCAACCCGTGCCCGAACCAGATCTCGTGCTCCATCATCGCCTCGCCGTGATCGGCGCAGAAAATCACCATCGCGTCTTCGAGGAACCCCGCCTCGTCGTATTCCCGGAGCAGGCGACCGATTTCGCGGTCCGCGTACGCGATCTCCTCGTCATATGCGTCGATCATCTCCTGGCTGTCCACCGTGCCGGTGGGTTGGATCCCGTTCTGGTGACCGTCCAGTTCGACCAGCACCGGCAGGGTATGCGTGAAGTCGACCGGCTTGTCGGCGGGCGCTTCGTACGGCCCGTGCGGATCCATGTAATGCACGTAGACGAAGTGTGGTTGATCCGGTCGCCGCACGTAGTGCAGCCAGTTTATGACGGCGTCGGTCGTCTTCCGGCCGTTCCGCTCGAACACGTGCTTGCGGGCGCCCTCCGCGTCGTCCAGCTGGGCGTCGTAGTAATCGAATCGCTTCGCCAGCCCAGTGGCCGAATCGGCGAGCACCGCGTTCGACACGACCGCCGCCGTCTGGTACCCCGCCCGCCGCAGGTGATCGGACACGAGGATCGTCGTGTCGGGCACCTGCTGGCAGAGCAGCCGCACGCCGTGGTTCTGCGGGTACAGCCCGGTGAGGAGCCCGATCACGCTGGGCGTGGTCATCGATGCCGGGGCGTAGGCGCGGTCGAACACTACGCCGTCGGCGAAGGCCGCCTTGAGTTGCGGCGTTGTGTCGCGATCGTAGCCGTACAGGCTCATGTGATCCGGGCGCAACGCATCCACGCAAATGACCAGGATGTTGGGGCCGGCCGTCGCGTCGACCGGCTTGGCGTAGAACTCCTCGATGGAGGTCGAGTACGGGATGGCCGTGCCACTACGCGGCTGGATGAAAAACGCACCCACCAGCAGCAGCGCGGCACCGAACACGACGATGGGCCAGAACGAACGGTTTTTGGCCCGTGTCGCTTTGCGACCGAGGCTCGTCGGCAACTGGTTTCCAAGCACCTGCATCGTGTGCGACTCCCCGTGTGACCGATGCGGACTGACCCGTCCCGACAGAGGCCGGGCCCGACAACAATCGTTTATGGCTTTATCGGAAACACGGCGAGGTCAGTTGATATGAGAAATCCAGCCGCAGATGGCCCATCCCAGTACTATTATCGGCCCCTGAACCAAGTCCTCAAGACGCGAAGAGGTCGAACCACGCATCGCCCGGGAAGCGGCCGAGGGTCGCACCGTAGGCTTCCCGGCCTGCCCCCGGTTGGGGATCGCCCCTGGCGATCCACACCGTACGTGGGCCATCCGCCGCACGCTCGTGCGTGGGTCGCACGAATACGGTCAACCAATGCTCGTCCCGGCTTCGCCGCCTTGCAGACAGGATGCCTCCGGCATTACCGCCCGCGTGCTTCTCGGGCCATCGTACCTGATTCCGCTTACGCAGCCTCCTCGCCGGTCGGATCGCGCCGCGCCAGGGTTCGCACCGGCCACGCCTTCGCGAATCAAACTTCGCTCCGGGTTGTTGAGTCGAGCCCGTCGGCGATCTAATCACCATGAGGAACGGAATCGGGGAGGGGGGCGGACGCATCGGCCAGCTCGCCGGGGGTGGCGACCAGCACCGGCATGGAGAGGCCATCCGCGGCCGACTGGGCTTTCTCCACCGCCAGCTTCGGCCAGACGAACAGCACGAGCACGGCCACGCTGCACAGCGCGGCGCCGATCCGCACCATCGATCCACCGCAGGGCCGGCAGTCGTGAACCGCGTCCCGAAGGTAGCACGCGCCGGCGATGCGGAGGTAATAAGCCGCGGCAATCGCCGAGTTGACCACGCCGATCACCGCCAGCCAGATCATTGGCTCGCGGAACGGGTGCGCGTCCGAAAGCGAGAACGCACTCGAGAAGATGTACACTTTACCCAGCATCCCCGCCGTCGGCGGGAACCCCATGAGACTGAACACGCAGATGGCCATGATCAAGGCCAGCCCCGGGTACCGGCTGCTTACGCCGGCCAGGTCATCGAATGACTCCGCGGCCTCGCCGCGGACCTGCAACGCGGCCAACACCGCGAACGCGCCGAGGTTCATCATGCCGTACACGCCGATGTAGAACAGCATGGCCGCGACGCCGTCTCGCATCGGGCCCTCGCCGGCCACCGGGCCGACCAGAACCGCGATCAGCATGTACCCGGTATGGGCGATACTCGAGTAGGCCAGGGTCCGCTTGACGTTCGTCTGTCGGAGGGCGAGCACGTTGCCCACCGTCATCGTCACTGCCGCCACCGCCCACAGCAGCCAGGACAGCCACGCGTGATGGGCGTACTGCGTGGGCCAGCCACACGAGGCCAGGATCTTCACCAACGCCACGAAGCCCGCCAGTTTCGGCAGGAAGCCCAGCAGCCCGGTGATCGGGGACGCGGCCCCTTCGTACACGTCCGGGGCGTACACGTGGAACGGCACCGCCGCGATCTTGAACAGGATGCCCGCCAACGCCAACGCCAACCCGATCAACGCGAACGACGGCGTCGGGTTCTGGGCGAACTGGCCGGCCAGCGTCCCGGCCTGTCCGATTTGCAGAGCCATCGTGCCGGACGCGCCGTACAGGAAACTGAACCCGTACACCATGATCGCCGCCGCCATGGCGCCCAGGAAGAAATACTTCACCGACGCCTCCGATGCACGCCGATCCTCCCGGCTCAAGCCGATCAGGATGTAAGTCGGAATGCTCCCCAGTTCGATGGCGAAGAACAGCACGATCAGGTTGTTCGCCGACGCGGTGAACAGGACCCCCACGATGGACAACAGCACCATCGCGAAGTACTCACCTTGCTCACGCTCCACCGGGATATGCCAGTTCACCAGCAGAATGAGCGTGCCTACGCCCAGGGCGATGAACCGCACGTAGAAGACCAGCGGCGTAATGTGTAACCCTGGCGGACTGACTTCCGCCCCCGCCTGCCGAATCAGCACCGTCGCCACCAGGCCCAGCAGCAGGGCGGCCAGCGACACGCCGCCACTCAGCGACCGGCCCGGCGTACCGCGGGTCAACCCGAAGAACATCGCGGCACACGCGCCCACCGTCAGGATCAACTCGGGCAGCAACTGGATCAGGTAATCGATGCTGTCAACCATCCACCGTGCTCCCGTCCGTAAACAGTTCCGCCGGTTGATCGGCCGGCCGCGAATCCGCCCACTGGGCACCCGTCGCCGAGCCGCCGGCGCCGTCCGCCGCGTAGGTCGCCGCGATATTCGTCCGGATCGAGTCGTCGAGCGTTCGCAGCATCGGCTTCGGCCACACGCCGATCACCAGGCACACCACCGCGATCGGCGCCAGGATACCGATTTCCCGCAGCGTCAGGTCCCGCGTCAGACCGCGCGACAGATCGGGCGTGTGGGCCGGCTCCTTCACCGGGCCGAACAACACGCACTGGCACATCCAGAACATGTACACCGCGCCCAGAATGATCCCCAACGCCGCCGGCACGACGTATGCGTAGCCCAGCGGCCCGGCCACCAGCCCGTCCGACGTCTTCGACGACGTCGCCGCCCCGAGCAGAACGAGAAACTCCCCGACAAACCCGTTCAACCCGGGCAGACCCACACTGCTCAGCGTGAATACGATGAGGAAGAACGACAACCACGGCATCTTGCGGGCCAACCCGCCGATCTGCTGAATGTCGCGCGTGTGATACCGCTCGTAGATCATGCCCACGACGAGGAACAACGCGCCGGTGCTCAGCCCGTGGTTCAACATGTACATCACCGCGCCGGTCATGCCCGCTACCTTCAAGCTGAACATGCCCAGCATACAGAACCCGAGGTGCGCGACCGACGAATACGCGACCAGCTTCTTGACGTCTTTCTGCACCCACGCGGCCAGCGACCCGTAGATGATCCCGATCACCGCCAGCACGGCCATGAACGGCGCCCACGCCACGGTGCCCTCGGGCAGCATGGGCAGGCTGATCCGGAAGAAGCCGTACGTGCCCAGCTTGAGCAGCACACCGGCCAGGATCACGCTGCCCGCCGTCGGGGCCTCCGTGTGGGCCAGCGGCAGCCACGTGTGCAGCGGGAACAGCGGCACCTTGATCGAGAATCCCGCCGCGAAGGCGAGGAACAACCACCACTGCACGCCGGCCGGCATCAACCCCTCCCGCCCCATCGCGGAAAGCGTGGGAATGTCCAGCGTGAAGGTCGGCACGGCCGCGGTGCTGTGGGCGTACGCGTAGTACCCGATGTACAGCACGCCGGCAAACGTCAACACGCTGCCCGCCAACGTGTAGATGAAGAACTTGTTCGCCGCCCGCCGCTTCTCCGGACCGCCCCAGATCCCGATCAGGAAGTACAACGGCACGAGCGTGAACTCGAAGAACACGTAGAACAGCAGCAGGTCCATGGCGCAGAACACGCCGAGCATCCCGACCTCGAGCAGGAGCATCAGGATGTAATACTCCTTCACCCGATCGGCGATCCCCGTGAAACTGCCCCATACCGCCAACGGCATCAAAAACGCCGTCAGCACCAGCAGCCACACGCTGATCGCGTCCACCCCGACGTGGTACCGCACGTCGATCCGGCCGACCACCCCCTCGCCGCCCGTCGGCAGCCACCGCACGTTCTGCTCCAATCCGTAGCCGCCGCCGACCGACGCCTCCGAATCGAAGTACCCGTTCGCCGCGACCACCGCCAGGACCAGCGTCAGCAACGTGCACGCCAGGGCAATCCCGCGGACGAGATTCGCCCGGCCGCGGCCGCACAGGAGGATCGCCACCACGCCCAGCAGCGGAGAGAAGACCACCGATGTCAGAATCCAACCGTTCAACGCCGAGCACCCTCGCTAGGTCAGGACCACCAGCAACACCAGGATCACCACACCGGCCGCCATCGTGACGGCGTACCCCTGCAACGACCCGGTCTGCAGGCTCTTGAGACAGAACGCCAGCGAACGCGGAATCGCCGTGATCAACCAGAGCAGCCCGTCGATGAAGTACTCATCCAGGCCGAACGCAAGCCGGCCCCCGCCCCGCAGCGGACGGACAACGCCGCCATCGTAGATCTCGTCCACGTAGTACTTGTTGTACGACAACCCGTGCACCCACGGCAGCGACGTGGCAATGCTCTTCGGAACGTCCCGCCGCTTCACGTACATCCACCACGCCACGAGAATGCCCACGACGGCCAGCCCGGACGAGATGTACATCAATCCGTGACCGCCACCGCCGTGATCACCGCCGTGCCCGTGCGGATTCGCCGCCGCGAACGGCGTCATCACCGGATCGAGGAACCCGCCCAACCAGCCCCCCGGCTCCAGGAAGCCCAGGAACCCGCCGCCGCGAACATGAACGTTCACGTAGCCGGCTCCAAACGCCCCGACGGCCAGGATGCACAGCGGGACCAGGATCCATTTGCCCGACTCGTGCGCATGCACGCCCGGCGGCACCCGCTCCTCGCCGTTAAACGCCATGAACACCATGCGGAACGTGTAGAACGCGGTCAGCACCGCCGTCACCGAGCCGATCAGCCCCAGCAGCCAGTACTGCGACCATGCGTGGTGAATGATCTCGTCCTTGCTCCAGAAGCCGGAGAATAACGGGAAGCCGGCCAGGGCCAGCCCGCCGACGATGAACGTGCAATACGTCCACGGCATGATCCGCTTGAGCCCGCCGAACTGGCGCATGTCGATGACGCCGCCCATCGCGTGCATCACGCTGCCCGCGCCAAGGAACAACAACGCCTTGAAAAAGGCGTGCGTGAACAGATGGAATATCGCCGAGCTGGCCGCAAACACGCCCAGACCGAGGAACATGTAGCCCAACTGGCTGATCGTCGAGTAGGCCAGCACCCGTTTCATGTCGTATTGCGTGATCGCGATCGTCGCCGCGAACACCGCGGTGACGCCGCCGATCGAGGCGACCACCGCCATCGCCACGGTCGAGTTCGCGAAGATCACGCCGCATCGGGCGACCATGTACACCCCGGCCGTCACCATCGTCGCCGCATGGATCAGGGCCGACACCGGCGACGGGCCTTCCATCGCGTCCGGCAGCCACACGTACAGCGGGATCTGGGCGCTCTTGCCCACCGCGCCGCAGAACAGCAGCAGGGCGATGGCCGTGATCCGGCTCTGGATGTTGTGCATCACGACCGACGCGGCACCGGCGTCAACCCCCAGCACCGCCGCCAGGGCCTGCGGATCCCCCTGGCCGTGGTCGGCCATCGCCGTCCGCACCGCTTGGAAGACCGTGTCATAGTCCAGATGCCCGATCGTGAGGTAGATCAGGAAAATGCCGAGCCCGAACCCGAAGTCCCCGATCCGGTTGACCAGGAACGCCTTCTTGGCCGCCGCGGCCGCCGCCGGCCTGCCGTAGTAGAAGCCGATCAGCAGGTAGCTGCACAAGCCGACCGCCTCCCAGCCCAGGTACAGCAGCACGAAGTTGCCGCCCAGCACCAGCGCGCACATCGAGAACACGAACAACCCGAGGAACGCGAAGAACCGCTCGTAACCGCGCTCCGCGTGCCCGTGCTCGCGCATGTACTCCTTCGAGTAGATCACGACCAGGAGCGAAATGCCGGTGACCGTCACCAGCATGATGCTCGTCAGCGGGTCGAACAGGAACTCCACGCGGAACCACGAGCCGGCGTCGCCGGTCGCAATCCACTCGTAGACGGGTACGATCGCCCGCGCTGCCCCCTCGCCCGCGTCCACCGCCGCGCCGCGAACCACACCGAACACGATGAACGAGCAGATGACGGCCCCTGCGACGCCCAGGATCACCGGCCAGTGACTCCGGTCACGCAACACCGGGCGCCCCAGCGCGCCAACCACCGCCACCCCCGCCAGGGGCAGCACGAGAATCAGAATCCCACAGAGCTTGAGCGTGATTATGTCCATCGCCTCGCTACTCATGACCGGCGGATCCGAGACCCGCCGTCGCCTTCCGCCCTCGAGACCGCGCCCCGCTGCGACTCAGCCGCTCATGTTGGCCCACGCCTCGGCATCCAGGCTCCCCCGCCGTCGATACAACAGGATCACGAGCCCCAGCCCCAGACCGGCCTCCACGGCAGCCACCACCACCAGAAACAAACCCGCCATCTGCCCGTCGATCGCGTGGTGCAACCGCCCCAACCCAACGAAGTTCACCACCACGCCCTGGAACATCACCTCAGTGGACAGAAACATCACAATCAAGTTCCGGCGGGTCAGGAAACCCGCCAGCCCCATCGCGAAAAGGGCCGCCCCGATGACGACGTAATGGTACATGACCGGTTCTGGCATACCTGCCTCGCGTTTCAGCCGTCGCCCACGCTGCATCCGAGCCCCCGCGTCCAACCAGGACGCAAGCGTCAGAACGGGCGGACCTGGCGGCCCGCCTGCCCGATCGGCGGCGGTGGATCTGACGGCACGTCACGCGGGATCCGCTTGCGCACCAGCGCAATCGCCCCCACCATGCCGACCAACAGCAGAATCCCCGCCAACTGCAGCGCCACGACGTATTCGATCATCATCGAACGGCCGATGCCGGCCGTGTTTCCCGCTTTATCCGCCACCCGGGCGCCGGACGGATCGGCACCGCCCCCGTCCACCAGGACCGCGATCGGCGCCACCGGCGGCGCCACGCCCGGCCGATCGTTCGTGCCGTCGGTGACCCGCCCCGCAATAGCCGCCATCGCCACAAACCCGATCAGGACGGCTGCGAACGGCTCCCGGGCCCGCGTGTCGTAGACGGCCACCCGCGTCTGCTGCGAAAGCATGATCACGAATGCGTAGGTCACCAGGATGGCCCCCGCGTACACGATCACCAGCGCCACGGCCAGGAACTCCGCCCCCTGAAGCAACACCAGTGCCGCCACCGCGACCGCCACGCCGACGAAATAGACGGCGCTGTACACCGGCTTCGGGTGCGTCACCACCCGCGCCGCACACAGCAGGGCAATCCCCGCGAACAGGTAGAAATAGACATTCGAGAACGACGGGCCCAACAGGCGGGCCCCCAGCAGCATCATCACCCCCACGACGGCCGCCGCGCCCAGCAGCAGCCCCGCCATCTGCGTAGAGCGGGCCCGCGCCCGCGGCAGAGCAAGGTACAGCCCCGTGCCGCCAAGGGCGAACAGCACGTACAGCAGGATTGCCTCAGCGTGTGTCAAGCGATCGCATCCTTTCGTCACCGCGGGGTCGCGCCTCCTCGCGGCGTCTCGGACCGTCAGTGCTCGTCATCGTCCGGCGACGCATCCGAACCGCTCAGACGCTCGTCCGTACCGGGGTAGCCCGTGATCTTCGGGTCCTTGCGCGGCTTGATGTCTTTCGTCCGGTCGTACACCTCGAGGAGCTTCTCCTTGTCGAAGATCATCGCCTCGCGGGACTGTCCTACCAGATCGTACTCGGGCGTCAACTCGATGGCGTCCACCGGGCAGGCCTCTTCGCACATGCCGCAGTAGATACACCGCAACTCGTCGATGTCAAACTGGACGGGATACTTCTCCCGGTCCGGCCACGGAGACTCGCCCGCCTCGATATGGATGCAGTTGGCCGGACACGCCGTCGAGCACATGAAACACGCCACGCACGCGACGCGCTCCTCCTCCTTCCCGTCGGGGCCCCGGTACCGCTCCTTGTTCAGCCGGTGCACGCCGCGGTAGTTCGCGATCCGCAGCTTCCGCTTCTGCTCCGGATACTGCACCGTGAACTTGCCGCCGTCGCCCCACATGCCAAACAGGTGCTTGACCGTCGTGGTCACACCCTCGTAGAACACCGGCAGATAGAAACGCTCGGCCGTGCTCAACTCCGGCTGGGCCGCGTCGACGTTGATGATGTCCTCTTCCTTCATCGCTCACCTGCCCCACAAAGCCCCCGCGTCGCCGCGTCGGGCGAACTGAACCGACGGCCCCCGGGCCGCCGGCCCGTTACGAACCACCCGCCGTCGCGGCCCCCATTGAAATCCGCGGCATGTTCTCCTGCCGACCGCTGAGTCGCTTGCCCCGCATCTGCGCGATCAGGCTCCAGATGGCGGCGAGCACCAGCACCAGGACGTTCCCGCCCCAGCACCAGAGCAGCTCCTGCCACAGCGGCATGCCCGGGCCGCGCACGTACACCACCACGATCGTGACCAGCACCAGCCCCACACCGAGCGGGATCATCTTCTGCCAGCAGACTCGCATTAGCTGGTCGAACCGGAAACGCGGAACCGTCCAGCGGATCAGCATGTACAGGAACATGAAGAAGATCACCTTGATGACCATTACGAGCATCTTGAGCAGCATTGCCCAGAGGCTCGAGTCCTCCGGATGCAATCCCGGCACGAATGGCAGGTGCCACCCGCCGCAGAACAGCGACGACAGGAACGCCGCCCCGATGATCATGTGCGTGTACTCGCCCATGAAGAACATCGAGAACTTCATGGAGCTGTACTCCGTCATGAAGCCCGACACGAGCTCCTGCTCCGCCTCGGGCAGGTCGAACGGCATCCGGTTCGTCTCGGCGAACATCGCCACCCACAGCATCAAGAAGGCCACCGGATGCATGACCACGTACCAGACGTGGCCCGGCCCGACCTGGGCCAGGATGATCTCCTCCAGCCGCACCGTGCCCGCCATGAGCACGACCACCAGGATCGCCAGCCCCAACGGGATCTCGTAACTGATCATCTGCGCGCAAGCCCGCAGCGCGCCGTACAGCGAGTACTTGTTGTTGCTTGCCCAGCCGCCCAGCACGATGCCGTACACCCCCATCGCCCCCACACCCAGCAGGAACAGCAAGCCGATATCGATGCTCGCGATCTGGGCCGCAACGTCCGCGTGCACTGACCCGTCACCCAGCACGTCGATCGGGCCGGGAGCGTCCGACGAGGACAGGTCGACCCACCCGCCCCACGGAATGACCGCCATCCCCAGGGACGCCACGAACAGGGCGATCGCCGGGGCCGCGATGTAGAGCGGCTTGTCGGCGTGGGCCGGAACCACGTCCTCCTTCGTGAAGAACTTGATGCCGTCCGCGATGGGTTGCCCCAGACCCCAGACCCGCCGTCCGAAAAGGCCGAACAAGCCGACCCGGTTCGGCCCGTGGCGGTCCTGCACCCACGCCGCGACCTTCCGCTCGAACAGGGACGCGTAGGCCACCAGCGTGAGGACGACCAGGAACATCACCGCGGCCAGCACGGTGCTGAATACCCACTGTTGCTTGAAGAACTCCAGCATGAATGCCCTCCGGGGCGATCGAGTGCCCCAGCCCGGCTCGCTGCGTCAGTGCTGATGGGCCGGCAAAGGAGGCGCCTCCTCCACCTGACCGAACACCGCGATCTCTTCCGCCATCATCTCCCGCACGCGCTCGGCGTTGTACAGCCCCACCAGGCCCGCGATCTCGAACAAGTACTGCCCATCCCGCTTCGCGCCGTCGGGCGCCGCGATCGCCCGCTCGAACCGCTGCACCTTGCCCCCGTAGTTCATGAAGCTCCCGTCCCGCTCGACGAACGCGCAGGCCGGCAATACCAGGCTCGCCGCGTCCGTCACCGCGTTGGGGAACAGGTCCTGGGCCACCGAGAAGTCCATCCGCGACACGGCCGGCCCCAGGCCATCAGGGACCCACGGCTTGGGGTAGCCGCCCACGATCCACGCCGCGGCGAACGAGCCCGCCCGCCCGCAGAACGCGTTGAAGTCGAGGGTCGGGCCGCCCGCGTGGCCGACGATCGTCTCGATCCCCCGACGGTTGGGGCACTTCTCGCGACGGATCGTGAACTTGACGTCGCTGCCCGCGGCCCCCCGGGGGAACTCCTGCATCTCGCCTTCGATCGGGACCGGGCCGGGGACGAGCGTGGCCAGCGGTGCCACCGATCGCAGGTAGCGGATCAGCAACCACGCCTCCTCGCACGCCATCATCGGGGACACCACGACCGCGATCTTGTCCGCCCCGCGCTCCTCGACCACCTGCCGGAACCGGGCGTCCACGAGGTCCGGCACGTATTCCCAGCACGGCGCCCGCTCCTCGTCCCCCTCCCGGTAGATCGGCGCCGTGATGCGCGTCTCGTCGTGTACGTACTTCCACCCGAACCGCCCATCATCGCACATCCACCAGTCGTTCACGCCCGGGTTGTACCGCGGCTTGAGGCGGTAGACGGTGTCCTGGTTTTGGTCCACGTGAACGGCGCAGCCGGTGCTGCAGCCCGGGCAGATCGACTTGGCCCGCTCCAGGAACCAGACCCGCTGCTTGAACAAAAAGTTCTTGTCCAGCAGGGCCCCCACCGGGCACAGGTCAACCACGTTGCCCTGAAGCGGATTGTCCAGCGCGCGGCCGGGGAACACGTCGATTTCGTTGCGCGACCCGCGATTGACCACGCAAAGCTCATGGGTGCCGCTGATCTCGTGCGCGAACCGAACGCAACGCGTGCACAACACGCACCGGTCGCTGTAGAGCAGGGTATACGGCCCCAGGTCCTTCTTCGGGGTCTTGTGTTTCTTGTCGTGCATGCGCGAGGTCGCGTCGCCGAACTCGTAACTGTAGTCCTGCAACAGACACTCGCCCGCCTGGTCGCACACCGGGCAATCCAGCGGGTGGTTCAGGAGGAAGAACTCCATTGTCCGGCGCTGGTTTCTCTTCACCGCCTCCGACGTGAAGCGGACCACCAGCCCGTCCTTGACCGGCGTCTGGCACGATGGAATGAGCTTCGGCGCCCAGTCCATCTTGCCTGTCTTCGGGTGCGGCATCTGCATTTCCATCAAGCACAGCCGGCACGAAGCCACGATGCTGAGCCCCGGGTGGTAGCAGTAGTGGGGAACGGACCACCCGGCATCGATCGCCGCCTGGAGCACCGTGATGCCCGCCCGGCATTCAACCGCAATCCCGTCGATCTCGATCTTCGGCATCGCCGTGTTGGCTCCCTTTATCTCATCACTGCCAGAGGCTTGTCGCCCGGCTGTGCGTCGTCCGCGCTTACGTATCCTTCCAGCTCGTTGCGGAACTTATCGATGATCGTCCGGATGGGGAACGCCGCCCCGTCCGACAGCCCGCAGATGCTCAACCCGGGCATCATGCCCAGATTGCCCGCCGTCTCCCGCATGATGTCCAGGTCGACCTTGCGCCCCTGACCACGCGAGATGCGACGCGCCATCTTGTACGCCCACGACGTGCCCTCCCGGCACTGCGTGCACTGACCGCACGATTCGTGAGCAAAGAACTTCGTGACGCGCTCCAGCACCATGCGAATGTCCGTGTCCTCGTCGACCACCACCGCCGCCGCCGTGCCCAGGCCCAGCAGCGAGTAGTTCGTCGGGTCGGAGAAGTCCATTTTCATGTCCAACTCGTCCCCGGTGAGAATCCCCATCGACACGCCGCCGGGCATCACGGCCTTCACCTTCCTGTCGCCGATCATCCCCTGACCGTACTGGTCGCCGTAGATCAGGTCGCGGACCGTGATGGTCATCGGGCCTTCGTAGCAGCCGGGACGGTTCACCGGTCCGCAGACGCAGAACAGCTTGGGCCCGTGGCTGCCCGCCGGGCCGATGCCTTTGAACCAGCTCGCCCCGCGCTCGATGATGTGCGGCACGTTGGACAACGTTTCCACGTTGTTGACCACGGTCGGCTTGCGGAACAGGCCCTCCACCGCGGGAAACGGCGGCTTGATGCGGGGCCAACCCCGCTTGCCCTCGATGGACTCGATCAGCCCGGTCTCCTCGCCGCAGATGTACGCCCCCGCGCCGCGATGAATGTAGCACTCCAGATCGTAGCCGCTGCCCAGGATGTTCTTGCCCAGGTAGCCCGCGGCGTACGCCTCGTCGATCGCACGCTGGAGAACGTGAAACGGTTCGTGGAACTCGACCCGCATGTAAATGTACGCCACGGTGGCCCGCGTGGCATACCCCGAGATGATCGTACCCTCGATCAACTGGTGCGGGTCATTCTCCATCAACACGCGGTTGCTGAACGTGGGCGGCTCCGACTCGTCGGCGTTCACGCACAGATACGTCACCGTGCGGTCCTTGGGCAAGAACCCCCACTTGACGCCCGCGGGGAAGCCGGCCCCGCCCCGGCCCCGCAGGTCGGCGTTCTTTACCTCGGCGGCCACCTCCTCCGGCGTCATCTTCAACGCCTTCGCCAGCGCCTGATAGCCGCCGCGCCGCTTGTACACGCCCAGCGTGGCCGATCCCTCGACCCCGACGTTACGCAACAGTATCGGTTCGTAATCCGACATCGCCGATCTTCACCACAGCGGGCCGACCGCCCACTGAAAATAGCACACGCTCCACACGGCCAGCCCGGCCGTCGCCACGCCGCGATACCGCCCCGCACAGTGCGGGGCCAGCACCGCCAGCAACACCGGCACGAAGTCCAACGAGAATCGGTTGTAGCCCGGCTGCGACGCGCCCGTGACGTGGTAGAACAGCAAGGCCAGGTACACCAGGCCCGCCGCGGACAGCACCGCCCGGTTTTCCCGGTTCCTCCAGATCCGACGCCCGTCCACCAGGGCCAGGCACAGCAGAGGCGTCGTCCACCAGATGCCCGTGCCCTTGTCGTTCGGCCGCAGCCGAGACGAACCGTCCGTCTGCCGCCGCTCCGGCAGACCGACGTTCATGTAGTAGAGGTTGCGCGGCACGAACCGCGCCGCGAACAAACCATCCTGCGCCTGCCGGGCGAAGTAGTCGTCGCGCCCGACGTACACGTAGCGATAACCCGATTCCAGGGGATCGCCGAATTTCAACGTGTTGAACACCATCGGAACGGCCAGCGCGGCCGCGACCGCCCCCCCCGCCAGCACCCCGCGCGTCACACGCGCGGATCCCGTCGTATTCGCCACGGCCATCGCGAGCAGGGCGATCGCGTAAAACGCCGTCAACTGGCGCGACCAGCACGCGATCATCAGCCCGATCGCCGCCGGCCACAGCCGCCGCCGCCCGAAGTAATCCAGCAACAGCAACAACATTCCGAGTTGCGACAGCACGTGATTGACGAAGTTCGCCGATCCCGTCGCCAATGCCCGACTGGCCACCGGCAACAGCGACGTGCCCGTCGTGTAGGTGATCGTCAACAACACGGCGAGCCAAATCCGCTGCGTCCGCCGGTAGAACAGGGCGAAGCCCAACCCGGGGAGGACGAACACCAGCACGCCCGGAATCAGCGCCGGAACCTCGTGCGGGTTCATTGACAGGCCGACCAGCCCGATCAGCGTGAACATCGGCGGATAGACGTTGTACACGCGCCCCTCGTACCACGCCGTGTCCCACCGCCGCGGCCACAGATCCAGACGCCCGTGCAAGATCGCTTGCGCCTCGGCCACGTTGGGATTGAACGCGGGACGCACCACCCACGACCGACCGAATACGTCGCGGTCCAGCAGGGACCCGAACGTGACATAGATCACCGCCAGCCCCACGAGCAAGCGCGCAGAACGGGGGAGCCGGGCAATCCTCTCGCGCCCCTGTGCCCACCAGCCTTGTGTTGCTTGGTTCAACGCTCGTCATCTATCGTCGATCTTTGGCCGCCTGGCTGCGGCGTGTCCGCCATCACACGCGGCGATCCGCCTCGTTCGCCTTCGTGTCCCGGGCGGCCGGCGTATAAACCGGGTCGTACAAATCGCTGCGCGGAACATCCAGCTTGTCGTTGTCCGGGTCGGCCAGCAGGGCCGGCACGTCCTCCGGTCGCAGCCCGCCGTGCTTGCGCTCATTGATCAGCACGCACGGCGAGTGATCACACAGCGCGAGGCACTCCTCCGTGGCCAGACTGTACGCCCCGTCCGGTGTGGTCTCGCCGACATCGATGCCCAGGTGCTTCCTGAACGCGTCCAGCAGGTCGGCGGCCCCGAGCACCTCGCACGTGATGCTCCGGCACACGACGATCGTCTTCTTGCCCCGCGGCCGAGTCCAGTAATGCGTGTAGAACGTCACGACGTCGAACACCTCCGACGGCGCCACGCCCAGCACCTCCGCGATCTCTTCCATCGCGCGCCAACTGATGAAGCCCGCCGATTCCTGCACGATGTGCAACGCGGGGAGCATCGCCGCCTTCCGCGTTTCGTAGCGGTCGAAGAAGGACCGGATCTTCGCCTTGACTTCCTCGGTCAGGACCGGGTCGTCGGCCGCCTCCGCGGCAGGTTCGTTTCTGTCGATCGTTGGCCAAGCCATGCGTTCTAGCCCTCATCCCACCGCGGTCAGCGATCCAACTCGGCCGCGACGATGTTCATCCCGCTGAGCACGGCGATCACGTCGCTGATCTGATGACCCACCACGAGGTGGGGGAAGCACTGGTAGTTGATGAAGCTGGGCGGGCGGCACCGGGCACGGTACGCGCTGTTCCCGCCGCGGCTCACCAGGTAGAACCCCAGCTCTCCATTCGCCGTCTCGTTGCAGCCGTAGGCTTCACCGACCGGTGGCCGGTGGCCCCGGTTGGTCATGATCTGCTCGAAGTGGTGAATCAACCCTTCGATGCTGAAGTAAATCTCTTGTTTGTCCGGCAGCGTCTTCTTCTCATTGGGCAGTACGTTGATCCGCCCCTCGGGGATGTTGTCGACCAACTGGAGGATGATGTTAGCCGCCTGGCGGATTTCCTCCAGGCGAACCAGATACCGGGCGAAGCAGTCGCCCCGCTCGCTGATCGCCACCTTGAAATCCACCCCGGAACTGCCCTTGCCGTCCCAGTTGTCCGCGTAGCAGAGGTAGGGCTCGTCCTTCCGCAGATCGCGGCGGACGCCGCTCGCCCGGGCCAGCGGACCGGTCAGACCCCAGTTGATCGCGTCGTCGTGACTGATATACCCGATCCCCGTCAACCGCTCGATCACGATCCGGTTCCGCGTGAGCAGCTTCTCCATGTCGGCGATTCCTTGCGGCAACGCCTTCGTGCAGAACGCCTTGACCCGAGCCGGCCAGCCCGGCGGGATGTCCTGCATCAGCCCGCCCACGCGGGTGTAACTGGTCGTGAACCGATGCCCGCAGGCCTCCTCGAACAGGTCGTAGATGTATTCCCGTGGATTGAACGCGTACATGAACGCGGTGTACCCGCCCAGGTCCAGGCCGGTGCAGCCGACCGTGACCAGGTGATCCTGGATCCGGGCCAGCTCGGCGATGATCGTACGAATCGCCTTGCACCGCGGCGTGATCTCGATATCGAACAGCCGCTCGCACGCATGGTGCCAGGCGATGTTGTTCGCCATCGGCGACACGTAGTTCATCCGGTCGGTCACCACGACGTACTGGTTGTAGTTCAGGTGCTCCCCCAGCTTCTCGAACCCGCTGTGCAGGTAGCCGATGTGTACCGTGCAACCGACGACTCGCTCGCCGTCCAGCTCCAGCACGTGGCGGAGCGTAGTGTGCGTCGCGGGGTGCTGCGGGCCCAGGTTCAGGACCCAGACGTCACTGCCCGGCTCTTCGGGCGCGTAGGTCGCGTCGCGATATTCCTGCTGTGACGCATCAGGTATCCTGGTCATGAATGCCGTTCCAATGCAGCGACGCCCCGCGTAACCGCCCGCGGCCCGCCGTGATCACTCGTCTCTCGGGGCAAAGTGCGGATCCTGCGTGACCTCCGCACTGTCACGTTCCACCGCCGTATAGTTCTCACGCTCACCGCGCCCGCGCAACGGATAGTCCTTCCGCAGCGGATGGGCCTCGAACCCTTCCCATGTCACGATCCGCCGCAGGTCCGGGTGCCCGTCGAACCGCACGCCGAACAGGTCCCACACCTCGCGCTCCAGCCAGTCCGCCCCTTTCCAGATCGAGACCACCGAGGGCACGACCGGATCGGGGTCGTTCACGAAACACTTGGCCCACAGGCGATGGTTGTGAATCGTCGACAGCAGCGAGTAGACCACCCCGTACCGATCCCGCGCGTCGGGGAACTCCAGGTAGTCCACGCACGTCAGGTCGCACATCTGATCGAACTGGCACCGCCCGTCATCGTGCAGGAACCGCATCACCTCGACTACGCGGTCGGGCGGGATCCGCACGCACATCTGGTCGGCCGCCCGACGATGACCCCGCTCGATCAACGGGCTCGGATCGAAGTCGATATCGCCGAACTGTTCATGCAGGATCGAAATGACGTTGCTTACGTCAGCCGTCATGATGCTCTCAATTCAGCGGCCGAGGCTACGGGCCCGGGCCGAAATCACGGCGCTCCCGGCGAACGGCTCAGCCGCCCGCCGGCTCATCCACATGCAACTCGACCAGCGGCTCCGGTGCCTTCACCGACATCCGCAGCCCCTTGCCTCGCTCCGCACTCGGAACCACGCCCTCCTCGTCGACGATCCGCTGGATGGCCATCACGCCCTCCAGCAACGTCTCCGGCCGCGGCGGACAACCCGGAACGTACACGTCCACCGGGAGAAACTGGTCGATCCCCTGGACCACCGCGTACGTGTCGAACACACCGCCGCTGCTCGCACACGCACCCATGCTGATGACCCACTTCGGCTCGCACATCTGCTGATAAATGCGCTGCAGCACCGGCATCGTTTTGATCGGCACGCGGCCGGCCACCAGCATCAGGTCACACTGACGCGGCGTGAATCGCATCGCCTCCGCCCCGAATCGGGCGATGTCGTAGCGGCTCGCACCCGTCGCCATCAGCTCGATGCCACAGCACGCCGTCGCAAACGGCATCGGCCACAGCGAATTGCGCCGGCCCCAGTTCACCGCGCGCTTGCGGATCAGACCGACAAGGTGATCCAGGCGCGTGGTGAGGATGTCCTCCTTGCTCATCTGGTGCGGTGCATACACCAGTTTCTCAAGCGCCCGCTTGGCTAATCCCATTGGAAGACACCCCGCTTCCATTCGTAAACCAGTCCAATCACCAGCAGCAGAACGAAAATGCCCATCGCGCCCAGCAGGTAACCGGGACCCGCTATCGCACCGTTCGACAAGGGAACACTCCCGTCCGTCTGGCATACCTTCGTGAAGACCGGCGCCCAAGGCCAGAGCATCAGCACTTCCACGTCAAACAGCAGAAACAACAC
The DNA here is from genome assembly GCA_964495075.1 of uncultured Phycisphaeraceae bacterium. Lineage (GTDB taxonomy): Bacteria > Planctomycetota > Phycisphaerae > UBA1845 > UBA1845 > JAFGJQ01. Next base: position 35,106 of record CAZBUJ010000048.1, read on the forward strand.
GGCCACGATATAGAACCGCACGTGAAACCGCCGCCGGGCATCGGTGACCAGCGGCACCCCGGATTCGTACGTGCCGTCCTTGACCGCACCGTGCTCGCGACGCGGACCAATCAAATGACTCGCCAGGAGAATGCCGCCCGCGAGGAGGATCGCGAAAACGATGACGATCAGCACGCCCGCGTACGGGGCGACATCGCCGATGCTCACTGTGCTGGCTACCACACTCGCGTCTCCGTGACACGGCACGACCGGGACATGGCGTCGCGCGAGCACACAACTCACACGGCACCGACCGAAGGTTGGGGCCAACCGTCTGTGCGACTGTAGTGATCACCCCGAAAAAAACAAGTGCAATTCTTCACGAGACAGTGCTAACTCTTTACGCGACAACGCCCTTCACTGTCGCACCACGCGCCAAGCGCCTCGCAGCCGATCCGATTGCGGCTCAGCCGACAGATGGGGAATCCCCCCGCGCGCCGCGGGCACGAATACCCGGGTTTTCCAGAATAGTGTGTGCATCGCCGCGCGGGCGCCTACAATGGGGCCGCTTGCCGGAAGCGGCAGGGTCGCGGCGGACCAACTGTCACGGAATCAGGGCAGGCGCCGGCAGCAGGCCCGGCAGCGCCGACCGACCAGCGCCACTCTGGGAGGAACAGGGCACGGGGCAGACGGGGCGGGGCACCTCCGCACCCTTGCGACACCGGGCACGCGGCGGCCGGCCGGGGGCAGGCCCCCGGCTTTATTCGTTATGCAGTGCGGGAATCGTGGAACGAGCAGAACAAGCCAGTCATAACGTCATCCCCCAACAGGCGTACCATCATCCTCGACGGCATGCTGCCGTCCGCACCGACGAATATGTTTACTCCCAACTGATTCCGTACATTGGGAATAAACGAAAACTGCTGCCGCTCATTGCGAAAGGAATCGTCCAGACTGGTTGCACCGGGGCCACCTTCGTCGATCTGTTCACCGGCAGCACGGTGGTGGCGCGGCTCGCGAAGACGATGGGTCTCCGCGTGCTGGCCAACGACTGGGAGCCCTACGCGCACGAAATCGCCCGCGCGACCGTCGCGATCAATCAGCCGCCGGCCTTCCGCGCTGTGGGCGGACGCGACCATGTGTTCGCCCACCTGAACACGTTGACGCCACGTCACGGTTACGTGGCCCGCCACCTCTGCCCCGCCGATGACGAGGCGGCGGACCCCGAGCGGGAGCGGATGTTCTTCACCCGCCGGAACGGGGAACGCATCGACGCCATGCGGGAGCAGATCGCGTCTTGGGAGCAGGAGGGGCGACTCTCGCCCGACGAACGGGCCTACCTGCTCAGCGCCATGGTGTATGCCGTCAGTTACGTGAGCAACACGAGCGGCGTATTCAAGGGATTCCATCACGGCTGGGGTGGAAAGACGTCCACCGCGCTCTACCGCATCCGGAGCACGATCGAACTGAGCCCGCCCGCCACATACGACAACGGCCACCGCAACGCCGCCTTCCGCGAAGACGCACAGACGTTCGCCGGTCAACTGGCTGCCGCGGCGGGGCGCCGGCCCGACATCGTGTACATCGATCCGCCCTACAACCAGCATCCATACGGCAGCAATTACCACGTGCTCAACACGGTCGTGCTGTGGGACAAGCCGCCGCTCGACCCGCGGATCCGAGTCAACGGACGCAAGCGCGACAAGTCCGCGATCCGCAAGGACTGGCGGAGCCTGCGACGATCACCCTACAATAGTGCCGGCGACGCGCTGCCGGCTTTCGAGCAACTCGTCGACACGCTCGACGTGCCGTGGATCCTCGTCAGCTACAGCACCGACGGCAACATGCCGCTCGACGGGCTGCTCCGGGTGCTGGCCCGGCGCGGGCGACTGACGGTCCACACCCAGCGCTACAAACGGTACCGGGTCAGCACGCCCCGGATGTCACCGAAGCCGCATACCGTGGAGTTTCTGGTGGTCTGCGACACCGGCCAGCGCGGTCGCACCGCGGCGGCCAGCCGCTTGGCCCAACGAATTCGCCGACACGAGCACTTGTGACGCCAGGCCGGTGATTGACGTAATATTATGTCGAACATTAAGATAATGCATTCCGTCAGCAACTTTCCGCCTTGGCGCCGGCTGGGCGAGCGGTGGAGGCCGCCGCCCGAGCCTTTCCGCTGTGCGCGTATGAGCGACGGAGGGATGCGGGGTGCGGCGGCGTCGGTCGTCGCCGCGGGCCCCGGGCTGATTCACACGTGCGAACGAGACGTCGTCGGATGAACCATCCCGACATCGATGCCGCCTGCCGGGTCCTCGCCGATCTGACGGCGGACTACTACTTCGCCTTGCGTCCCGACCCGGACGGCGCGATGGTCGTCGAATGGCTGTCGCCGGGGTTCTATCGTCTGGCCGGCCGCGGCGCGCAGGAAGCCAGCCCGCAAGACCTGTGGCACGGGTCCGTCCGCCCGCAGGACCGCCAAGCGGTGGAGGCAGCGTGGAACCGTGCGCTGGAGGGCAAAGACGCCATCTACCACCGGCGGTTCATCCAGCGGGGAGACCGCGGGCCCCGTGTCCGGGAGGTCGTGCGTGCGGCGTTCGCGGACGATGGGCAGCCGATTCTCTACGGGGCCGGTTTCGACCTTTCAGGCGAGCGTCGCGCCCGCGGTGTGGCCGACGGGCAAGGGGACCGGTACCGCAACCTGTTCGATCACTTGCCGATCGGCATGTACCGCACCACGCCGACCGGGCAGATCATCGACGCGAACGCCGCCCTGGTTCGGTTGTTCGGCTTCCCGGACCGCGAGACGCTGATGGGCTGCAACGTGGCTGAACTCTACGCCGATCCCCGCGACCGGGCCTGGGAACTGTCGGAACTCGAGCGACGCGAGGTCATGCTCGGCGTCGCCCTTCGCGTCCGGCGGTATGACGGGAGGGTCATCTGGGTCGAGGACAACGCGCGGGCCGTTCGTGGCGAGAACGGGCAGGTGCTCTACTTCGAGGGCACCATCGAAGACATCACCGCGCGGCGAAACGCGGAGCAGGACCTGCTCGAAGCCCGCCATGAATTGGAACGACGGATCGACGAGCACACCGTCGACCTGCGAGCCAGCGAGCAGCGGTTCCGGGCCATGACATCGGCCGTGCCCGTGCCCATGCTGATCAGCCGCGAGTCCGACGGGCTGATGCTCTACGCCAACCCACTGCTGGGCGAGATGTTCGGCATCGCCATCGATGAACTGATCGGCCGCAAGACGGAAGACTTCTATTACAATCCCGCCGACCGCGCCATCCTCCGCGAGCATTTGGAGCAGGAAGGATCCCTCGCGGGGTATGAACTGCGGGTGCGCAAGAAGGACGGCACCCCGTTTTGGATCGCGGTGTCCATGCGGAAAACGGTGTATGAGGGCGAGCCGTCTCTGATCACCGGCTTTTACGACATCACCGATCGCAAGCGGGCGGAGGCGGCACTGACGCAGGCCAAGGAAGAAGCCGAAGCCGCCAATCGCGCCAAGAGCCGGTTCCTGGCCAACATGAGCCACGAGATCCGCACCCCGATCACCGCGATGCTGGGGGCCGCCGAACTCATGTCACCCGTCGTTCCGCCGATCGAACAGCAACGCCGGGTGGACATGATTCTGCGCAACGGCCGCCATCTGTTGACCCTGGTCGATGATCTGCTCGACCTGGCCCGAGTCGAAGCGGGACAACTCGGAGTGCAGCGTACGCGAGCCCGCCTGCCCGACATCCTCCGCGACGTCCGCGCGGTGACCGAGCCGTTGCACGGCTGCAAGGACGTCGACTATCGCATCCGCTATGAGACGCAAGTCCCCGACTGGATCGAGACGGACCCCGTCCGCCTGAAGCAGGCGGTGATCAACCTGGTGAACAATGCACTGCGGCTGACCGATGCGGGCCACGTCTGGGTGCGCGTACGCGTCGACTGCGATCAGCCCGACCCGCGATTGACGATCGCCGTCGAGGACACGGGGATTGGGATCGCCGAGGACAAGCTCGACGCCATCTTCGATGCCTTCGCTCAGATCGAGCCCGCCTCCCCGCAGCGGCCGGGCGGCGTCGGACTGGGTCTGACCCTGGCCCGATGGATTGCCGGTCGGCTGGGCGGCACCTTGGAGGTCGAGAGCCAGCTCGGGCGAGGGAGCACGTTCACGCTGCGGGTCGCGACCGGTCCCCTGGAAGAAGTCGAGTGGGTCACGCCGCACGAATGGTCCATCCCGTCCGTCGGGGCGGCCGTCGGCGGGCAGGGCAGCCTGCGGTTGACGGGCCGCATCCTGCTGGCGGAGGACTCGCCCGACACGCGGGAGTTGATCCGGCACGTGCTCACCCGTGCGGGGGCCGACGTGATGGCCGTTTCGAACGGCGCCGATGCGGTCAAGGCCGGGCTCGAACACGACTTCGACCTCGCCCTGATTGATATCCGTATGCCGGGCATGGACGGGATTGCCGCGACGGCCGATCTGCGCCGACACGGTCGATTGATGCCCATCATCGCCCTCACCGCATCCAATGCGGCCGAGCAGCGTGACGAACTGGTACGTGTTGGCTTTGACGATCTCTGGCCAAAACCGATATCACTCGAGCAGGTCATCGAGCGGTGTCAGCCGTATCTTGAAGCCCCCGCCGCTCTGGACGACGATGCCCCGATCCGCCCACCCGACGCGATGCGGCGTGTCGAAGAGGATCCGCGGTTTCAGGCGGTGGTGGCCGAGTTCGTCCGGATGCTGCCGGAGCGCTTCGAGACTCTGCGGGCCGCCCTCGACCGTGGAGACCGCATGGCGGCCCGCGAAGCCCTCCACCAACTGGTCGGCGTGGGCGGGACGCTGGGCTTCATGCCCCTGTCCGAGGAGGCGGCCCGACTGCTCGAAAAGGTCAAGAAGGGCACGCTTGGTGAACCCGCGGACGAACTCGAACGGCTGGTGGCCATCATCCGCCGCACGACAACCGACGCGACAGGCTAATAGCCGGCATCTTCAACAGCCCACACGAGCACCCCGGTGGCCCTGAGCGACGCCCTGCCTACGCTATACGTGTCCCCCCCACAGGCCGTCTTGGGCCCCGCGTTTACCCTATCCGTGCCTGATACGAATGGTATCGTCCGCAGCATGAGATCCGAGCCTGGCACGAGCCAACGCCCGTGCCTGGCGCGGATTGAGGCATGCCGGCGACCTCCTCCGGCTGCTCAATCGTTACCGTTATGTCGAATCGTCTGCGGTTTCGATGAATAGCGAGACGAAGCCGCACTGCTTGCAGGCACAAGCCTGAAGTTCTTTTTTCTTAAAGAACTGGCTGCCAAACGTGACTTTCCAGGTCGTGGCGGGGTTCCCCAGGTTCTCGAGTTCGAACTCCCGGCCTCCGCAATACGGGCACTTCATGTCTTCTCTGGGTTTCATGGCCTTCTTCCGCACGATTGCCGATGTTGCTCTTGTTCGACGGGCTGGCCATCCAGCGCACTCGCGCGTGACCCGCACCTCGTCCTCTTCTTACTTCCGTGTACAGCGTACGCCGAGCCGACCGGAGCGGCCATTATAACGGGACGCGACTCCTATAGACGAGTCGCAGGCACTGGCCTGGCTCGGGCGTGCAACCGCCCCGGTTACGGTTGCTCCTGCACCTCGAAACGCGGCAGAACGGGCGAGTACGATTCCGTACCGGGGACGGTTTGTTGTGATACATTTCGTTGGGACAGACGGGGAGACTGGCCGGTGCTGCGATGCTCAGCGACTGGCGTCGCTGCGTGGCGCGCGCCGGTCAGCCTGTCCACGTTTTTCCACGCCCGCAACCGGGAGCCGGCCGGTAGGGTCGCCGGGCACGTCTCGAGACTTCACGTCGTGCCACCTGCCCACCGGGTATGGAGCTGACTCCATCTCGGTCCGACGGGTGTGGGGGGGGGCGAGGGTCGAGCGCCCCCGGCACTGTTCGGAGCCGTGGCGCGCGAGGCGTGCTGCGATGGTCGCCGCGGGTCGGGCGTTTGCCGGCGGCGTCGAGCCTCGGGTCTTCCCGCGAGCGGCGGGAACGAGATTTTCTACAGTTTTTTGCCGGGCGGGGGAGACGGAGCGACGTCGTAAGTATTTGCTTGACAAGCACTTTTGATTCGCCCGGTCATTTCTTGGTTTAAACATGTCTCAGACATGGAAAATTGCGCTTGACTTCGTGACCGCAGATGGCCGATCATGCGGGGTAGCTACTATCAAGGTGGGGATTCACCTCGCGTCGACATGGTCATGGTCGCCGCTTTCAGCTCACGAAACTTCGATCCCCACCGCAGGGCAGCCGCTCCATCTCACGCCGGTCCGAGCCCGGGCTGCTTGCGGCCCGCGGGCTCGGGCCGGCAGGCTTTTCTCAAGCAGTCACGCCGGAACAGCGATGATATCAGGAAGGTTCTCTTCACTTCGTGGGTCGGTCGGGGGCAAGGGGTGCACCGCCACGGGTGACGGAGTCGGGCCTGGACATCGCGCCGCGTCCACGCGCCGCCCGGGCGAAGATGCTCGAGAATCTTCGTGATACGTGCCTCGTGCGACGTATTCTTCTTCGTCATGAACCGAATCAAGCGACGTCTGTTTCAATGAAAACGCGTGCGCGACGAGTCGACGGTAGTCGTTCACGAGAGCTCTTTGATCCCGGCTTTGTCTGCGATTTTCTGCGCGACGGACTTGAAATCTTTGTACGCGTCCGAGACGGCGTACGTGTGTGCGCCGAGTGCACCATCAGCCGGCTTCAAGTGGAACATGGGTTTACGCGCCTCCTGGGCCAATGGCATCAGGCTGCGGTAGTCTTTCAGCTTGGCGATGCAGTTAGGATCCGTGTCGACAGTCAGAGAAGGATCACCGCTTTGGTCGAGCACCGACTCGGCGTAGGTGCCTGGCATGCGTGCGATCCATCGATCAAAGGCCTGGACGGGACGGTCAAGGCGGATGGAATGACGCAAGACCACGTAGCCGATTGGTTCAATGGTTCCGGAGGGCAGCCCGAGTGCGGGAACGGGGTTTCTGCGGAGGCGTTCCTGCCATTCGTCGCGCCACCGCCTGATCGCCGGTCCGAGGTTCTGCAAACCTTGCAGCGAGAACAAGTCAGGCCCCAGGGGAATCACAACGTAGTCCGAAGCGATGAGTGCGGAACGGTTTATCGCGCCGAGATTGGGGCCCAGGTCGACGAGAATGACGTCAGCGCCGTGATTCGTGGCCGCTTTCTGTAGGATTCGCCAGAATGCGGAAATAACACGAAACGCACGTTCATCGCGGTCCATGCACTTTGGCCATACTTCTGAAAGTTGATCCTCAAATGTGGAGAGAGCCATATCGCCGAGAATGAGACCAAGCCGATCGGAGACGATTTCGACGTGAGGGTCCGCGATATCGCCGGTCCCACGCTTGAGCGGAAGAACGGCGCCGTATACCGTCAACGGATCAGTCTTGGCGAAGGCCACCACCTGGGCAAGACGGTCTTCGTCGAGAAACGCCGCGGTAAGGTTGCCTTGTGGATCGAGATCCGCGGCAATCACGCGCAGCCCGCGATCGGAGAACATCCAGGCAAGGTGATACACCATGGAAGTCTTACCGACGCCGCCCTTGTTGTTGAAAAACGCAATGACGGGGATACTCATGTGCGCGTCCTCATGATGACAGCCACGTGCGCGTCCTCAACCTGGAACTCTGGCGGTGGGTTGCTGTTCCTGCTCATCTCGTTCCGCGCAAGTGTGATTCCGTAGCCGAAGCGCTGAACGTATCCGAGTTCTTTCATGACCGCGGCGAGGTTAGGGTTGCGGTAGTCATTGGCCCCGGGCTGCCCAAAATTCTCTTTCGTGACTTGACCGAAAGGTCCGCCTGGATTGTGCACCTCGACGTGATCATTGAACCAGTAAAGGCGTACAGGCGCGTGCGTGTTTTCGTACGAACGATGAAGAATCGCATTGCGAACGATCTGCTGGAGGGCGACAATCGGATAATCGGCCGTTCGTACTTCGACGGAGTCCGTCGTGAAGTCTGCCGACGACTGAACGTTGTTCTTGATGATATCTTCGATCTCCGTGAGGAGATCGGGAAGCGGTCCCCTCACTTCTTTCTGATTCCTGACCGCATCCCCCAAGGCCGTCCCATCGATACGGAGAAACTGAACGTAGGCACCAGGCACCCAGTCGGCAGGTGCCTTGCCGACGGCGAGGACCCCGAGCACAGTTGGACGGACGGGGGGACCTGGGTGCGCGAATTTCAAGGCGAGAAGTTGATCTTCGACTGAGCGCCGGTTTTCCTCGATCACCTCGGGGGCCATCACCGTCGGCAGGTAGGTACGACGAAAAAGCAGCTCGTCGATGGTATCGAGTGTGGCGTCCATGATCGGCCGGATATCAGCGGGCAGATCGCGAAACCGACGTTTCTCGTTGAGCCGGCGCTCATCGTCAGGACTGGCGATCCCTCGCCGTGGGCCCGACCGAATCCAGACGGAGCCCTTGAACCTGACGGGGGGAGCGCTCGACGGGTGAACCATCACCACGGCAACGTCATGGCCCTTGAGAATTCGCTTTTGTACATCGAGCGATGGGAACGGAAGGATATTTCCGTCTCCTCGGGCCGATGCGAGGTTCTGCAGCATTTGATCTGTAATCGTTTGCCCGATCGGTTCGCCGTCGTCGTTCACGCCAATGAACAGGACTCCCGGTTTGTCGTGGCCGGGCAAATCGTTGGCGAATGCACAAATCGCCTGCCTGATCCTGTCCCCGTCCGACGGCGATTCCTTTCGTTCGACGCGGTCGGATTCCAGGTCATTCAAGAGTGCCTCAAGTTCCGGATCAGTCATGCCATCGCCCTCATCGAACAACTGACGCAGACGCCTTTTCCATTTGCCTCGCGCCGACCTGCAAGTTCCTTTCGATCGTTGCGAGCAGGGTGTTGAACGGATCCTGCACGCAGACGAGGCACGGCGTCAACTGCCGCAACCGTAGATGATGACGTTGAGCCCGTAGGCCACGCCGCGATAGACGGCCCGCGCCTATTCGTTCCAGGATACTTCGACGTCGCCGGTACCGGCCCGGCCCTTGACCTCGATGCAGCGACGCGGGCCGACGGGCCGAATCGAAAGCGAGTCGAACTTGAGATTGTCGCTCAGGCCGGCGACGCGGGCAAGTTCCGGCGTGCGCATGTCCGTGACCACGGCGCTATTCGCATCGCCCAACGCGGAAGGACGTGATCCTTGCCTGCCATGATCAGGTTCTCCGGACAATCCCGTCGCTGCAAAACGCCACAGGAACCGCCACCAGCGGGACTCTCCGGGCACGCCCCAGAATAACAAAAGCCTGGGAGTCCAACACGTAGGACCCACCGACCACGAGTGGAACGGCGAGAGCGGAACTCTGGCATCCCGCTTTTCGCAAGGTGCTGTCGCACGGGTACTTGCGACGCAAATCGCGAAATGGAATCGGGGGGAGAAGGGCGTCACGGGGTAACGAAACGTCCGGATGGGTTTTGTGCGTGCTCCAAATCATCCTGATCCGCTTCTGCCGCCCTCGGTTGAGGCGCTGCGTAGTCAGGCCCAACCGGCGCATCGGTGGGTCAACGGTTCGCGCTTTTCCGTTGACGGATCCGTCGTCGCCAGCTTGCACGTGGCGATTTTGTTCTTATTCCCGCTTGTCTACTTCTTCACCAGCGCCACTGCGCTGCCGACCCCGGTGCGCCGCGAGACCTTCATGGAACGAGCTGGACGAACGGCAAGGTCGTGCAGATTGACGGGTAAAGCGGCGCGGGTTGAGGATCTCGTGGCCTCGGGCGGCGAACTCAGCGGTGCCGTGGATCTGGCGTTCCACTTGGCGCCGCGGGCACGCTGTGGGCTGCCC
>CAZBUJ010000049.1:0-44679 GCA_964495075.1 uncultured Phycisphaeraceae bacterium
TGCCACCTCTGTGCTGAGGGGGGAGAATTGGTTTATCTGTTGGCGGCCAGCAGCCGGACGAGTCCGACGCCACCGCGGATGGTCAGACTGGCCAGCAGCAGGAAGGACAGCGCGGCGACGGCCAGGCTCATGACGGGCCACCCGCTGCGAATGAAGCCTTCGGCGGAGCCGGCGATCATCCCGACGATCCAGGCCCCGACGCCGAGCAGCAGGATGGCCCCCAGCGCGCCGCGCATGTTGCCCGGGAAGGGCGCCATTCGCACCGTGAGGCAGATCATCAGGTACATGAACAGCCAGACCTGCCACCGCTTGGTGTCGGCCGACAAGGCGGCGTCGAGCGCGATTTCGGCGAGAGTGATCTGGTTCCGCAGGAGTTCCCAGAACCCGCCGAGGGTCAGCGGTAACGCGTCGCTGACGCCAGCCCGGCTCATGGCGTCGACGACGCCACCGCCGAGGTACCGGGCGACGAAGAAGATCGCCACGGCGCAGGCGAGCAAAGGAAGCAATCCGATGATGACGGGCCCGACGACGGGGATTCGAGGCTTGGCGTCGCGGGTCGTCTCCGGTTCGCCGGAGTCATCGTCTTTGTACAGAGTGGTGTTACTGACGGTGGCGCCGGTGACGAGCAGCCCGAGCACGTGGCCGAGTTGGGCGACCAATGTGCCGGGCAGCAGGATGGAGTTGACGGTCCGGGGCTTGATCATGCCGCTCCACAGTTGATGCACGCCCCATGCACAGAAGACAATTACCACCAACCAGAAGGTCATCGTCAGATAGAGCATGTGGTCGGCTCCTTCCTTCGGCATCCAGGATCCGGGCGACCTCGAGCGCCGCGTGCGTGAATCAGCCACCGCGCAGGCTAACCTCTGCGGCTGGACGATCGCTAAACGGTTTATCGGTCGATCGGCTGAAATAGTTTAGCCGCGATTGGGGGGGGGCGGGGTCAGGGTCGGGGCAGCCGGCCGGTGACGGCGGCGGCGCGGGTCCTGTGGAGGAGATCCGCGTAGTCCCGTTCGGTGTTTCGCAGGCGGTTCTTCAGGGCGGTGTTCCGCCCGTGATACGCCTGTCCAGTGGTGGTGAGGGCGAAGAACCACTTCACGAGGTTGGCAAAATCGCGGAGGTCGATGTACTCGGCGCCGATCCGCCGGGTGCGGGTATTCATGTTGTGGTAGTTGCCCAGGGCCAGGCAGATGCCGGTTGCTTCGTAGCCGTACTGGCAGTAGGCGGTGGACTCGCAGGTGCCGCCGTCCATGAGTTTGCGCTGGTAGGCGAAGGTTCTGTCGCGTTGGGCCAGTTCGTCGGCGACGGCCTGGCAATGCGCGGTGGCGGGTGAGAAATAGGTGGTGGCTTTGTCGCCGACCCGCAGGATGGGGCCGTCGCCCATCCGGGCGTTCACCAGTTCGGAACTCGTCTCGACGGCGACGACGAGGCAGCGCTGCGGGATCGTGCGGCGGCGGCAGGCGGCGAGGGCGCCGACGAACCCGACCTCTTCGGCGCGGGTGAAGAGGAAGTAGGCCTCGGTGTTCACCTTGCGCCGGGCGAGCAGGGTCAGACAGTCGAGCAAGCCGGCGACCCCGGCGAGATCGTCGCAGCCACGGGCGTAGACGCGGCGGTTGCGGATCGTTGCGTCCGGCAGGTCCCACATGCCGATGGCGCCCTCGGGCACGGGTCGGGGCACGGTGATGCCAACGGTGGTGACTCGGCGTTGTGGCCCGCGCCCGGTGGTGCGGACGGACTGGATGCGGCCGCGGGTCCATCGTCCGTCGGCGTGGAATCGGACGCGGGCGTTGTCGAAATAGTCCGGTCTCACCCCGCCCCGCCAGATGGCCCGCAGGCGGTGGGGCCCGGTCATGCGTTCGGCGAGGAAGCCGGGGTGATCGGTGTGGGCAGTGAGGCAGACGGGCCGGCCCGGCGTTCGCGTTCCACGGCGGTATCGGGCGAGGATGTTGCCGGCGACGTCTTCGCGGATCGTCACGCCGGGCTGCGCCCGGCAGCGTTCCTTGATGTAGGCGTGGACCCGGCCTTCCGCGAACGGGGCGGTGGGCAGGGACAGGACTTCGAGCAGGATTCCTTGATGCGGAGCGTTCGGCATCATGTGCGCTCTTGGCGATGGTGGGCGGTCTCGGGCCCGGGCCGTCAGGTCACTTTCAGCTTCAGCATCCAGAACCCGGCGAAGGCGATGATGGTCAGTGACAGGACGACGACGCCGAGGAAGAAGCCGGTCCAGGATCGGCGCTGGTGTTCGTTGCGTCGCTGGCCGGCGCTGTTGACGCCCAGGATGATGCCGATCGTGGAGAAGAACATCGCGGCGGCCGTCGACAAAAGCACGCCCGGCTGGAACAGTTGGTTGCCGAACACGATCGCCTTCATCGAGGGTTCATATCGCAAGACGCTGACGGCGACGACCGCGGCCATGGGCAGAACCGCGGCGACCGACATGATCACGGACCAGGTTGCTTGCACGTCATACCGTCGAAGGCTTCCACGCGCCACGATGAGCTCCTTGCGATGGGGGCATCTGGTTCGCCCCGCGGTGACCGCGGGTGGCCGGCATTGGACACCGGCCAACAGGTGTTTCTCGCGTCGCCGTGGGCATAGTAGCCCAACCGGCCGCCGCGCGTCCAGCGCCCGTGCGGGCCGGCGGCGTTCAACCCTCGGGGGGTTCGCCCGCATCCGTGTTTTCCCCGGGTGGCGAATCCCGGCGGCGGGGACGGTCGGGTCCTGACGGTCGGGGCGGGGCAGTGAGGCTGACGGCTTTGACGGCGTCCCCGGCGGCGCCGTACCGGCCGGGCGATGACCGTTCCTGGCGGACGTTGATGACGGCGTTGGCGCCTTTCATGGCGGCTGCCGCCTTGAGCCCCTCCAGGGCTTCTTCGGGTCGCACGAAGCCGTCGACGAAGACGGCCTCCACCTGCTCGACGATCTCGTAGCCGGCGATTTCGCCGGTACTGGACGTGGCGGCGATTTTGGACGCCTCTTTGCGGCGCTCGGAGGCGAGTTGCCCGGGCGCCGCGTACTTTTGGAGGTTGGGGTGCAGCCGGACCGGGCGGGCCCGCCGTTGGCGATGGCGGGCGTACTGCACGACCTTCCAGAGGATCACGGCGGCCGCCCCGAGGGCCGCGAGCCAAACGAGATTGTCAAGGAACCATTCACGCATGGTTGTTGGGCGGCCCGGTCGCGGCGCCCGCTGTCTCGAGTTGTTCTCCACGGTAGGTGGTTCCCCGCCAGACGGTGCGGGTCCGGCCACCGAGTTTGGACATGGCGTTACAGAGCATGCCGAGGCAGATCACGGCACCGAGCGGGTAGCCCAGCGCCCACGCGGGGCGGCTCCGCGCGATCCGGTAGAACCGGAACATCACGCTCTGTTTCAGGCATACGACCGCCAGCGATACCAGCGTGATGGTCTTCCACGGCCCGGCCTGGGCGGGATCGGCGAGGGCCCACCCGATGGCCCCGGCCGCGAGGGAGCACCACGGGAAGAAGGTCATGCAGAGCAGGACGAGAATACTGACCGCGAGTTTGTGGAAGACGCCGAAGCAGCCGTAGAAGATCCGGCTCCAGCCGCGCCAGGTTTCTCTGAACGTCGAGTACATCCGCGTGACGTACAGGTCGTCGTTCTGAATCACGTTGAGTTTCATGCCGAGGCTCTTGGTGATCCGGGCCATGTGCATGTCTTCGTTGACTTCGACCTTGACCCGTTCGTGTCCGCCGATGCGCTCGTAGCACGGGCGGCTTATCAGCATGAATGCGCCGTTGGCGTAGGCGGCCTTGGACTTCGGATCGTTGACCCGGTCCGGGCGAAACCAGAGGATCATGACGGCGGCACAGACCGGTTGCAGCAGTCGTTCCCAGAAGCTGCGCGTCTCGAGCACGGGGAGGACGGACAAAAAGTCGGCTTGCTGGCGCTGCGCTTCGTGCATGGCGACCGAGAGGGTGCGGCGGGACGTCTGGCGGCAGTCGGCGTCGGCGAAGCAGAACCAGTCGCCGGTCGCCCGCTCCACACCTTCCCGCATGGCGTTGTTCTTGCCGAACCATCCGTCCTTCAGTTCGGTGACGGTGACGACCTTCAGCCTGCCGTTGGCGGTGCTGCCTTGAAGCCGGGCGAGGATTTCCGCGGTCCGGTCGGCGCTGCGGTCGTTGATGATGATCAACTCGTAGTCGGGGTAGTCCTGGTCCAGCAGCGAACGGACGCAGGTACCGATGTTCTCCTCCTCGTCTTTGGCCGCCACGAGGACGGACAGGCGTGGCGGGGAGCTGGGGACCCCTTCGTACGATTTCGACGAGAGTATGCGTTCGTTACGTTTCGCGCGATTGATGTCGAAGTGGCGTGAGAGCCAGACCAGACCAACGAGGCAGCACAGGATGATCCAGATCAGGAAGCCGACAGGCATCGCGTTGCGCCAATCTCAACTGGGGTCGCTGGGACGGCCGTTGGGCGGCGTCGCGCGACCGCGGTGTTCACTGGTGGCCGTCCGGGTCGTCGTCTCGCTCTTCCGCGGCGTGGGTGTCCGGGGGTGCATCGCCCGCGGCTGACCCGACGTTGTCGGGCGGTGGTTCCTCGGTGGCATCGGGTGGCCCGGCGGGCGTCGACGGGCTCTGGGCGGCGCTTTCGGCCTTTGCGCTCTCCATGGCCGGGCCCGGTGCCGGTTCCGCCGACGGTCTCTCGTTCTGCTCGTAGTCTTCGATTTCCTCGACGCGTTCGTAGTCGGTCAGGTCCACCGCTCGGCGGAGCAGGTAGTAGACCACGGTGCTGGCGGAGAAGTAGAACGAGCACAGGAACGCCCACACGAGGCCGACGACGAGGTAGACCCACAGTCCAATCAGGATGACGGCGACGTAGTCCAGGCCGCTGACGGATTCCGGATGCCAGTGGTGAGCCGGTTGAACAAGACCCCCGAAAGTCCACACCGCCTCCAGTTTCGAGTAGACCCCCCGCTCGGCTACCGTGCCCGCATTGAGGCACGTGAACGTGAACCAGAGCGTCAGGCGGGCGAAGAAGTTGACGACCAGCCAGCAGATGGCCCCGTAGACGAACGACACGATGCCGTAGAGCGCGACGCGCCACGGACGTGTGTAAATGTAATGGAAGCTGGTGGAGAAGGCGTCGAAGGCCGTCGTGCCTTCGACGGCGATCGCGGGCCAGAGCAGGCTGCCTCCGGCCGTAAAGCCGACCAGCAGCACGGCGCCGGCCAGTCCGGCGGCCAGGGCCAGGACGAACAGCAGTCCGCCGACGAGTTCGCCGAGGATCGGGATGGAGAAGAACAGTCCGCCGAGCACGAGCAGGATCGCGCAGAAGACGATCCACATCAGCGGGGCGAGCGGCGCAAGGACGAACCCGCTCCAGAATCGCTTGCGGACAAACGCGAAGGCTTCGGAGGTGGTGATCACTTCGCCGCGGGCAAACTCGACGGCGGCGATGCGACAGATCATGCCGCCGAAGAAGGCCCAGATGATGAGAAGCCCCGGGAAGAACACGACGCAGTAGCCGGTATGGTCACGGAGCAACAGTCGGGTGGCTCCGCACAGGTTTCCGCAGGTGGACCACGCGGTGCCGAACGCGCCGCCGAATCCGTCGCTGGGAATGACGCTGGTGAGCAACGTCGCGACCTGGTTCCGCCAGAAGGCGGAGTATTCCGTGTAGACGCCTTTGTCGGCGGGCTTTTCGATCTCGGGCAGGTCGGCCGTCTCGACGGGAAGCAAGACCGTTTCGAACGCCCCGGCAACCGCACCGCAGCCCGCGCGAACCCAGATGCGGTCGAGGATGCTGCCCCACAGGAACGTCAGCACCAACGCCGCCAATGCCAGACTGATCTTCCGCCACGAGCGCGCGAAGCGAAACGTTCCGAAGAGCTTGGCGCAGTCGCACCAGTTGCCGCGACCGGGCTGCGTGGTGTCTGGGCAAACGTCGGACATGTTGTGCTCCTTCGTCATGTCGGGGCGATGGGCCGGGAGTCCGGGTTGGCCTCACGGGGCGTGCGGGTTTTCAGCGGCGTTCGAATCATACGTTCCGTCGGCCCGTCGTCGATTCAAGAGGTCCCGCCCGCGCCATCCCGGAACCCGCCGCCACGGGACGTATTATAGTTCTACGCCCCCCCTCAGCAACGACCGATTTGCCGGCCCGCGGCCCTGGGAGGCGGGGCGGGTCGGGGGTGGCGCGGGGTCGGGCCTGCGAGCGCGACATCGTCACCGTCGGTCATCCACCGGTGGCATCGGGGCCGTCGCGAACGGTGTCGGGTGGCCAGCCGGGGGGCGGCGGCGGGTGATGGGGATGGGTCTCGATCGGATCGCTGATGCGGTATTCCTCGTTGAACCATCGTCCCAGGTCGATGAGGCGGCACCGCCGCGAGCAGAAAGGTCGGTCCCGGGCGTCCTCGCGCCGGTCGACCGTCACCTCACGCCCGCAGGTTGGGCACACGTAGGTAGGCATCGCGACCGACGCTCCCGGGCGGCAGGCGGGTATCAGGCGGCTTTGGTGTCGCCGCCGCCCTTGCTTTTCTTGTTGGCGGTCTGGCCGCCGCTCGTGGTTCTCTTCGTGGTGTCCGGCTTGGTCTTATCCTTGGCGTCGGACGAGGTCGAGGTCCGGGCTTCCTTCTCGGCCTTGGCCGCTTTCTTGTAGCTGTCACTGCGGTAGTCGGTCTCGTAGAACCCGTCCCCCTTGAAGAGCACGCCGGCCCCGGAGCCGATCAGTCGAACCACCGGGGCGTCGCAGTCGCAATTCTTGCACTCGGATTTGACGGTCCGTTTGGGACGTTCGGTGATCTGCTGGAAGAGCTCGAACACGTTGCCGCACTTGGTGCACTGGTATTCGTACGTGGGCATCAGTTCCGGTCCTCGTTCGGGTTCGCGTTGTTCTCGGTGTCACCCGGTGGTGGGGCGGCGATGATTACCTGGCTCGGCCGGATGACGCGGTCGCGCAGGCAGTAGCCCCGCTGGACTTCCTCCGTGACGGTGCCCGGTTCATGGTCCAGGCTGGGTCGCTGCATCACGGCGCTGTGGAAGGCCGGGTCGAACGGCTTGTGCAGCGCCTCGATGGCCGTCACGTGATGGTCCCTCAGCACTTTGGCGAGCTTGTCGTATACGAGCCGGACACCCTCCAGCACGGCATCGTTCCCGCTGGATTCCTGTCCGGCTCTGAGCGTTCGTTCAAAGTCGTCGACCACGGGCAGCAATGCCTTGGCGAAATCTTCCAGGGCGAAACGGATGGCCTCCGCTTTTTCGGTCGCCGTCCGCCGCAGGAGGTTCTGGCTTTCCGCCTTGGCTCGGAGCAGTTTGTCTTGTACCTCCTCCAACTGCTTCTGCAGGGCCGCGGTGTCGCCGGCGGGCTCCTTCGCTGCCCCCGCTGCCCCCGCCGCCCCCGCCGGGGCCTGGCCGGGATCGGGTTGGCGGTCCGCTTGACCACCGGCCGGGCCGCCGTATTCCTTGACCTCTTCGTCCGTCGCGATATGGATTTTCCGATTCTTGGCACTCATGGTCCGCTATGCGCCCGGAATTCATGTTTTCGTGTTCTTTTCAATCCCCGCGATGTAATCGACCAGTCGCTCCAGAAATCCCTTGCTGGCGGGCAGGACCTCCTCGTCCTCGGTCTCGGCGAATTGCCGCAGCAGTCGCTCCTGTTCGGCGTTGAGCCGGGTGGGCGTTTCGACGGTGACTTCGACGTACTGGTCGCCGGCCCGTCCGGAGCGGATGTCGGGCAGACCCTGGCCGCTGAGGCGAAAGACCTGGCCGGTCTGCGTTCCGCGGGGCACGGTGATGACGGCCCGTCCGTGGAGGGTCGGGACTTCCAGTTTCGCGCCGAGGGCGGCTTGCGTGAAGCTGATCGGCATGGAGAGGATCAGGTCGTTGTTTCGCCGCTGGAAGAACTCGTGCGGTCGAATACGGACGTAGCAATGGAGGTCACCGCGTGGCGCGCCGTTCTCGCCCG
Source organism: uncultured Phycisphaeraceae bacterium (assembly GCA_964495075.1). Lineage (GTDB taxonomy): Bacteria > Planctomycetota > Phycisphaerae > UBA1845 > UBA1845 > JAFGJQ01. The sequence goes on from CAZBUJ010000049.1 coordinate 7,922, forward strand.
GCTCGCCCTCGCCCCGCACCCGGATCGCCTGCCCGTCCAGGATGCCGGGCGGAACTTTGATGTTGACCACGCGTTTCTTCGGCGCGGTGCCTCGGCCTTTGCACTTGGGGCAGGGTTTCGAGTAGACCTTGCCCTGGCCGCTGCAGGTGGGGCACGTAGTGATCATGCGTCCCATGAGCAGGCCGCCGAAGCCGCTTGACTGTTCCACCTGGCCGTAGCCCCCGCACGTCGGGCAGTTTTGCCGCTGCGCGCCGGGGGCGGCGCCGTTCCCGGCGCACGCTTCGCAGTAATCCTGGCGCACGAACTCGAGGGTGTGGTCGGTTCCGGCGCTCACTTCCTCGAGGGTCAGTTCGATTTCCGTCCGCAGGTCCGCCCCGCGAACTCGACGGCGGCGCCCCCTGCCGCCCATCCCGAACAGGTCCCCGAACCCGAACATGGAGAGGATGTCGTCGAAGCCCATGCCGCTGAAGTCGTGCATGCCTGCCCCGGAGAGTCCGGCGTGGCCGAACTGGTCGTAGCGCTGCCGCTTCTCCGGGTCGCTGAGGACTTCGTAGGCCTCAGCGGCTTCCTTGAACTTCGCTTCGGCCTCGGCGTCGTCGGGGTTCTTGTCGGGGTGGTATTTGATCACCAGCCTGCGGTAGGCCTTCTTGATGTCGGTCGGTGTGGCGTCGCGGTCAACGCCGAGGACTTCGTAAAAACAGCGTTGTGCTTGCGACATCACCATGTGCCTTCCGCATCAGGGGCGATAAACGGCCGCCCCCTTTCCCCGCGGGGGTTCGAGGACTCGTATCGCCGGCGGGTGGTGTGGCATCCGGACGCGCGAAGGGCGGGTCCACCAACCCGCCCTCGCGACCACCCTGCCCGTGCCATTCTCATCGGACTGCCTGGGCAATCTCCTTCTTCTCATCTTTCAGATCGGTGACGAGCACCTCGGTGGTCAGCATCAGGCCGGCCACGCTGGCGGCGCTCTGCAAGGCGGTCCGGGCGACCTTGGCCGGATCGACGATGCCGGCCTGGAACATGTCCACGAACTCGTCGGTTCGGGCGTCGTAGCCGTACGTCCCCGTCTTCTCGAGGATCTGCTCCACGACGACTTCGCCTTCGCCGCCCCGGTTCTCGACGATCTGCCGGGTCGGGCACCGCAGGGCGCGAGCGACGATCTCGACGCCGATCTTTTCATCGCCGCGAACGTTGGCCCGCACCTTGGTCACCGCGTCGATGGCTCGGAGGAACACCACCCCGCCGCCGGGCACGATGCCTTCCTCGGCCGCCGCCTTGGTGGCGTGCAGGGCATCGTCGACCAGGTCCTTGCGTTCCTTGACCGCCACTTCGGTGGCACCGCCGACGCGAACGACCGCGACCCCGCCGGTCAGCTTGGCCAGCCGTTCCTGCAGCTTCTCCCGGTCATAGTCGCTGGTGGTGCTCTCGATCTGGTTGCGAATCTGGTCGATGCGGGCCTTGATGTCGGTCTTCTTGCCGGCCCCCTGGATCACCGTGGTGTTGTCCTTGGTGATGACGACTTTCTCCGCCCGGCCCAGGTCGCTGAGGGTGACGTTCTCGAGCTTGATGCCGAGGTCCTCGCTGATCAGCCGGCCGGCGGTGAGCACCTCGAGGTCGCCGAGGATCGCTTTGCGTCGCTCGCCGAAGCCGGGTGCCTTGACGGCGGCGCACTTAAGGGTGCCGCGCAGCTTGTTGACGACAATGGCGGCGAGGGCTTCGCCTTCCACGTCTTCGGCGATGACGAGCAGGGCCTCCCCTGCATTGGCGATGTTTTCCAGGAGCGGGACGAAGTCACGCAGGCTGGAGATCTTCTTTTCGAACAGTAGGATATAAGGCTTCTCCAGGACGCATTCAAGCGAACTGGGGTTGGTCATGAAGTAGGGCGAGATGAAGCCCTTGTCGAACTGCATGCCTTCGACGACTTCCTTCTCGAGCCCCATGCTCTTGCCCTCTTCGATCTCGACCACACCATCCTTGCCGACTTCTTCGAGGGCCGCGGCGAGCAGCTCGCCCACCTCGCGATCGCCGTTGGAGGCAATGGTGGCGACGTTGGTGAGGTCTTCCGTGTTTTTGACCTTGCGGGACTGGGTCTCGATGCTCTTGACCGCGGCGGCCACCGCCGCGTCAATCCCCCGCTTCAGGGCCATCGGATTGGCCCCGGCGGTTACGTTGCGGAGCCCTTCGGCGTAGATCGCCTCGGTCAATACGGTGGCCGTGGTGGTGCCGTCGCCGACCTTGTCGCTGGTGCGGTTGGCCACTTCGTTGATCATCTTGGCGCCCATGTTCTCGAACGGGTCGGGCAGTTCGATTTCCTTGCTCACACTGACGCCGTCCTTGGTGATTCGAGGTGCGCCGAACGATTTTTGAATGATGACGTTGCGGCCCACCGGGCCCAGCGTGACTTTCACCGCGCCCGCCAGTTTGCCCAGTCCGTCCAGGATCTCGTGCCTGGCGTCGTGACTGAACATCATTTGCTTGGCCATGGCTTACTCCTATGGGTTTTCCGCGGTCCGCACGGGTGGCGGACCGGAATCATTGCTCGCGAGCCGTGCTAGTTGAGCACGGCGAGGATGTCGGTCTCGCGGAGAATCACGTACTTTTCGCCCGATACATCCACCTCGGTGCCCGAGTACTTGCCGTAGACGACTTCGTCGCCCTTCTTCACGTCCATCTGGCCACGCTTGCCGCTGTCGAGCAGCTTGCCCGGGCCCAAGGCCACGATCTTGCCGCGCTGGGGCTTCTCGCGCGCGGAGTCCGGCAGCACGATGCCGCCGGCGGTCATTTCTTCCGTGTCGATCGGCTGCACCACCACCCGGTCGTCGAGGGGCTTAAGATTCACTTTTTTCGCGGTTGCGGTTGCCATCTTTGGATATCCTCCGGTTCTATATGATGCTCGTTTGCTGCTTGTTTCGCGTGACCGACGTGCGTCGGTTAGTCGTAGTCCATGTCGTCCATGCCCGGGCCGCCGGCCGCATCGTCGTCCTCCTTCGGCTTTTCCGTGATGATGCAGTCGGTGCTGAGCAGCGTGCGGGAGACGCTGCTGGCGTTCTCGAGCGCGGTGCGGACGACCTTGGTCGGGTCGATGACGCCGTCCTTCATGAGGTCACAGTACTCCATGGTCTCCGCGTTGAACCCGAAAGCGTCGGACTTGCTGTCCAGCACCTTGCGGAACACGACGCCCGGTTCGATACCGGCGTTCATGGCGATCTGCCGGAGCGGGGCGGACAGCGACTTCCGCACGACGTGCACGCCGACCTTCTCTTCGCCGGTCGCCGATACCCTGTCGAGGGCGCCGAGACAGCGAACGAGGGCCACGCCGCCGCCCACCACGATGCCCTCTTCGATGGCCGCCCGCGTCGCGTGCAGGGCGTCCTCGATCCGGGCCTTCTTCTCTTTGAGTTCGGTCTCGCTGGCCGCTCCGACGTTGATCTGGGCGATGCCGCCGGCCAACTTGGCCAGTCGCTCTTGCAGCTTTTCGCGGTCGTAGTCGGAGGTGGTGGTGTCGATCTCGCCGCGGATCTGCTTGACGCGGGCCTGGATTTCCGACGAGTTGCCGGCCCCTTCGAGGATGGTCGTCTCATCGGCGTTGACCCGCACGCGCTTGGCCTGCCCGAGGCGAGCCATCGACACGTGCTCGAGATTGACCCCGAGGTCCTTCATCAGGGCTTCGCCGCCCGTGAGGACCGCGATGTCCTGGAGCATCGCTTTGCGGCGATCGCCGTAGCCGGGGGCCTTGACGGCACAGGCCTTCAACGTCCCGCGCATGTTATTGACGACGAGAGTCGCCAAGGCTTCGCTCTCCACGTCTTCGGCGATGATCAGCAGCGGCCGCTTCGCCTTGGCGATGGCCTCCAGGAGCGGGACGAGCTTCTGGGCGTTGCTGATCTTGTCTTCGAAGATGAGGATGTAGGGCTTCTCGAGCACCGCCGCCATGCCTTCGTGGTCGGTGACGAAGTGCGGAGAGAGGTAGCCGCGGTCGAACTGCATGCCTTCCACGAGCTTGATCGTCGTTTCGGCGCCCTTGCCTTCCTCCACCGTGATGACGCCATCCTTGCCCACCTTCTCGAAGCAGTCGGCGAGGATGCTGCCGATGGCGGCGTCGTTGTTGGCGGAGATGGCGGCGACGTTCACGATGTCGTCCCGCTTGCCCACCTTGATGGGGCGCGAGATCTTCTCCAGTTCCGCCACCACTTTCTCGACGGCTTTCTTGATGCCGCGGTTGATGGCGTTGGCGTCGGTGCCGGCCGCGACGTTCCGCAGGCCGTTGGCGTAGATCGCCTCGGCGAGCACGGTGGCGGTGGTGGTGCCGTCGCCCGCATTCTTGCTCGTTTTGCTGGCCGCTTCCTTGACCAGTTGGCAGCCGAGGTTCTCATACTTGTCCCGGAGGTCGATCTCCTCTGCGACGGTCACCCCGTCCTTGGTGACGGTGGGGGCGCCCCAGCCCTTGTCGATGACGGCGTTTCGTCCCCGCGGGCCGAGGGTGGCTTTGACGGCGTTCGCCAGCTTCCCCACGCCCGACAGGAGGGCTCGCCGCGCGTCCTGTTGGTAGGCCAACTGCTTGACGGCCATGTTCGTGATCTCCTTTTCGATTGCCGCTCGTTCGCGGTTTGCGCGAAGCCAGACCGGTTCCAGTAACGAGGGAGGGCAATCCGGGTGCCATAGCCCGCCGGCGCCGGATATTGCTGTAACGATATTATTCCCACGGCTTTAAGGCATTGAGCCGGCGGATCGCAGATGGCGGGGGCGGCTGCCAGCTTGGCAGGTGGGTCGGACGGGAGCGGTCCGAGGTGCCATATTGACAGCGGGGCCGCCCGCGGGGGGGGGGCGGGGTTGCCGGGGCCTGGGATTCGTGCGGCACGGAGCGGGGCGGGGCGGTCGGGGGTGTCTTCGGCTACCATACCGGCTATGCGCCACTGGATTGCGAACTGGCTGGTACGGCACCAGCACCCGGCTTCACGGGTGTTGCATGCGATGGGGATTCCGATGCTGGTGGCGGCGGGGGTGGTGGCCGTCGTGCAACTGGCTGGCCAGCGTTGGGATCTCTGGCACCGCCCCGTCTTGCTGCTGGTGGGCAGTTACGTTCTGCAGTGGCTCGGCCACCGGATCGAAGGGAACGACATGGGGGAGGTCATCGTGATCAAGCGGATGCTGGGGCGGCCGTATCAGGCGGTGGCCCCGCGGTACGCGGGGTCGGCGCGGGCGGACGACGGGGGCCGGGCCGGGTCTTAGTAAGTGATTTCGACGCGGTTGCGACCCTTGCGTTTGGCGTCGTAGAGGCAATCATCGGCCCGCTCGACCACTTCCTCGGCGTTGGGGATTTCGTTTTCGTAGTTGATGTGGGCGGCCCCGAGGCTGGCCGTGAAGGCGATCTCGCATCCGGCGAAGGTGAACCGGATCTGCTGGATTTGCGTTCGGATTTCCTCGGCCAGGTCGCGGAGGGCCCGCGGGGAGAGGTTGGCCGTGACGAGGCAGAACTCCTCGCCGCCGTATCGGGCGGGCAACAGGTTGTCGCCGGCGATGGTTCGCAGGAGCTGCCCGACGTTGCGCAGGGCTTCGTCGCCGGCCTGGTGGCCGTGCTCGTCGTTGAGATGTTTGAAGTGATCGATGTCGAGCATGATCACGCCGACGGTGGTCTGCTTTTCGTAGGCTTCCGTGGTCACCGAGTGCAGTCGCTGCCGGAAGATCGTCCGGTTGGGGATATTGGTCAGCGGATCATGAGTGGCGCGCCGGGCCAGCGCCTGGGCCTGGGTGGAGAGTTCCTTCAGTTTGGTCTGGACCTGTTCGGCCTGCTGGGTGGCGTGGTCGCGTTCGCGTTCCGCGCGGATGGAGAGAGCGGCGAGCTGCATCATGGCGCGTTCGCGGAGTTGGTGGTAGGGGAGCGTCTCGCCGATGTCGACGTGGAACAGGTGTGCGGTTTCCTGGAGTTGGGAGTCGAGGTGCTCCATGAGTTCCCGCAGTCGTTCGGAGCGGATGCCGAGGAGCTTCGCACAGTGTTCGGTGGTGGCGACGAGTTCCGACTCCTCCACATCGCCGCAGAATACTTCGGCGACAGCGCTGGCCGCGTGCAGGGGGGCGACCAGGCTGCGCACGCGCTCGTTATCCGCGGGGCCGTGTTCGTGGTGGTGCCAGCGTACCGCCTCGACGAGCACGTCGGGGAGGTTCCAGCGGTTGAGCAGGGCGGCCCCGACTTCGGCGTGGGTGGTGCCGAGGACTTCCTGTTCGATCTCCTGGATGGGGCGTCGCTGGTCGGCCCACGCCTGCCAGACCGGGCCGTAGACGTCGCCGACGGCGCGGTTGGCGGCGATGAGGCCGATGTCGCAGAGCAGTCCGCCCACGAATGACTCATCGCCGCGGTCGTCGAGCGTTTCGCCCGATATCAGTTTCGCCATGACGGCGGTGGTGAGGGACCGCCGCCAGTAGAGATCGTAGTCGAAGGTGTGGGTTTCGCCGGCATGGAGTGACTCGACGAGCGAGAAGCTGAGGGCCACGACTTTGACGGTTCGCAGTCCGAGGACGACGGTGGCCTGCTGTAGCGAGCCGACGGTCTTGGACAGTCCGAAGAGGGAGGAGTTGACCATTTTTAGGACGCGGGCGGTCAGGGCGGGGTCTTTCTCGATGACGTCCGCGATGTCCCCGACCGAGGCGTTGTCCTTTTCGACGAGGTCGAGCACCTGCATGGCCACTTTGGGAAGTGAGGGCAGGTTTTCGGCCGCGAGTATCTGATCGATGAGGGGTGTCGCCACGATGCTGGGGTGCCTCCGCCTGTCGTGCCGCAGGGGCGGCGCCGGCCGCATGCGGTCGGGTCGTGATCACCGGTTCACGGGCTACGTGGGTGGGTCTTTGGCGCACCCACATGGGGTAAATCGGACGGCGGGCAGGGCGTCTTGACGAGTGATCGGGCGGGTCGGGCCCACGAATTCCATCGTGAATTCATGGGGCATCTAAAGTCGGTGTGGAGGGAGACCGATGAGAAATCCACGTTATATTAGGGCGCTTCACGTTGCACCAACAAAGGGAGATTGCCTATGGCTACGAGTGGTTACAAGAGTCGGGGTTCGACCCCGCGCAAACGCACGACGGGGTCCTCGAGACGTAACTACGGCCGATCCTCGTCTTCTCGCAAGCCGACCTTCCGCACCGTTACCAGCACCTTCAAGACCAAGATCCAGTCGTACCAGACGCTGGTTCGGCAGTCGCAAGGTACCCGGAGCGGTGGCCCGACGGCGGCCAATCTGAATTCGCTTTCGAAGTGGGTGGACAGGGGTGCGGTCATTCAGACCGTCTCGAACGCGCAGCTCAAGCGCTGGTCGCACTCGAACAGGTCGTACACCAGCCCGACCGCTGCGAAGAGTGTCCTGACCAAGAAATTCGGCAAGACGCCCATCAAGGCGATCTGCCCTGGTAAGGGCAACAGCTTTATTGTGGCTACGTCACCGACGTGGAGAGGCAAGTCGTTCAAATTCCCGCGCTGATCCTGCCGTGATCGGGCAGCCCAGCGGGGACTCAACCGATCCCAGCGTGACGCGTCCGAAGGCGACCCGCGAATGGCGGGTCGCCTTTTTTGCACGGGGGCGCCGGTTTTGCGCGCGAGGGCGCTGCCCGGTATGCTGGGGAGGGGGACAACGCCCGATAACCGTCGCGCCATGAGTCAGGCCCGCGGTGCGGTGCGACCGCCCGGATACTCCGATGGCCGTCGCGAACGGGAACCGTGGGTTCATCACGCCGAGTCCGCCGGACCGAACCGTTCGTTTCGTGGGATCAGTTCGAATGTCAGCGAGGCTTCTGGGCATTCTGATCGAACAATGGTCCTACTGGAGCCAGGCTGACGCCACTCCCCCCGGTCGAGACCGGATCGCACAATGCCGTGTCCCCCGAGCCGCGAGGTGGAACCGTCGCGGTGCCGGCCCCGTTCGGACGTGGCTGGCGAGGGGATGGCGAGCGGACTCTCGCTGCCGCGGGGATGGCGGATGATGGCCGTCGTCCGCCGCCCGTCGGTCGCCGGTGCTCGGGGCGCACCGCGGAGGCGTCTTTGCTTCCGGGTGGATTGCGTGATAAGATACAGGGGTGTCTCGCGGGACCCGAGCGGTGCCGGTGCTGAAGGCGGGCGTGGGGTCCCTGGGTGGAGGGGCGTGCAGATTGTCGCGTGCGTCTTCGGGATGCATTCGGGGGCGATTGGGCTTGACCGGGTGTGAAGACGGGATAGTGGCGCGTCGAGGTTGTCAGGTGGCCTCGTTAAAAACCTGGCGAAACTAATAAATGCCAACTCTCAGTTGCGCATGGCTGCCTAATAAGCGGTAGCCCGTCTTGCAGGAGACGCCCACTATTCTGCAAGGCGCTGCCAGTGGGCTGGCCGGCGGGCGACGCCTGACCGTCCGCGGGCGAGAAACCAGTCGGGCTGGAGGAAGCGGTAGCCTGTCGCTCGGCGCCCGCCGACTCGAGATTCAAAAGATCGACTATGCGCGTAGAAGCTATCCTTGAACCATCGCGGGACGGGGGTTCGATTCCCCCCGCCTCCAGTTAGCCGTTTCCGTAACGTGCTGTTAATAAGGCAGTTAGGCTTCGGAAGCGCTGAACAAAAGCATCCCCCGCCCCTGGTTGCGCAACTCGCTCTCATGCAGTGATTTACGCCGTGGCTTGGCGACGATACGCGACAGGTACCCGATGAGTACCCGGCCATTACCCGGCAGGCGGGGATCTGCCAGCCGAGGCGACCGCTGACAGTTTTATTTCGGACCACCCGGGCTTGTTGTGCCCGCCCGGCGGCGCGATCACTTTCAGCATGCCGCGCCTGACGTTGATCTGCCCCCGAGAACGAGTCCAATTCGTCTGTTACTCTGCATGCGATTGGACCGACCCCCGTTTCTGTACCAGTCGTACTGAGAAAACCTATCCCGATTCGGCCAAGTCCATCTGGCAAGATCGGCCAAACTCCTCGGGGGCCAGGTCAAGGCAGAATTCATGGTGTCGACCCGACGAACCTTCTCCAGCGCGCCGTTGCACCAACCTGCTTCCATACACGGCGCGCCAATCGATTCACCCTCCAGCCTCGAACGCGGGGGACATCGACGAGCCGCCCTCTATGACCGGGGGCCACAGCACGAACTGACTGGCCGGCCAGGGGACCTGGCAGGCCGCGTGAAGAACAAAATTGATCAACTCGCCGTAGGCCTCCCCGCATGTGTAGTAATCAGGATCGTCTTCGTCGAGCGCCTCGGCCTCGGTGCACTTCTTGTCACGTCTCTGGTTGATCGCGACGAAGATGTCCACTCCAACGGGCAGCCGACAGAAATGGCATTCCAGATCCGCGAAATCGTCGGTGATCTGACGCGTCTCCGGGTCGATCGGCGGTATCTTGTATTGGTTGCGCTTGTGACAACGCTTCTCCCCAACCGGGCCGAGGCAGAACCCCTGCACGTCCTCAGCCTGATCCGTCCCCTTGCAGGCGGTGTATGTACAATCGCCGTCCACCTCGCAGTCTACCGTTGAGCCGTCCCGCTTCAGCAGGGGCGTTCCGCCGAGCTGCCACGCCTCTGCGCGGGCGCCGTTTGCACTGCCGTTGTGGTTCGTCGCCTTGGTCCAGATACAGTCGCCGCCCGGACAGCGGCTTTCTCCGTAGCGCGGGTTGCTCCCGGAGCCCCCGACCCAATACTTGGCCATGAAGCGCAGGAACACCTCGGTTTCGGTGGCAAGACCGCCAGCGGTACGGCCGGCTCCGCGGTAACCGGTATCAATCGCTTTTTTCTCGGCAAAGGTCCAGTCAAACCGGTCCACCCCGCCCAGCCAATCCGTAAAGCGGCATAATCCGGAAGAGGAGTCCCAATCGCAATAGGGACGCCGTTTGGGCCTGGCGAGGGGGTAGTACGTACCGGCGGAGGCGCTCCAGTGTCGCCATATGGGTTCCGCGGGATTCCGGAGGTGGAAGGCGCCCTGACGGACGTAGATTCCCTCGGCCGTCTGCTGACCGGGAATCGGAAGGCCCAACTGATGCTGGGCGAAATCCTCCAATAGCGAGCCGCTGTGGAGACCCGGCTTGCCGTCACGGGCGCCATACTCCCGCGAGGAGATGGCCTCACTGATCAACCCCAGCAGGCCAAAGCCCGCGTTGGAATAGACATACTTGGTGCCCGGCGTGGCGTTCAAACAGGCGCCCAGTTGCGTGAGCGTCGTCTCCCCGGGCAGACTACCACGCACGAAATAGGCCGACGAGCCGATCTCGCCCTTGGCGTCCGAGAAATCGGGAAATTCCGCGCTGAAGTCTCCGGCCGGGAACCCGGTTTCCGAGGTCAACGCGTCTTCCTCGTCCGCCCAATCCGATTCCACCATCAAGTGCCGCAGTCGCCACAAATTCGGCAGAATGACCGTATTCCGATCTGGGTTCTTGCGCGGCAATCCAGAGCGATGACTCAGCAAGTGTCCCAGCGTCATATCGTCCCAGCGATCATCGGCGTGGGTGCCGAGGGAATCACAATATGTCGGATCGTCGGGATCGTCAGACGGCAGCGGGACGGGCGGAGGGTGCCCGCCGCACGCGACGTCGTGCAGTGCCGGCGGCAACAGGCCGTCGCAAAGCCTCCGCGCTTCCACCTCGTCGTCCGTGTCGACCTCCGAGAACGCCTCTTTGACGGCCTTTCGCAGGATCGCCGCCGTTACGGACTTCGTGATGCTCCCGATGCGGAACGGCGTGTTGGGCTGCACTTGCGACGGATCGGGCAACGTATATCCGGGAACCGCGTCACTGACGTCAAAGGTGTCGCCGCATTCCGCGAGATAGTCAGGGTCCGACGTCGGGGCGCCGCTGAGATTTCCGTAACCGCGGACGTATACCGGTTTGCCGAAGACGCTCACGCCAAGAACCGCCGCTCCCACGCATCGATGCCGCATGAATTGTTTGACCGCGTCGTCGAACGGTTTGAACAGAAGGTTTGTCTGGCCATTGCTTTTGATACCGCCCGGCGGGTCGATGGTGATATAGCGGGTTGCACACTCTTCGGGAAACTCCAGCGGGCAGACCGTCAACCCTGCGACCTGCGCGTCGCTGAAGGAGCCTGGCGGCGGCGCATTGTATAACTGGCACTGCCCCGGCCCGGGCAGTAACTCTCCCGGGCCATCCAGTGTCCACACCATATCCAGCGCGAGAAGCCCACCGCCGAAGAACGTCGGGCAGATCAGCCGCTGCTCCCCCTGCCCCAGGGACTCGTCGGTGCCCTCGATGACGACGTACGTGGGAGCCCGGAGGATGGTCGGATCGCCGCCGCCGTGCTCGCAGTACTCGCCCTCCGCCCCGGGGTCGCATACGCAGAGGATATCGCCCCCCTCTTGGATCTGGCAATCCCCTTGTCCCGAGCAATATCGCTCGCGGCATTCCGGCCCGAGAATGCAGGTCCCCGAGTCTTGATCACGCTCGTAGGCCGTCGTGCATTCGTCGCATGCCTGTCCGCCGTAGCCGGGCTCACAGGCGCAGGCGGCCGCTCCCGAGAGCACCGTACACACGCCGCGTTCCGAACAGGTTATCCCGTCGCACGTCTCGTCTTCGACGCAGCGGTATTCTCCGGCGTCAGCCGTCTGTGGATCAAACGTGTCCGGGTCGAAAACGCCAGCGACGCCGCTGGAGTGTTCGAGGTGTGTTCCCTCCGGACACTCGCCCAGACCCGTGCATGGACCGGTGAAGTGGCTGAAGAACCCGGCACCGTCGGCCAGATCGACATCACCGTCGTCATCACTGTCGAAGGTGGCCAGACAGTCCGCGGGTGACGAGGGCGGTTCGGGATCGGGCATTTGTTCGGGGCCGGAAGCACAGGTCGCAAGCGCGGCGTAATCTGTGAGGGCAACGTCTCCACTCTGGTCGAAGTCGTACAGATCCAACGCGCCAGGCACGCAACCCGGACCTTCAATCTGCTCGGGCATTTCCAGGGCCACGTCGAGGCCGCTGAAGGGGGCGGACGTGCTGCTCGTGTACCAGTCGAACGAGTTGTTGTCGGTCATTGAGTCGAGGTCGTTGACGTCGGGTATGATGTCGATCGCACCACCGAATTGGCCTACATAGAGGTTGCCGCGGCTGCCCAAGGCGATCTCCCGTGCCGTGTCCATGGACAGGCTGAAATCGAAGGCGCCCAGGATGCCGAGGCCGTCCTCCATTCCCCAGAGGACGGCCAGGGTGTTCTTGGTCGCGCCGTCCGAGAAGCCGCCGTACATGGCGAAGACGCGGCGAATGATCTGGGGGTTGAACTCGAGATCCGTGAAGCCCTGGCCGCAGGGGGCGGGCAGCCCGACGTCGACGAATGCGACGACGTCGGACGCCATCGTGGTCGCATCGACGGCCAAGATCTCACCCGTGCTCGAGAAGGCCAGGACTACGTCATTGTTGACCCAGGTCGTCCCCTGTGTGTCGTTTGACGCGCAGAGAATCGGCTCCGACTCGCGGGCGCCGCTGAGAGACGCCCCCGAACCCATGGTGTCCCCGGCGGTGTAGTCGAAGACGATCACCCGTGCCGAGTCCAGGCCGCTCACCGCGACCTTGCGGTTGTCGGGGCTGACTGACAGAGCACCGAGCCGGCTCAAGGTCAGGCCGCCTCCGCCCAAGCCAGTCGTGTTGCCGATTAATTGGGCGTCCGGCACCGGGGAGCTGGTGGCCAGGCTCCAGATGGATCCGCCGGACTCCGGCGTGCCGAAGTTCACGCCCAGCAGGTTGCCCTGCGGGTTGTGCAAGATGCCGTCGAGGTTATCGAACTCGACGCTCTCCATAAACGGCGCGTTCCAGGCATCGGGAATGGCGGTGCCGCCAAGCGGCAGGGCGGGCCCTCGGATCAGCTCCAGACTATCGGAGCCGGAGCTGTTCGCCAGCCCGAATACCAGGTCGTTTGCCTGCGGAATCTCCACGCCGGGGAAGCTCACCTCCGCAGCGCCGAAGCGGCGCGACCCGCCGTCGGGCGACAGCCGGACCGGCGTGTGATCCGCCACTCCGGGCCCGACCGCCGTGATCAGGGCGTCATCGAAGTCCGCGATGGCCTGCCCCGACTCATCGGCAGCGAAGAACACGAATGTGCCTATCACCACGAGCGTCGTGGCGGCCCACACAAAGCGCACCCTCGTGCTCACCGAGTCTCTCCCGCAATCGCTTTCGGATTCCGTAACTTGCCGTTGTCTGAGAAACTGTGATTTCATTGTTGGATCTCCCGGGTCGTCCGTGCCGACCCCGCTCCGTAGCACGTTTCGTTCGCCGCGATGAAGGCATTTGTTTTCTGGCAGTTCTCAACTGGGACCGATAGCGCTGGGCACGTGCGCGCGGGTGCGGCCCTACTCGAAAAGCGAGAAGGCGCCATGGTGTTCCTATCGGATTCCGAGATTTCAACGAATCCGGCCCATGGGCATGAAACCCGCACCGCGCAAAGCGCAGTCGGCGTGCCGCGCCGGAGTGTTGCCGGGACATGGCGCCGCAAACCGAGTCACGGTATAGGGTGTAATCATTCGGCGGGTACATGCGCCCTGCCGCCGATTCACTGCTCCCGATACATTGTCAACACGCTGTGACGTCGTGGAGGCAGCCCAGATCGATCGTCGTGATCTCTCACGGTCCGCTTCGACGTGCCAAAACCGGTCCGTCCACATACTCCCCTGTGCCGTTGCCGTAGAACCAGCTCTCCACAACGTCAGAGTGTCATCGGCGCGGAGTTTCAGATGGCATCGTTGATCGACGGGACCCGAGTCGCTTGACGAGGCAGCCCATCCTCCCGCGGCACGGGTCCTGGCGCGAAGATCAGGGGGAGTTCGCTGTCTGGGTTGTCGCCTGCCACTCCTCCAGCTTGGCCCGCCACTCGGCGGCCTGGGCGTCGTGGCCGGCGTCCGGTTCGGCGGCGTGCCAGTCTTCGTAGAGGCGAATCGATGTCAGCAGCACGGCCTTCCAATGCAGGCGCCGGCCGATCTCCGAACGCTCACACCGCTCGGCCGCGTCCTGGAGAAGCGCCTCGGCCTCCGAAAAACGCTCGAGGCCGACCAGCGTGCGGGCCAGGCCGATCCTCGGATACTGCGTCTGCTGATGCTCGTCGCCGAGAAACTCGCGATACTGCGCCAGTGCTTCGCCATACAGCGGCTCGGCCGCGGCGTAGTCTCCTTGGAGGCGCAGCACGCCCGCCAGGTTGTTCACGCTCGCGGCCACGTACGGATGCTTGTCGCCCAGAAGCTTGCGGTAGATTGCCAGTGATTGGCGGAACAGACGCTCCGCGGTCGCGAGGTCGCCCTGGGCCTGCAGGACCATAGCCAGGTCGTTGAGACAGCGCGCCACGCCCTGGTGCTCCTCGCCGAAAAGTCTGCGTTGGAGGGCGAGCACGTCACGAAGCACTGACTCGGCCCCGGCATAGTCACCGCGGTGACGCAGCACTACCGCGAGGTTGTTCATGATGCACGCCACCTCCGGATTATCGTCGCCGTGAATCTTGCGATGCAGCGCCAGAGCCTCGCGCAAAAGCGGCTCTGCCTCGGCATACTTGCCTTGGGCCCGCAGCACCGTCCCCAGATTGTTCAAGCTGGCCGACACTTGCGGGTGCTCGTCGCCGAACAGTTGGCGTCGCAGCGCCAGCACCTCGCGATACATCTGCTCAGCCGCAGCGTAGTCCCCTTGGGCTTTCAGCAACTCGGCTAGGTCACTCAGGCTGCTTGCCACCTCCGGATGCCGGTCACCCAACACTGTGCGATACAGCGTCAGGGCCTCGCGGCACAGCGGTTCGGCGGCGGCGTAGTCCCCTTGGGCACGGTACAACATCGCCAGGCCGTGCAGGCTCTCCGCGACGTCCGGATGCTCATCGCCCATTGTTTTGCGGCGCAGGGTCAGCGCCTCGCGATAGAGCGGTTCGGCCGCGGTGTAATCACCGCGGGTGTACAGCAGGAACGCCAGGTTGTTGATCGTCTGCGCCACGTCTGGATTCTCATCGCCAGGTTGCTTGCGTTCCAGAGCAAGGGCCTCGCGGTATAGCCGTTCAGCGGCGGCATACTCGCCCGTCGCTTGCAGTAGCGCCGCCAGATCATTCATGGTGATCGCCACTGAAGCGTGCCCATCGCCCAATCGTTCGCGACGCAACTTAAGCGCCTGACGAAACATCTGCTCGGCGGCCGCGTAGTCGCCCTTGGCGTGCAGCAAGACCGCCAGGTTGTTCAGGCTCGTCGCCACGAGCGGATGGTCGTCGCCGAACAGTTTGCGACGTATCGCCAGGGCCTCGCGGTGCAACTCCTCGGCCGTGACGTAGTCGCCCTTGGCCTGCAGCAACGCGCCCAACTGGCTCAGGCTTTGCGCCACCGCCTCGTGCTCGGGGCCGAATTCGCGCCGGCGCGTTTGGAGTGCGTCGCGCAGGCAGGGCTCCGCGGCGTCGTAGAGCCCCAGGGCTTGATACGCGGTCCCGATCGCGTCCTGAATCTGCGCTTGCACCATCGGCTGGTCGCCGAACTGATTTTCGACGGCTGCCGCAGCCGGCTGAAGCATGTATTGATCCATCACTCGCCGGGCCACGTCCACCGCCTGGGCCGTGTCGGCCCGCTCATCGTAGGCGGCCAGCTCCGCCTCGATTTCCTCCGGGGTGCGCTTGCGGCGATCCGGATAATCGCCGACGTACTGCCGTTCCAGAGCCGCCCGCACCTGCTCGCGAAACCGCTCCTTGATCCCACGGCCCATCGGTTCCACATCGATCTCAGACACCATGCGCGACTGGAATTCGGAGACCTGCCGGATTTCCTTCAGCCGTTGGTCGGCGAGGTGCAGTTGCACATTCGCGCGGTGCGCCTGCTGCCCGGCTCGCACGGCCTGCCAGGTGGCAACGCCGGAGCCGGTTAACAGGGCGGCCGCCACCAGACCGGCCGCCAGCACGGAACGGCGGTTTCGGTGCACGAGCTTTCGAAGGCGATACCAGCGACTGGGCGGGCCGGCCAGTACCGCCTCGTCGTCGAGATACCGGCGCAGCTCCAGGGCCAGGGCGTTGGCGGTGGCATACCGGCGACCTCGGTCTTTTTCGAGGCATTTCATCACGATCCAGTCAAGATCGCCCCGCACGGCGCCGATCAGCCCGCGCGACTCCGACGAGCGGCAGCGGGCGATTTGGTCGAGGGCGACCGGTTGGGCCGCGGATAGCCGTGCCGAGCTCTCCGGATCGCGGATCTGCTGCAGGCGCGTACTGGGCTTCGGCGGCTCCACGTCCCGAATGATTCGCTGCACGTCGGCCAAGCCGGCCTTTCGGAGTGGCGTGTGATCGAAGGGATGCGTGCCCGTGAGGAGCTCATACAGCACCAGCCCAAGACAGTAGACGTCGGTCCTGGTGTCGACATCGCTGGTCCCCGCCGCCTGTTCTGGGCTCATGTACTCGGGGGTGCCGATCAACGCACCGTCGCGCGTGGCGTCTGATCGCCGCGAATCGATGGCCTTGGCCACGCCGAAGTCGATCACCTTGCACAAACCGCCGGCGCGATTCGAACGCTCTGCCGGGGCGCCCGGGGGTGACGGGACCACCATAATGTTCGTCGGTTTCAGGTCGCGATGGATAATCCCCTTCTGGTGGGCGTGCTGCACCGCGTCGCAGACCTGGATGAACAGCTTCACTCGTTCGCGGATCGACAAACGCTGTTCATCGCAATGGACCGTAATGGGCCGGCCGGGTACGTACTCCATGACAAAGTAGGGCAAGCCGGACGCCGCGGTGCCGGCGTCGTAGACGCCCGCCACGTTGGGATGGTTCATTAACGCCAAGACCTGGCGCTCCTGTTCGAAGCGGGCCAGGATCTCGCGATGGTGCCCGAACTTGATCACCTTGAGCGCGACGCGGCGCTGGAGCGGCTCGAGCTGATCCGCCAGGTAGACCACGCCCATGCCACCCTCCGCAAGTGGCTTGATAATGCGAAACGGGCCGATGCGCTTTGGGGCTTTGTCCGACGGTGGGTGGGCGGAGATCCGAGCCGCGGCGGCGAGGGGCATCTTCCACGCCTCCAACGGGCCTTCCGCCCGGTCGTGTTCGCGGAGCAGCGCGACGACCTGCTCACGCAGCGCGAGGTCGCTGCCCGTCTGATCCGCGAGGAGCGCCTCGCGCTCTGCCGGCGGGCGCGCGCGCAGTGCCTCAAAGAGGGCCGCGACCTTCTGGAAACGATGGGCATCCATTGGTGCGTTTCTCCGATCTGGAAGCGAGAAACACCCGCCGGCTTCCCATTGACAATCCCGGCCTTACGCCGGTTCGCCCGGCTGCGCTCCCGATTCGCTCCCAGCCTCTTGCTCTCGCAACCGTTTGCGAAGCCACGCCCGGGCGAAGTACCAATCCGCCTCCGCCGTCTTCGGGGCGATCGACAGCACCTCGGCCGCTTGGTGACACGTCAGGCCCCCAAAGAATCGCAGCTCGACCACGCGGTACTTGCGTTCGTCCAGGCGGGCCAGCTCCACGAGTGCCGAATCCAGATCCAGCAGATCGACATCCGCCGCGTCGGAAACGGCCGCGACCTCGTCCAGCACAGCGCGGAGACGACCGCCGCCTCGCTTAAGCGTCGCCCGGGCCCGGGCCCGATCCACGAGGATCTGGCGCATCGCGGATGCGGCAACGGCGCGAAAATGAGTGGCAGTCTCCCAGACGCCGCCCACCTGCTTCTCGAGTTTCAGATACACCTCGTGGAGCAGCGCCGTGGGCTGAAGCGTCTGGCCGCTTGATTCGCGACCGCAGTAGGCAACAGCGAGCTGGTGCAGTTCCTCGTAGAGCTCGGTGATCCACGTCGCCGCGCCATGACCGGCAGATCCGGCGACGGCGTGCCCGGATTGTCCCCCCGGGGAATCTGGTTCGACGCCCATCGCGCCAACTCCATGGCGTCTTTTTTCCCGGCCCGGTAGGATGGACCCCGCGAGGTGCATTCTCGCTCCCCCGACCGTCAGCGTCAAGATTCACTCGGCGCGACCGCCATGCGGCGCCGCTGGTCGACCGACGGGCAGCCTCACGCGCCGGGAGGCCGCCCTCGAACGGCGCGGCAAGCGTCACTTGAACGCCGAGCGCAGCGCCTCGCACGAGAACAGCCAACCAGATGGCGGAACCGAACGGGCCGGCCGGCCGCCACCTCTTCACGTTGCCGTCGACGGGGAAGATAACCAATGCATTGCTCACGTTCGACAATCACGCGGGTCCGGCTGCTGGGCATGTGCGCGCCGATCCCGGCGGCCGGCGGTGCGTTCTCCGCTGCTTCCGGTCCCCGGCGCTCGTAACGTTGCCGGCCGAGTTGCTCGTTGACTTCGACCTCCAGGAGTTGCTCGACGACCACCTTGGCTGCCTGGCGGACCAGGCCGCTGGTCAGTTCATCGCGTTCGTCGGTGGAATTCAACTGGTCGGACAGCTTCGCGAGGCGTTTGTTCAGGGGTATGCTATTCATGGCGTCTGGGTCTCCTCTTTGAGTTTGGTCGCCCGATTAGGATACCCAGACCGCCTCCTATTCACTGCGATTCTGGGACATCACCCGCGTGGGCGATCCACCCGTTGCAGAAGCGATGTTGGACAGTGAACTAGCCGAAGACGGCGCTCGGCGTTCCCGTTGTGCCCATGATAATCAGCGACAATCAGGAGCAGCGAGCTGTTTCAAGACGTGCAACTGGGGCACCCGCGGTGGGTTGCGTTCCATTTCGCGACACAATCCCGCACCGTAGACCCCACACAGCCGTCGAATGATCACACCCTACGCGGTGAGCCAAGGTGCGGCGCCCCGTCCCGGTAACGCTCCGGTACTGTACGCGGACTGCGTGTCGATGGGGGCACGTTCGATGCCCGTAATCCCATATGCGTAAAAACCTCAAAATTCCATGTGAGCACCGCGGAGCATTCTCGCTTCCCTCATAAGCTGAAGACACGCATTCGCTCATCGTCGTCGGTCACGGTTGCAGGAGCAGCGTGGTGGGCGTATCCGGTGGCGTCGGCGACATGTAGAGCCGAGGCAGAAAGGAGGTATATCGTGGGCGTCCTCTTTCAAAAGCGACTGATGGGGCTCTTCGTACTGCTTGGCATTCTGCACGTCTCAGCGAATCGACTGGCTTGGGCAGGTTCTACTCCGTCCGAGCACCTGGACCTCGGTATTCGTGCGGCCCCGGCCTGTCCACCGTGTCCCAAAGGGACTACCGGGACCTTGATCATTGCCGCTGTCGACTCCGTTCATCGGGCACGCGCGGACTTAAAATGCGATGGGATCGATGATCAAGTCCAGTTTCAGCAGGCCATCAACGCGCTACCACCAGCCATCCTTCAAGACCCCGGTGCCGGACAGTGGCGCGGAGCCGGAAAAATCGTCCTCCTGGAAGGGACTTACTCGTGGTTCGACACGGCCGTTGAAAGTCCCACCTTACCCAGTCAACTCCAAGTTGAGGGGTTCGGTCCTTCGACTGAAATCGTTCTAAGACAGGACGTGACGCCGTTTATTCTCCGCAATGTCGTCGGCGTGGTGATTCGCGACTTGCAGGTCACGCTCGCGCTGGGCTCGGCTTATACCGAAGAAGTGTTCGAGCTGTCAGCCAAGGCCCCGGGTGAAAGAACGTTTTACAATACCATCGAGAATGTCAGGATCAGCCACTCTGATCTGGCGGTCCCTGGTTACGTGGGGATCTCGCTCTACGCTTCTGACGAAGAACCCTCGTCAGGTTCCGCGAGCGTCCCGGCCGTTTTCGGCAATGCCATCCGCAACGTGGTCATTGATCGCGCAGGAACAGGAATCCGCCTTCAGACTGCCGGTAGCGACGCACCCTGGATCAACGGCAACACACTGCAATCGGTCCGTATCTTTCACTATGTCAGGGGGGTCGAGTTCGTAAGGTACTCTCCCGCATCGGCAGGCGCCAATCGAAACCTGTTCATCGATATCAAGATGCAAACCACGGCCTATTCGCAGGATGGTTTCATGAGCATTGGCAACAGAGGAAACGTGTTCATGGATTGCCTGGTCTGGGACTGGCATCTTGCCGCCGGCAACGCTGCGTGGTCGATCGATTCGACGGCCCAGGACACGTATATACAAGCCACGTCGCTGTCCGGCGACTTTGTGGATGACGGGACCAACACAACCGTACTGCAGGGCCCCAGAGCAACCTTCGGCGAGATCGAGGTCAGCGGATCCGGCTTGCACGTGGACCTGAACCCGGATCCCAAAATCGGCATCGGAACCGAGACACCGGCGAGCAAACTGTGCCTCGGGCGAAACTATGTCACCGATTGGGACGCGGAAGAGGAGATCGAGGCCGACGCGATCACTTTCTACGCGGATAACCTGGATGAAGTCCGAGCGAAGATCTCTGTCTTCCAGGAGTACGACGAAGCCCAACAGGTCGCTTGGGGCGATGTGACGGCGATGGCATTCTCTACCGAAGCGGGCGGCCCGGGCCACACCCTCGCCGAGAGAATGCGCATTACGGGCCAGGGCCACGTTGGCATCGGCACGGTGGATCCTCGTGCGGCACTGGAAATCAATGGTGACCTCATTACGCGGGGACCGTGGATTGATATCAGGGCGTATGGGGCGATAGGAGATGGCATTGATGATGATACAACTGCCATTCAAGATGCCATCAATGCTGTACCAAGTACGGGTGGAACCATCGTTGTCCCGCCCGGCACGTATCTGACAGGAAACCTCCAGATTGCCGGGAAGACGAATCTAAGCATCATCGGACTTGGTGGCTTCATTGAGTGGAACGGAAGCGCACCGCCGGGAGCCGCGATCGGCTTTCAGCTGGCAGGGACGGTTACCAACCTGACCCTCGAAAGTCTCACGCTCAGAGGCGATGGTGACGTAGAACATCGCCATGCTGGCGTGTGGGGATACTCCGGCACCACCATCAACAATATAAAAATCCTCCATAATCGTATCGCTGATGTTGTGATCGGTATCAGCCTGAACGCGGATCTCGGTGGCGCCATCTCCGTTGGCCGAATCGAGGGTAACTACCTTGAGAATATCGTCGGAACGGAGCCGGGCCAGGGTTACGGAATTCATCATGCCAATGGCAGTGGGAGCCCAAGCCAGGTGGCGATCACCGGGAATACGATTATCAACTCACAACGTCATGCGATTTATCAGGCAAAAGGATCAGGAGTGGTAATCACAAACAATACCATACGCGGCCACCGGTCAACCGTATCCAGTTCAGATATACGCCCTGCCATAGCCATCGGAAGGAGCCAGGACGTGGTTGTGGCGGGGAACATCATCCAGGATTTCTTTGATGGCGGGATCGGTGTCGGTCCAGCAGGATCTGTTGAACTCACGGAGACTCGCAACATCCTGGTAAAGAACAACCTGCTAAGCAATCCCGGCAACGCCGTACCGCCGATCACCGTCGGGTCACAAGACCCGGAAACAGAGGGATCGCCTGAGCAGGTCCGTATCGCAGACAACATCACGTATCAGGATGGGGTCAGCGTCGAGGCACTGCGGGTGTACTCCGCCCGCCGGCTGGGAGTCACTGGAAATACATTCGTAACACTGAACAATACGTCGCGCGTGGTGGCGGTTTACGGCACTGGTGATTCGGAAGGCACAACAGATTACTCGGCGGACATTCGCTTCATCGACAATCTCCTCTACGGAACCAGTCTCGCCGGGGCAACGGATGGTTTTCGATTGGGCCCGGGCGCTCCCACGTCAGCCATTCGAGTGTCATTCGAAAATAATAGACTGGCAATCCCCGGTGACGCGTTTTCGGTTTCGAGCGCGATTACGGACCCAAACATTCGCGTAATGGGTCAACCGCAACAGGGACTTACGTTCGCAGCAGGCGTAACCACGGCATTGTCTTTCCCCCTCGATGTTGTACCGACGGCCGATCTTCCGGCAGCAGGACCATCCGAGGACGGACGTATACTCATTGAGGATGCCGGGGCCGGGGATCGGAACCTCATCATCTATGCAGGGGGACAACGATTCCGGATTGATGGCGGAACCCCGCTACCTTGACGCCGGGTAGTGACAAGTCCCAGGTCATCGCCCTGCGGAAACGGCCGGTCACACGTGGCTGGTGCAGCAATGTTCGTCGCTGCCTCAACGCCTTCGGCGCGGCAGGAATTCTCACCCCTCATCATGGCCAGAGATTCCACTTGACCTCCGAGCCAAGGCAGGGGCACGTACGATGTCCTCATTTCCTACTCGTATGAAACCTCGGAATTCCATGTGAGTACCAAGGCGCGTTCTCGCTTTCCACATCGACGCTCCCAAACACGCCCTGGCGATCCTCAAGCTTCAGGCTGCTCCTCCGTGCACGATAAACGTGGCTTTTGCACCCTGTTTATCCCACGAAGGGCGGCCTTTGGCGATCTACCTGGTGAGAAATGCGGGCTCGTCGAGCCCGCCGTAAGCGCTGCGAGAACCGCGTTTTCGGGGTTTTCAGTGGCTGTACGCGGGGGTGCTTTCAACATTCGATTTCCCCCGCCTCCAGTTTTAAGTCCTTTTCTGTGAATAGTCCCTTGCTGCGCGCACAAAAGTGCGGCCGTGGTGGGGGGCTCGGTGGCCGCCGACCCCGCCCTCGGGCCCCGAATCGCGGAATCCAGGCGCGTTTTGGACGCCCGTCCCCGCGTCTCCACTCCTACCGGTGTGAGGTGTAACGACGCTCCAAGGATCACAGGGCCCGCTCGCTGGTGCCGGAGTTCCCGGATGCCAATTCGGCAAGTCGAACAAGAGTCGGCCGCGGGCCGGGACTGGGGGCGAACTCGATCCTGTCCTGTGATTGTCCGGCAGATTCGTGATCCGCGGCTTGGCTCGACGTTCTTTGGCACGGCTCGATTTCGTTTTTTGGCGGTGGCACGAATCGCCGTGGCGGAGACAATTGGTAGAGGTGCGCACGGCGGATCGTTCCCGAAAGGGAGCGGCGCGAGCGCGTCGGGAGCAGTCAGCGTGGCCGCGTGGGTCGAACGCGGCGGCCCGCCTTCGCCCGGCCGCGTCGGTCAGCCGGCCCGACGATTCCGGCCGGCTGCCTATTCGTCAAGATCAGCACGGAGACTCCTGCCATGCCGAAACCCGGCCGCCAGCTGACGCTCAAGGATCGCCTCTCGCGTCTGACGCACCGTCAGGCATGCCGGCTGCTCGGGACCGGCGCGGAACAGCTCATTCGCCGCGGTGGTGCGTGTGACGTGGATCCGGGCGACGTGTACCTCCGCGGCGACTTGTTCCGACTGCGCCTGAACGGGGCGGTGGTCACCGTCACATCGATGGCGGAGGCCGACCAACGCCTGCGCTGGAACTGCACGCAATGCCAGACCGCCTGCGAGCACGTCGGCGCGGCCTTGTCCCCGATCCTCGAGGAGAAAATCGCGCTGGGTCTGGCCGCGCCGCCGCCGCCGGAACGCGTGCCGGTCGAGAACCTCTGCGAAAAGGAGCTGGTCCAACGGGCGATCGCCGAACGCAAAGAGCGTGCTCGCACGCAGCGAATGACCGTCCGGTCCACTAGGCCGAAGACGCTCTGGACGGACTACCTCGTCACCAATGCCGAATCAGGAAAGACCTACCGTGTGGCCTTGCGCGGCTGGGAGCCCGGTGATTCATATTGCTCGTGCCCTGATTTTCGCAAGAACACACTGGGCTTCTGCAAGCACATATTCGCCGCTCAAAACAGAGTCACGCGACGGTTCCGGTGTCGGTGCGGCAGCGTCGTTATCGGCACCGGGACATCGCCGTACACGTGAAGTACGGCACGGAGCTGGAATTGCGGCTGCTGCTTCCCGTGCAGCTGGACGCGTCTGTCGAGTGAATCGTGCGGTCGCTCAGGGACCGGCCGATTGACGACGTTTGCCGTTTCATCCGCGTCGTGGCCAAGCTGGAGAAGCTGGGTCAAACCGTCACGATTTATCCCGACGCGGAGGAGTATATCCAACGGGAACTGTTCCGCAAACACATCGAATCCACGGTAGCCCAGATCCGCAATGATCCCAAGCGGCATCGGCTACGCAAGGAGCTTCTCGAAGTCGAACTGCTTCCGTACCAGTTGGACGGCATCGCCTTTGCTGTGGGGGCCGGCCGTGCCGTCCTCGCGGACGACATGGGGCTGGGCAAGACCATCCAGGGCATCGGGGTCGCCGAGCTTCTCCGGCAGGAGGTGGGGATCCGTCAGGTGCTCGTCGTCTGCCCGGCTACGTTGAAATCGCAATGGCGCAGCGAGATTTACAGGTTTTCCCAACGTGACTGTCAACTGGTACTCGGCAGCGCGGCCGAGCGGGCCCGCCAATACGACAACGGCTGCTTTTTTACCGTGTGCAACTACGAACAGGTGCTGCGGGACATCCTCGCCATTGAGCAAGCCAAGTGGGATCTGATCATCCTGGACGAGGGGCAGCGGATCAAGAACTGGGAGGCCAAGACGAGCCGCGTCATTAAAGGTCTGCGGTCACCGCTCGCGAACCGACTCGACGAGTTGTATTCCGTCGTGGAGTTCATCGACGATCGGCGACTGGGCCCGGCGTTCCGCTTCTTCAACCGGCACCGGGTCGTGGACGAGAAAGGCCTTGTCCTCGGCTATAAGAACCTCTCCGCGTTGCGCAACGGGCTCAAGCCGATTCTGCTGCGCCGTACACGGAGTTCGGTTATGCGCGATCTGCCGCCGCGGTCGACGGAGATCGTTCGTATCGCGCCGACGGACGAGCAGTCCGAACTGCACAGCGCGAATCTGCAGATCGTTCGCACCATCGTCAGGAAAACCTTCATCAACGAGATGGACCTGCTCCGCCTCCGCAAGGCGCTGCTCCTGTGCCGGATGTCGGCTGACAGCACATTCCTGGTGGACAAGCGGCCCCCGGGGTACTCCAGCAACCTCAAGACGCTCGACGACCTGCTCGGATCCCTCCTGGCCGAGGATGACCGCAAGATCGTCCTGTTCTCCGAATGGACGACGATGCTCGGGCTGATCGAAAAAATGATCGCCAGGCGCGGCACGGAATACGTTCGCCTGGATGGGTCGGTGCCGCAGAAGCGACGGCAAGCCCTCGTGCAGCAGTTTCAAAAAGACCCGGACTGTCGCTTGTTCATCGCGACCAACGCGGGGGCAACCGGCCTGAACCTCCAGGCCGCCAATACGGTCGTCAACGTGGATCTACCCTGGAACCCGGCCGTGCTCGAGCAGCGCATCGCGCGTGCCCATCGGATGGGGCAGAAGCAACCGGTTCAGGTGTTCGTCCTGATCACCGAGGGCACGATCGAAGAAGGCCTGCTCGCCACCCTCTCCGCCAAGCACGATCTGGCCCTGGCCGCGCTGGATGCCGACTCGGACGTCGATGCCGTGGATCTGGTCAGCGGCTCGGAAGAACTCAAGAGTCGTCTCGAGGTTCTACTCGGTGCCAAGCCCGACGCACCGGTGGATGAGAGCGAAAAAGCCCGTCAAGAGGCGTTGGCGGCGAGCACAGCCCGGCGCGAGCAGATCGCCCTGGCGGGCGGCCAATTGCTCGAGGCCGCGTTCTCATTTGTCGGCCAGTTGTTACCTCCTTGCGGCGAGACGGACCGGAGGCGGCGTCTCACCGAGACTCTCAAAAAGCGCATGGTCGATTGCATGGAGCAAGATGGCGAAGGTCGGGTAAAGCTGACGGTGGCCTTGCCCCACGCCGGTGCCATCGATCATCTCGCGGATTCGCTTGCGCGTCTGCTCGACGCGGGGGGCTTGGTGAAGTGACGACTCGCTGAATCCGACTGGTGGCGGCTGCGAGCGCGCCCGTCGTCACCGAGACGGGCAGGCTTGTCATCTTCGCGGAGTTTCTTTCGCGACTCGTTGGTGGTACAATCAGAAAAACGGACACCGCTTGCCACACAAGTCGTCCGTGTTCGGGTCGGCTACTTGATGAGCCCGGCATGATCGAGCCGGCGGATCAAGCTCGTTTGTTTCGCTGGCGAAGATTGGCAGTCGCCGATCGACCTCCTCCGTGTGCATTGCGAAGACGGTGGCTGGACATTCGGTCCTGTGGGTGTAGGTTTGTGCGGGACCCAGCGCCCGCGCGGGGAAACGGCGGAGGGCCGATGCGGGGTGCGAAGGAATGGTCCTGTCGTTCAACGCGGCACGTGAGCACGGTGACATGCCGAAGAAAGGGAGGCCAGAACATGATGCGGCATGGGCGGAGGCCAAGCGGCGGTGTCGTCTGAACGCCGAGACGGTGCGAATGGCGCAGGAACTCGGCATGAACCCCAAGAAGCTCATCAAGAACGTCCCCGCCAAGACCGAGCCGTGGAAGGCGCCGGTGCATGTATGGATTCGTGACTTGTACGAAGAGCGTCAGCGGAAGGCCGAACGTGAACGTCAGGCCGAGGCCCAACAGTTGGCAGAGGGCGACCGCCGGGAGCACGGAGCACGTCCACGCGATCAGGAAAGCCCGGATCACGGCACTGGGAAGAGTGCCGTTCGTCGTAAGAAAGAGCAGCGGCGGGTGTCGTACGATACGGGGTGGCTCGATTCCGGCACGGGCGATGGCCCGCTTCAAGGTTTCGAGGATGATGAGTGGAACATGGACGGCACGCCCCGGGGACGGGAAATCGCGGAAGAGAACGAGAGCCTGCTTCGCCGCCACGCGGAATTCAGGCAGGCCGCCATCTCGGTGGCGGCGGCGTTTGCGGAGATTCCGGCGGTGTCGAAAGTTTCGCTCTTCGGCTCGGTCGCATCCCTGCTGAGCAAGGAGGTTCCACAATTGAGGAGGTACCGCAAGGCCGGTATCGCCCTCTGGCACGAGTGTAAGGACGTGGATCTGGCAGTCTGGCTGGACGAGCTGGGCGAACTGAGGCGGCTGCAAAAGGCGCGAAGTCGCGCGTTGGCCCGGCTGTACGATGACCGGCAAATCGGGGTAGCCCACCACCAGGTGGATGTATTCATTCTCGAGCCCGGCAGCGACCGGTATCTCGGGCGACTCTGTGGGTATGCCAAGTGTCCGAAGCACAAACCGGAATGCCAGGTGGCCGGTTGCGGTGCTGCTCCGTTTCTGAAGCAGCACGCAAACTTCACGCTGCGGCCTGAGGCAATCGCTCCCGATCAAAGCGAAGTGTTGTATGACCGGGACTCTGGAATCTCTGGCGGCCGCGGCGATGGGTCGGTACCGTTCTGACCGCGAGGATCATTGGCGCATGCCTCGCCGATCAAATGCCCGGGCGCCGGTCATTCGAGCGCGGAATGCCAGGCGGAGGGGTACCCGATGAGTACCCGATAGACGCGGTCTTCGATGGTCTCAAAGAGCCTCAGGTGGTCTAGTCGAGTCCGCCGTAAGCGCTGCGAGAACCGCGTCTTCTGGGTTTTCAGTGCGTCCACGCGGGGGCACTTTCAACATTCGATTCCCCCCCCGCCACCAGTGTAGGTGCTTGCAAACAAAGGAGTTACAAGCGTCCTGATTCGCTTCCAGGCTCGTTCCTGGCTGATCGGGGCCGAAACGGCCGCCGGTTCGGATGGGGGGGGAACCGGCACCGCTTCCTGGCGGCGCGCCGTCTGAACGGTGCACAGCGTGAGCTGGGATTCGCCGGAAATCGAAAAGCGTAACGCTCGGGGATAGTCCGCTTGCGCGACCGTCGATGGCGACAATCCGGTGTACGCTCCCGTCGAATGTGACGGTTGCCCGGCGACACCGGCCTCCTATCCGGCCTCTGGTCGTCGAGTCCGACTTTTGCCTCCGCCTTCCTTCCCACTACACCTCGCGATGCAGCAGTTGCCATTGGCTAGCGGTTCCGTCCACCACGGTCCGCACGAGACTCACACTCGATAGGCAAAGCGCCATGCTCGGTGCACCGAAAAGCGGGCCGAGACGATCGCCTCGCTCCTCGCGCGGTCGCGCTCCACGTGATCCCGCCCCACGGCGATCGGTGGGATCGAACACGTCGCGGCGCTGGGCCATAGGCATCTCCCCGTGCGGACGATGCCCACATCGACCTTCGCTTCGCGACCGCCTCGTCGTCTGGCAAGTTGTGCGCCCAGGAGGGCACACCCATTATCCGTTGCATGCGCAATTCGTTACGCGGTTGATTGCGGGACGAGCGGGTGTGGTACAATGAGTGCGAGGACACTACCCGATGCGGGATGACGGACAACGTCAGCGTGTGCGGGAGCTACGTAGTCATGCCTGATTTCGATTACGATGTATTCCTCAGCTACAGCTCGAAGGACAAGGCCGTCGTTCTCGCCATCGCCGAGGAGTTGCGGGCGGACGGCTTAAAGGTGTGGTTTGATGAATGGGTGCTCAAAGCTGGCGACAGCATCCCGGCTAAGATCGAGGAAGGGCTGGAGCGCTCGCGCGTGCTGGTCCTATGCATGTCGGAGCACGCACTCCGCTCGGACTGGGCGCGGCTAGAAAGTTATACGTTTCGGTTTCGCGACCCGCTGAATATCGAGCGCCGCTTCATCCCCCTGCGGCTGGACGACGCCCCCATCAAAGGGTTGCTTACACAGTTCCTTTACATCAACTGGCAGCCGCCGGTCTGTGGGCAGGAGTATGAGAGGCTCCTCGAAGCCTGCCGCCACCCGAACGAGTGGCCAAATCCTTCTCCAGATTCCGGACCGGGGGGCAAACTGCGGTCCACGCGTGTGCCAGCTCCCCTACCGGAGTGGCAGGTCAGGTACTTCCAGGATCGAATAGCGGAGTTGGCCACACTCAAACGATGCTTGGAAAACAAGAGCCTGCGTTTGGTGTTGATCTGTGGGCGTGGTGGCGCGGGCAAGACCGCGCTCGCTGTGAAATCGTTGTGTGAAGTGAAAGAACACTCCCGCGCTGTCGACGGCATTGTGTATGTCCCATGACATACTGGCTGAGGCGTCTGAAGACATTGGACGGCCAAGCCGGCGGCGGGCGCAGCGCCGGCCCTGACCCTCGGACGGACGGTCAAGAAGCCGCGGGCATAAGGACGCGACGCGGGCGAGCGGGCAGCAAACCCGCGTCGTTCGTCGAAGTGTCGCTTCCGGCCCCGACGGCGCCTGCACCGTACGAGGTGCGGCTCGGCAACGGCCGGTCGATCCGGCTCGGCCCCGATTTCGACGACGAAGCCCTGGGACGGCTGATCCGGACGGTGGAGTCATGCTGACCCTGCCGCCGAGCGTGCGCATCTTCGTCTGCCTCGAGGCCACTGACATGCGCAAAGGGTTTGATGGCCTGGCGGCGGCGACGCGGGAGGTGATCGGTGAAGATCCGCTCTCGGGGCATCTCTTCGTGTTCTTCAACCGCCGACGCAATCGGGTCAAGGCCTTGCTGTGGGATCGGTCCGGCCTGTGCATCTGGTACAAGCGTATCGAAAAAAGCCGGTTCCACCTGGCCGCGCTGGATGCCCATCGTTGCGGCCGGCGGGCGGAGATCGACGCGGCGGAGTTGATGCTGATCCTCGAAGGCATCACTCTGCAGAACGCCCGGCGCCGACCGCGCTTCACGCCGCGCCGATCGGCGTAAGTCGGGCCGAAGATTCCGGCCCAAGTTCTGACTTTTTTCCTTGCGATTTCGATGCGCGATCGGATATCATTCATCGCGTCAAGGATGCCGCGTGAATGACACTCACCGAACTTCCCAACGACATCGAGGCTCTCAAGCAACTGGTGCTCGACACGCATCAGCAGGTGCGGGAGCGCGACGAGCAGATCGCCCGGCATCACGAGCAGATCACCACGTTCCGGGTGCAGATCACCGAGCGCGACGAGCAGCTCGCGACGTACCAAGGGCAGATCACGGAACGGGACGAGCGGCTCGCCGCCCATCAGACGCAGATCGCCGAGCGAGACGAATGGCTCGCGGATCAGGAAGCGAAGATCCAGGAACTGCAGTCGCAGCTGGCGTACCTCAAGCACAAGCTGTTCGGCCAGCGGAGCGAGAAGATCGACCCCCAGCAACTGCTCCTGTTCAAGGAACTGGCCGCCCGGGTCGCGGCGCTGCAGGACGAAGTCGAGCAGGAACAGGTTAACTACACGCGGCGCCAAGGACACGGGCGCAAGCCGCTGCCTGACGACCTGCCGGTGGAAGAGATCACGTATCCGCTGGACGATACGACCTGCCCGTGCTGCGGGGAACCGATGCAGCCCATCGGCGAGGAAGTGACGGATGAGGTCGACTACCACCCGGGCAGTCTGTTCCTCCGCCGTCACGTACGTCCCAAGTACGCCTGCCGGGCGTGCCAGGAAGGCGTGCACATCGCTCCGCTGCCGCCGCGCCCGATCGACAAGGGGGTGGCCGGGCCGGGCCTGCTGGCCCACGTGCTGACCAGCAAGTACGCCGACCACGTTCCGCTCACCCGGCTCCAGGGCATGCTGCGGCGTCATCGACTGGACGTCAGCGTGTCGTCGCTGTGTGACTGGGTGGCCCGGATGGCGGATTTGCTGGCGCCGCTCTACGAGGCCCTGAAAGCGCAGTTGCTCCAGGGTCACCTGATCCAATCGGACGACACCCCGGTGCCGTACCAGTCGCCGGAGCTGAAGAAGCGGACGGCCTCCATGTTGCTGATTTCGACATCGTGGAGCCGAGCAATCTCAATCGCCAGAAGTTCACAAAGAAGAACCTTTACCGCAACAAGGCCATTGAACTCTGCAGGAATCTCTCGAAACCCGGTTCGCTCGGCTCGCGTCTGGTTGCCCATCCCTGTTCATTCCAAGAATTGCACCTTGAGTCCTTTGCCTGTGATTTCGGCGTATGCGGCGTTGACAACCAGCTTCCTGACACCAGACTTGCAGTTTGTCAGTACTTTCACCGCATACAAAAGCCTGCGGTGATTCTCGGTGTGACTCAAGACGCAGACGCCGGATACGTCTTTGTTCAAGAACCTGGCAAAGGGTGATGTCCTAAGATTCCTGTCAAAGAAAATGCTCGGCGCCTCCCCACGGACGAAGTAATTCTGCGCGCGCTTTCGGCCGGAGGCAAACGCGAAAACCACAAGGCAACGGAGTGAATCTGACGTCATGTCCTTTTGCTCGCCGCGCGGCGTGTTTCCTTGGGGGTGGGGTCGCAAATCGTGTCCTTTTGCTCGGCCGGATACCGTAGAAATACTTACTCGCGTTTTGAGTGGGCGCGGAGATAGGAATACGGTGTCATCCAGTGGCACTGGTAAGACAGCCAAGACGGGGACCGTTGTTCGACACCGACGGCGCGTCCAGCCGAGCGAGTTGGTGTGTCTCGCACGGAGCGGCCACGTCCTCCGGACGCGCGCACAGTCGGAAGAACGTCGAATGCTCCGCAGATGAATTTCTCGCGAGCGCGCCGGGCCGGGATTCCGCTAACCCCAATGGGACGGGAAGAGGGGAGGGTGTGCGCGCCGTCAAGCAGCCGATGTGCCGCCTCGCCGCGATCGGAAGCCGGAGAACATTACCCGGGACGGCCGCCCCCTTCGGCGACGCAGGCAGCGTCGGACGGTTGAACGAACGATCCGCTGGGAGAAATCGACCAGGTTGTACCAAGACCTTCTTCACTTTGGATGCGCAGTCCTACTGCTCACAGGGGCCTTGGGATAGCTTCAAATACAAGATACGAGACAGCTGCGGTTTGATGGCACTATCGGCTGTTGTCCGTCGGCCCGGGCGTCGGCGACGGTCGCCGGGAGTGGGCCGGCTGGGATGGCGAAGGGAAGAGTCCACGCAAAGGCGGCTTCCCTTCGGGCATGAGAAAGGAGGCGAATCCTATGTTGAGCAATCGATCGGTGCGCTTCGGGCTCGTCATCATCGGAACGAGTCTGGTGGCGACATGGTGCAGCGCGGCGATCCTGCAAGGGGCTCCGGGAGCGCGTCACGGCCCCGCGGTCGCAGTGCCCCGCATGGCGGCGGGTGAGCGAGAGGACAGGTCGGGCGGATTGAGCGAATTGCAGGGCGACACGGATGGCGACGGACTCGACGACGACTGGGAGCTGCAGTACTTCGGGAACCTCGACCAGGGGGCCGAGGATGACGCTGAGTTCGACGGAATGACGAATTTGCAGGAGTACCAGCTCGGGACGATCCCCATCGACGGCGACACCGATGATGACGAGTGCTTCGACGGCGACGAAGTGGATGTGGGCCTCGATCCGCTGGACAACAGCGACTGCGACGGCTCGGTCTGGCCGATTTTCTACCTGGACGTAGGCTCTGAGGAAGATGACGAGTCGAACCAGCCCATCTACCTGGACGAGGGCGCCGGTCTTTCGGAGCCCTTGCCGCCCGGCGATCCCTGGTATCGCACGCTCGATGAGAACGCGACGCTCTGTTTCCACGTGAACACATCGTCGCTGAATCTCGACGAGTACGGCGTTCCGTTTCAGCACGCGATCATCGACATCGACTACCAGGATGTCGTGGACGAGGACAATTGCTCTTACACGGCAGGGAACTTCGTGCTCTGCCGACCGCGCGTGGCAACGCTGCTGAACTACGGCGAGAACCCGCCGCTGGAGTGGCAGTCACTCAACGCCTTCGCCGGCCTGGATGACGACACCTGGAAGCAATCAAACACGTTTGTCGAGGCGACGCCGTGGCAGACCCTGCGGTCGATCAATGGCTTCCTCGAGTTCCGGATTCAGTATCCGAATCAGCTCGCCGGTGGCGATCCGCTACCGATCGATGCGATCACGGTCCGCTTCATCGGCGATTCGCGGTTTCACTCGCAGCGCGAGGAGGATCGGGGGCTGCGCACGTTCGACCGCCGCGACTACGAGGAGGAGAACACGCTGGATCCGCAGCAGTATCCCGACGGCTACGTGCTTTACTCTCGGCACTACCTGGAGAAGATCTACCGCAACACCGTGCCGGACGTGGCAGAGCTGGACCCATCGCTCGAGACGTTCGAGGTCGTCGGGCTAAACGAGGGGCAAAGTGAGCCGGTCGCGTTCGCGATCTACGCGTTCGATGACCTCACAGACGTCCAGGTCACCGCGGAAGCGCTGGAGTGTGGGCAGGCGACGATCCCGGTAGAAAACATCCACGTCTGCACGGTGGTCCAGGCCGACAGACGCTGGCGCTGGGCATACGGCGCGGAGTACGGACTCCAGCCCTGGTACCTGGACAGGATTCCGGCCGGTGGCCTCGACATTCCGGCCGGGACGAGCCAGCAGTTCTGGATCACCATCGACGTTCCAGCGGGGACTGCGGAGGGAACTTATGCGGGCGATCTGACCGTCAGCATCAACGACGGTCGCCAGCAAGCCGTCGAACTCGTGCCGCTGGCGATAACCGTTTTCAACGTCGAGCTGGAGCTGCCGGACGCAACCCCGCACTTGTGTCACTCGCCATACCGCAGCAACAAGTGGTTTGCGCAAGACCGGACCCTGGCATCGGAGAATCAGGCCGCGCACAACTGCTATCCAGCCATCGCTGTGGATGCGCAGATTGACCCTGGCCCACCGCTCTCCATCGACTATCGTGACCTTGCGGACGAGCTCGATGAGTTTGATCAATTGGGGATTCTCCCGGATGAGCCGCGGATCGGTGTCTATGACAACCGTGGGTCGGTGTGGAATCAGTTGTGTCCCGGCCAGACGTACTGTGAAGGTGAGTGCTCGGCGTTCGACGACCTTTACGTGCAAGTCCTCGAGGCCTACGCTCAGTTTTTCCAGCAGTGGAGTGTCACCCCCAAGCTGTTCTTCGTCGATGAGCCGGGCATTGACCCGAACAAGCGGCGGCAGGTGAATCGGCTGAACAAGTTGGCGCACGAGGCGGGGCTCAAGACGCATGTGACATACTACCCCTCCTGCGAGAAGCCGCTGGCCGGGTATACGCTGAAGTTCAAGGACCTGACCGGCGGAATCACCGCCCCCAACACGCCGGGCTGGCTGACCAGCGACCCGAACGTGTCGGCCTGGTGGAGCTTCACGTCGGGCACGCAGGACGACTCGGGCAACGGGCACACCGGTACGCTGGAAGGCGGCGCGGAGGTTGCCGGCGGGACGCTCAATCTGTCCGGTGAGGGTGAATACATGAGCGTGCCGCATCACGCGGACCTGAGCTACGAGGACGAGTGCACAATCTTCTTCTGGTTCAAGCCGACGCAATGCACAACAACCGCCTTGCGGAAACCCGTGGAGAAGAAGGACCCTTACACCAGCAGCGCCAACTACGTGTTCAAGTTCTATGGCGACAACGGCGGCGCGAACCCCGAGAACCTCGGCCTGATCAAGTACGGCGCTAGTGGAATCGCGGGCGACGCATCGGGCTCCACGAAGCTGGATTGCGGCCCGAGCATGGACGACTGGTACAACATCACGTGGGTGTGGGATGGAGACGTCGGTGGAACGATGTATGTCAACGGAATGCCGTATCCGCTCTCGAAATCGGGGACGCTGAACACGAACAGCGGGCCGGTGGACCTCGGCAAGTTCATCGGCAGCATGGATGACATCGTGCTGCTGAATCGGGCCCTGACCTCAAACGAGGTGATCAACCTGGCGCAGTTCCTCAACGACAGCTACAACCGATACCAGACGATCACGCTCACGCTCAGGGTGCCGGCGGCGGCTGACCCGCCAACCAGGATGACCTTTTCAATCAATGATGGCGTCCCGACGCTGTCTGCCTTCGAGACGCTCAAGAGACTGACGGTGCACGAGGTGGGCGATCCGGACCCGCCGACCGTCGTCTGGGCAGCGACTGCGCTCGATTACCCGTACCAGCTCGTCGAGATCGATCTGCAGGGCTACGTCCTGCCGAACCGAACGTATGACGTGGAATTCAGCGTGGGGAGTCAGTACTCGCGGGAGGAAGAGCTGCTGCTGTACTTCCTGGAGCAGCCCTGGCGGACGTGCGACTGGACCGTCGTCAAAAGCGACAACTGGAGTGAGAGCTGCGAGCCCGATGACGATGGATTGCTTGGCCCAATGGATCCATGGCTCGATGAGCGGACCTACTTCGTCGGGTACGTGACCGAGGAGGAGGTCCGGCGGACGCAGGCCGCCGGCGATACCTTTTCTTACTACACGACGTATCTGGCGACGCAGGACGTGATCCTGAACAACCGCTTCCTCAACGGCGTCTATCCGTCGGCCTTCGAGGCGGCGGTGGAGGGCCTCGACCTAGGCGGCGTGCTCGTTTACGCGTACGGCGATTGGGGCGTACAGCCGTGGGACGATTGCGAGCCCCAGCCGAATCACCGGATGAGCACGGACGCGGGTCAGCGGGCTCAGGGTGGCTACCAGTTGACCATGCCTTCATGGGAGGATCGAATTTACGAGACGCTCATCTATGAATCTCTGCGGGAAGGCATCGAGGACTCGCGCATCATCGCGACGCTGAAGGCGGCGATCGCGGGCCATGGTGGCTACGTGGCGGATGAAGCAGAGGCCTGGCTGGAGAATGAGGTCTTTGCCGGGCTGTCGAAGGACTTCATGCCGCGGTACTGGAATACGGCCGATCTGTCGCCGATCGAAAAGTACGCAGATCGAAGCGAGGAGATCCTGACGGACCTGCTGGGAGACCCGACCGACTTCGCGGGGGTGGATCGAATCCGGCGGGTGATGATTGAGTACATCCTGACGTTGAGTGACCCGCACCTGCCCGCGATCGACTGCAACTCAAACGGATTGGAGGACGAGTTCGATATCGCCACTGGGATCAGCCAGGACTGCAACAACAACGATATTCCCGATGAATGCGACATCGCCGAGGCCACCAGCGTCGACTGCAACACGAACGGTGTGCCCGACGAGTGCAAGCTTGCGGACGACCCCTGCGAGGACCGCAATGGCAATGGTACGCTCGACGAATGTGAGACGTCCTCCGGCTGGTGTCTCGGAGATATGAACTGCTCGGGCGGTCCGCCGGACTTTGCGGACATCCAGTACTTCAACACCGCCCTCGGCTGCGAATCCTGCTGGTTGCAGTACTACCGCGACAACCATGGCGGCCAGGACCCGCCGGCGGGATGCGTCTGGCTGTTGGGTGACTATGACTGTCCGCGTAATGGCGATGGCGTCGAGTTTGGGGACATTACGCCGTTCGTCAACAACATCTCGTCGCAAAAGTGCTTCGAATACTACCCATAATCCCCGACGACGCCGATATCGTCGGCGTCCGTTGCTGAGAGGCACGTAGCAGCAGGCCGGCGGGAAGGCTCGCCGGCCTGCTCCCGTGCTCAGAGTCGGCGCGCGGGTCGCAGATCCCCTTGATGTTGCTCATCGCCTTGAACACGATCTGGCGGTTGCCCATGTCGAACGGCTCGCGGGCGTCGGGGAGCCAACCGCTGATGGCCACGCTCAGGTCCTGCCAGTCCCCGATTTCGGTGGTCACGAGGTTCTCGAGTTCCCCGAGGGCCCGCTCCGCCCGGGCGATGAGCTTCTCGTCAACCTGTTTTTTTCGTGCCGCGTTGAGCAGGAGTCGGACTCCGTGCGGTCCGGGCATCCGGTGCAGTGAGGCCAGCGGATCATTGAGCTGCACGGCCCGAAGCAGCCGACTGGACAGGCTGCGGTCCAGCTTCAAGACACGCTGGAATTCGGCGGGCTTTCTGACCGCGACGGGAACCCGTGCGATGACCGCCTCCAGCGTGTCCCGCATGTGTTCGGCGGCGTCGGATAATCGCTGCTCGAGCGGTTTCGCCGTTTCGTTCCTCGCGCGCCTTACCATTCCCGCATTATAGCCGGGCCTCGGGGCGTTTGAAGACTTCTGATGCGATTCCAAGGTATTGCGAGAGGCGGACTTCCGCTTCCGGGCGGCCGGGCGTAGCCGCGTGGATCACCCTCCCGTGTGGGAAGGGGGCGTGGTGGTGTCGCCCTGTGAAACGCGCGGGCCGTGACGCACTCATGGCATTTGTTTTACACTCGGGCTTGCCGCGGGCACGTGCCTCTCTTCGGCGATCGCAGCCCTTCGGTTCAGGACGGCTGGAAGCTACCCCAAAACTGCCGGAAGCCCCCCA
>CAZBUJ010000050.1:0-43638 GCA_964495075.1 uncultured Phycisphaeraceae bacterium
GCCCGGCGCGGAGCGCCGACAGCAACCACAACCGTGCGCCCATCCCACTCCCCATCCCCGACCCATCCCGACCCATCCCGGCCCCATCCCAACCCCATCCCAGCCCCATCCCAGCCCCAGCTCGCTCCGTCCCGCTCCCAGCCCGTTCACCTTACCCCACTCCCGCGCCCTCCAACGTCTGGGCGAAGAGAACGAAGTCGTCCAGGTCAATCGTGTCCCCGATGCCGTTCATGTCGCCGGGCAAACACAGCCCGGGCATCGGATCTCTCTCGAAACAGGCCTGGAAGCGTGAGAAATCCCACAGATCCACCGATCCGTTCCCGTCGAAATCGCCGGTGCCGGCATCCAGGCACGAGAGATCCAAAACCTGCACCGCATCGACCGCGGCTTCGGTCACCGAGTTGTTGGGGTTGTCCGTCGCCGAGAAACGGACCCGTACGTCCGAGGTCAAAGGAACGTAGTCCGCCAGGCGGAACGTGCGCTCC
Source organism: uncultured Phycisphaeraceae bacterium (assembly GCA_964495075.1). Lineage (GTDB taxonomy): Bacteria > Planctomycetota > Phycisphaerae > UBA1845 > UBA1845 > JAFGJQ01. Next base: position 486 of record CAZBUJ010000050.1, read on the forward strand.
ACCCACCCGGCCGACGCGCCGGAATCGCCAACGCTCTCGAGCAACGTCCACGACGCACCCCCGTCGGCCGATACCTCCACCTCCAACCGGTCCGCGTCCTGATCGTCATTGCTGAACCACCGGGCGTACCGCAACACGGGGTCGGGCAGACCGGACACGTCCAACGGCGGCGAGATCAACCGCGTCGGTCCGCCGTCCACATCCGAATTGCCGACCCGGTTCGCCGTCAGGTAGCATTGTCCTGATCCGTCGAAATCAGCCGGCGGATCACCTCGCTCACCGCCACCGATCGGCACGCCCCGCTGCCAGGCCCCGTCAAGAAGATCCTCGTGCTCGAACGTCCAGCCCTGCGGCGTCTCGAAGTCGTCCGCCAGTGCGATCGTCACGATCGTTACGCTCGCTGCGTACACGTCGGCCGGCGCGTCCGGCGGGTTGTACACCATCGTGCCCGCGTCGCCCTCCGCGCTGAAGAAGAACTCCGGGGCGTCGGCGCAGCTGGCGGCCGGCAGGACCGCCTCATACGTGTCGCCGATCACCCACGACAGCGGGCTGGTCTCGAACTCCCCGCCGTCGAGCCGATAGTGCAGCGCGGGGCTGTCCGGCACGATGCTCTCGTCCCCGCCGCGCACCTCCACCCGGATCGTCGTCGTCCGCCCCGGCTCCACCCGCGTCGGCACGCCCTCCGGCAACAGAATCGACAGCGGTTCGATGTTCGCTTCCGCCGCGTTGATGACACCGTAGCCCCGGATGAACAGCGGATCGTGCGTCCCGTGCTCGATATAGTAGTCCGCCGTCTCGAACAGATGCTGCCGCATCTGCTCGACCGTCCAGTGCGGCTTGGACTGCGTGAGGCACGCCACCGCGCAGGCCACCACCGGCGTGGACAACGACGTCCCGTCCGCCGTCGTGTAACTGGTGTCGCTGGTCGGCGAGACCGTGTACGTGCTCACTCCGCGAGCCAGCACCTCCGGCTTCACACGCCCGTCCGCCGTCGGCCCCTCCGAACTGAAGTAGGCGATGCTGCCGCTGCTGCTGACCGCTCCGCAGGTGATCACCTCGAACGCGTCCGCCGGGGCGATCAGGCTGGACGTGGTCGGATCCGAATCGTGGTACTCGTTCCCCGCCGCCGTGCAGTGGTGGACGCCGGTGGCAATGTACTGGTTCACCGCGATCGTCGTGACCGCCGTCATCCCGTCCAACTGCTCCTGCGTGTACCAATCGATGTACCCCAGCGACGACGTGGACATGTCGACCCCGTGCGACTCGAGAAACTCGAGTCCGGCCACGTAGTTGTCTTCCTCTGCCGGGTACTCGCCGGTGGTGTCCTCGGTTTTGGCCAGCACGAACGCCGCGTCGTAGGCGCCGCCGACCAGGCTGCCCGGCATGTACGCGCCGAGAACGCCGAGGATCATCGTGCCGTGATGGTGCTGGCTGAACGGATCGCCGGCCTCGTAGCTGGTGTCCTCGTCGTCGTCCACGAAGTCGTGCTCGGCAATCACTTCCAGCGGATGATCCGGGTTGGTGAACGCCGCGTGACTGCGCTGGAAGCCGGTGTCGAGGATACCGACGACCACGCCCTCGCCCGTGAAACCCTGCTCGTGCAGCGGAATCAGGTCGATCTGGTTGAGCTGGGCGAAGGACGATCCATAGTCGAGCCCCCGCAAGCCCCCCTCCTCCGCCGGAAAGGGGCCGTCCCCGATATCCTGCACGTTGATCGCGTCGATCCGGCGCGACCGCGCGACTGGCTGCAACTTGGTCACGAAGGGCAGCGCCGCGATGTCATCGAGCTGTCGCCCCGTTGCGTAGACACTCACCGCGTTGAGCCACCTGCTCGTGACGTGCACCCGCCCGCCGCTGGCCTCCACGGCCGCGACGTACGCCGGCACCACCGGCAGGTCCCGCACGTCGAACAACGGCCGACCCTGCCGGGCGTTCAGCCCGCGCCGCCGCCGCCGTTCGATCGCCCGCGGGTTATAGGTCGCTTCAACCGCCTCGACCGCGGCGCGGACTTCGGCCGCGGTGGTCGCCCCCTTGTCCGCGAAGAACACCCACGCCTTCACCGGCTCACCCGATTCGGCGACAAGACGGTTCAGCGACGGGTGAATCTTCGAGGCACCTGGCGAATCGACGGCCGGTGTCGGAACCGCGGCACCACCCGCCGTCAACGCGAACCCTACGATCAACCCACACGAGAGAACCAACAACCCGGCGGAGCCGCGTCCGTAGCGAATCGACATCACCGTGCGATTCCCCTTATTTGACCAGTTCGCTGCCTAATCGTCCCGTAGTGTACCATGGTACCGCGCGGCCCCCTAAGAACGAAGGAAAAACTAACTGCCTGAATTGTAAAAGGTTATACTAACGGTCGACGGCCGGCCCCGCCGGCCCGGCGAGGCCGCGGTGACCGCGACCGGAACGCGCGGTGGGGGTGCCGCGGACCCCCGGCCGACGGGGACGCCGGGACCCGCTTATCGGACGCCTCACCGCAATCGCAGCCATAGGGTTTTGAGATAGGCCGTCTCCGGGCAGCGGGCCGAGACGGGATGGTCCGGCCCGGCACCGGTCGTGTCCAGAATCTGGCACCGCCGGCCGGCGTGCCGCACCGCCCCCAGCACCGTTTCCGCGAATTCGTCCCGACTCAACGCCCCGCTGCACGAACAGGTCAGCAACAACCCGCCCGCCGCGACCAGACCCGCCGCCAGCCGATTCAGATCGGCATACTTGCGGCGCCCGTCCCCGCCGTCGCCGCGCCCGAAGATCAACTTCGGCGGGTCCAGCACCACGGCGCCGTACCGCCGCCCGTTCGCGTGCATCTGCCGCATGTAGGTAAACGCGTCCGACTGCGCCGTGTCGATCCGGACCTGATTGAGGTTCGCGTTCTGACGGGCCATCTCGATCGCCGACTCGTCCAGATCGACGCATGTCACCAACTTCGCGCCGCCCAACACCTTCGCATACAGCCCGAAGCCACCCGTATAGCAGCACAAATCGAGCACGTCGGCATTCGCCACCATGGTGGCCAACCGACGTCGATTCTCTCGCTGATCGCAGAAGAACCCCGTCTTGTGACCCGAAGCGAACTGGACCCGAAACCGCACGCCGTGCTCGACCACGGTCACCGTCTTTGGCAGGTCGGACGACGCGACCGGCTCGGCGGTGCAGCCTTCCTGCCGCATGGCCCGGTCGTCCATCACGGCCCGATGATGCGTCGTGCCCGCCGCCGCGACCAGCAGCGGCAGCAACGGCGGCAGCAAGCGCCACGTGCCGAGGCTGAAGACCTCGATGGAGAGCACGTCGGCCAATCGATCGACGACCAGCCCGGTCAGGTCGTCCCCCTCGGCATGGATCAACCGGTACGCGTTTGTCACGTCATCGAGACGAAGCACGTCGCGACGCAACGCGACCGCCTCCCCGATCAGCGACTGCCACCATGCGTCACTCACCGGCTCCTCACCGAACCGCAGCATCCGAAGGGCAATCTGCGACCGCGGGTTGTACAGACCCCACCCGAACAACTGCCCGCGCCGATCGTATACCGCCGTAATGTCGCCCGGCTGTACGCCGGGCGACGCTTCGCTCACCATGCGCTGATAGATAAACGGATGATACGCCACCGACCGCAAGGAGACCCACGGCAGGAAGCGGGTGGCTGGCGTGGATGAGCCAGGATCATCGCTCATGGCCGCATTATAGCGAGTGCAGACCCCCCGCATCAGACACACACCCGCCGCGGCCCCACTCACTCACGCGTGGATCGGCCGACCGTCCACCGACAACGCGGCCTCTTTCAGGATCTCCGCCAACGTCGGATGGGCGTGACTCGTTCGCCCCAGGTCCTCGCTGCTCGCCCCGAACTCCAACGCCACCACCGCCTCGGCGATCAACTCACCGGCCCGGGCCCCCAGAATGTGAACGCCGAGCAGGCGATCGGTCTCCTTGTGAGCGAGGATCTTCACGCTCCCCTCCGTCTGCCCCAGGGCATGGGCACGTCCGTTGGCCCGGTACTGGAACACCCCCTTGCGATACGGTATCCCCGCTTCCTTGAGCTGGTCCTCCGACTGGCCCACCGTGGCGATCTCCGGATCGGTGTACACGACGCCCGGGATCGCGTCATAGTTCACGTGCCCGTACCCCGTGACGATATGCTCGACACACGCCACCCCCTCTTCCTCGGCCTTGTGGGCGAGCATCGGACCACGAATCACGTCACCGATCGCGTACACGCCGGCGGCCGACGTCGCGAAACGATCGTCGACGGGAATCCGGCCCCGCTCGTCGAGCTGGACGCCGACCGATTCGAGCCCGAGGTTTTCGGTGTACGGCTGGCGGCCGACCGAGACCAACACCCGATCGCACTTCACCGCGTCCTTCCCTTCGCACTCCACCACGCACTCGTCCCCGTCCACCCGGGCCCGGGTCACTCGCGCCCCCAACTCGAACTCGAGCCCCTGCCCCTTGAAGATCCGCAATGCCTGGCGGGCGATTTGCGAGTCCATGCCGGGGAAGATGCGGTCGAGATACTCCAGCACGGTGACCTTCGCGCCGAGCCGGTTCCACACCGACCCCAGTTCCAGCCCGATGTACCCCGCCCCGATCACCACGAGGCGCCGGGGCACCTCGGTGTACGACAGTCCTTCCGTGCTCGTGCCGATTCGGTCGCCGTCGAACTCGACGCCCGGCAGCGGCGCCGACGCGCTGCCCGTGGCGATGATCACGTGCTTCGCCTCGAGCAGCGTCGACTCGCTGCCCGCATCGACGACGACCTTGCCCGCCCCGTCGAGCCGGGCATGACCGGCGTACCGCGCAATCTTGCGCTTCTTGAACAACAGGCCGATCCCGTCCGTCATCGTCGAGACGATCCCATCCTTGCGCTTGAGCATCGCGGCGAGGTCGAGCTGCACGTTGCCGACCGCCACCCCGTGCACCGCCATGTCGTGACGGGCTTGATGGTACCGCTCGCTGGACTCCAGCATGGCTTTGCTCGGAATACAGCCGACCCGCAGACACGTACCACCGAGCTTCGGCTCCTTCTCCACGCAGCCGACATTCAAACCCAGTTGCGCGGCGCGGATGGCCGCCACGTACCCGCCCGGACCGGCACCGATCACGACCAGATCATGCTGAGGCATTGGAAGAACTCCGATCAACGGCCCACCCGCCGGGTACGCCGGTACGCGCCAGGAACTGCCTCGCGCCCGACCCCGCGCCTCCCGGGCCGGGCTCGCGTATGGCGCATGTGTACGGGAATCAACCGCCGACGGCAAGAGGGGCATCGGGCCGTCGACCGAAACCGCGGTCACCCCGACGACCGCACGACCGGGTCGCGGCGGTCACACTTCGATCAGCATGCGCGTCGGATCCTCGACGCACTCCTTGATCCGCTTGAGGAAGGTGACCGACTCCCGGCCGTCAATGAGACGATGGTCATAGGTCAAGGCGACGTACATCATCGGTCGCACCACGATCTGGCCGGCGACCACCACCGGGCGGTCCTGGATCGCGTGCAAGCCGAGGATGCCGCTCTGCGGCGGGTTCAGGATCGGCGTCGAGAGCAGCGACCCGAACACGCCGCCGTTGCTGATGGTGAACGTGCCGCCCTGAAGCTCGTCCGGTGTGATCTTCTTCTCCCGGGCCCGCGTGGCCAGGTCGGCCAGCGCCGTCTCCACCTGGGCGAAACTCATTCGGTCCGCGTCGCGCAGCACGGGCACCATCAATCCCCGTTCCGTGGCGACGGCCACACCGATGTCGAAGTAGTTACGGTAGACGATGTCGGTCCCGCGGATCTCGGCGTTGACCGCCGGCACCCGCTTGAGGGCGTCGATGGCGGCCTTCACGAAGAACGACATGAACCCGAGCTTGATGCCGTATTTCTGCTGGAACGCCTCCTGCCGCTGCGCCCGCAACGACTTGACCGCCGACATGTCGATCTCGTTGAAGGTGGTCAGCATGGCCGCCGACTGCTGGGCCTCCACCAGCCGCTCCGCCACCCGCCGACGCAGCAGACTCATGGGCACCACCTCTTCTTCCCGCCCTCGTGCGGGGGACGGGACAGGCGATCCGAGACCCCCGCCGCCATGCGCCTGCACGTCTTCTTTGAGCAATCGACCGCCCGGCCCGGTCGGCGCGACCTGCGAGGCGTCGAGTCCGCGCAGGGCCAACTCGCGCCGCGCCGCCGGCATCACGTGGGTCGGCTCGGTCTTCTTCGCCGCTTTCGGCGCGGTTTTCCGGGCGGGTTGCGGCGCCGCCCTCTTCGCCGGTTTGGCGGGCGCCGCCTGGCGACCGTTGCCCGATTCGTCGATATGCCCGATGACGTCCCCCACCGTCGCGGCTTCGCCGGTCTGCTTGAGGACCTTGGTCAATACGCCCGCCACCGGGGCGGGAAGCTCCATCGTCGCCTTGTCGGTTTCGATCTCGACGATGGGCTCCTCCGCCTCCACCCGATCGCCGACGGCTTTGATCCACGCCCCGATCTGCACTTCGGTGATGGACTCTCCCGCGCTGGGGACTTTGACTTCGAACGCCATGCGTGATGCTCTCCGTGCTCGGTCTTCTCGACGAGTATCCGCCCGCCCTCCGCGCCCTCTGATCCTACCCGCCCGCAAACGCCCGATCGAGCAGTTCCCGCTGTTCCAGTTTGTGGCTGGCCGCCGATCCGGTGGCCGGACTCGCCGATTCCGGGCGGGTCACCGCCGACAGAGGGTACCGTCCCAGCACGCGAGGGCCGTGCGTGCACCAGATATGATGCCACGCGCCCATGTTGGCCGGTTCCTCCTGCACCCACACCACCGGCGTGCCCTCCGCGTATGGGGCGAGGGCGTTCGCCAGCGTCGATTCCATGACCGGATAGATCTGCTCCAGGCGCAGGATGGCCACGTCTCGGCGCTGGAGTTCCTCCCGCTGCCCGCGCAGCTCGTAGTACACCTTCCCGCTGCAGAGCAGCACCCGCCTGGCATCCGGGGGCGGCACCGCGGGTTCAGGAATGATGACGTCGAACGAGCCGCCCGCCAGATCCTCGAGCGACGAGGTCGCCGCCGGATGTCGCAACAGGCTTTTGGGCGTCATCACGACCAGCGGCTTACGCCACCGCCGAATGACCTGCCGTCGCAGCACGTGGAAGTACTGGGCCGGCGCGGTCGGATTGACTACCTGCACGTTGTCTTCCGCCGCCAGATCCAGGAATCGCTCCAGCCGCGCGCTGGAGTGCTCCGGACCCTGCCCCTCGAACCCGTGCGGCAGCAGCAATACGATCCCGCTCAGTCGCTGCCACTTGTCCTCCGCGCTGGCGATGAACTGGTCGATGATCACCTGGGCCGCGTTGCAGAAATCGCCGAACTGCGCCTCCCAGATGATCAAGCCGTCGGGATACTCGAGACTGTACCCATAGTCGAAGCCCAGCACGCCTGCTTCCGACAACGGGCTGTTGATCAGGTTGACCGATGCCTGATCGGGCGACAGGTGGGCCAGCGGAACATACGGCCGCCCGTCCCGGAAATCATGGAGGATCCCGTGCCGTTGGCTGAACGTGCCGCGGGCCGAGTCCTGCCCGCTCAGGCGGACGCGGTGCCCCTGCGTCACCGCCGTGGCGAACGCCAGCGCTTCCGCCGCCGCCCAGTCCAGCGGACGCTTCCCTTCCGCCATCTCCCGGCGCTGACCCAGCAGACGCTTGACCTTCGGGTGGACTTCGAAGTCATCGGGCACCACCGTCAGGCGGGTGAGCAATTCGCGCAACCGGTCGCGGTTGACGCGCGTATCGACGGGATCGGCCCGTTCGACCGGGCCACCATAATAACCGTACCATACCCCGCCCAGCGACGCCGAGGTGTACGTGTAGTTGACGCTGCGGGCGACCTTCAGTTCCCGCTCCAGTTCCGCCCGCCGGTCCTCCGCGATCTGGTCCGCCTCCTCCTGCGTCACCTCGCCCAATGTCAACAAGTGCTGCAGGTACCCGTCGCGCACCGAGCACCGCGCGTCGATGATCCGGGCCATCTCCGGCTGCGTGAACGCCGGCTCGTCCGTCTCGTTGTGGCCATGACGACGGTAACAGTACATGTCGATGATGACGTCGCGGCGAAACTCCTTGCGGAAGTCCATTCCCAGCAGGATGGCCTGGGCCACCGCCTCCGGGTTCTCCCCGTTAACGTGAAAGATCGGGCTCTGCAGCATCTTGGCCAGGCCCGACGCATACATGCTCGACCGGGACTCCTGCGGCGTCGCCGTGAAGCCGATCTGGTTGTTGACGATCACGTGGAGCGTCCCGCCCGTGCGATAGCCGGCCAGCTCGCTCAGGTTCAGTGTCTCCTGCACGACGCCCTGCCCCGCGAAGGCGGCGTCGCCGTGGATCAACATGCACACCACTTCCCGCCCCCGGCGGTCGCCGCGACGGTCCTGTTTCGCCCGCGTGCGTCCCAAGGCCACCCCGTTGACGAACTCCAGGTGACTCGGATTGAAGCACAGTGACAGGTCGACCTTGTGCCCGGCCGTCGTCGTCCACACCGAGTTGTACCCGAGGTGGTACTTGACATCCCCCCGCCCCTCCAGCCGCTCCGGGTCGACATCCTCGAACTCGCGGAAGATGTGCTTCGGGCTCTTGCCGATGATGTTGGCGAGCACGTTCAACCGCCCGCGATGGGCCATCCCCAGCACGATCTCCTTGATCCCATGCTCGCCCGCCTTTTCGATGGCCAGCTCCAGCAGCGGGATCAGGCTCTCCGACCCCTCGAGCGAAAACCGCTTGGCCCCGATGTACTTCCGCTGGATGAACTCCTCGAAGATGACGGCATCGGTCAGACGGGTCAGGATCCGCAACTGCAGGTCGCGGCTCAGCGTGACCCGGTTCTGCGTCCCCTCCATCCGTTTCTGCAGCCAGTGCCGCACGTCCAGCTCGTCGATGTGCATGAACTGCACGCCGATCGAACGGCAATAGGTCGTGCGGAGCAGACAGATGATGTCCCGTAGCGTGCGGACCTCCGCCCCCTCGATGGTGCGACTGGAAAACGGGCGGTCCAGGTCCTCCTTCGTAAACCCGTACGTTTTTGGCTTGAGTTCCGGGCAGTGCAGGTTGGGCCGCCGCAACGGATCGAGCCGGGCGATCAGGTGCCCGCGGACCCGGTACGCCCGGACCATCTGGTCCACCCGGTCCTGCCCGGCGTCCACCCGTCCCACCGCCGCGCTCCCGTTCCCGCCACCCCGCGGATTGAATACCGAGGCCGGCACGAACGACGGGCCGTTGGCCCGGGTCGGCCGATCTCGGTCCGCCCAGTCGGCCACAAACGCCCGCCACTCGGGCGGCACCACCGCCGGATCCCGTGCGAAATCGGCCAGCATGGACTCGATAAACGCGAGGTTTTCGCTCGTCGGAAGGCCCGCCATCCTGTTTTGCCCTTGTCCGCCCGGCTTGCCGCATTCCCCCGACTCGCCCCGCGGCGAGCCCCCCGTAACCGCGCAATAGTAGCCACCTCACCGCCCATTGCCAATAACGAGTCGGCTGGCGGGGATGCGTGGAAGCGGGCACAAACGGGGCACCCGTCGATCCGCGGGGGCCGGACGGGAAGCGGGAGAGCCTGGCGAACCCGAGCCGGAGACACCGGCCGCCTGTGGCGCCCCGCCATCTCCAGGACGTTTGACGTCATCACCGGGCTGGAGCGGTTGAGCAGCGACCGGACGGGCGCCGCCGGACGGGTACGGTGGGCATGCTCCCGCCACGCCAAACCGATCCCGTACACGCTGGACGCGACCGCAGGTCGGCGGGTCCCGGCATCCCGAGAGTCGGCGGATCGCGCCCGTTCACGCCCCTCAGCCCGGCCCGAATCACGGCTCGATCGGATCACCGGCCAAAACGGACATTTTCCTGCTCGAAGTCTGTGTGAATCATCAAGCCTGGGTGAATAACCATTGGAGATGCTTTCTGGACAGTGGCCTATCTTCGTTGACCTGGCGCATCCCGGCTATCTGACCGCGCTGGCCGTTCTGCCGCTGATGGTGACACTGAGCCTGCGTTCGCTGGCCGGCCTCGGGTTGACGCGCCGGCCGATCGCCATTGGTCTGCGATGCCTCGTCATCACCGTGATCGTCCTGGCGCTGGCCGAGCCGGAGTGGGTCCGCCGGACGGATGACCAGACGGTGGTTTTTGCGCTCGACGAGTCATACAGCGTTCCCGCCGCACGTCGGCGTGAGGCCTTGTCATTTATCCAACGTGCCGCCGCCGGCATGCGACCCGACAAGGACCGCGTCGCGGCGCTGAGCTTCGCCGATCGGGCGTCGATCGAGCAATTGCCACGCACGGCGCTTGTCGCGGAACACATACGCGGCCGCCGCGACCCGCATCGCACGAACATCGCAGGCGCCCTGCGACTTGGCATGGCCCTTTTTCCGAGCGACACGGCCAGGCGGCTCGTCATTCTATCCGACGGCAACGAAAACAGCGGCGTGGCCGCACACGAGGCGGATGCGTACGCGGCCCAAGGCATCCCCATCGACGTAGTCCCATTGCGTTACGAGCATACCGCAGAGTTCCTTGTGGATCAGCTTTCCGCACCGGCCACCGCGAAGCGCGACGAAGTCATCGATCTGCAACTCGTCATCCGATCGCAGGTCGCCACGACCGCTCGTCTGATGCTTCATCGCAACGACCGGCTTGTTGATCTCGATCCCACCACACCCGGCGTGGGCGTTCCGATCCGGCTCGAACCGGGACCGAACCGCTTTTCAATCCCCGTCGGACTGCATGCGCCAGGGGTGCACCGCTTTCGAGTGGTTGTACAACCGGACGATCCGGCCGCGGATGCCATCGCGGTCAACAACGAAGGTCGCGCCTTCACGATCGTTGGCCAAGCCGAGCGCATCGCCATTGTAACGAGTTCCACCGCGACCCGAGGCACCGCGGACGCCGCCTCGGCGGCGATCCTCGCGACCGCGTTGCGGAACGGCGGCATCGACTGCAGCCTGATGTCGGTTGATGACCTGCCAGGCGATCCCGCCGCGCTCGCCGATTGTTCGGCGATCGTTCTGTCAAACGTATCCGCGGCGTCGCTGGGACCAGGGCAACAGGACATGCTCGTTTCCTACGTCCGCGACCAGGGCGGCGGCCTGATCGTGATCGGCGGCGACCGCGCGTTCAGCGTGGGCGGATATGCCCACACACCTTTGGAGGACATCCTGCCCGTCGAGACGAGCCGCGACAAGCTCAATCTGCTGAGCCTCAGCATGGTCGTCGTCATCGACCGCTCGGGATCGATGGCCGGCGAGAAGATTGCGATGGCGCGTAAGGCGGCGATCGGGGCCGTGAAGCTGCTCAGCCGCTTGGATCGGATCGGTGTTGTGGCATTCGACAGCACCACCGAGTGGGTCGTCCCCCTCCAACCGGCGGACGACCGCACCGCCATCGCACGACGACTCGCCACGATCGACAGCGGCGGGGGCACCAACATGTACCCGGCGCTCGAGCAAGCCGAGTCGGCACTCCTCGGCGCGAACACCAGTCTCAAGCACATCATCGTGCTGACGGATGGGCGGTCGACGCCGGGCGCCTTCGAGGCCCTCGCGCGAGACTGCGCCCGAGCCGGGATCACGATCTCGGCCATCGCGATAGGCCCCGATGCCGACCGGCCGCTGCTGGCACGCCTTGCACGACTCGGGGGCGGGCGGACGTACGTCGCCGACAGTGCGCGGCCACTGCCGCAGATCTTCGCCCGCGAGACCGTGCTGGCCAGCCGCTCGGGACTCTATGAGCATCCGTTTACACCGAAACTGCTGCCTGCGATCGACGAACGCATCATGGTGGGCTTCGACGCACCGAACATCCCGCCCTTGCACGGCCACGTGGTCACCGCGGCCAAACCTACGGCTCAGATCTCGCTGGTGCGGCCGACCGCCGACGGGGCCGACCCGATTCTGGCGTACTGGCAGGTGGGCCTCGGACGCACCGTGGCCTTCACCAGCGGGCTGTGGCCCCAATGGGGACCGCAATGGGTGACATGGCCTGGATTCGGCAAACTCTGGACGCAGGCGGTGCGGTACGTGGCCCGAGTGGGCAACCCGGGGGACCTCGAGGTCGAAACGACCATCAAAAACGGCGCGGCCCACGTCAGCGTATCTGCCGAGCATCTGCCGATGCGGGCGCAGGGATCGCTCACCGTGGCCGGGCAGATCATCGGCCCGGATTATTCCGCGGCCCCGTTACCGTTGCAGCGTACGGCCGCCGGTCGCTTTGAGGCGGTATTCCCGGTGGATGCGCCCGGCACGTACCTTCTGAACATGCCCTACGGCTACGGTGATGGCGAGAACGTCATAAGCGGAGTGCTCCGCACGGGCGTCGTGCAAAGCTATTCGCCCGAGTATCGCACCTTGCAGCACAACGAAACAACACTGGCGGAACTGGCCCGTCGCACGGACGGTCGCATGCTGAGTCTCGAATACCCCGACGCCGTGTTCGAACCCTGGAGCATTCGGCCGGTGCAGTTGCGCCGGCCATTCTGGGAGGGTCTGGTTCGATTGGCGATGGCGCTGTTTCTGATCGACGTGGCGGTGCGGCGCATCGCGGTGACGCCGACCGAGGCGGTGGAGCGATTCCACCGGTTCCTTCACGAGCTTGGCGGGCCGCGGCCCGAAGCCGATAGCGTCGCCACCCTCGGGGCCCTGCGCAGTGCCAAGGCACAGATCCATGCAGATGGCCAACCGGCCGCCGGCCCGTTGACCGAAGCCCGGGCCCGGTCGGCCGATCGCAACCGTATCGACTCGGACGAGTCCGGCTCGCCGGTCCGCGCCTTCAACGCCGCTGGACCGGACAAGCCGGCGGCGGGCACGCCAGGGAAACCACAATCTGCCGCGACATCGGAGGGCGACTACACGGCGCGTCTGCTCCGCGCCAAGCGCCGGGCACGCGGGCAGGATCACCAAGGTGAGGCCGAATGACGCTATCTCCGCGTGAAGAACACGGCCGCGGCGGTGGATCATCGACAGCGGTTCAAGATCGGCGGTCTGACTGCCGCATGGCACTTTCGTTACCGGCCTTTCACCAAGTTCGCGGGAGAACCTCGAAAGCTCGCCGTGCGTGCATAGCGAGAAGTACGACTTCGCCGCCGCGCTCACCCGAGATGCCCGAGACGCGTGGCAATCAGCCACCGTAGCCAGCGCCCATCGAGTGGAACATGGGTCGGGCGGCGTCGGCGGCTGGAAAACGCGGCTTGGTGTACCATTGCTGGGCGACCGTGCTGTTTTCACGTATGCGAGCGGCCTTCGCCCAGGGCCCGACTGAGAAGCATTTCGAATGACGCCAGACGACTCAGGCAGTTGGTGGGGCGAGCACGATGAGCACTTCGAATGGCTGATCCGGCCGGTGTCGGAGTTCTTGTGAACTCCGTCCAAATTGGTATCGAAAAGCGGCGTGCGCGCACTCATCATTGGCACGGACGTCGGCATCCCGCCGGTCCGCGGACGGCGTCGTCGATACATGCAGGCGGCGCGATGTATCGGATTCCGCAAGCCGATATCAGTCCGAAAGGCACATCTCACAGGCTGGTCCTTGGCTCACGAGTTGCGGCCCCGCAGCGGAGACTGTTCGCTTCCATCGGCGCCAACCCGGCTTGATCTGGCCAGAACCTGCTCCAGCTCTGACTCGCGGCCGACCGACGGCGGATGGGCGATCCGGCACGGAGGGCACGGCGCCGCCCGACGCGGGTGATGTCCCGCCCTCCAGTAGCAGTACGGGACTCCGGGTGGCGGCGGAACGACACGGGTCCGGCGCGGGGCCACCAGGAAACGGGTCCAAAGCGCGTTGCCCCCGCGCCGGCGGGGAGTATGATGTCGGCACCCGGAAATGGAACCAATTCAGGGAGGTCAACCGTGAACGATTCAGCGCACGCCACGTTGGAGTTGCGGCCCATGGGGATCGGCGATATTCTCGACGCGACCCTGCGCGTGTATCGGCGCAACTTTGCCCCTTTCCTCGGCATCGCGTTAATCACCTATGTTCCGTACGCACTCCTGAAGTTCATCCTCCACCTGATGTTCGACGCCGAACCCACGCTCGTCGACACGCCGTCCGATGTGTACGCGGTGCCGGACACGGGCTCCTCCATGATCAATTTGCTCGGCATGGTGTTGCTCTTTCTTATCGTTTACCCCTTGACGTCGGGCGCGCTGACCTACGCCATCTCCGGCAACTTTCTCGGGCAGCCTCTCGGGGCCGGCGCGGCGTACGGCCGGGCCGCCGGGCGTGTGGGGGCGCTGATCGGAACGCAGGTCCTGGTCTCGCTGGTGGTGGTTCTGGGATTCCTGTTGTTCATCGTGCCCGGCGTGATCTTCTCGTTGTGGTTCATGATCGTTCCGGCGGTGGTTCTGCTGGAGAAGATGGGCGGGACGACCGCCATGGGGCGGGCACGGGCGCTGATGAAGGGCAATCTGGGCAAGGGCTTCGTGCTCAATCTGGTTGTCACGCTCCTCGTCGTCGTGATCACGTACGCGGCAATGCTCAGCGTCGGAGTGCTGGCAGGCCTGTTCGATTTGCCGGACACGGTCCTGGAGCTCGTCTCCGATCTGCTCAGCGCCGTACTACTGCCGGTGCAACTGACGCCGATCATCCTGCTGTACTACGACCTGCGGATCCGCAAGGAAGCGTTCGACCTGCAGCTCCTCGCCGCGAGTCTGCCAGGTGGAGAGTCGAGTCCGGCATGAGACGTTCGACGCTGTGGTCGCTCCTCCTGTTCAGCGTGGCGTTCAACGCCGTGCCGGCCGTGCGGGCGGAAACGGCCGTCGGCGATCCGCCGCCCGGCGACTACCACGCGCGGTCACGCGCCGTGATCGAGGAGGTTCTCGCTGGACGCGAGTTCGCCGAACCCGGAGGCACGAGCTGGGCGGACCGCGTGCTGGATCGACTCGCGGGGTTTTTCAGGAGACTGCCGGGTATCCTGGAAGGCCTGCCCGCGTGGCTCGGCATGCTGCTGATCGTCTGGATGGTACTGGCCCTGGTCGCGATCCTGATCCATATCCTGTACGTCATAAGCGGTCTCGTCGGCGACCGGAAAGCCGCGCGATCTGACGCCACGAGCGCCGCCGCGTGTGACTTGTACGGCGTGGTCGACTTGGACCCCGAGAGCGTCCACGCCGAGGCGCATCGCCGCCTGGAGCAGCGGGACTGGAACGGCGCGGTGCGGTTCCTTTACGTGGCAGCGATCCTGCGGCTGGACCGCGCGGGCATCGTGCGACTGAGACAGAGCAAGACGAACCACGATTACGTGTGCGAACTCGCCGCCCGGCCGGACTGCCGCGCGCCCTTCGAGGTTCTGACGCGCTGTTTCGAAACCAGTTTTTACGGCAAGCGAGCGGCGAACGAAGCGGTGTGCTTCGAGATGACCGCGCAGATGGATGCCCTGACCCATGCCTAGCGTCCGCAAAGCGGATTGGCTCCTGCTCGCGGCCTTGCTGACGGCCGCGGTCCTGATCTCGCTGCTGGCGATACTCGCCGCGCCGCCGCGAAGACAGGGCGGGTTGCCGCGTCAGCGCTCGACATTCGTCAACACCCGGGACGGGACGAAGGCCGCGTACCTGTCGCTCGAACGGCTGGGTTTCTTTGTGGATCGCCTGCGTCGCCCGATCGACGACGACACCCTTGCCGGCGTGCGGGCGGTGGCCGTGCTCGAACCGGTGACGCCGCTCACCTCCTACGAGTCGCGGCGTCTGCTGGCCTGGGTGCGCGGCGGCGGGCAGCTGTTGCTCGCGCCGGGCGGCCGGCACGACGGCCACGGCGCGTATGGAGCCGACGCGGCCCGCTTCGTCGACTGGTTCGCGTGGACGGAAGCGCCGACCGGCGTGTTCGACACGGATGCGAAAGACGGCCCCGTGAAATTCGTCCGCGTAAGCGGGGACGCGGCGGCGGGTCTGTTGTCCGGCGTCGCCGAACTGACCGTTGCCGGTGACGGGCGATTCGACGAGGAGGTCGTCGATGCGGACGGTCCGCTGGCCGACTGCCCGCTCACACCGCTCTGGGGTGACGAGGACGGTCTGGTCGCGGTCCGGCTGGCCTGCGGCGAGGGAGAGATCATCGCCCTCGCCGACGTGCACGCGTTGTGCAATCGCGGCCTGCGCGAGGCGGACAACGCACTGTGGCTGGCCAATCTCGCCCGGCGTCTCGCCGGCCACGCCGAGTCGGACCTGCTCCTCTTCGACGAGTATCACGCCGGTTTCCCTTACCAGGAACCATCCTGGACGGCGATCGCCCGGCTGATGCTTGCGGAAGGCTGGGGTCCAAGCGTAGGGCAGGCGGCGTTCGTCGCGGTGTTATGGCTGATCGCCGGCGGAGTGCGTTTCGGCCAGCCGCGCGGCAGTGCGCGTTCGCGCCGTCGGCGGCACGGGGAGTTCCTCGTCGCGGCCGGGCGTCTGCTGTACGCGGCGCGAGCGACGGACCTGGCGGCGGAAACGCTGCGGCGGCACTACCATGACCGCCTGTGCCGCGCGGTGGGCGTGCCGAATACCGCCCCGGAGACCGCGCTGCGTGATGCTCTTGCGGCCCGCGATCACGCCTGGTGGTTGGATGGGCTCTCCTCCGAGTCGGCGCGACGTATCAATGTACACAGACTGCTGGCCGCCTGCCGGCGGTTGGAGCAGGAATTGGAGCAACTCGAGCGTGTCAAGTGAACCCACACACCCCGTCGAGGACACCCCGCTGACGCTGGAGCTCACGGCGCGGGCGGCCCGCGCCCTGCACGAGGAGTTGGCGAAGGTGATCGTCGGGCAGGCCGCGGTGCTGGAAGAGGCCGTCGTGGCGTTGCTCAGCGGCGGACACGTGCTACTCGAAGGTCCGCCCGGAACGGCGAAAACGCTGCTGGTGCGTGCGCTCGCCCTGGCCGTCCGCGGTGCGTTTCATCGCGTGCAGTTCACGCCCGATGTCATGCCGGCGGACATCGTCGGCGTGAACGTCTACCGCGACGACCTCCACGCCTTCGAGTTCCGGCCCGGCCCCGTGTTCTGCGACCTGCTCCTCGGGGACGAGATCAACCGCGCGCCGGCCAAGACACAATCGGCGCTGCTCGAGGCGATGCAGGAGCGGCAGGTGTCGGTGGACGGCGACACCCGGCCGCTCAGTCCGGTTTTCACGACCTTCGCGACGATCAACCCGATCGAGTACGAGGGGACCTACCCGCTGCCCGAGGCCCAGCTCGATCGTTTCATGTTCAAGACGCTGGTGGGCTACCCCGAGCGCGCGGACGAGGAAGAGATCCTGCGTCGCTACCAGTCCGGCTTTGACGCCTCGCGGGCGGCGACGTTCGGCATCCGTCCCGTGATGAGCACGGCGGACTTGACCGCCGCGCGGCAGGCGGTCGCCGCCGTGCGGGTGGCGCCGGAAGTCATGACCTACACCACGGCCGTCGTCCGCGCGACGCGTGGCTTTCCGGCCATCGCGCTCGGCGCCAGCCCGCGGGCAGCGGTCACCCTGTTCCAGGGCAGCAAGGCGCTGGCGGTGCTGCGCGGTCGCGATTTCGTGACGCCGGATGATGTCCGCGACCTCGCCGGGCCGACCTTACGACACCGCATCGTCCTCAATCCGGAGGCCGAGATCGAAGGCACGACGGCCGACGACTGTATACGCCAGGTCCTCGAACGCGTGGCCGTCCCGCGGTGACGCGAAGCCAATCGGAGAGTGGGGAACCGTGATCCTGCCGACCGGCAAACTGCTGCTGCTTCTGTTGCTGCCGGCAGCCGTCATGCTGGCGTTGCGTGGCACCACCGGATGGGTGCTGGGGCTGTCGCTCGACGCGGCGATCGTCGGCTTGGCCCTCTTCGATCTATTGCTGTCGCCGCGGGCACGCGACATTTCCGTCGAGCGCGTACTGCCGTCGTTCCTCTCGTTGGCGGGGGACAACTCCGTGGGATGGGACGTGCGGTACGACGGCCGGGCGACGACGCGGTTCACCTTGACGGAGGACGTGCCGGAGTCGATCGCGCGTTCGCGGGAATGTATCGACGGACGGCTCCGGCCGCGGTCGCGGGCTGAACTGCGCTACGACGTCCGGCCGACCGCGCGGGGGCTGTACGAGTTCGGCGACATCTGGCTGCGCTATTGGACGCCGCTCGGGCTGCTCGTGCGCCAGCGTCGCATCCCGGCCCGCGCCGCGGTCAAGGTCTATCCCAACGTGGTGAACCTGGCGCGGTACGAGCTGGCCTTGCGCCGGCACCGCACCGCGGAGCTGGGTATGCGGGGGGCGCGCGAACGGGGCCGCGGCCGGCAATTCGACAGCCTGCGTGACTACGCGCCCGGCGACGACTGGAGCGACATCGCCTGGAAGGCGACCGCCCGGCGCGGACGACTGATCGTCCGCGATTACGAGGTTGAGCGCAACCAGAACATCCTCCTGCTGCTCGATTGCGGGCGTCTGATGACCACCGAGTTCGAGGGGGTCAGCCGGCTCGACTACGCCATCAACGCCTCGCTGCTGCTCACCTTCGCGGCGATGAAGCAGGGCGACTCGATCGGAATGATCGCGTTCGACGAGCGGGTGCAGACCTACGTGCCGCCGGTCCGCGGCCACGGCGCGTTGGGGTGGCTGAACGAAGCGCTCTACCGGCTCAAGCCGACGCTGACCGAGCCGAACTACGACCTGGCCTGCCGCTTCCTGGCGTTGCGTCATCGCAAGCGATCGCTGATCGTCATCTTCACGGACGTGATCGACCGGGACGCCTCGGCCGTATTGCTGGCTCACGCGGCCCGCTTCGCCCGTCAGCACCTGCCGTTGTGCGTGGTGTTCCGCAACCTGGAAACCGAGGCCCTGGCCCGAGCGTGTCCCGAGGAGCCGGTCGCCTGCTTCACGAAGACCGTGGCCTTGCACGCGCTCGATCGACGCGCCGCGGCACTTGCCCAGATGCGGAGCCACGGAGTCGATGTGCTCGAATGTGCGCCGCGGGAGTTGGCGCCCAACCTGATCGGGCGCTATCTCTGGCTCAAGCGGAACCGCCGGCTGTAGCGGTCCTTTCGCATCGGGCTTTCACGGTGCGTCGGTTGTCCCGGGCCCGGCCGGCTCGCGACCGCCGAACAGCAGGTACAGCCAGAACAGTGCCGCCACGAACACGCCCAGCCCCGTTTTCAACGTTGCCGGTATGTCGCCGTTTGGCGTGACGAATCCCTCGAAGAAGCCCGCGACCAGGAACGCCGGGATGAGGCCCAGGGCCAAGCGGACGGAGTCGGCGGCCGACTCGCGCAGGGCGCGCCGGCGCGTGCGGGTGCCCGGACACCACAGGGCGCGGCCCATGACGAGGCCCGCCCCACCGGCGATGACGATCGCGCTGAGTTCCAGCGCGCCGTGCGTCAGAATGGTCATCCAGAACTCGCTCGCCGCCCCCTCGCGAGCGTAGGCCCCCGCGAACCCGCCGAGCATGCTGCCGTTGACGATCAGGATGTACACCGTACCCACCCCGAACGTGATTCCCAGGGCGAAAGCGTTCAGCGCGACGATGATGTTGTTGGTGGTCACGAGGCTGGCCAGCATGGGGGCGTCCGTACCTTGAAAACGGGCCCGGATGTCCTCGCCGGTTTTCTCGCCGCGAAACTCAGTCGACTCGCAACCCAGGATGTCCGCCACCACGTCGGGATGGCGCTGCACGCTAAAATAGCCCATGAGCATGAAAGAAAACGAGATGACGAAGCTGGCCAGTGAGTAGCGAGCGGTGCGCCGGAAGAGACGCGGGTACTCGACGAGAAAGAACCTCGGCAGGCTGCCGCGGCGCCGCTCGCCGCCGCGGTAGATCTGACCGTGGGCCCGGCTGATGAGCCGATTGACCTCCCGGACCAGAGCCGGCTCCGCCCCCAGCGCGCGGAGCCGGGCAAGGTCGGCGCTCACGTCCCGGTAGAGGTGCAGCATGTCGTTCAGCGCGCGTCCGCCCGTGCGGCGCGGCCCGCGTCGATAGACCTGATCCGTCAACTGCTTTAGCCGCTCCCACGCCGGTCGTCGCTCGCCCACGAAGTTCTCAAGGTTCAAACTGTCGACCCTCCGCCAGAAGCTGCAAATAGGTCTCCCCGTCTTGGTACCGCCCGCCGTGCTTGGCGTGCAGTCGGCGCCCCAGTTGGTCGGCGAGCCGCGCCCGCGCCTCCGGGAGCAGTTCCTCCCGGCGTTCGAGGAAGCCGCGGATGAGCCGGAGTTCCTCGGGGCTCAGCGTGATGTTGGAGATCGCCACGGGCGCGGCGGCAGTGGCCTTCTTCCGGTCCGCCATCGCGCGATAGTTCAGTTCGCCCTCCTTGACCACAATGGTGCCGGCGGCCATGTCGCCGAGCCGCTTCTGTTGCGTGCTGAGAAGGGCCACGACGCCGCCGACCGCGTAGAAGCCCGGCAGGAAATCCACGATACGAATAAGATTGCGGATCGCGAGGTCGAGCGCCGTGGCGGGCGTCCCGTCGTCACGCAGGACGCGCAGCTTCAGGCTGCGCTTGCCGGGGGTCTGACCACGCATGATCACTTCGAAGCAGAACCCGTAGCCGAATATGACCATCGCCACGATCGCGACCACGGCGGCGCCAAGCCAACTCAACCAGTCGTCGGCGGACTCGGGGGTCTCGACGTCGAACGCGTCGAAGAGACCCGCGATCATCCCCGTCACCATGATCCCGAACAAAACCACCCACATCAGGAGGTAGTCGATAATCAGCGCGCAGAACCGTGAGCCCGGGCCGGCGAGTTCGAACGCCAACTCGATGTTCTCGGGTGTCTCGAGAAGGTAGTGTTCCTCGCTTTGCATGCTCCGGGTCCCCGCAGGTGTCGCTCACCACCGGCCATCGATGCCACCGCACGAACTTGTGATAATACGAGGCGACAACCGTCGCTGTCCAGCACGCAATGGTCCGACAAAGACGGCGCGTCGAGTCCGTATGATCCGGCTGATCGTCAGCAGGTGCATGGCAAGGTATGGGACCGCCAACGCATGGCGGCCTCGGATGGGCTTCGGTGCCGGGGTGACCGAGGCTTCCGTTGCACCCCGGGGAGCGGCCTGCCCCACCCGCTGATCGACGTCCACCGCCGTTCGATAGGCTCCGCCCGCTTGCTCCTATGCCGCGCGAGCAAGCTCCAAGTCTTGGCGTGCTGATTCATTCATGGTCCTGCGGGGTCATCGTTTCAGCCGGTCCGATTCTGCCGCGAACATCGCTTTCTTGAGGAAACGCAAAGCGTAGCCCACAAGAGAAGCATTCCGCCGATGACGCTGGCCGGACACACAGGTCCACAAAACGGTACCTCTATGCATGCCGGCTCCAGTTGGCACGCGTCGCCTGCCCCGTCTCCGTCAGAGTCGATCTGGGTTTCATTGGCAACCAGCGGACAGTTGTCTCGATCGTTTTCCACATCATCGTTGTCAAGGTCAGCATCGCAGGCGTCACCAACTCTATCGTCGTCAAGGTCGACTTGATCGCCGTTGGCAACGGTCACGCAGTTGTCTGCCTCGTTCATTACCCCGTCGTCATCAAGATCATCATCGCAGAAATTCCCGACGCCGTCGTTGTCATCGTCTTCCTGCTGCGGGTTTGAGAATTGTGGGCAGTTGTCGACATCGTTCGTAACGCCGTCATCATCCGAGTCGTCGTTGAACGCCGGCACTTCACAGGCGTCGCCAATGCCGTTGTCGTCGGAATCGAGTTGCTCCGTGTTCTGCACGTCCGAGCAGTTATCCTCATCATTCACGACGTTGTCGCCGTCCATGTCGGCATCGCATGCATCGCCTTCTCCGTCGCCATCATTATCGTCCTGGCCTGCGTTGTGGACCGTGGGATAGTTATCGACTTCGTCGGTGATCCCGTCACCGTCACCGTCCGGATCGGCGCCACCGAGATCGACGACGCTGCATTGCTGCTCGCCTTCGCCCAGAAGTGAGTCGCGCCGACCGAGCAGGAAGTCAGCGATCGCCTCCGGACAAAAATCAAAGTGGTTGCCGGGGTTGAGCAGGAAATCGACCGGCGCTTCGAGTACGCGAGCCCGCTCGGCGAATACCTCGTTCTTGACCGAAAGAAAAAACTCGTCATCACGACTCGACTGAACTTGAAAAGGCGGAAGTTGCGGGCTGAGGGCGTTCTCGCCGAGACGCCCGACTGGATCCGACGCTTCCCAATGCTCCTTGTCCGCGAAGTTGATGACCACCAAGAAGCCGGGGCCCCCCGTCGCCCGAATCCGTCCGGACGACGTCTTCGGTAACGACAGCGGACGGCAAGCCATGCCCAGAAGGCGATTCAGAATGACGCGGCAGCGCCGAGGACACGTTCGCCAAGAGTTGACGGCCAGCTTCCCCGTCGCCACTGCCCCTAATCAGTCGGTTACGCCCTGCGGCCGGTTCCGGCGCATTTCCGCGCTGCGCGCATGAGCCGCCAGACCTTCCAGGTGGGCCAGCGTGCTGGCGTCGGCAAGCAATTCGTCCGAGCCGGCAGCCGAGTCGACGCGGATCCAGGTGTGGTGCCGCAGGACGTTGAGGACGGACAATCCGGATGCATAGCGGGCGGCTCCGCCGGTGGGCAGGGTATGGTTCGGCCCCACGCTGTAGTCGCCGAGTACCTCCGCACTTTGCGGCCCGATGAACAGGCATCCGCAATGACGGATACGCGGAACGAGACGCTCCGCCTCGCGGACGTGCAGTTCCAGATGCTCGGGCGCGATTTCGTTGCACAACCTGACCGCCTCATCCACGTCCGGCACACATACGGCGAATCCCCCGGCCAGTGCGGCCGCCGCGGGCTCGCGCGTCGGCAGTGTGGCAAGCTGGCTCTTCAGTTCGCGATCGACGGTTTCGATCAACGCCGGACATGTGCTGACGAGCATTGGACAGGCATCGACGTCGTGCTCGGCCTGCGCCAGCAAGTCGGACGCGATAAGCGCGGGATCGCCGGTATCATCGGCCAAAACGAGCAGCTCCGACGGCCCCGCCAGCATGTCGATGCGCACGTCGGAAGACACGACGTACTTCGCGGCCGTCACCCAACGATTGCCCGGTCCGACGATAACATCGCACGCCGGGCCCGGACCCACGCCGTAGGCCAGCGCCGCGATTGCGTGCGCACCGCCGATTGTCAGAAACGCATCGGCGCCGGCGATGGCAGCCGCGGCCAGCATCAGCGGTGCCGGTTTCGGCGAAGCGGCCAACACCTGCTCAACGCCGGCAGCCCGAGCGGTCACCACCGTCATCAACAGACTCGAAACGAGTGGATAGCGACCACCAGGCACGTAGCACCCGGCCGTCTGCAACGCGTGCACCGTATGCCCCGCGGTGCCGCCCGGAATCTCGAAGCGCAGATCTTGCAGGCACGCGCGCTGCGCGTCGGCGAACCGTCGAATCCGGTCGGCGGCGCGGGTCAACAACGCGCGTGTCTCCGCGGGCGTGGTTTCGCATGCGGCTTCCAACTCCGCACGCTTGCGCATCAGCGGCTCTTCGGGCCCGACTCCGTCAAACCGCGCCGCGTACTCACGCAGTGCATCTTCGCCCCGACGGCGCACATCCTGCACAATCTCAACCACCCGCGCTACGGTTCCCTGGTCAAGCGCGCTCCGCCGCTGAGGTCGAACCTCTTGCACCGTGAGTCTTCGCAGAATTGGCGTCTTCATGGCCCTCTGTGCTCCACAGTTTTGGCCTCGCCGGGCCGGCGGGTGACCTTCAGGGCGCGGCGTTCCAGGACGGCCTCGACGTCGGCCAGGTCCACCCCGGCGCGGGCGAGCGCCACCAGCGTGAAGTACATCACGTCGGCAGCTTCGGCCGCGACGTGGTCCGGACTTCGGGCGTCGGCGAGTTCACTCGCCTCCTCGATCAGCTTGGCTCTCAGAAGCTCGGGATCATCGAGCAGGCGCCGTGTATACGAACTCGATGGCGCCTCGCTCGCGCGCTTGCGCAACCTACGCCCCAGGACGGACAGCCCGCGATCGGGCCCCCAGCAGGTGCGCGTCTGGCGATGGCAGAAGCCTGGTTCACGCTGTCGAACGATGAAGCGGAGCGTGTCCCGATCGCAGTCTGCCTCGACACGCAGCAACTCCTGGGCGGCGCCTGAGGTTTCGCCTTTCGTCCAGACGCCGCGCGTCCGCGAGTGATAAACTCCGTGTCGGGTTTCAATCGCCTGGCGCAGACTCTCGCCGCTGGAGTATGCCAGACCCAGCGCCGTGCCGCGCTCATCGGTCACGACAGTCGGCCACAGGCCGTCCGGGCGATCGCTGACCAGCGGCGCCGCGATGGCGTCTGCCAGGTGAATGTGTCCCCTGTAGAGGGCCATGCCCACCTGGGCGTCGGCGCCGAGGCGATCGAGCGCGGCGATCTCCTCCGCCGTGCTGATCCCTCCGGCGATCGTGAGTCGTGCGTCGCCTGCTGCTTCGACCAGCGCCTCCACTGGCTCAAGGCTCGTGCCCGCGAGGCGACCCTCGCGTTCCACAAACGTCACAAGGAACCCGGTCACCAGTCCGCTCAATTCCCGCATGCGGTCGCGCACTCCCTGACCCGTGCGGGTGCGCCAGCCATCGACGACCACCTCGCCGTCGATGGCGTCCAGGGCCGCGATCACGCGCTCGCGGGGCAGGTCCCTGAGGGTTTCGGGCGTCGCCGCCGTTCCGAGCACGATCTTCGTCGCCCCAGCGTCGAGCCAGCGGATTGCGTCTTCTGCGCTGCGTATGCCGCCACCGACACGGCACGGGGCGATCCGCAGCAGTTCGGCGACCACGTCCGCGCTCGAGCCACGTCCCAGGGCCGCGTCCAGATTGACCACGGCCACCTCACCGGCCACGGCGAAGCGTTCCGCAATCGGTCGCGGATCACCGGCGTCCAGCGCCAACTCCCGACCGCCCACGAGCTGCACGGCGTTCCCCTTCATCAGGTCGATCGAAGGGATGATCATGGCCGCACCTCGATGCCGTTGCGCGCGAGGTAGTTCTTCACGTCTTTCACCGTGTATTCCGCCTCATGGAAGATGCTGGCTGCCAGAACTGCATCGGCGCCCGCGTGCAGCGCGGCCAGCATGTGCTCCGGCGCGGCCGCGCCGCCGGAAGCGATCACCGGCACCGTGACAGCGATCGTGACCGCAGCCAGCAGCTTCAGGTCATAGCCGGTGCGCGTGCCATCGCGATCCCAACTGGTTAACAGGATTTCGCCCGCGCCGCGCTGGGCGCCTTCGCGACACCAGGCAATGGCGTCCAGCTCGGTGTGGCGCTGACCCGAGTGGATCGCCACACGCCAGCGGCCGCGGCCGTTTCGCACTGCGTCGACGGCGAGCACGATGCACTGGCAGCCGAAATGCCGGGCGAGTTCGTCGATGAGGGCGGCGTTGTGGACGGCGGCGGTGTTGATCGCGACCTTGTCGGCGCCGGCCTCCAGCAGCCCGCGGGCGTTTTCAACCCCGCGGATGCCACCGCCCACCGTCAGCGGTATGGACAACGTTTCGCGCACGGCGCGAACCGTCTCCACCTGGTTGTCACGCCCCTCCGGCGTCGCCGACACGTCGAGCAGGAGGATCTCGTCCGCCCCCTGCGTTTGGTAGGCCTCGGCGCACTCGATCGGCGAGCCGACGTCGCGCAGCCTGGAAAACCGCACACCTTTCACCACACGGCCGTCGCGACAATCCAGGCAGGGAATCACGCGGCGGGTCAACATGGCGACACCTCCAGCCTGGTGGCGTCCAACCAGCGCCGCAGCAGACCGATGCCCCAGGTGCCGGACAGCTCCGGATGAAACTGGCAGGCCAGCACAGCGCCGCGCTCGATCGCCGCAATGAAACGCCCGCCGTGGTCGGCCCAAGCAGCTTGCCAGCCGGCCGGGCACTCGAGCAGCCGATACGAGTTCGCGAAATACGCATAGCCGGGCTGGATACGCGTGCAACCGGCGTCGGGGCAGACGAAGTTCCAGCCCAGTTGCGGGACCCGAACGCCCGAATCAAATCGCGTGGCCTGCTCGTCAGACAATTGCAGGCCCGGCGTGTCGGGACTCTCCTCGCTTCCCGCACCCAACAACTGCAACCCCAGGCAGATGGCCAGTGTCGGGCGTCCGTCGCGCACCCGATGAATGAGCGGCTCTTCCAGTCCGCACCGCCGCAACTGCGTCATCGCCGTTTCAAAGGAGCCTACGCCGGGCAATACCAGTCGTGCGGCGTTGGTGATACTGGCCGGGTCGTCGGCGATTGTGGGGCTGGCGCCGGCGCGGCGCAGCCCAGCCAGAACCGAGGCCAGGTTCGCCACGCCCGTACACACCACCGTGACAGGCTCCGCCTCCATCACAGAACTCCTTTCGTGCTGGGGACGGAATCACCACCTTCGCGACGAACCGCGGCGCGCAGCGCGACCGCTACCGCCTTGTACGCCGCTTCGGCCTTGTGATGGTCGTTTTCGCCCCGCAGCACGTCGACATGCAGCGTCATCCGGGCGGCTGCGGCCAAGGACCGGAGCACGTGCACAACGTTTTCGCAGGCCAGCTCGCCCAATCGGTCGCGGCGCAGATCCAGCACCACCTCGGCATGCGGACGACCCGAGAGATCCACCGCGGCGCGTGCCAGCGCCTCGTCCAACGGCACGACGGCCGACCCGAACCGTGCTATGCCACGCCGCTCGCCGAGCGCCATATCGAGCGCGGCGGCCACGGTCAGCGCGCAGTCCTCCGCCGTATGGTGGTCGTCGACGTGCAGGTCGCCCTCGCATTCCAGACGCAGGTCGAAGTACGAGTGCCGTACGAGGGCGGTCAGCAGGTGGTCGAGAAAGCCGATCCCCGTGCGTACGTCCGCTTGCCCGGATCCGTCGATGTTGAGCGCTAAGCCGATCCGGGTTTCGGTCGTGGTTCGCTCCAGTTCGGCCGTTCGCGGCTTGATGTTCATCCTGTTCCCTCACAAAGTTCGACTTGGGGCTTGTCGCAGCGCGTTCAGCAGCCGCGCGAACGCGGCCGGTTCCCCGGGGCACGTGATTCGCAGACAGTCGTCAAGCCGGGGGTGCCCCGGAAAGGCGCGCACGGCGATTCCGCACCGGGCCAGCCCGTCCCATGTCGCCGCGGCATTCGGAAACCGGGCCAGCACGAAATTCGCCTGGGACGGCAGTGGATCGGCCCCGATCTCTCGGAGCGCGGCAGACAGCTCCACCCGTTCCATGCGGACTCGCGTCACGAAGACGCGCAGTGAACCGTCCCCATGGTCCAGCCGCTGCTTCGCCAGAGCCGCCGACAGTCCCGAAACGGCATAGGGATTGCCGACGGTCCGTAACCAGCGAATGACGCGCGGGGGGCCCAGCGCGTAGCCGACGCGTAGCCCAGCCAGGCCCCACGCCTTCGACAGGGTCCGCACGACCAGCGCGTTCGGCAGCGCCGACGCGGCCTGCGTCAGGTCCTCATCCGCGAATTCCGTGTACGCCAGGTCGACCAGCAGGAGCGCGCGGGGCGCCGCCGCGCTGATGTGGCGTAGATCTTCGATCTGTGCAATCGCCCCCGTCGGGTTGTTTGGCGAGACAACTGCAATCATTGCCGTGCGATCCGTGACGGCGGCGGTCACGGCCGCGGTCGGGTAGCGGCCGCTCAACCAGTCCACCTCGATGATTCCACCGCCGGCCAGCCCCGCATATTGCTCGATCATTTCGAACGTCGGGGTCGGCAGGATCAATTCGCGCCCGCGGTCGAGCATCACCAGGCATGCCCGGGAAATCGCGTCATCCGCCCCTGCCGACGCCAGGACTCGCTCGCGTGGCAGCCCCGTGCGCTCGGCGATGAACTGCTCCAGTTCGGAGACGCTCGGATATCGGCGGACGAGTTCGGGGATCGATTGTCCGAGTTCTCCCAGCAACGCCGGCGGGGGCGCGAGGCCCTCGTTGCGGTTGAGCCACAGGTCGACCGGGTACGGCGGCCGCGGGCTGGCGTACGGCTGCCGGCCCGCAATCCGCGGTGCGGGCGTCACGTCGAAAGCAGCGGACATCGATGGCGGCATCGTCGGGTCCTCCGCTCTACGCGACAATCTGCGCCAGCTTGCTGACGACAATATCCGTGCCACCGAGCGACTTGATGCGCGGAATCAACCCCGGCAGATCTTCCCGCAGCACAGCCACCTTGACGGCGTAGCCGTCCTCCCCGTGCAGCGGCGCGATCGTCGGCTCGCGCATGCAGGGCAAGATCACGACGACGTCCTCGAGCCGGTCTGCGCTGACGTTCACCTCGACCATGACGCGCCGGCGGGCTTCCAGGACGGATCGCAATAGCATCACAAAGTCGTCAATGCGACCGCGCAGGAGCGGATCGTCGAGCACGCGCGGGTTGGCGTAGAGCCGAGTTGACGACGTCATCAACTCATCAACCACCAGCAGTCCGTTGGCCTGGAGAGTCGCTCCGGTGGCGGCCACATCGACGATGCAGTCGGCGTCTTCCGGTGGATACACCTCGGTCGCACCGAACGAACGGAGGAAAGTCGCGTTCAGACCGCGTCGCTTGATCCACTGGCGTGTAAGCTGTTCGAGTTCCGAGGCGACGATCAACCGCCCCTCGGGCAACTGACCGCCTTGAAGGCAGTCCGCCGGCGCGGCGGCGACAAGCCGGATCGGGTCCAGGCCCGTGTCCAGCAGCTCGACAAGTTCGGCGTTAAACTCGGCCACCCAGTCCGCCCCGGTGAAGCCCAGGTCGCGCGAGCCGACCTCCAGCATGATCACGATGGCCTGTGGCTTGAGGAGTTTGACCTCGAAGCCGGGCAGCGAGACCTGCGGGCGATACTGACGCGCGCCCAAACGGACGTTGACGCCGGCGTCGGCCAGCAGGGAGAGAACGCCATCGGCCATCCGTCCTTTGGGTAGCGCCAAGCGAATCTGCTCGTGGTTTTCTTGCAGCGACATCCGCGGCTCCGCTCTCTAACGCAAGCCCCGGATAGGCGAAGTGATAAAAGAACGACGCCGACCCGAGGCCGGCGTCGATGGTGAATCCCGTCGTTTATGCAGCTACACCATCACCCGGCCACGCACGCGTGGTGATGATGATGGTGGTGGTGCCGCTTGAGACCGTTCGAATTCATATCAACTGCATGCTAGCGTCCGCCCGAGACGAAGTCAAGCCCGTTTTTGCCGTGTGGTTGGTGAAAACGCCATCCAGGCGAAGTGGGCACATCGACATGAAGGTCGGCATCCGCCCGGCAACAGAAGCGCCGGGCACCGACTCTTGGGCGATCGCCGGAAGGACAACGAATCCTACTTCTGGAGGCGTTGAATCCCGTCGATCGCCCACGATGGACTCGTTGATGCCTCAGACCGACGCGCGTGCCGCCTGGCGCGTGGAAACACCGCTACCGGCCGGGGCCGGCCTCCTGGCGTCCGCGCCACCGCCGCCGGTAGTCGCCTGGCGTCAGGCCTGTTTGAACGCCAAACACGTGGCTGAACCAGTTCGCGTTGGCGTAACCGGCTTCATGCGCGATACGTTTGATCTGCCAATCCGTGGCGAGGAGCAAGTTCTTTGCACGTTCGATGCGCCGTGCGGCGATGTACCGGCTCATGCGCTCACCGACTTGACCAGCAAAGAGGTGAGCCAGATAGTCGGGATGGATGTCGTGGGCCAAGGCAATCCCACGAACACTTAGTTTGGGGTCCGCCAGGTGTGCATCAATGTACTTGAGCGCACTGAGAACCTTCGCGTGACCGGCCTTCAGGTCCGGATTGGCAGCCTCGTCGGTTGGAGCAGGCCCCTCGGCGCGCCGGGGAGCGTGATCATCGTGCAGCAAACGGGCCAGGCTTTCGCCCTCGGACAGGGCAACGTGGTCGACGAGCACGTCGAGGATTCCTACTTGCTGTTCGAACTTCTCCTCGGTAAACGTGTCCGGGCACACCATCTTGAAAACAGCCAGACACCGATCCCTGAAGACCAGCGGAACCAGGGCACAAAACCGGCCGTATTCACACTTGTGCCAGAAGGTTTCAGGGCAGCGCTGCAACTCGGCGATGTGGAGCTGCCAGGATTCCTGGCAATAGTCGGTGTCCGCGAACTCTGCGCAGGCGGGATGGCTGGGATTCGGCGGCGGATCTTCCGCGGCCTCCAGACTGTCGAGGTCCAACGGGATGCCCAAAACGCTCAGGCTACTGAGTCGAGCAAAACGCGCAGTGATGTGGTCGATCAGATGCGCAACCGACATCACTTGGCCCGACGAGGCACCCGGCAGGCGGTGGCATCCGCCGTGGCCGACCCGATGGAAGGACTTGTGTTTGAACACAGGTCTGTATTCGCCTCCGATCCCGCCCGCACGTGATTCCCGTTCGAACCGTTGCCCCCGTCGCCTCCTGGGGCGCCGCGTTCATAACGCTCCCGGCGCGGTCGGGTGGATGCTCCCCCTAACGGACCACGTTAATTTACCATCGTTTGCCAATTCGTGCAAAACGGGAGGCCCGGGCGGGCACCGGATGCTTAATGACGCGGATTCCTCGCGTGTCGGCTGGGCATGGGGACCGTCTGGCCGGCGCTGGGTTGAGTTTCGCGCGTACGCGGATCCCTCGTCCGAGAACGTGACGTCACGAAAACGGTAGGGGCTCGCACCGGGGCCAGGCATGTTTCCCTTAATCGGCCCGATCCAAACGCGCGTCCTTGACGCTCATCACGCCCGCGCCTCTGCCCCTGAGGCGTAACGGATGTTCCAGGCCTCCACCCCGGTAGCAGTCGCTTGCCGATCCGATGGGGCAAGATTCCTTGGATGTCCTTTGTGTGTCTTGGATTGTTTTGCATCTACCACACGATTCCCGATAGGGTAGCACAACGAGCTCTGTTTAACGCGGGCCGGCCAGAGGGGGTCACTGGGCGGGAAGGGGCACCGGGGGGAGGAGCTGGCTCGAGAGGAAGGAGCAGCGCTTCCCTCTGCGTCGGGAGGTGGAAGTCAGGGATTATGGAGGGAATCGTCGCAGCGGGGGCGCGAGCCGGCCTGTCCGGTGTCGAGGACATCCTGCGGAGGGTGGAGCGGGCGGAGAGCGGCGTGGTTCGCCGGGAGTGGCGTACACTCGCGGCGGGGGTGGATTGCTGCGCCGTCGGACGAGCAAAGTCGTCGACTGTCCGATACTGAAGGTGAGGCATTGAATCCCGCCGCGATGCTTCGCCCTGATGCGTAGTTCCCGGGAGCCGGCCTCGCCATGACTCGGTGCCAGGTCGAGCCCAGCCAGATGCACATTCCGTATTGGTGAGCGATCCGTTCAACAACCACATCGCGCGGTTGGACGCCGGTGGAGACTTGTCGGGCACGTGGTCAGTGCCGGAGGGCCCCGTTGGTGTGGCCGTTCGTCCGGACGGTCGGTATTCCGTCTCGTTGCGGGACACCGGGAAGGTCACCGTCCACGACGACTCGCTCGCGTTCCCCGAGTTCCTGGCTGACGGGGATCCGATGGTGGACTTTGTTCAGCCGATGGACATCGACATCGCGGCTGACACAAGGCACGTTTACATTGTCGATGGCGCGAGTGACACGGTGTATGGGTTTACCCTGGTCCCGGCCACCGGCGCGCCGTCCCCTCGCCCGTCTCCATCGCAGCCGCGTGGACGCCGGAACGCCGTGGACAGAAGCACTCCCCGATGACACCCACGCTACGGAGCATGTTTGCTCGCACGGCCCCCGCTCATCGACATTGTCAACAGGGCCGGGAGCAACAGTAGATCAGCAAGCAATGCGAACAAGGCCGCCATGGCGAGTAGTACGCCGAACTGCCGGATGGGCGCGAACGCACTGATCGCAAAGCACGACAAGCAAGCTGCCGTAACCACCGAACTGCCCGCGCAGGGCCGAAGACACTCCGCCATTGCCAGTGATACCGAACTCCTTCGTCGCCACGCCGCCGCAATATGCAACGTGTCATCGATGGCCAGGCCGACGGCGATTGCGCCGATCATCAGCGATGGC
This sequence comes from uncultured Phycisphaeraceae bacterium, assembly GCA_964495075.1. Lineage (GTDB taxonomy): Bacteria > Planctomycetota > Phycisphaerae > UBA1845 > UBA1845 > JAFGJQ01. The sequence continues at coordinate 32,287 of CAZBUJ010000050.1, forward strand.
AGGTCCAGCGCCCAATCGAGCAGGGCCGCGATCAGCATCAAGGCACCGACGGGCAAGAGGTTGACCCACAGGCTGATGAGGCCCAATCGAGCGGATCGGTACAGCAACCCGACGACGGCGGCTGCGACAAACCCCATCGCGGGCAGGCTGACCGCCGCCACCTTTGCGAGAATCGTCGAAACCTCGCCGAGCTGAGCCCCCACGCCTCGCCACTGGACATCGACCCTCGCCTCGCGTGCCCAACCGCGCAGCGACTCGTTGAGTCGCATCAGTGAAGGCAGGGCGTCGTTATCCGCAAGGCACCACAGATGCCGCTTGCCGTCCGAGGCCATCGGCGTGAAATCGATGATCTTGCGAACGCCGGGCGCCCGCGAGATGAGCGTGGTCGGATCGGCCTCACCCTTCACGGACCACTGCACGCTCAGCATCCCGGTGAGACGCTCGTTCAGCGTCGCCGCATCAACGACGAGCGGATGGGCCGACGGGAAGTAGTGCAACGGGTTGGTCTCGAGTCGCAAGTACCGGATCGAGAAGACGACAGACAGGCTCAGGACGCACGCCGCTCCCACGACCAGAGGCGAGCGTCGCGCTACGGTCCGCTGGACAAGATGAAGAAATGGGTTCGGCGCTCGTGCCTGATTGCGATCGACGTCGTTCCGCCGGCGCGACGCGGGTACCAGGGTGATCACGGCCAGCCAGACGGTAGCCAAACCGAGCACGCCCGCGACCGCGAACAGTCGGATGGGAGGTACAGCCGCGAAGACAAAGGTGCCAAGCCCAATCGCCGTGGTCGCAACACACAGAACGAGTACACGTATAACGCCGTCCCTCAGCGCGCGATGTGCGGCGTAGGAGAATCCGAAGCTCATCATAAGTGGCGGCACCATCGAAAGAGATACATCCATCGGCACACGAAACCACGACAGAGCGCCGACGAGGATGACCTGACTCAGGGCAATGGCCGCCATGGCCGCCGTCGCCGCCCTGAAATCCCCTGTCACCCACCAAAGTAGCGTTCCCCCCAGAAACAGAATCAAGAGCATGATGTGAGGAAGGCGTTGCTGGCTCGCCTGATTCAACGCGATGTGAAAAACCGCGGGCCCGCCGAGGCTGAAACACGTTTCGTGGTTGCCGGTGATATCCTTGAGTACGCGACGGATCTCATCTACGAAGAGTTGGTCGCTGGTTTCCGCGCGGCGAAACAGGAAGATACCTGCGTAGGTTCTGTCGCGTCCGATCACAAACTCATCGGGAGTCACGCCAATCAAGTCGCCGCCGGACTTGACGGTATCGCGATCAGCGCAAAACGCCACCCCAGGCAGATCGCAGAGTGCTTCCGCCAGTGCACGCCCATCGACGGCTTCGTGCTCGAAGCCCACAACGGCATAGGACCGCATCGGTCCGGTAGCGCGTAGATGAGGCGCCCATCGGCCCAGATCGTTGTCAATCCGGTAGTTTCGCAGACCGACCGCGCATCCCGCGGCGGCTACGAGCCAAACAGCCCACTTTGTCCATCTATGGGCCTGCTTTGCAGCACCTGAGTCGATGGCGCTGACGTTCTGACTAGCCAACGAGCACACCTTTCCGGTCGATCGAATAGACGGTTCCACCCCAGGGAACTCTGCGCTTGACCGTCAGCCACCACCACGCCCGCCACAGGATGCCCATGACCAGAATCACGGAAAGCGGATAGAGGATCAGATACGAGCGCCGGCACGCCCCGAACCCCCAGAATCGATAGCTGACGATCAAGAGCAGTGCGAGGTGCAGCCCACAGCACCCGCGCAACGTCGCAATCGTCAGGGGACCGACTTGGGTCAGGACGAGGCTCGACGCATCGGGTAGAAACAGGACGAATGCCGCGACGAAGGGTAACAACGAGCCAAGGGCCAGCCAGGCGAGACTTATGGCGATCTTGAGGCTGCTGCGCAACGCTCCGACATAGATCCGCGCCCATCCGTCACGGATAGCGGAGTAGCCTGCATACATCCGAACGTCGAGGAGTTCACGCCCCGACGCGACGAAGCAGCGGACACCGGCTCGTTTCGCATGCTCGCCAAGCGGAATGTCCTCTATGATGGCGCGGCGCACGCTGCGATGGCCGCCGATGCGCTCGTATTCGTCCCTCCGGATGAGGAGGAACTGGCCATTGGCGAACGCCCGCTTGCTGTCCGGGGCATTCACTCTGTCGGAGCCGTACCAGAGTGCGATGATCCCGGCGCACAGCGGGATCAGAACATGTTCCCAGAAGCCTCCCGCTCGGTTGCGGGGCCACAGCGTGAGCAGGCCAACGTCACGACGAATCGCCTCGTCGATTGCGACGCGCACGGCGGTGGGCCCCAACGTGCAGTCCGCGTCCAGGAACAGGATCCAATCACTTGTGACCGCGCGGGTGGCCCTCCAGAGTGCGTGCGACTTACCAAGCCATCCCCGGGGAAGCGAATCGTTGCACAGAACATGCACACGCGGATCCGACTCAGCGATTCGCACGGCCACGTCTCTCGTCCCGTCCTCGCTTCGGTCATCGACAACGCGGACCTCGAGAGCGGGATAGTCCTGGGCGAGCACGCCCGCCAGACAGTTCGCGATCGTGCCGACCTCATTCCGGGCAGGGATCACCACGCATACCGTCGGCCACGGCACATCTCGCGCCCGGCCGGGCCGCCACTCCGCGGGCCGCTGCTCGAGGAACGCGCCACGACGCTTCGCACGGAACTGGGCCATGAGCAGGCTCGCCCAGATCCCGCAAAGCCCAAGCCAGCCGGCGACCACGATTGTCGTCAAGGGTAGGCCCATCTGCTCGCAAGCAAGCGTAACCAGGTAACGTGCCCTGCTTCAGTTTCTCTGTCGGCTAGAAGCCGGATGGAAACCGGAGCTGTCGGTCCAACAGGTACGGGTCATCGTAGTCGTACGCATCCATCCGGATTTTCATGGTACCCAACTGACGAGGCTGACCCGCGCTTCGCATTCCGGTCGGCGCCAGCAGCCAACCCTCGGCCCGACCGGCGTTATGCACGAGCCCATCACTCCCGAACATGCTTGCCACGCCCTCGCCCAGTGGCAGGCGAGTCAATGTCTCATACTTTTCCAGACGGTAGGTGCATTCGGAAGTTACTTCGGCCCCTCCCTTCCATATCCCGCCCGGTTCGACCCCCATGAGCATATGATGCCCGCCGCTCACGTAGACGACCGGCCGTGCAGGGTGCGATCCGTCGTCCGGAACCAGTGAGGGAATGAACAGTTCCCGCTTCGCGTCAGCCTTCTGAAGGGAATACCTCTGGCCCGGTAGTGGCTCGCCGAACTCGCGCCGCGCTGCGGCTTCAACGAACTCCGCCACGTATAGCATGTGGTAGCACCCGCAGCTCCGAACAAACTCGTAGACAGCCGGTCGATTGTGGCGGTCCAGGGTCATGCGGATCACCACGCCGTCGATCAGGCCGGCCTCGCTGTCAACGGGTTTGAGTGCGGGGCGGCTGGGGTACCAGGCCACGTAGACGAGTTGCCTCCGTTTGTGCGAACCGATCTTCGATGAGAGGAATCCAGATGTGCTGCCAGCGATGAGCGGCTGTCCGAGTTCCGTTGCGCTGATCTTGGCCTCTTGCCGCGTCCAATACACCGTCGGGCGTTTGACGTCGACCTGGACCTCGATGTGCTCCGGCGTGCCGTTGAGGCGCACCTTCCCCAACTGGTCCTCGCCCGGCGGATACGGAGCCTCGGGATCGTGCTGCTGGATGAACACGGGCGCGAACCATTGGGCGAGCTGGTCGTCATCGGCATGAGCCAGCTCCTCTGCGGTTCGCGGCCCGTCGGCGTGCGAAGGGCGATAAACGAAAACGTGATCAAAGCTCGCGTCGATAACTTGCCGGGTCGCGTTTGCGTCCGCCATCTCCGCGCCGATCGCCGCCGGCAGAAAGAGGGGGGCCGCCAGCAGCGCTCGTCCGATCTTCCCGCGGTCACCGACCGCCGCCTCGATCCCCTGTTCAATGTCGCCGAGCATCCGTCTGGCGACCCGCAGGTCGGTGGCCGCCCGGAGACGCGACAGGTCAGCCTCCAACGCGGTCCCCGACTCCTCCGAAAACCGCTTCTTGATTATTTCGCGTTGCATTTCCGGTGTACTCGCCGGACTGGTTTGACAATAGCGGTGCGCCAGAAACGCGATGCCATCGGGGGCCATGCGGTCGAGCTCACCGTTGGTGACGGCAACGGCGAGGGCGTGGGCGGCGGTAAGCACGCGCCCTCCTTCGCGCTTCAATTCGTCCAAGTCGGTGAGGCCGATCGCGTCCTCAAGGTCGCTGCGGAGGTGTATGTCGAACCGGTAGTGCGGATGATGGGTGGTCCGCAACGCGGAGGCATCGCGCGATTGGTACTTGTCGGTGGCATAGCCGACACCCGCACACAGATCGGCAGGCGCGCATCCTGCCTGGTACGAGGCGGCCATGGCCAGAACCACGGTCATCGTGCATCGTTTCATAGTCGAACCCTTGAACCACAGACGGCCAAAATGTAGCGACGACTACCGGGAGCCACCGATACCACTCGGGCATCGGCACCCGGGCCGGTGACGGCGGACCGCGCCATCGATTGTATGCCGCTGCCCGCCGCCGTTTCCCTTGGATTCTTTTGCCTTCGGCCAATCTGCATCCCGACGTCTCAGTAGAGCCCCAGCGACATGCTTGGGGCCGCCGAGACGCTCATGCCGGGATTCCGCACGCCCGGAAGCGCAAAACCATTCGGGGCAGACTCCGGCACGGCGATGCGCGACGCCACGTCTCGTTCTCTCATCCGAACCAACAACATGCTCTCGTCGAGCCGCGTGAACCGAACCGTGCCGACTTCGCCGTCCGGCACGGGCTCGCCACGATCGTTCACTACTTCGAGCAGCAACCGGCTTCCGTACGGATGGTAGTCCAACGGCCGGCCGGGCAGGCATGTCAACTCCAGGCAACACCCGAACAACGTGTTCCCGTAGCCGGACAGATGGACCGCGTTGGGAAACAGTTCGAGCTGGAAGCGTTCAAGTTCCTGCGGCGAGATGGCCATCCCGCCGTAGTGCACACCGCGGATGCGTTCGCGCTGGTCCGCGGTCATCCGTGCGGCGAGTCGGGCAAGCACCACCGGCGTGGTGAACAGGACACCGATCTCCTGGGTGCGGACAACCGCTACGGCCTGGTCGACCACGTGCTGCGTGTATCGATCGCGAGCGAACGAACCTTCCGTCAGCTTCTTCGCCCAGCGGGCGTCGAAGTCCACGCTGAACGGATCACCGCTGCCGACGGAATGGGCCAGGTGCACCGCGACCTTGCCGATGATATGCGGGCCGCTCGGGCCGACGTACAGCCACTGCGCACCGCGCGGGAAACCCACGTGCCCGGCCGCCACGGCGAACGGTCGCACGAAAGCCTCGTGAAACTCGTCCTCCCGATATGCGGTCCACGTGCCTCCGCCGGTCGTTCCACCAGTCTGCCCGAGAACGAACGACTTGAGCGCCGAATGAAATGCCCGTGGGACGAATTCGGCCAGTGGACGCCCCCACAGATCATCGGGTGTCATGTCACCAAGCCGGACGAGGTCCTCCGCTGTCCGTATGTCGCGAAGTGGATCCAGGCCCAGCGACCCGGCTCGATCGAGCCAATACGGTGTCCCGAGCTCAGGATCAAAGTGCAGCGCGACGACCCGTTGGAGCCGGTCCGCTACAGCTTTCGTAATCGGCGTCATCATCCTGGAGTCAACCGGTACCATCAAGCGGCTTCCGCTCCCATCCGCCGGCAGGCGAACTCGAGACAGGCGCTAGCCACCGTGTCCTCCTGGCCGCGGAAGAAATGGTCGCCGTTCGGAACAGAGCACGTTTCGGGCGGTGGGTACAAGTCCTTCATCCAAGCCTCCAGGTCCGCCAGCGGTGTCGCGAAATCATTGTTACTGTGGACGACCAGCTTGGCGATCATTCGCTTTTGCAGTGTTGAAAAGTCGTGTTGTTTGACGGTCGGCGAGATCAGGACGAGACCACGAGCATCGTCAGTAAGCGCCATGGTGGCCACATACGCGCCGAAGCTGTATCCGACCAGCATCAAAGGCAGGTTCGACGTCTCGTTGATCCAGGCCACGGCACATCGGGCGTCCTCGATCATACGTGGATCCTCGGGCGCTACTCCCGTTCGCCAGAACTCCGACATCGAGTCGGCTACGTCGATCCGCGGCCCGTCGCTCTCGCCGACCCCCGAGTAATCGAAGGAAGACACAACCCCTCCCGCGCCCGCCAAGACCTCAGAGAGTCGCACCAGCAGCCTGTTCCCGGTCCCTCCGCCCATATGTGGGTGTGGGTTGACGAGCAGTGCTGCAAAGGACGTTGGGCCAAGCGGGTACACCAACTCGCCGGCCAGTGTGCCGCAAGGGCCCGGCATCCTCACTCGTTCACGTATCAGCTCCGCAGGCATGATTCTTCAACATACCGGGCGAGCGTCTGCGGATCGCACGGATACTCCTTTGTAAAGGCATGTAATACCATGGACATTTTCAGCGCCTGTTCGAGGTTGCCGAACATCTCCGCGCCGCCCGTCAGGAACAGTTCCTGGGGATGACGTCGGCCGGAGATGGATTCCCAGAATACCTTTCGCGTCGCGCGATAGCCGAAATCTTCTCGTTGTCCGTCTGTTCCGCGGCGCACACGCGTCAGGCGACCGCGATCGAACGTGCAGACCCACCGGCCCTCAGGCTCATCTTCGATGACGAAACTCACGGTGGCAGACAGCGCCGTCATCCGAGCCACCTCGGATTTCCCCACGTGAAACGGCAGAAACGACTCGAAGTACGCCGCGCACCCTGCTGCGCACTCTGCCGTCGTCCGAGTCCGTCTTCCCCAGGACGTTGCCTGCGCGTAGCGCACCAGACGCCCGATGGCGGGCTCGTCGTAGCGCGGACACGTGATTCCGGCACGATCTTCGAGAGCGGCCGCGTTCGTGCGGCAGAATGCGGGCGTATCCACGAAGTAGTGCTCGATGGGCCTGATTACGTCGTAGAAACTGCGTTCCAGTTCGTTGAGCTCGTCGTACACAAGCTCCTCCGGTGCGACGAACCGGCCGCCGCCGATATTGAAGCGCCGTTCCAGGGCCTGCTTGATCTGAAGATTGCTCGGCGGATCGGCATGCACAAGATTGTACACGTTTCCGCCGCCTTTGGGCGTTGTGACGGCCGCGACGATCATCTTCGCCACGTAATCCACGGGGACGATGTTCTGCCGGTCCAGCGGCCGCCCGATGATGCGCAGGGGGATCGACTGCCGCTGTCCGGGCGTCTGGTCCCGATGCATTCTATCCAGGAGCTCCGTAGCCCGGACAGACAAATAGACGCCGCCGAATTTCGTTGCTCTGCCGGAACGAAACGCGCCGACGATGATGGAGGGACGGAGGATGGTAACCTCGCCTCTCCGGCGCCGGGCCCAGTCGACAACGAGTCGCTCGGATTCCCATTTGCTGCGTTCATAGTCGTTGTGGAACGCCGCCGGATTCGGATTGAAGGCCTCGGCCACGGACCCGGACGCTCGTCCACACGTGTAAGCCGAACTCACAAGTTGCACGCGCCGCAACCCCAGACTGCTGACCCAGTCAAGAAGCGCGCGTGTTCCATCGACATTCGTGTGATGGGGTTCGCCGCGAGCGTCTCGTCGGAAGTTCGTCGCCGCTGCTGCGTGGATCACCGTGGAGATCGAGTCGATGGGAACGTCGGGCAGCTTATTCGGCAGCTCGCCCGCGATCGGTTTGATCGACCCGTCCGCGAAGTGCCGCTGGGCATCGACGTCCAGCTCCGCCAGCAGGTTTGTCAAGCGGGCGAGGGCCGTCTCGACAGGCGGGCGTAACAAGACGACGCAGCGGACGCCGCGGGCGAGAAGCTCCGCGAGGACGTAATGCCCGAGAAAGCCGGTCGCCCCGGTGAGAAGCACCCTGTTGTCGCCCGCGCGCCTCATATCGTCGTCCGGGGGGACTGGGTCTTTGCGATTACCGCCTTGCGGCCGTGGCCGTTACGCCGCGAGTCACCTACGCGGGGCGTGCTCGCCAAGGCACCGCTGCAGGACGATCCGCAGCCGGCCGCACATCCAAAACAGTGGGCTGCCGTGTGGATCGGCCGCGTCCGAAGCACCGATGCGTCAAAGTCGCGAATGTGATTCGGGAGGCCGCCACGCACGTGCCAGGCAGCGGCCTGGTTGAAGTCGCAATCGAAGAGTCGCCCGTCGCACGCCACCGACAGCGAATGCCGGCACATGAGCCCATCGACTGTGGCAAGATTGAATGCGTCGACCAGTTGCTCCATGTAAGCTTCCAGGCGCCCCTCTTTCACGAGCTGATCGCGGAACCGGTTGACGGGCATATTGTTCATGGCGAACAAACGGTTGAACACGATGCCGAACCGTTCGCGGAGCTCATGCCTGAAACGCCGCTCCAGATCTTGCTGGCGCGGAGCGAGGTCCGTTCCGACCGGGTTGTACACGAGATTGAGGATCCGGCCCGTGCGCGATCCGCCATAGCCGAGTGCATTCAGTGTTCTCAATGCTACGACGCTCCTCTCGAACACGCCCCTCCCTCGCTGACGCTCCAGGTTTTTTGCTTGATACCACGGAAATGACGCCGTGATCTCGATCCCGTGCTCAGCGAAGAATTCGGGCAGATCCTCGTAACCTGGCTCGAGGAGAATTGTCAAGTTGCACCGGTCTACGACATGCCGGCACAAGCCTGACGCCGTGCCTGCCAGGTGGCGGAAATGCGGATTCATTTCGGGGGCACCGCCGGTGATATCCAGCGTGTCGATATTGTGGCGCCGCAAGACGTCGATGACCAAGTCGACCGTCTCCCGATTCATCTGCTCCGTCCGATGCGGGCCGGCGTCGACGTGGCAGTGCCGGCATGATTGGTTGCAGCGCTGCCCTAGATTCACCATAAGCGTGGAGAGCTCGATCGCACGGAGTTCGGGGAAGCCGCGATGGGCCGCATGCCCGGCAAAGCATTTCATGCCGTTGTTCTGCAGGGTCTCAAAGGGGATCGCCGGGCGGGCATCGCTTCGGTGGCGAATGTCAGCGTATCGTGTACTCGCCCTGCCGTCCGGCGTGGCGACGTGTGCCGTGGCGGCTTGGTCGCCGCCGGCGAGCGAATTCTCCTGATGCGACGTCCGGCAATCGGCACGCGAGGTTTGCTGCGTTTGGCCATAGCGATCTCCACCGAACAAACCTTCAAGGGCAACCCAGAAGCTCCGGAGCCACCGCTCACTCGCCACGTCGATCCCGTGTTCAAGCTCGTCCAGCCAGAACTGCGACCAGGCTTCTCGGCGCCAGGCGATGTATCGTGTCCGGGCGCTCGATGCGTCGCCGCCCGGCTTGGGCAGACTCAAGACCGCGTCTCCCAGGAGGAACGGAACCTCCGGTTCCGGGCCGGCGGCGAGACAGTGGGCAAAAACCGTCTCCCGGCGGAGGGTCGAATACACCGCCGAGACTGCGACCGGAGTCCCGCCTTGGATGAGCGCCGCGTTCGTGGGAAAGATGACTTGCAGAAAACCGCCACCCACCTCGCGTACGATTCGAGGGTGCTCACACACTTCGAAGCCACCTCGTCGAACGTAGCTCTTCTCGACCTCCCAGATGTCGCTCGCTGCGATCATCGCCAGGGCGGCAGAATGCTCTTCGTTGGGCTGACACACCGATGACGGGCAGTCATTGGTCAACGGTTTGGGCAAAGCGTCGCGATCGGGGCCCTCGAGGAAAGGCGAGCCCCACCTGCAGAACGTGCAACGCGTGCAGAAGTAGAGCCGCGTCAGTGCCCAGTAGTAGCCCTTCCGCCAGCGTTGGGAGGCCTCTCGAAGACCGAGCGATTCTCTCTCGCGAAGAAATCTTCTCCAAAGGGCGTCCTTGTGGGCGATCAGGCGAGCGGTGGCGCGGTCACCGTCCGATCCCGGCTGCGCCTTCGGCGAGGCCATCGGGCCGTCCAGGTGCCGGAGCAGAGGATTGACGTCGGGGCCCGCGTGCATGGGATGAGCATACAAGGTCGCCTCGGTCACGCAGTCGTACAGGCACACGATCGAGACCACGGTTCCAAGCTGAATCGTGCCGCCAGTAACGGGGAAGATGAGGCGGAGGTGACGCTGCGAAAGATGCTTGTGAAGGATCGGCGTCGGCTCAATGGTCAATCCCATCGGATCAAGGAGGGATCTGAGGGCGCGGACGGCAGCGCTTCCCAGAACGCGGTCCATTCTCGCTGGCAGACCGGCATACAGGCCAGGCGCCTCCATGCGCGTACGATCCTGATGGACCGTAGGGAGCTTGATCATGGCGCGTACTCCTTTGTGCGTTCGCTTGAGGGCGACCATGGGGAGTCGCCGGCCCGGTCGCCCGCGCCCCCGGGCCAGCCAGTACCATAACCCGGTCGCGGCATGAGCCGCGAATTCCTGCAAGAATTGCAGACCGCTCCGCGCGCGGCGACTTTTGCGGTATCATGGCGCCATATCCAACGGAGGCAGATCATGACGCTGGCGAGACGGATGATCCTCAACACCGTCGGGCTGGCTGTGAGTCTGACGGCGCTGGGGGCCGTCACGTTGTGGGGTCTGATGGCCGCCCGCCGCTCGACGGAAGTCGCGCGCGAGGAGTACGTGGAGCTCCGCCTCGCGCTCGAAGTGGACGAACACGTTCTTGCCGCTCGTGAAGCGCTTGTGGCCGGTCAGGGTGTTTCGCAGGTCCGTCACGAGGTGAACGCCGCCCTGGCCGCCCTGGTCGAATTCCGGCGATTCCAAACCACGCAACAGCGCGACCGGAACAGGCACGAAGAGAAGGAAGCCGCCCTGCTGATGACGATCGAGGAGGATCTTCAAGAAGCGCTCGGTGGGGTCACACCCGCCCGCGCCGAGCACGCGGCGGACATGACGTCGGTTCTTTCGGTGTTTGGCCGCACGCAGACGCACATAAAGCGCCTCTCGAACGAGATGGACGAGCAGATTGCCCGTGCCCAGACCATGTCGGACCGCACGATCCGCAGCATGCTGGCCGTCATTGGATCGGCCTGCCTTTTCATTGTGGCCGTCACGGTCTCCCTAAACATTGCACAATACCGCAGTATCGTGGTCCCGTTGCAGCGACTTGCCGCCGGGGCCAGGCGCATTGCGGCCGGTCGGCTTTCCGAGCGGGTCAACGTAGCGACGGAAGGTGAGTTCGCCGAAGTGGGGAGGGACTTCAATCACATGGCTTCAAAGCTCGAAGATCTCTACACCACGCTCGAGGAGCGCGTACGAGAGAAGAGCTGCGAACTGGTAAGATCCGAGCGCCTGGCCAGCGTCGGATACCTGGCCGCGGGTGTCGCGCATGAGATCAATAATCCCTTG
>CAZBUJ010000051.1:0-43461 GCA_964495075.1 uncultured Phycisphaeraceae bacterium
CTTCAGTGCGCTCCGACCACGGCTCTGGCACATTGCCGGCTCGACAACCCGCACCCGCCGGAAGCTGGAGTCGGCGGTAGGCGGGCCTGAGCGGCCAAACGAGCGAAACGTCCTCGCGCGCCGCGCATTCACCCGCCGGCCGCCCGTCCATACCGCAGCGATACGGCCGGAAGCACCAGCAGGTTCAGGATGGTCGAGCTCGTGAGCCCGCCCAGGATGACGATCGCCATCGGTCCTTCGATCTCACGACCCACCTCGCCGCTGCCCAGGGCGATGGGCAGCAGGCCCAGCCCGGTGACCAGTGCCGTCATGAGAATCGGAATAAGCCGTTCGGATGCGCCGCGGAGAATCAACTCCCGCCCCCACCGCTGCCCCTCGCACGACTGCAAGTGTTCAAAATGGGAGATCAGCATCACCGAGTTGCGCATCGTGATCCCAAACAGCGTTACGAACCCGACGATCGAGCCGATGGAGAGCGTCGCGCCCGTGGCGGCAACCGCCAGGACGCCACCCACCAGGGCAAAGGGCAGGTTCAGCAGCACGAGGAGGAAGGAGCGCGCGTGCACGAACACCATCGCGAGCAGCAGGAGGATTCCCAGCCCGGCCAACCCCGCGTGCAGCAACAGCTCATTGCGGGCCTCGGCGCCGGTTTCGGCCGTGCCGGCCAGCTCGGTGTACATGCCAGGCGGCAACCTCGTCCGCGCCAGTCGTGCCCGTACTTCCTGCGAGAAGGAGGCCACGTCGCGTCCCTCGACGTTGCACAGCACCGTCTGGCGCCGCCGGGCACCCTCGTGCAGCACCATGTAGCGGCCGGTCGTCGTTTCGATGTCGGCGATTTCTCGCAGCGGGACCCGCACTCCATTCGCGCTTCGCAACGACAGCGCGCCCAGTGTCTCCGGAGCGCGGCGAGCCTCGTCGTCCAGGATTACGCGCACGTCGAAGACACGATTGCCCTCGTACGTTTGTGCCACGCGCACACCCTGGAAGGCGGTCTCGATGTCCATCAGTGCGTCCAGGGGCCGCAGTCCGACTTCCGCCAGCCGGACGGGCCGCAGGCGGATATACGTCTCCGGCATTCCCGGTGGCGAGGCCACGTGCACGTCCGTCGCGCCGGGAATGCCGGTGACCAGGGCCGCAATCTCCGCGGCCTTGCGATCGAGCGCGTCCAGATCGTCGCCGAAGATGTTGACCACCACCGACGCGGTCTCGCCACTGATCGTTTCGCTGATACGGTCACCGAGGAAGGTCAGCACTTCCGAGGTCATACCCGTGTATCGGGCAAGACGCTCGCGGATCTGCCCCTGCACGTCGGACTGCGCGGCGCCGGGCACGTCGGCGATCAGTTCGATATGCAGTTCGCTGCGGTGTGGGCCCCACGGGTCCTCGCCGAGTTCGGCCCGCCCGGCCTGCATTTCCACCGTGGCGATCACCGGCTGACCGTTGACCGTAACGTGTTCGAGAAGGTCATGAGACACGCGCTCGCCCAGGCGCATCATCTCCGGCAGCGACGTACCCGGAACCGCGGAAAGCTGCACGACAAAGTGCCCCTCACGAAACTCGGGCAGGAACTCCTCGCCGAACCGCGCCAGGAGAAACACGGCCCCGAGCGACGCCAGCCCGCCGCCCAGCAGAATGGTCCGCGGCCAACGCATGAACCAGCCCAGCATCACGCGATAGATGTGCTTCAGGCGGCGCAGGAAGCCGGGCTCGAGCGGCTGGCGGGCCGCGGCCTTCGGCAGCAAGAGACAGGCCAGCGCCGGCGTAACCGTCAGCGCCACCAGTAGCGAGGCCAGAATCGCGGCGATGTACGCGACTCCCAGCGGCGCGAACATGCGTCCCTGGAGACCGGAAAGCGTCAGCACGGGCACGAACACCAGCACGACGACGAAGGTCGCATAGACCACGGCGCTGCGCACCTCCAGCGACGCATCGAGCACAACCTGAGCGACCGGCCGCTTCAGGCCGTTGACGCGGTTCTCTCGCAGCCTGCGGAAGATGTTCTCCACGTCGATGATCGCGTCGTCGACGACCGCGCCGATGGCAATCGCCAACCCACCGAGTGTGATGGTGTTCAGCGACAGACCCATCCAGGCCAGCACGACAATCGCCGCGAGCAGCGAGAGCGGAATCGCCGCGATGGAAATGAGGGCGGTGCGCAGATTAAAGAGGAACAGCGTCAGCACCAACACCACCAGCGCAGCGCCCATAACGAGCGAGCGCGTGATGTGCGTCAGGGCCGTCTCGATGAAGGTGGCCGGCCGGTGCAGACGCGGATAGCTCTGAATTTGCGCGGCGTCCAGCATGGGCTGCATTCCGGCCAGCGCCGTTTCGACACGCCGTGTCACCTCCATCGTGTTCGCCCCGTACTGGCTGAGCAGCTTCACCAGCACGCCCGGTCGCCCTTGCACCAACACATCGCCGTATTTCGGCTGCGGGGCCACCGTGACCCGGGCGATGTCTCTCAGACGCAGATTGGCCCGGTCGCCCCGCCGGATGATCGTTTCGCCAAGCTGGTCGGCCGTGACGGATTGCCCCTCTGACTGTAGCACGATGCGCTGGTTGGCGTTCTCGATGAAACCCGCGCCCCGCGCGCCGGTGGCGCGGTGGGCCGCGTCCAACACGTCATCGAGCGTCAAGCCGTAAACCGCCAGACGGTCCGGCAGAACCTGAATCTGGATTTCGCGCACCTCACCACCCATGATGCCAACCTGCGCAACCCCCGGCACCGCCTGGAGCCGCGGACGGAGCGACCAGTCCGCGAACGTCCGCACGTCCATCGTGGAGAGCACGTCTGACGCCAGACCGATCTTGAGGAGATCCATCGTGGCCGAGGTAAGCGGCGTGAGCTTGGGGGCTTGCACGCCGACCGGCAGCTCTTCCATCACCGCCGTCAGTTGCTCGGTCAGAAGCTGCCGGGCCAGGAAGATGTCGGTGTTCTCGTCGAAGTAAACGTTGACGATGGAAAGGCCCTGAATCGACTGGGAGCGCAACGACGCGATGTGAGGCACGCCGCTGACGGCGCTTTCGACCGCCCGCGTCACGAGCGACTCCACCTGCTCGGGCGGCAGCCCCGGAGCCTCGGTCTGAATCGTCGCCTGGGGCTGCACGAAATCAGGGAAAACATCAAGTTCGGCGTGGCGCGCCGCCTGAATGCCGTAGAGCAGAAACGCCGCCGTCAGCGCAAGCACGATTCCGCAATGGCGAATGGACAAGTTGACCACGTACTGGAGCATGGTGTCAATCTGATGGCGGGAACACGCGTGGGGAAACCGCTGCCCGTCACCACCCCCGGTTCCCTATTCCGCAGATTCCTCTTCGGCTTCGATCTGCTCTTTCAGTTGCTCGGAAAGCAGTGCCTGGGCCCCCGTCACGACAATCATCTCACCGGGGGTAACGCCCTCGGTGACGAACCACCCGTCGGGGGTCGGGCTATGGAGCGGCACGTCGCGGCGCTCGTAGGTCGCTTTGTCGGTACGGACAAACACCCACGTCAGTCCGCCGTAGCGGACGATCGCTCGTTCCGGGATGAGCACGCCGTGCAAGGGCTCACCGGCCTGCGGAAGGTGTGCGACGACCGGCGTTCCCGGGCGCAGCGTGCCCTGTTCGTTGCGGACCGCGAGCAACCACGTTTCGCCACGCGTGTCGGCACCGACACGGGCGGCCCGCCCCACGAGCTTGGCGGCGACCACCGGTCGCGCCACGCCGATCACGCCGATCCGAGGCTGTGCGCCGGCCATCGCATCCCAGGTCTCGCCGAGCGGCAACTCCACCCGGGCGATCAGCCGTTCGAAGCTCGCCACCCGCAGCAGTACTTGCCCGCTGTCGACGATCTCGCCAGGTCTGACCGGTGCTTCCACCACCTGGCCACCCCGCTCGACCGTGACCGGGAGGGACCCAAGCCCACCGGCCGGGTTCTTGCCCTGGTCCTCGAGCAGTTCAAGCGTGCACTGGGCGGCGGCGAGCTTGGCTTCGTTGGACTCGACTCTCGCCGCGGCCTCCTCGAGCTCCCGATCCGACACCATCTTGCCATTCGCGCTCAACACGAGCTTGCCTTCATAGGAGGCTCGTGCGGCCTCGAGCTCGGCCTCGGTCTCTTGGACCAACGCCCCCACCTCGAGTCTCCGACTGGCCAGATCGAGTTGCTCCATCGGCGTCAATCGCGGCTCGATTACGCCGAGTGGCGTTCCATCCCGAAGCACCGCGCCGAGCGTCGGCCAGTCGTGGGGGTCGGCGCGCAGGTAACCGGCCACAGCCGCGCGGACAACGAACGACCCGCGCGGATCCTCTTCGAGTTTCCCGAGGGCGATGATCTCCGCACGAAGCTGCGCGGGTTGGACGGTCGCCAGCGTCAAGCCGATCCGTTCCTGGGCATCCCTCTCGATCCGAAGGGAGTAGCGCACGCCGACTTCCGTCTTGGCGTGATCCATCGACGCTTGCCGCCGGATGCCCGCGTCGTCCGTGACCCCCGGCGGGGGCGAAGGGCTCTGCTCCGCGTCCGCGAAAGACTGCGGCGCCGACCAGAACCATGTCGGCATTAACACGAGATTGAGCCAACGGAATCTCATCACGCAACTCCTCCTTGCCCGCGCCCTCGGCGCCCTCAGACAACACCCGCCGCTACAAGACGAACGCCGCGAGCAGTTGTCGCAGAAAGTCAAAGGCAAAGCTCGGCACCTGTTCCGCGATGGACGCGCTGTCGACCGCGTCCGTGCTCGTGCAGCCGGCGACGCTCAACAGCAGCGATGCCGCCAACAGAGCAACCCTTACACGCCCGTATCTTGCCACTTCATTGTTCCTGACGATGAGGTTCCGGTGCGGGCGCCGACGTTGGTGCTTGTCCAAGCAGCGTCCGGCCGCCGACCGCGCCCTCCAGCTGGGCCAACGCGACTGCGTAGTCGCGCAGCGCGTTCACAAACGTCCGCCGCCGCTTGACGAGCACATCCTGGGCCTCGATCAGTACGAGGACGCTCTCTTCTCCCGCCTGATAGCGCTGCTCGGCCCCCTCGACCGTCGCTTGCGCCTGCGATAGCCCCTCCGATTGCTGGAACCGCAGCATTTCCGCGGAGGCGCTCGCCGCCGCCGTCGCCCACTGGATCTCCGCGGCCACGGCGTCGACCTTGGCCGCGTAGTCCTGACGCGCCTGGAGTACGCGGACGCGGGCCTTGGCGATCTGAGCCTGGTTCTGGTCGAACACGGGCAGCGTCAGCGCCAGCGTCGGGCCGAGCTTGGCATCGATAATCAGCGAATTGTCGATGGCTCGCTCGCCACGCGACTGGATCGACGGCGCCGTCAGGCGCCCGGCCGCCAGCGAAGCGCGGGCTGCGTCCGCGAGGATCTTCCGCCCGGGCAGCGCTCGCCGCTCGTTCCGCTCGAAAGCGAGGCCGAGTTGCACGTCCGGCAGGAAGCGCCTGCACTCCAGGCGAAGCGCGGCCTCCGCCCGCTGCACGCCGAAGTAGGCGACGCGCACGTCGAAGCGCTCGTCCAGGGCCAGCGCGAGCAAGTCGGTCGCCGCCGGGAGCGGCGGCGGCGCCGCCGGCAAGGCGTCCACCAATTGAATCGCCTGGCAGCGTGCGCTCAGCCCCAGCCGGAGTGACAGATTCACCCGCGCCTGTTCCAGCAGCCCGCGGGTGGCGATGAGATCCTCTTGCACGTCGAGCACCCCCGTGCGGGCCAGGTTCACGTCGAATTCGCTCACCTCGCCGGCGCGGAACTGCACCTCCGACAGTGTGACGGCGCGCCGCACAAGACGCAGGTTCTCTTCGGTGTACGCAACGGCCTGCTCCAAAGCGAGCACGCGGTAGCAGTGCATCCGAACTTCCGCGACAAGTTCCACCGCCCGCTGACCGACCGAGAGTATCATCTGCTCCAGCTCGGCTTCGGCCACGCTCTTGCGAATGGGGATTTGCCACAGGTCCGCAAGTTGCTCGGCGAAACCGACGGTCAGGTCCGTCAGGCCGCCACCCTCGGGGAATTGCAGGCCCAGCGAAAGCGTAGGGTTGGTCAGCAGGGAAGACTGGGCCACATCCGCCCGGGACGCACCGATCTCTGCAAAGAGCGATTGGAATCCGGGGTTGTTCAGCAGGGCCACCTCGATGGCCTCGTCGATGGTCAGGCCATCTGCGAGTAGTGCGTCGACCTTTTCATCGGCGCACACGTTGGCACTGGGATCGTAAACGCCTTCAACACCAAGCCGCTCCTGCACCAGTCGACCTGCCCGCGCGTAGTCGGGCCGGGCGTCGACGGTCACACAGGCGGAAATCGCCAGACACGACAGGCCTGCGACGCCGCCCGCCCCGCGACGCATCATCATACGGAAGCGATGCGATCGTGCCCATGAACAGTGCATTGGCGTCCGGACTCCGTTCTGGGCGGGACGCTCGCCGGCCAAGGCAGCCGATTTGTTGACGGTGCCCCTGCTCAGCGCCTCAGAAGTCGAGTATGTAGCTAATCCTGGCGCCCAAAGCCGGACCTTGGTCGTCGCCGTCCAGACCGACCTCCACGCCAAAGGCGATTTCCTGGTGCTCACTGATTGTCCAGTCGGCGCCGAATTCCAGGCTATGGTTGTCGCGGGTGCCTTCCAATTCACCGGCCTCATACCGATAAAGACCGACCAGGATCAGATCGTCGGACAATCGGTAGTCCACGCCGAGAGAACCACCCCACAGGAAATGACGGGCGTCCTCCTCGTTGTTGCCGTTGACTGACTTGACGAAGGGGTTGGCGTTGACACGGAACTTCCCGGGAATGATGCTCTTGGTGATCAGGCCGATCCACTCGTAGTCGACCCCGCTGGATCCCACGCCCGTGGGGATCCGCACGAAGTTGCGCATGCCGAATGCCGGCCGCCAATCGCGCTCTTCCCACAATTTCCAGTGCCAGCCAAGTTCGATGTCTCCGTTGCCCTCCACTCGGCCGTCACCAAGCTCGACCGGCACTGCGAAGATCAATTCGTGGTTCCGGACGAAACCCCACTCCAGCTCGAACTCGTACTCGAAGTCGTCATCGTCACCCTTCGTCGTGCTCCACCCGACGATGTTCTTGATTTCCACCTCGCCGAACGGTTCGGGATCCGCGCTGCGCAGGCGGTACGGACCGGCCAGATCGTAAGTCATCCGATCCGTTGTCTCTCGTTCCACGGTCTGCCCCGAGTCGTCGCTGGGGGCGGTCTCGTCCTGGTATGCCGCGTACCGTGCGGTCGGCGGCGGGTCGTCGGCGTGCAAGCGAAAGTCCGTCGCAGGCAACGACCGGCCCGGGCGGCCCTCCGCACGTGTCGGCCCCTGCGCTCGCGCTCGTACTCCAGAACCCATGCCGGCACTGAACACCAAGATGATCACCAACATTCTTGCTTTGTTGAGCATGCTTAATCTCCCACACGAGTCCGCTTTGAACGGGCGAAGCAAACCCCCGGCCGCCCTGACCGGGCGACTTGCGCCCGGACGATTCCCGCGGAACCAACCCGGTGTCGTGAGGCCCGCCCCACAACCGCGTCCCCTTGACGGGACGAACGTCGTACGTGTTTGCTCGCCCCGGACCGCACCATTGACGAGGCGCCAGGGATCTTAGCAGATCGGCTGCGCCGCGACGGTTACGGGATGATGACAAAGTTGTAATACTTCAACATCCTGTCGCCCCGGCGGGGAGGTGGTCCCGGCCTCTCGGTGGGCAGCGGGGCACGGTTGCCGTCGGCCATCCGCACGTGTAAGCTGGTCCTTGCGTGCTCCCCCGGCGGTAGGCCGCTTCCAGAGAGGTCGAACCGGAGATGACGGATGCGTGTCTTGGTGGTCGAGGACGACCAGCGTGTCGCCCGCTTCATCGAGAAGGGGATGCGAGAGGCGTCGTACGTCGTCGAAATCGCGGACAACGGCGACGCCGGGGTGCGGATGTCGACGGGCGGCGGGCACGACGTAATCGTGCTCGACCTCATGCTGCCGGGTCGCGACGGTTTCAGCGTGTTGCGGAGCCTGCGGGAGCATGGTGTGGCCACGCCCGTCATCTGCCTTACGGCCCGCGACGGCGTGGATGACCGCATTCGCGGCCTCGATCTCGGGGCGGATGACTATCTCACCAAACCGTTCAGCTTCGCTGAGCTGATGGCCCGCATCCGTGCCCTCCTGCGGCGTGGTCAGGCTCTGGTCAACAACACGGTGGTTGTGGGTGATCTGACGATCGACCTGGCCGGGCGACGCGTCGAACGTGGCGGCCGTCGGATCGAACTGTCAGCCCGTGAGTTCGCGCTGCTCGAATGCCTCGGGCGAAGCGCGGGCCAGGTGCTCTCCCGCACGCTTTTGCTTGAACGCGTATGGGACATGAACCAGGATCCGTTGACCAACGTGGTCGACGTGCATATCAACCGTCTTCGCAAGAAGGTCGATCACGGCTTCAGCAAACCTCTGATTCAGACCATTCGTAGCGTCGGGTACGTTTTGCGTGAGGAGAGCGACTGACCATGCTTCGCACCGTTCGGGCGCGGCTGACGGCTTTCGCGACGGGAATCACGCTCACCGTCTCGCTCCTCGTTTGCGTGGTGCTGTACATCGGAATTCGCTTCTCTCTCTACCGTGAGGTAGACGCTTTCCTGGCCGGCGAGATCATGGAGTTTCGGACGATCCTGTCCGCGGCCGACGGTGACCTCATCGAGGTGCAGCGGCGGGTGCGAGCGGAGCTCGGCAGCCGCCAGCGCGGCGATCTGACGTTCCGCCTGCTCGCCCCGGACGGGAAGGTGCTTGTGACCAGTGACGCGATGGACGCCTTGCCGAATCCCTGGCCCGTCCCTCCGTCGCCTCCCGCCGATCTGTTGTTTCAAACGGAGCCCGGCACCAGTCCCGATACACCGAGCCGCACATGTAGTCGGTGGGTAAACAGCCCCGACGGGACAACGCGAATCGTCCAGGCCACGTACCTGCTCGACCAGGTCAACGCGTCGCTGAGCCGCTTCATCGAGATCTGCGTAGCCGCCCTGGGCGCGGCGGCCGTCCTGGCCGTGGTCGGCGGTCGGATTCTCGCCGCCCGCAGCCTGCGCCCCGTCGGGACCATGGCTACCGCGGCCAGGAGAATCAGCGTGGAGAATCTGGCCGATCGCCTCGAACGCTCAGGCACCGGCGACGAGTTGGACCAATTGGCCGAGACCTTCAACGACATGCTCACCCGGCTTGAGAAGCAGGTAGCGCAGCTCCAACAGTTCATTGCCGACGCCGCTCATGAGCTTCGCACGCCCTTGGCGGCGCTGCGCGGCAACGCGGAAGTCGCCCTGTCCGGGAGGCGACCAGCCGATGAGTTGCGCGCCGTACTGGCCGACGCCATCGAGGAATACGACCGCCTTTCGCGGATCGCCGACGATCTGCTCCTACTCGCGCGTGCCGACGCGGGGCAAAAGCTCATTCGGTCGGCCCGTTTCCCGCTCGATCGGGCGGTGGTCGACGTCGTCGACCTCTTTTCGCCCGAAGCCGAAGAGCGTGGTGTCTCTCTGGTCCTTTCCGATCGTAACGAGATATGGATCGACGGCGATGACGGCCGCCTGCGACAGATGCTCAGTAACTTGCTGGATAACGCGATCAAGTTCACGCCCGACGGCGGAATGGTACGCGTGTCGCAGTCCACCTCCAACGGCATGATCGAGTTGACAGTTCGTGACACCGGCGTCGGAATTGCGCCGGAGCACCTGCCCCATGTCTTCGACCGATTCTACCGCGCCGACCGCGCTCGCACGCACGACGGCGGCGGCGCCGGCCTGGGACTGTCGATCTGCCGTACCATTGTTGAGGCCCATGGGGGCGACATTCGCCTCACCAGTCGGCCAGGCGGCGGCACCACGGTAAGTGTCCGGATTCCTGTCGCTATGTCCTGACGCAAGATACTCATCGCCTTGATCACACGCCAGGCACCGGACTTCCGTGTCGGGAACGTGCATCGTCATGGCGGGCGGTGGTTATCCCATTATGGCTGGAGCAGTCCTTCGCTAATCCGAGTCGGCCCGTCCATTGCCGTTGACGATCGACTCGCCCGTGTCGCCGGGGGAGAAAGGTATGGTAAGCGGGTCCATCGGCTTGACGCCCGATCGTGGTTCGCTCACGCTTTACCACGTTCGGCCAAGGCCTGAATCACGCAGTCGGTGATCAACTGTACGAGCGCGTCGTGCCCGCTCGAATCCGCCCCCTCGGATCCGGCCGACGCCTGGTTCGAGGCGCCGAATTCCGGATTGACGCACATCTCGCCGCCGCCGGTCCGCCGCGCATCCACACCGGCACCGAGACGCTCCTTGAGGTCAAGGAGTTCGTTCATTTTCGGCAGTGGCAGGCGCTCCACGTGGCCGAGCTGCCTGGCGAGTAGAAGTATGCGGCAGTACGCGTCGAGGATTTCCGTCTTCCAGTAGGCCTGCTCGACCGAGACGCCCCAGCTCACGGTTCCATGATTGCTGAGCACGATGGTATTGGCGGTGCCGACAAAGGGCCGAACGGTTTCCGCGAAGCTCTGGCCGCCCGGAGTCTCGTAGTCGGACCGCGGCGTGACGCCCAGGAAGATCTCCACTTCAGGCAGAACGCAGGTCGGGATGTCCAATCGCGCCACGCCAAACGCGGTGGCGTGAGGAGGATGACAGTGCACGACCGACTTGATGCTCGCGTCCGCTTTGTAGATTTCGAGATGCAGGAGGATTTCGCTGGTGCGCTTGCGTTGTCCGGAACGCTGCCGGCCCTCGAGATCGACGATGCACAGGTCGTCTTCGCGCATGAAGCCTTTGCAGATCAGGGTGGGCGTGCACAGCACGCTGTTCTCACTGAGGCGGTAGGAAATGTTGCCATCGTTGCCTGCCGCGAATCCTCTTGCGTAGAGACGGCGACCGATGTCACAGATCTCGCGCCGGATCTTCCAGTCCGTTGTCATGACTCGTCCTCGCAGGCCCTCGCGATATCGAACACGCGACCCCGCCGGTCGCCGCGAGGCCTCGATGATCTCTCGCTGTCGTTGTGCGGCGAGCAGCGGCATCAGTCTGCGTGTCTCGCTTGTCGAGTTTGCCCTCCGTGGATTCTCCGGTTATCGTACGGCCCTTTCAAGGCGGAAACAAAGAGAAAGCCGGCAGATTACGCACGAAACCGGGCACCGAACTCGGCGACGAGCGTGGGCGACGCATGATCGATCGGAACCTCAATCATCGCCCCGCCCGCCGTTCCCGCCCGGACGCAACGCCGACGTCGGTGGTATGATCCCCGGGCAGGAGAACGGCGATGGCCTCCAGGACGACAGCGCTGGCTGAGCAGCCCTTCCCGCAGCGGGCGATCACCGGCAAGCGTACCCGTATCTCGACCTCATACCATTGTCGGCCGGGAGGCATGTTGCTCGTGGCGACGCTCTTTCACCTCATTGGCGGCGCCGCAAGCGCCGTCGGCCAACCGGCGCCACCCGGCCACCTGCGCTGCGCGTACAGGGTCAATCCCCTCGGTGTGGACGAACTACAGCCGCGGTTGTCGTGGGAAGTGCGCGACCCGCGGCGCGGCGCCGCGCAGAGCGCCTACCAGATCGTCGTGGCCGACAGCGCGGAGGCACTGGCTGCCGAGACCCCGGTCCTCTGGAACAGCGGGAAGGTGCTGTCGGATCAGTCGATTCAGGTACCTTACGCCGGTTTGCCCCTGCAATCCGGACAACTCTGCTTCTGGAAGGTCCGGACCTGGGATGCGCAGGGGCAGGCCTCGCCGTATTCGGCCCCGGCGTTCTGGTCGATGGGCCTGCTTCACGCCTCGGACTGGACGGGGGACTGGATCGGGAAGGTCACGCGCCAGGAGCCCCCCCGGAGGCCTGAGTTGACGAATGCGCAGTGGATCTGGTATCCGGAGGGCGAGCCGGCCCGGCACGCACCGGTTGGCGCGCGTTGCTTCCGACGGACGATCACGGTTCCTCCCGGGGCCGAGGTACTGAACGCCCAATGGGCGCTGGCAGCC
Organism: uncultured Phycisphaeraceae bacterium; assembly: GCA_964495075.1. Taxonomy (GTDB): domain Bacteria; phylum Planctomycetota; class Phycisphaerae; order UBA1845; family UBA1845; genus JAFGJQ01. Next base: position 11,931 of record CAZBUJ010000051.1, read on the forward strand.
GACAACCGCTGTGACCTAATCGTCAACGGCCAGCGGGTGGGCGCCGGGCGGAGTTTCAAGGTCGCGGTTGCGCATGACGTGCACGTTCACCTGCGACCCGGGGAGAATACCCTGGCGGTCGTGGCGGAGAACACCGGCGAGTCTGAAAACCCGGCCGGCCTGCTCGGGGTGCTGCAGGTGGAGCTGGAGGGCAAGGCGCCTCTTGTCGTGAACACGGACGATCAGTGGCGCGCATCCACGAAGGCTGAGCCTGGATGGACGGTGCCCGGGTTCGACGACTCGACCTGGCGGTCGGCGCGGGTGCTGGGTGGGCTTGGAACCGACCCCTGGGGGGAAGTGCAAGTCACGCGGCCGGATGGCCGGGCGCTGCCCGCTCGTCTGCTGCGGCGTGAATTCCCGGTCGATCAGGGCATCAAGCGGGCGACCGCATCGGTTTGCGGCCTGGGCTATTACGAGTTGTACATCAACGGGTCGAAGGTCGGTGACCACGTGCTCGATCCGGGGCTCACCGACTACAGCAAGCGCGTCTTGTACGCGACGTACGATGTCACCGACTGCGTGCGGGCGGGGGCCAACGCCATCGGGGTCATCCTCGGCAATGGGCGGTACTTCGCCCCGCGTCTTTCGGTTCCGGTCAAAACCGTCACCTACGGATACCCCGAGCTGCTGCTGCAGATGCGTCTCGAGTTCGAGGACGGATCAGTCGCGGACATTATCAGCGACGGTAGCTGGAAGCTCGCCGATGATGGTCCTATCCGCGAGAACAACGATTACGACGGGGAGACGTACGATGCCCGCCTGGAGCAGGAAGGCTGGTCTCGCGCTGGTTTCGACGACGCAGACTGGGAGGCCGTTCAGATCGTGGATCCGCCCGGTGGCGTGATCGTGTCGCAAATGGCCGAGCCGATTCGGGTGACGCGTACCCTGAACGCCGTGCAACTGACCCAGCCGCGACCCGGCGTTTATGTGTACGACATGGGGCAGAATCTGGTCGGCTGGGCGCGGCTCCGGGTCCAGGGTCCCCGCGGAACCATTGTGAGGATGCGGTTCGCCGAGAGGCTCGACAAGGAAGGCATGCTCAACGTGGCCAATCTGCGCTCCTGCAAGGTGACGGACACGTACATCCTCAAAGGGAACGGTTTGGAAGTGTACGAACCCCGCTTCACTTATCACGGGTTTCGTTACGTCGAGCTCACCGGCTACCCGGGAGCGCCGTCCCTGTCCACGCTCGAAGGGCGCGTCGTTCACTCGTCTGCTCCGAGGACCGGGGCCTTCTCCTGCTCGAACGAACTGATCAACCGGCTCCACCAGAATGTGCTGTGGGGCGTCCGGGGCAACCTGCGGAGCATCCCGACGGATTGCCCCCAGCGAGACGAGCGTCACGGTTGGCTCGGTGATATCGCCAACCAGGCCAAGGCCGAGATGTACGATTTCAACGTGGCGCCGTTCTTCGCCAAGTGGATGAACGACATCCGCGATGCCCAGAACGCAGAAGGCAGCATACCCGACGTCGCCCCGGCCTACTGGCCCATCTACTCGGACAATGTCACCTGGCCCAGCGCGTACCTGATTATCCCCCGATGGTACCACGAGCATTATGCCGACGACCGACTTCTCGAACGGCATTACCCGGCCATGTGCAAGTGGATCGACCACATGTCCGGCTTCCTGAAGGACGGCATCATGCCCCGCGACCGGTACGGCGATTGGTGTGTGCCTCCGGAATCTCCCGAGTTAATTCACAGCAAGGATCCCGCGCGTAAGACCGCCGGCGAACTGCTCGGCACCGCCTACTTTTATCATGATCTGCTGCTGGTGGCCGGCTACGCGACGATCCTCGGAAAGCCAGAGGAGGCGCAGCGGTACGCGGAACAGGCGGCCAAGGTGCGCAGCGCTTTCAATGATCGCTTCCTTGACCGCGAGGCCTGCCTGTACGGCAACGGTTCGCAGACCTCTTGCGTACTTCCGCTGGCGTTCGGACTGGTACCTGACGATTGCCGCGCCTCTTTGTTTGACAATCTCGTCGACAACATTCTGAACAAGTGCGGGGGGCACCTTGGCACCGGCCTGATCGGTGGGCAATGGCTCCTCCGCGTTCTGTCTGATCACGGTCGGCCCGACGTCGCGTATCGACTGGCGACCCAACGGACCTACCCCAGTTGGGGTTATATGGCCGAGAAGGGCGCGACGACCGTGTGGGAGTTGTGGAACGGCGACAGCGCTGCCCCGTCCATGAACTCGGGGAACCACCTGATGCTCGCGGGCGACCTGGGCATCTGGCTGTACGAGTATCTGGCCGGCATTCGGCCTGATCCCGAGCAGCCCGGCTTCAAGCACTTCAGCGTGGCCCCGCTTTGTATGTCGGAGCTCGATTGGGTGAGGGCGGAGATCGGGTCGATGCACGGGCACATCCGAAGTGCCTGGTGGCGCGAGGATCAACGATTGTATCTCGACATCACGGTGCCGCCGAACACCAGCGCTCGCGTCCGCGTCCCCACATACGGGCTCTCCCAGCCCACGATCACGGAAGGCGGCACGGTGCTCCTGCGGGCCGGCGCGCCTGCGAGCACCGGCTCCGGGGTGCAGTTCGAATATCGTGATTCGGATGGCGTCTGGTTTCTCGTCGGCGCGGGCAGGTACCGGTTTGTCGTGGACGACGAGCGCCGGTGACCGGCGTGACCACAACGTGGCCTGGGTGATCCAGTGCGCCTCGCAGCCGACGACTGCGAATCCGCACAACGCGCGCTCATGGCGATCTTGCACCAGCGATAGAGCAGCGACCGTAACGCCGCCCAACACGCACTCGGCTGCGCGGCTCGTCATGAATGGCCGACGAGACGGCTTCCCATGGCGAAGAAGATCAGGATGAGCAGGACGGTCCCGATCCCGAACGCCAGAAAACCGAGTGGGTGCATGACGCGTTTCCACTGCGACCATTCGTCGCGCAATCGGATGGTGTCGAGGGCACCGCTCGTGGCCAGACGGTCGTACCACCGCTTGCGTTCGTGCAGCATTTCCGCGCGGGTCATTCGTCCGGAGAAGATGACCGGGTCCATGGGGAACTTCTCGAGGCGGAAGTGCACGTTGAAGAAGTGGAACGTGAAGATGAAGCCGGCGGCCAGCAACGCTTCATCGCTGTGTACAATCAGGGCCACGTTGATGATCCAACCGGGCAGAATGTACGTGGCCTGCACCGGGAACCACATGATCAGCCCGCTGAAGCCGATGATCGCCACGCCCCAGAAGACGGCGAAATAGTCGAACTTCTCCCAGTAGGTCCACCGGTCGAACTGGGGTCGCGGCCCGCGCCCGAAAAACCACTTCTGGTGGGCCCACCAGTCACGCACGTCGCCGATGTGGGGCAGCGGCATGTCCGGGCCGAACGCCATGTGCAGGTACTGTCGCAGGCTGTACCGCCCGGTCTTCGGATCGCGGAACTCTTGCCGTCGGCGGTAGAGCGAACGGGCGAGGCTGCCCAGGTGCAGCGAGAAGTAGGCGAACGTGATGACGGCGCCGATGCGGTGCAGCGTACCGGCCGACTCCATCCCGCCCAGAAGGTTGATCATCCACTTGGCCCAGTCGGCGTAGTAGAACTTGAGCGGCATGCCCGTGGCGACCAGAAGCAGGAAGCTGCTGACCACCAGGATGTGGAGGAACCGGTCGAACGGCCGGAACCGCACGAAGACCTCCTCGTCCTTCAGGACGCTCGCTTTGGCCTCCCGGAACGCCTGGGGATCCCGGATGTAGAACACGGCCGACCGCACGAACCAGAGCGCGGTGTGGACGCCGAAGAACGCGAAGGTGCCCACCACGATGGTGGTCATGAAGATGAACGTCCAGTACAGGACCGCGTCGTGCTCGCGATCCGTGTGGTCGGCGTGTGCGATGTAGCCGGCGAAGTTCTCCGTGGCCTTGGGGTGGCACTTGCGGCACGTTGCGAGCTTGCGTTCGGGCGACAAGTGGCTGGCCGGATTGCTGACGGGCACGATGTCATGGTATCCGTGGCAGTCGTAGCAAGCCGCCACATTGGAGAGGCCCAGGGCGATCGCCTTGCCGTGGAACGTCTCCCGGTAGCGTTCGAGCCGGTCCTTGTGGCACTGGCCGCAGCGGTCGTCGCTGGCGAGCTTGAAGGCGGTCTGGGTGGGGTTGGTGATCTCGTGGGCGGTATGGCACGTGGCGCATACCGGTCCCCGCGGGTCCCCGGCGGCAAGGAGCTGTCCATGGACGCTCTTCTCATACGTTCGTTCCACGCCGATGTGACACTTGCCGCACGTCTTGGGAATGTTGTCCTTGTGGACGGACGAGCGGGGGTCGGCGGCCGGCCAGATGGCATGGATGCCGTGACAGTCATTGCAGGACGGCGCGACGATCAGACCGCGGTCGATCAATCCGCGGCCGTGCATGCTGTCAATGTACTGCTGCGCCGCCAGCGGCAGTGAGACGTGTGTCTCTTCCATCAGCCGGGGGTTCGTGTGGCACTTCCCGCAGGTGAACGGGAGTTGGAGCTTGTAGGTGCGCGACTGGGGATTGTTGTGGGACAGGATGTCGTGCGAGCCATGGCAGTCACGGCAGTGGGCGGCGGCTTCGGTGCCGTGGGCGATGGCCCGGCCATGAACGCTGGCCGCGTGCTCCTCCTTTTCCACGGGATGACACTGCCCGCACTGGGCCGGGCCGGTGCGGATGGGGTGTGGCAGCGTGTCGCAGTCGGGATGGCACGCGGTGCACGTGATTTGTCCGTGCATGGAGAACGCGTACACGTCGCGCTGGATGAGTAGGTCGGCCGGATCCTCGCGAGGCACCACGCCTTCAACCGGGGCGACCATCGTCGCCCGGTCTTGCGGTGGTGCCTGAATGATCCTCTCGTTGCCATGACAATTCAGGCAGCGAGCGTTCTCGGGCGGCTCCTGCCCGAACCCCGTGGTCGCGCAAGCCAGGAGCCACGCTCCTGCCAGGATCGAGGCCGATTTGGTGGTCATGACGTGTGGCTCTCCTCGTGCGGCGCCGGGCCCGGGTGAGACACGTGCGTGGGGGCCCGACCCGCCGCGTGTCGGCTACGGCTCCTTGAGCGCGTGCTCCAGCGCCTTGCGGTAATGATCCATGGCCAGCTTGTACTCGCCTTTCTGTTCGTACAGTTGACCCAGGTAGTAGTTCGCGCGGACGGGGTCCGGATTCAGCACCAGGGCTTCCTTGAGCAGCTTCTCGGCCTCGTCCAGTTGCCCGCGCTTCAACTGGATCAAGCCAAACATCACCTGCGCGCGGTGGTGCTTCGGCTCTCGGGCGAGGATCTCGCGGATGCGGCTTTCCGCCGCGTCGAGCTTGTTTTCGGAGACCAGGATCTCGGCGAGGTCGACCACCGCGTCGGCGCACGACGGGTCGACGGCGAGGGCTTGCTCCAGTTCGGCGACGGCCTTGCCCGTCATTCCCTTGGATCGAAGAATCGCCGCCACGGAGCGATGGCGGTCCGCCTTGGCCCGGGCGTCGTCCCCGCCCACCGGTTTGGCGGTCAGCCGCTCGGCCAGCTCGGCCTCGTCGAACTCGCCCAGCGCGTGTCGACAGTAGTTGTCCAGCGTGTGCCTGTAGTCCCGCGTCCAGCTCGAGATGACGTGCACCACCGTCCCCTGCTTCGACGTGACCACCGTGGTCGGATAGACGAGCATGCCCAGCTGGCCGTAGTACTTCCGCCCTTCGTCGAAGGCGAACGGTTCATGGGCCTTCGCGCGGTCGCGCAGCGCCGTGAAATACTCGGCTTGATCGACGTCGGCCGACATGTAGACCAGCCGCAGGTCGCTGTGCTGGATGGCTTCGACCACCTGGTGGGCGTCGGCCAGGGCTTCCGCGGACTGGTGTTGCTTCGCGCACATGTACAGCAGCACCATCACCTTGCCGGCGGTGTCCTTGCTCTCAATCGTCTTGCCGTCCAGCCCCGGTGCGCTGAACGGCGGGAGCGGGTCCCCTCGCTTCACGTTTCGGAGTTCGGCGGCCGGCGCGAACGCGGTGAGAGTGAGCAGGATGACGACCATGCTCAGTCGAGCCCGGAGCGGCAGGTCGGGTGTCATGGTTTCGATCCTCCTTACTGCGGTTCCATTTCTGGCGTTGGTGCCGCCACGGCGTCGGGCGACGTGGGAGCGGTCGGTGCCGGGGGCACGTTTTCGATCGGCGTCACGCGGTCGTATCCGTAGGGGCGATGGCAACCGGGGCTGCACCCCCCGCCCGTCTCGGTGATTTCGAAGTTGATGGGCAGCTTCCAGCCGCCGGAGCCGAAGGGCACCGAATCGCGGATATGCTTCGGCTTGCTGCTGGCGTGGGTCTCGTGGCACGCGCGGCACGTCCGCCCCTTGTGCTTCCGGTTGACGTGGAGGTAGTGCATGTTGTGGTCGCCGTTTCGGAAGTTGGTCAGGCGGGTCGTGCGCTCGTCGTAAACGAGCTGGCGATCGTGGCAGGCGAAGCAGAGGGCGTAACTTTCCTCGCGGAACGGGGCGTAGAACTGGGGTGGGTACTTCTCGGTGAGCAACCGGAAGTTGTCGCCGCCGTGGACTTGGTGGCAGGCCCCGGCGCAATCGCCCTGGGCGATGGGGCCGTGGAGGTTGCGGCCCGACTTCAACACGGCCCGCATGTTGATCAGGTGCGTCCCGTCGGGCAGCTTGACCTCGCGATCGTGGCAGGACAGGCACACGTCGAGCATGTTGCTGACCAGCACGGCGGGATAGTCGCTGCCGTGCGGGTCGTGACAGTTCCGGCAGGAGCGGCCGTCGGAGACCGCTGCGTGCTTGACGGTCGCCGTCGCGATGAGCTCACCGACCGCGGTATGGCAATCAAGGCAGAGCTTTTCCAGGCGCTCGGTCAGCATCATCGGGTGAGCGGACGCGTGGGGCCGGTGGCACGTTGTGCAGTCGACCGCCGCCGGGCCGTGGATGGTCCGGACGGTCTCCAGTCGCTTCTTGAGGGTTTGATGGCAGTCGACGCAGAGGTCGCGCCCCGATGCGACCAACAAGTGTTCATGATCCGAGCTGTGCGCGCGGTGGCACGCGGTGCAGGCTCCCGCCGCCACCGGGCCGTGGACGACCGGCTGCCCCTCAGTGACGTCCTCGTGACACTCGGCACAAACCGCCGCCCCTGCCCCGCCCCGGAGCATGAACCGGTTCGCCCCGCCGTGCGGACTGTGGCACTGTACGCATTGTCCCTCGGCCACCGGCTGGTGCACGTGCTTCCCGTCCAGCTCGAGCTGGTGGCAGAACCCGCACAACTCGGCCCCCTGGCGGACCCATTCAAACGCGTGCCGGCTGGGATCCGTTTCCTTGTGGCAGGCGTCGCAGGCGTCCACGCCGACCGGGCCATGCGTGAACGGGGCGGCCTTGACGCCGGGGTGGCAGTCCGTCGTGACGCATCCGCCGCGCGGCACGGCTTGCGTGGGTTTGGCCACTTTGGCCCGCGGGGGTTGGTCGGCCTCGGGCGGCGACTCCTGGGCGGCCGCCGCGCGGACGGCCACGCCAAGGACGCCGAGCAGGCAGGCCCACGTGTTCAAATGCCAGCAGTTGGCCCTCACGGTTCACCTCCCGTCTCTGGAACGTCCCGCGCCGGCACGTCGTCCGGTGCGAGGGTGCGGCGGTACTCCTGCGGGCCGTGGCAACCTGGGCTGCAGCGACCGCCGGCCGCGGTCTTTTCGAATCGGATGGGCATGGCCCAGCGGCTGCCTTCGAACGGCACGGCACTGGCGAGGTGCATCGGCAGATCGCTGCCGTGGATCTCGTGGCAGGTCCGGCACGTCCGGCCCTTCTCCGGTCGGTTCACGTGCAGATAGTGCAGGTTCCGGTCCCCGTCGCGGAATCCGGTCAACGTCGTGGTTCGTTCCTCGAGAACAAGTGTCTCATCATGGCACTCAAAACAGAGCTTGTAGTGTGACAGCGCAAATGGCAGGTAGAAGTCGGGGGCGAACGGCGTGCGGAGCAACCGCGCGTTCTGGGATCCGTGCGCGTTGTGGCAGGCGCCGCAGTCGCCGTCCCGAACCGGGCCGTGCAGGGTCTTGCGGTCCTGCAACACGGGGCGCATGTCCGGGATGATGCGGCCGTCCGTGGCCGTTTGGGCACGGTCATGACAGCTCAGGCACAGCCCCGGCATGTCATCCTGCAACAGGTACGGACGCCCCTGGGCGTGGGGATCGTGGCAATTCGAGCAGCGGCGTCCCATCCGCACCGCGCCGTGTATCGAACCGGCGCCGCTCATCTCCTCCTTGACTTCGGGATGGCATTGGAAACAGACGACCTCGACCGGGGCCTTCAGCACGCCCGGGTACTCGGACGTGTGCGCGTCGTGGCAGGTCGTGCACTCGCCCGCCTCGACCGGTTCGTGGACGGCGGAGGCGACGACCAGTTGCGCCTTGGTCTTCTCGTGGCACAGGAGGCAGTGTTGCCCGCCTTCGCCGCCGAGCAGCAGGAACCGGTTGTCGCTTTCGTGCGGTTCGTGGCACGCCGTGCACTGCCCGCCCGCGAAGGGGCCGTGAAGATACGTTTTGCGTTCCATCTCGTGGCACTGCCGGCACGTCAGTTCCGTACTGGCGGCCGTCAGCAGGAACCGGGTGTTCGAACCGTGCGGGTCGTGGCAGACCAGGCAGCCTTGCTGATCGACCACCGCGTGGACATACGCTTTTTGCCCGACGACCGGGTGGCAGTTCGTGCAGCCCTCGCGCCCGCTTCTTTTGAGCGGGAACTTGTGATCCGGCTGCTCCGCGTCGTGACAGGCGTCGCACGCCCCTTCCTGGATCGGGCCGTGGCGATAGGCGACCCGAAGCAGGTCGTGATGGCAGTCGCCGGCGAAGCAGCCGCCCGGATCGGGCGGTATGTCCAGGACCGGCTTGGCGGCGGGAGGCGCCGACGCCAGGGCCGGCGAGCCGGCGTTGGCCGTGGTGGCGGCCGGTTGCGTTACCGTCTCCGCCGGCTTCTTCCTGTCCGCGTTCGACGGCTCCGCGCCACGCCGGCACGCGGCCGGCATCAACAGCCCGAGTGCGGTCAGCCCGAGGACCAGGAGACGACACCACCGCGGCTTCGAAGAAACCGCCGGAGCAGGCAAGCTCGATTCGGATTGCGGCTTTGCGCGCATGCGGCATCCGTCACAACCAGTCCAGACTCGTCACAACCGCCCAGAGGATCAGCCCGACCACCGTGAAACCGATCAGCATCAAGGCCACGGCCAGAACCCTGATCACGCGATGGCGCGACGCCGGCATCGGCTCGGTCACCAACGGCTCCAGCTCGCCCGCCTCGACGAGCCGCTCGTACTCGACCGGCCGCTCCTCACGCATCTCGTCCTCCGAGAGCTGCCCGGTGAAGATCACCATGTCGGCGGGGAACTTCTCCACTCGCAAGTGGGCGTTGAAGAAGTGGATCGTGAAGATAAAGCAGATCGCCAGCAGCGCTTCGTACCCGTGGGCAATCATGGCCACGTTGAAGAGCCAGCCCGGCAGGATCCAGCTCGCGGCGATCGGAAACGCCAGGACCAGCCCCGAACCGCCGATGATGACGGTACCCACTACGTCGGCCCAGTAGTCGAACTTCTCCCAGTAGGTCCACCGGTCGAACCGGGGCATCCGGCCGCGCCCGAAGAACCATTTGATCATGCCGATGATGTCCCCGAGGTCCTTCCAACGCGGCAGCAGGGACTCGGGCCCGAAGAGCCAGCCTCTCTCCTTGTTCCGAAGCTTGGTTCGCATCCAGCCGATCACCGTCCAGACGTGGATGATGACGTAGGCGAACATGACGACGGCGAAGATGCGGTGCAGAATGCCGGCCACGTTTCCGCCACCCAGCGCGTCGGACAGGGCGAGGGCCCACGGCTGATCGCTGAACTTCAACGGAATGCCGGTCAGTGTCAGTCCGATGAAGCTGGTGATCACGAGCGCGTGCGTCAGGCGGTGGATCGGCCGGAACCGCACCAGGGCACGCCGCTTCGTGTCGTCTTCGTGCGGGCGGGGACCATGCCGCAGCCGGCTCACCGTGGATCGCGTCAGCCACAGCACGCTGTGCAAACCGAAGCCCGTGAAGGTGGCCGAGATGAGCACCACGAAATAGAGCCAGACGCAGAACAGCAACGGGGACTTGTCATAGTTGCGATAGTCCGCGTGGGGCATGAACTTGACGAAGTTCGCGGTGGCGCCCGGATGACAGCGGCCGCACGTGGCGATCAGGTTCTGCTCGGAGATCAGGGAATCGGGATCGCTCGCCGGGCGGACTTCGTGCGAGCCGTGGCAGTCGCTGCATCGCGCGGCCCGGCCATAGCCGAGGCGATTCACCTGGCCGTGGTAACTCTCGCGGTACGTGGCATAGAGTTCCTCGTGACACAGGCCGCATTCCTCTACAATGTCGCGGGAGAAGCTCGGCGTCGAGACGCGGGTGATCGCGTGCGCCGTGTGGCAACTCGTGCAGACGGGGCGTCGCTCATCCGCCTCGCCGTTCTCTTTCCGCTCAAAGTGGATGCTGCCGGCGCAGAGTTCCTCGATCCCGACGTGACAGCGCCCGCACGTGTCAGGGACGTGGTTCCGGTGCACGCTCGACGCGGGGTCGTTGGATGGCCGGATATCGTGCGCGCGGTGGCAGTCGGGGCAGGTGGCGGCCACCGCGAGTCCGGCCCCCTGGACCGCGCGCCCGTGCACGCTGTCCATGTAGTGGTCGACCAGGTCTTGGCCTTCCATCTTCAGATTCGGGGAAACGCCGTGGTGGGAATGACACCCGCTGCAAGTGACCAGCACGTTGAGCGGATAGGTATGGGAGTTCCGATCGGTCGGCGGCAGCACGTCGTGTCCACCATGGCAGTCCCAGCAGCGCGGGACGTCGCCATTGGCCTCCGAATGCTTGTGTGCATGAACGCCACGGCTGTGCAACTCCGCCTCCACCGGGTGACAGGTGCGGCAGGCCGGGTCGGGCAGGTCGGCGGCGTGAGGCAACTGATCCGAGCCGGGGTGACAGTCCTGGCAGCTCAGACGTGCGTGCACGCTTCGCTCAAACGCCGTCCGAGGAAAGTACAGCCCCGCGGAATCGGTCCGGGGCTCCCGCGACACGCCCGACACCATGGCCGACCGTTGCTCGGCCGTGAGCGTCGCAATGTACCCCTGCCCGTGGCAGTTCAGACATCGCCGGACCTCCGCTTCGGTGGCGGTCGGTGGTTGCTGGGCGGTCGCCACGTCGGCCACCAGAAAGGCACCGAGGAACAGCATCGCGCTGAGCGGGCACCGGGCGGAAACGCCCGGCCGCATATCGATGCGCTCGGCGTGGCTCGAAGCGGGGTGTCGTCTCATGCGCCTCTCGCGGCCCGTGCACGCCGGAAACGGCCCGGCGCACACGGCAGGTTGATCCTCACGCGGGTCTCGCTCGCCTCCCTGTGGAGTTCCGTGGGTTGAATCGGGATTCCCATGACCGACGCCCCATGGAGGAGGAACTCGAAACCGTAATTGCAATCAGCGTGCCATCCATCCCGTGCCGTCAAAACCGGACCCGCGAGCGGCCACAAGCTCGTTGTCGGGCGCGCGTGCCGACCATGAGACGTGTTGTTTACCCTGGACAGGCCGTCAGGTCCACCTTGGGGAGCGGCACAGGCAAGCGTTAACCTCCGCGGGTTGCCGGGCCCGAGGGGTGGCGGGGGCCCACATCCAGGCGACGGTGGGGCTTTGCGCGAGGCTTGTGTCCTGGTACGCAAATTCCGTCCCGTGCCGCACTTGGCGCATCACCCGCGCGTCCGGTTCCCAGGATTGGGAAGGCTCCTGGCGACGCCGGCGACGTCATTCCTAGAACCGAGAATGATTCCGCGTGGCGTCGGGCGCGGGGGCGAGGGGCGACTCCACGCCGGACCGGGCCAGGTGGACCACGCAACTGATCGCAATCAGGGCAAGATCGCCGCCGCCGATGATAAACAGGTACTTGACGACAGCGCCGGTTCCAAACCCGTAGCTGTGCAGCCCGATGCCCAGCACATAATTCACACCGACGTAGGTCATGATGATCAACCAGAATGCGAGGATGCTCTTGAGGGCCGTCGCGAACTTGCCGCGGGCCAGGACGAACAGCGCCATGACCACCGCCGTGGCCCCCAGCGCTCCCGCCTTGGCGATCGTGACCGGCGCCATTCTCGCCAGGATCACCATGAACGTCACGATGGAGAGCAGGGCGGCGATGGCATACATCCAACCGGCCACGCGCTCGCGATCGATGCGTACGTGCAATATGGCCATGTAGCCCAGGAAGGCGATCAGCGACCACACTTCCTTCGGGTCCCAGCCCCAGTACCGGCCCCAGGACGAGGCGGCCCACATGCTGCCGGTGACGATGCCCGCGAGCAGCAGAATCGATCCGACGTGGATGTACCAGTAGTGCAGGGCGTCGATGCCGTTGATCAGGGCCCGCCGATGGGGCACGGCGGCCATCGCGACGACCTGCACGTGGGCAATCAGCACGCCCAGGGCCAGGACCGAATAGGAGATCATGATGATCGGCACGTGGATGGACATCCACACCGTATCCAGTAGGACCGGGGCGATGGGACGCACAAAGTGATCCATCGGCAGTACGTCGGCGAGAATCAACGCCAGCGCACCCATCGCCGAGGCGGTGAGCGGTACGATGCGGTTACGCTGCACGAACATGGCCGCCACGGCAAAGGCGCCCATCCCCCAGCCGAGGAACAACAGGGACTCGAACATGTTGGCCGCGGGAATGCGCCCGGCGATCTGCCAGCGAAGGGATAGTCCGTAGGTCAGAAACGCGAAGCCCGCCACCATCGCCACGATCGCGATTCCGTCGAACCACGTGCGGCGGACCCACAACGCGGCTGCCGCGAGCACCGCTCCGACGACCATGATTCCCCACGCGGTTCGAAATGGCCGCTGGCGGTTGTAGCGCAGCTCCGTTTCGATGAGTTCGGCCGTCGGGCGCGTCGCGGCCGGTAGCTGGTCGAGGGCCGTGACGAGCCGCCGCGAGGCCGCGGCGAACGCCGACGCGTCGTCCGCCAGGAACGCCGTGCGAAGTCCGGCCCACGCCGACCGTACGGGCTCGATGCCTTCACCAGTGTTTCGCGGTGACACGATCGGTCGCCACAGGCCGCCGACCTGGTCCGGATTTGGAATGACGCGGATCACGCGGCCGCCATAGACCTCCTGCAGCAGGAGGAGCTTCTTCTCGAGGTCGCTGACCTTGGCTTCGAGCGGGTTCAGCTTGCGCCCTTCGACGCGTGCCAGCTCGTCCACCAGGCGATGGAGGTGCCGGTGGGCGGTGAGATCCGCGTACGAGTAATCCGTTTTCGCTGCGGGGAGCTGGAGTTCCGCCCGCAGTTCGGCGTTGGCGATGCGGATCAGCGGCGCCTGCTGCCACGCCGCCGCGTCGAATGTCCAGGCCAGAAGCAGCAGGACCGGGTCATGCCCCTTGTAGAAGGTGTCTCCTGTGACGGATTCGACCACGTCCCGGGCGACGGTGTCCAGCGGCGGCCAGCGTCCGTCGTACTGGACGGGCAGCGCCCGGATGGTCTCCAGGTCCAGCGATTGCGCGAGGTGGGCCGCCCGCGACGGGGCGGCGGCGAGCCACAGCCCCGTCAGTGCCAACACATGGTAAGGCATCAATTTCCTCACTCGTCCTGCTCCGACGCGCCCGGAGGACTCGCGGTGTCCGCGTGGGGCGAGCGGGCGGCACGCTTTTGATCCGCCATGCGGATGCCCAGAACAATGACCATGCCGGCCATCAGGCCGATGTAGCCGGCGAAGACGATGGGCAGCCCGGGATCACGTGCCACGCCGAGGATGCTCGCCAACCGGCCGTCTTCCATTCGGTAGCTCGACTGGTAGAACGTGTACCCGCCGAACTTCACGGGATGATTCATGCTGACCACTTGGCTCCGGGTTCGCCCGCCCCCCGGGTCGGCAAGGGTGATCCGGCTCTCGAACGACCGTGGCCGTTGGCCACCGGGGTAGTAGCCGATCCGGAATCGATCCAGGGTCACCGAGAACCCCAGCGGCGCTTTCTGGTCGCCGTAGCCCAGGTCGAACCCCGCGTTGCCCGTGCCCACCTGGATGCTTCGGTGCTTCTGCAGCCATTGCTCGCTGCTGCGCCCCTCGCAGTGCAGGCGCAAGAGGATCGCCGGAACGCGCGATTTGCGAACCGGGTCGACGGCGACCAATTCGCGCTGCACCCGCGCGTGGTCGAAACGGCGCAGCACGACGAACTGGCGGCCCGGCCACGGGGTTTCGACGGGCATGTCGAGCGCCAGTTTGCGGACGACGATATCGCCGCCTTCGGGGGCGAAGCGCACATACAGCTCTCCACCGGGCCCGCTCAGCACTTCCACCGGGGTGATGGCCGAATCGCCGGCCACGAAGACGAGACTCGGTCCGGCTTCGCCGTCGGTGCCATGCATCGCCTTGAAGTCGGGATATCGCGCGAACGCGCGTCGCGTCTCGACGCCATTCGGGCCGACGAGCTCGGCCTCAACGTAGGGATTCATCGGCTGATTCGACGCGTTGACGATCGCGTTGTCGGCCCCGAGCACCGCGTGCGGGAGGTAACGCAGGACGCGGACGGTGTAGCCGGTGTCGCCGAGCGGCACCGGCGACTGCTGGCAGTCTTCGAGAGCGATCTCGTACGCCGTGCCGCCGACCACGATTCTCACCGCGCCTTTGGACTCGGACGGCCCAGCGATCGCCGCGTCCACCAGGCGTGCCAGGTCATCGCGGTCCTGCACCTGCCGGTACGAGACTTCCGCGCCTCCGTTCATCGCCGGAGTCTCCTCGAAGACCCAGCCCGGTTCGCCCTGACCACGGCGGGAGAGCGCTACTTCGACCGCGGGGCTCGGAAACGGACTGTCGTCGACCACGCGCTCCGTCCACTCGCTGTCCGGTACATAACGGACCACGTCGACGCTCAAGTCGCCCAACGTCAGTCCGTATCCGCCGCCGAGGTCGGTCGGCTCAAACCGGCCGCCAACGGCCGGGGTGACATCCAGCGTGTCCAGCCTCCCATCGCCGCGGCTGGCGACGACCAGCACGTCGCGGCGGATCCCGAAGTGATCGACCGTCTGTCCTTCAACAATGCCGACTTGGCCGTCAATCCCGAAGTGCTTGATGACCAACGCGCCGGTGAACGTGACGAGGATGGACACATGGGTCAGCACGAACCCGGTTTGTCGCCGGGAGAACGGAAAGCGCACCGCGAGGGCGGCCAACGCATTCACGCACACCAGTCCGAGCAGGATCTCGAACCATATGGAGTGATAAAAGCCGCTCAGGGCCTGCTCGGTCCCGTGCGTGGATTCGAAGACGGTGGCGCACGCCATCACCACCAGCACCAGGACCAGCAGAACGGCGGCGAACCAGAGGGAGCCGACCGCGCGAAGCAGCGATCGGGGCCCGATTTGTGTGTCTCGTTGCATGAGGGCGGATCTCAGTGTTCAGTCCGGTGAAGCTGTTGCAAGCGGCGCGTGCATTTCTCGTACCGTGTCCGGGTCAACGGCCCGACGATGACGGTCGTCGGACCGGCCGGCCCGTTCGTCCTGGAATGTGTCCTGCATCGGCGACAGGCCTCCCGGGTCGGAGAAGCGCACCCGCTCGCGATGGGGGATTCCAACGGCGCTTCGCGGGCGGTGGGCTACGCGGGTCCGTCCCGCCCGTACGTACGATCTCGATGCACGGACCCGTGGCACTGAAGCGTGCAGCTGCCGCTGAATGAACCGAGGTCACGGAAGTTCAACTGCCCCGTGGTGGGCTCGCGCCGGACGATCACGCTATCGAAGTTGATCAGGTGCGTGTGATCATAGCCGCCGAACTGCGAGCGACTGACGCCGTGCGGGTCGTGGCACGCCGAGCACGGCGCCTGCTCGTCGACAACGTGCAACCGGTGCAGCGGGAAGCTCCGGTCGGACAGTACGATGCTCCGCTGGTGGCACTTGTAACAGAGCGCGTAGTCTGTCTCGGACTCGGGCGTGTTGTCGCGCACCGAGTAGTTGCGCTCGAGCAGATAGTCGTAGGTGGAGCCGTGCGGGCCGTTCGGACCGATCCCCCCGTTGCGCGGTCCGCTGTCATTGTTGTGGCAGTCGGTGCAGCGGATCATGCTGCCCCGCGGCAGATCGACGACCAGGCTTACCGTGTCGAGCGAGTTGGCGGGGGCGATGACGGGGTGATAGCTCTGGCTGGTCCGCGCGAAGCTTAATCGCAGATTGGGCGTATCGATCTGCCGGCTGACCCGTCGCGACGTGCGAACGGCGGACTCGGCGTGGCACCGGAAACAAACCTCGTACTCGTACTGGGCCTCGGCGATCGACCCGCCCGCCGCGCTGACGCCCCGCGTATACGCCAAAGTCGGCCCGATCGAATTCTCGGCCCGACCCCCGACGAACTCCGTCCCCACCGCGTGCGGGTTGTGGCAGTCCGAGCACTCGACATGGGGCTTGGCCCCGTTCAGCGTCTCGGCCGGATCGTGCATGCCCACGTATCGACGCGGATCGTGGGCGGTCAGCTTGTCCAGTTCGCGCCGGATGTCAGCGCGGGCGACCGACCCATCGTGACAGGTCAGGCACGTCTCTTCCTCCTGCTTGTGGATGAGCAGACGTTCGGGCCCACCGGCTGAATGCGGACGGTGGCAGCTTCGGCACGCGTTTTCCGCCACGTTGCTGAACGGAAAATCGCCGTACCGCGAGCCCGCGACGGATGCCTGCGACGACTGGTGCGAGCTTCGCCGCCAGCCGTTCATCTCGTGACAGGTGATGCACAGCGCCCCGTACTCCGGACGCATGGTGAGGAAATCACCGTGCGCGTTGTTGTGTGGATCGTGGCAGGCGGTGCACTGCAACTGGCCCGTGGCGTCGAGTCGGACCTCCTGGGGCAAGGTGGCCGGGTTGGCCAGCTGCCGGTCGGAGGCGGCCAGTCCCGACGTGTAATGGAAGCTCACGGGATGGTCGTCGGACAGGTCGGTGCCGAGGTTGGTGAGTCCGGACGGCATGTAATCGCCGCCCGTCATACGAATCCGGTCACCGCGGCTGAGAACGCTGCCCAGGGCGATCGTTCCGTCGTGGCAACTGAGGCAACGTTTGCTCGCCCCGGTCGGCTGTCCGGGCCGGGCGTCGAGCGTGGACGAATTGTAAATGCGGTAATTCGCCAGGGGGAATTCCCGGTTCCAGAGCGGTCGGCTGCCGGACGTATTGTGCGGGGCATGGCAGAAGATGCACACCTGTTCCTCACCCGCGGCGCGGATCCGCCCCGGCCCGCGGACCGAGAGGTTGTGCACCGTATCGGACACGCGTTGCTGGGCCAGGGTCGAGGCCGGTGCGCCGAGCGTCGCGGCCGCGAGCAGAACTCGGAACCATGGCACGTGGTTGAAGATCACGACAATCACCTCCCGGCGCCGGACGCCCGCCTCATCGCGACGGTCCGCAGGCCGCTATGGAGCGTTTGGTGGCACGGACGGCCCGGCTGCCGGGGGCGGCGCCGCGTGCTTGACATAGTCGAACACCTGGATCCGACCGTTATACGTATCGCAGACCCAAATCCGGTCGTTATGGTCGATGAACAGTCCGGTCGGCAACCAGAACTCTGCAGGTCCCGTGCCTTCCTCCCCGAAAACCAGCAATAACTGCCCCTCCTGATCGAACACCTGCACATTCTCGAAGCGTCCGTCCACGACGTACAGGTGCCCGTCGCTGTCGATGGAGATGGCCTTGGGCAGGGCGAGGTCACCCGGGGCGTCGCCGGGCTGCCCCAACGCCACGAGAGGAGTGCCGTCGCGCGACAGGCCCTGGATCCGCTGGTTGCCGGCGTCCACCACCCAGATCACGTCGGCGCTGACGTCGACGTCGCATGGGTAGTTGAACTGACCGGGCCCGCCCCCGCGGGCGCCGATAATCCGCATCAGCTTTCCGCTCGGCTCGAGGACCTTGATGTCGTGTGCACCGACGTCGACGACCAACAAGGCCTGAAGCTTGTCATCAAAGTGCACGGCGACCGGCCGCACGATTTCCTGGGGCAACCGCACCGTATCGAGCCAGACGCCGGTGTCGGCGGCGAACCGGTGAATCGCCCCGGTCTCCGAGTCGCAAACGTAGATCGATCCGGACGGTCCCGCGCATACGTCGACGGGGCTCAACAGCGGTGCCTCCCCCGCCCGCTCGATCTTCCGGTAGTCGCGCGTGGCCAGGTCCAGTCGGTGCAGGCAGCGTCCGCCCGGGTCGGCCACCCATAAGCAAGGCCCGCCCCCGAGGTAGAGTACCGACTGCGGCCCGTAGAGGGGCTGGGGCTCATCCGGTCCGGCCAGGAGCTTGCCGAATTGCTCGAACGGATTCGTGGGTTTCTTGAGGTCCGAGGCGGACCGGAGTTGGCCGACGTAGCGAATGCGGGCCGGATGGGGAGCCGGCGGCCAGACGAGCGACGGATACTGCTCGGCGAAGATCGGCTCGGGCTGCCGCGCACAGCCGACGAGGCACAGGAGCAGCACCAACGGCACGGCGAGTCGACGTCCGGTCGCGGCAAGGTCACCCGGTTGACGGTGCCAACCGCACCAATCCAGAGGACGTGCCATTCAGAAGTCCCTCCTCACTTGTACATACAACTGCTGGGAATTCGTCTTGTTGAAGGAACTGTCGAACTGGGCGAACTCGTAGGTCACCCGCACCTGAACCTGCCGGATATCCCACTCCAGTGACAGGTCGACGTCGTAGCCGTTGTTGTCGCCGCTGAAGTCGTCATCCAGATCGCGGTAGAGGACCGCCCCCTCTACGAGAAGGGTCCGCGTGATGGGGTGGCGGTAGCGACCCTCGATGGCCCAGAATCGCGTGCGGCGCGTGTCCCGGATGGGGTCGAGCGGCAGGTCGAACCGGATGTCCTGGTAACTGGCCCGCACGCTGCCCTGGGCACCGAAAAAAAACCGGTGCGAGTAGGACGTGCTGAGGCGGACCGCTCGGAAAGGCCTCAGGTTCGAGTCGTGATCCTCGTATTCGCCGGTGATGCGGAACGACCGCCAGCGGTACTCCGCCCCGACCGTGTGGGACGTGATGTCCTCCGGGATGACTCCGGTCTCCAGCAGCGGGGAGATGTTCTCATCCTGCCAGCGGAGGCGGTAGTAGGGCGCCAGCCCGAAGTTGAAGTCCTGCCGCACGTTGAAGTTCTGGGTATACGTGGTCCGCGTGAAGTTGCCGCCCACGTTGAACACGTAACTGATCAGCACGGTTTCACCGTCGCGAATCCGCCCGGTGGGCACGCGCTCGATCTCGACGAAGTTGCCGATTACGTGTACCAGGTAGTCGCTGCCCTGGCTGTAGAGCGTGAGATTGTCCTCCGCAAAGATGACGATGGTGGGGGCCACGATGTTCGGCGTGCGGAGGACGATGGGGTCCGGATCGATGAAGGTATGAGCGGCTGCGAAGACTTCGCCGAACGCGTCCCCCCCTGTTCGTTTCTCGCGGTCGTAGCCGATCCGGTAGTTGGCCCGCAGGATGCCCACCGGGTTCGTTTTGCGATAGTCCACGGTCCCGTTGATGCCGAATCGGTCGAGCTTGACGCCCTCCCGAAAGTCCTGGTACTGCCCGTACGCGGAGAGCTGCGACACGAGGCTTTCGAAGAGTCGATGCTCGAGTGTGCCGGCCAGGTAGACCCGGTTTTCCCGCAGGCTGGGGAGCCCGAATCGGCTGTCCCGCCGCCGGTTGAACAACTCGAACCGGTACCACGAGCGCAACGACTCGAAGTGCTCGAATCGCAGATCCTCACGCCACCGGACCCAGCGGAGGTTCTGGCTGCCCTCCTGGCTGAGGAAGTCCAGCTTGGAGTCCAGCCGATGCTGGCGATCACTGCCG
Source organism: uncultured Phycisphaeraceae bacterium (assembly GCA_964495075.1). Lineage (GTDB taxonomy): Bacteria > Planctomycetota > Phycisphaerae > UBA1845 > UBA1845 > JAFGJQ01. Next base: position 31,734 of record CAZBUJ010000051.1, read on the forward strand.
AACTCCCATTTGTGGGCCAGGGTCGCCTCATGCGACTGGACATCGTATTCGAAGAGGCGTTCCTTGACGTCGTCGAACTGGTAGACGAAGGAAAGCTCGTTGTGCTTGTTGTGGTTATACCCGGTTTCGAAGCGGATGCGGAAGTCACGCCGCCCGCCGTTCTCTTCCTGCGTGTCGCGCGGGTCGAGCAGGATGTCGGTGTAGCCGACCTGGAACCGAGTCGGCACCTTGTCGCTGATGTAGTTCCAGTCCAGCCCGTATTCGTTGATGGTGGTCTCGACGCTGGGGCGGAACATCCGCGGCTCCAGCGTCTGGGCGCGGCGGGCGTACACCCGCCCGGGATAGTTCTTCTTCTGGAGAAACAGGCCTTCCATCTCGAAGCCGAGGACCGTGCCGTTGTTTCGGCCGTCCTGCTCGAAACCCGCGGTGGCGGTTTCCTTCCACCTGTGCTGGACCAGCCCGAACAGGCCACCGAGCGAGAACTCGAAGAGGTTGGGGTGGTAGCTGTAGCCGTGGGTTTCGAGGAACAGGTTCTCGCGGAAGACGGTTTCATTGGCGGCCCGCTCGTTGGCGACGTCCTGGGACTCTTGCTTCTGGCGGCGGACTTCAGAGACGAACTCCACGTAGCCGCCCATGTCGGTGAGTTGAAGGGGGCGGACCCCGCCGTCGGCCTGACGCCGGCTCTGCGGCTGGCAGCCGACGACACCGGCGACCGTGCCCAGACCGAGCAGCAGCGCGGCCACACCGATCTCGCCCTGCCGAACGCGGGTAATTCCGAAGAACGCAGGTCGGCCTGTTGATCGCCAAGCCTGTCCATTCGCCTCTGTCAAAGCTCGCTCTGTCTCAGGAAGTACTTGTCACGGCCCCCGTGGGGATCGTGACACTCGACGCACGTGACCGTATCCGTGGCATCGTGGTGCAGACCTGTCGAGAGATCTGCGAACTCGTGGCAGCGAAAGCATATGTCCCTCGGGTCGTCCAACAACAACCAGGGATGATCCGACTGGTGTGATTCATGGCACGCCAGGCAGGCATTCACGGCCAGCGGACCGTGGAGGTACGCGACATCACCGGGGACATCCGGGTGGCACATCTGGCACAGCCCCTCTTCCGGCGACTTGATGAGATACCCGCCGCCCGTGTGGCAGTCCTTGCAGCGCTTGTCGCCATACGGCGGATGCTTGTAAATGAAGCGCCTTCGCGGAACGCCGGAGCCTTCGATTTCCGCGAGTGAGCCGGGCTGCGGCCGTGCCAGGCCCTCTCGGTTGGCGCCGGGCTCGGGCACGCCGTCAAAGAAGAAGCTGAGCACCTGGTACCGGGTGGTCTCGGAGCACGCTGCGGCCAAGCCGAGGACGGTCCACAACGCGATCCCAATGCCCAAACTACGCCGATCGATCAAGGTTCGGCCCTCGAATTGTGCGCAGTGCGGCCTCGCGCTCCTTACCCCGGTTCTTGTCGGGGCAGCCTCGGCTTACCCTCGTCCGTCTCCTCGGTCGCCTCGGAATCCTCGATCGGTTCGGTCCCGAGCCCTTCGTCTTCGTCGTAGCCAATGCGGGGCAGGACCTGGACGTCCGTCTCGGAGAGATTGTAGCCCTCGGGGAATGATCCGAAGGCGTAGACGTTGACGAGATACGGCCCGTACTGATTCGTAACAAACACGAGGTACTCCGCGGTGAAGTCCTTGTGAATATACTCCGCAAAATACGGAATCGACGTGGAATCCACCGCCACCGTGGCCGGCAGGACCAGCGCCCCCGGCGCCGCGCCCGGGCCGCCAAACCGCATGAGGATGTTCCCCTGCGGATCCCACATCTGAATGATCTCCGTCGCCCCGTCCGCCATGTACAGCGTGCCGTCCGGGCCGGTGCGCACGCCGCGGGGGCGTCCGAACTGGCCCAGCCGGTACCCGGGCGTGCCTTTCACCCAGACGGCCTCGCCGTTCCGCTTCAACTTCTGGATCCGGAAATTGTGCGTGTCGCTGACGTAAAGGAACCCTTCCGGATCGACGCAGAGGCTGTTGGGAATCTTGAACTCGCCCGGCGCGCCGCCCGGTCCGCCCAGGGTCCGCAGCACCTCCCCCGTCGACCGATCCATGACGACGATCTGACACGTCTCGTCGTTGTCCAGGACGTAGACCTCTTCCTTGTAAACGGCTACGTCGACCGGCCGGCACGGCTTGGGCACGTCGAACGCGGTGACGTACTTGTCGTCCGGATCGAAGATGACGATCTGCTGGCGGACCGGGTCCGCCACGAATTTGTACCCGAGCGAGTCCATCGTGATGTTGATCGGTTTGCGCAGCCGCCCGGGACCCCGCGTGCCCAGGATCGAGAAGGTCTTCTCGCGGAAGTCGAGGCGGCAGAGGCAGAGGCCTTTCGTGTCGCACACGTACACGACACCGTTGCTCGCGGCGATCCCGTACGGCTTGTCGATCCGGAGCCGGGCCCGCGGCTCTTCGCCGAGAATGAACTCCTGAAACGAACTTCGCTGGGGCTCGATCTGGGCCACCCCGCTGGCGTACGTCAGGTACTGGATGCGCGGTGCGGCGGGGGGCGCGGGAAAGAACAGTAAGGGCTGTTTGGTCTCCTGCGCGGACTCACAGCCCGCCAGAGCACCACACAGCGCGCACACCACGCCTGTCAGCAATCCGTTGCACTGTCCGGTTCGCATGGTTTCGTCGACCTTGAAGCTCGCGCCGCCGGTGTGCTGGGCCCTGTGTCGATCGCTGCCCGCGGCACGGGGATATACAAGGGCTCACACCCAGCCGCCGGTTCATGCACCACGTGCGTACTATATACGCTTTGGCACCTGCACGCGGGGTGTGAGCCCGGATATTTCTGTCGGCAGGAGCGACCGCGTGCCCTGGACTGGCGTCCGGACACGCCGTCCACGCACCCGCTATTTGTTGTGGCACTCGAGACAGATCGCGCTCTCGTCCAACTCCCGCCGCAAGAACACGGGCAGGGCCGCACTGTGCGGATCGTGGCACGAGGTGCATTCCACGCGATTGGCCTCCCCGGACACCGTGACCAGCTGAACACCCTGGAACCCCGCCGGATCCCGGTAGCCGGGGTCGCCCAACGGGTAGATGATTCCGATCGGATGGTCGTCCGTCAGATCGCCGTCTTCACCGATCGCACTGGGGCGGCCGGCCAGCGTCACCGTACCGGTGGCGCCGCCGTAGCTGTCTATGGCCGTCACGCCGTCATGGCAGCTCAGGCACATCTTGCTGGGGCCTTCGGGCTGCTCGCCCTGCTGGCCGGTCCGGGTGACGTACATGTCGAATGTCACGTCCGTCTCGGCGTGGTTCCACAAGACTTCGCGGATGGTCCCATCCTCGTCCGGGTACGCGTTGTGCGGTACGTGGCACGGCAGGCACACCTGGTTACTCCCGGTGGGCGTGGAAATCTCCAGACCCGGCCAATTGTTCAGGTTGTGCGGTGTGTTGGTTACCTGGCCGAACGCGGTCGAGGACAAAGCCACCGCCACGACCAAAGCTGCTAATCGAACTCCATGTTTCATACAGAGCCTCCTTCGGGATCTCTTCCACCGACACGTGTGGGCTGCTACGCGCCAGCCGCGATCCTGGTCTTGTTTCGCATCTCCTCCGCGATCCGCGCCGGGTACGTTCCCGGCGGCTGGCCGTCTATCCTGAGTATTCAGTCGTCGTGCCAGAGGTTTCCCAGATCCCCAGGGCCGGGAGTTGACGTGCGGCGTGTCACTTAACTCCTTTCAGAGTGGTAGATTATGGCCGTCTGGCGGGCGGGGGCCGGAATGAACCACCCGGGCTCGCGACCGATCCGCTTCCCATAATCGGGAAACGCGGATTCCGCCTTCCAGTAAGTGAGAACCGAATCGTCCCGGGCCGGGCGGGTGGCGATAGGAGATTGGTCGTACCTGTGGTTTCCGCGTGGCAAGACCACACGGGGCCGGTCTGTGATTTGCCTCGGCCGGTGTCCCATCGACGTCGCGGGTACCGGGGTAAGGCGGTCGTGGCGGACTAATCGGGTTTCTTGTGACGTGCCGGTGCGGTGGGTTGGCGCGGACCGAACCAGACGACCAGTCGTCCGCCCTCGGTTGACAGCGCACGCTGCTTGCTCAGCTCCAGCCAGGTCGTGGCGGGCTTGCCCGCCGCATCCGTGAAGGCGATCTGCAAGGCCGTGACGCCGCCTTTGCCGTCATGGGGAAGGTAGTTCTCTATCAGCCGACCGGCGGGGACGAAGTTCGCCAACCGGAACGCGTACCGGCTTCCGGCAACGTCGACCGGCTTGTCGATGGCGATGGGTCGGGAAGTGGTTGTGCCGTTGTGCCGCTCCCAGACTTCATTTGAGTTGCCGCCCACGGTGACCACCGCGTAGTCCGGCGTCGCGCTTTTCTTCCCGGTCGGGCACTCGAGTGTGACGTCAACTGGCAACGATTCGCCGGTGGAGGACTCGAACTGTGGGAACCTGGAGAACACCCATCGTTCCTCCTGCTTCTCGCCGGACGTCAGCAGGATCAGCGCCGCCGGATTGAGCCGCTTGTCTGAGCGGTTCATCGGTTCGTTCGTTTCCCGGTTGTAGCTGAAGTGGGGGAAGAACTTCTGCACGCTGACGACACAGTTGAGATCCGGCAGCTCGCGCACGGTCCCGACGGTGGCGGGCACCTCGTGACGAGTGTCGCTGTCCGGCGGCCCGATTCGAAGGGTGGGCACACGGGTGAACTCGTTCTCGAACTGCCGGTAGAGTTCATCCCGGTCCTGCTCGTCGGCGACGGTCATGTAGCGCCACGTCCCGATGAGACAGATCAGGCGGTTTCGCTGCGGGTCGTCGGCGATCAGCCAGAGATCGTAGCTCTGCTTGGGCCCCTTGATCGCCAGACGCACGGCCGGCTTGGCGTCAGGGTTGTTGCTGGGAACCACGTTCTGATCCAGCTTCGCCCGCGGCAGGTAGTACGTCAGTCGGAGTGGCTTCAACGGGGATGGGAGCTTCACGGTCTGGTCCAACTCGGCCGGCGCCATGGGCATGGCGAGCTTGACCGGTACTTCGATCGGCCCGGCGTCGCCGGGCCCTTCCACCTGGCAACTGAAATACATCACCTGACCAGGCATGGGGGGGTGAGAGGCGTGGCCGTGACCCTGTCCCAGAGCGGCGGCCGTCGTCACGAGCAAGCCGACGATGGCGCCGAGCGGGGCGTACTTTGCCGTTAGCATTCTGGGTACCCTCGTCTGGTGTTGTGGGCGGCCCGCGGTGGCTGTCCGCCCGCGGAGCGGTGTCCGTACGGATCACGGCGATGGGGAAGTCTCTTTGTTTGTCTTTGAAATTCCGAGCTCATCCATTTTCCGATACAGGCTTGACAAGCCGATCCCCAGCGCTTCGGCGGCGGCCGCCTTGTCGTTTCCGAAGCCCGCCAACACTTTGCTGATGTGTACCCGTTCAAACTCGCGCGCGGCGGTCCGCAGATCGAGTGCATAGGAAGGCGTCGTGGCCGCCCCGCTGACGGCGATGGACAGGTCCTTGAGCAGCACGGGCTCGTTGCCGGCGAAAATGAGCGCCCGCTCGATGACGTTTTCCAGTTCACGCACGTTGCCGCGCCAGCGGTGATTCCGCATCGCCTCGAGGGCCTCGGCGTCGAACCCGGGGCATTCACGCTTCAATTCGGCATTGTACTTGCGGACGAAGTGCTCCACGAGGGCGGCGATGTCCTCCGACCGTTCGCGCAGCGGGGGCACCGTGATACGTACGACGTTCAGGCGGTAGTAGAGATCCTCACGGAAATCGCCGGTTTCGATCGCCTTCTCGAGATCGCGGTTGGTGGCCGCAACGATGCGGATGTTGATGGGTCGCGGCCGATTGTCGCCCACTCGCGTGATCGTCTTGCCCTCGATGGCCCGCAGCAGCACGGCCTGGCTCTTGAGCGGCAGGTTGCCGATTTCGTCAAGGAAGAGCGTGCCTTCGTCGGCGGCTTCGAAGTATCCGACGCGGTCCTGTTCCGCGCCCGTGAACGCCCCCTTGCGGTACCCGAACAACTCGCTCTCCACCAGGCTGTCGACCAGACCGCCGCAATTGACGGCGATGAACGGCCGGTCCTGCGTAATACCACCGTAGTGCAGGCCCCGCGCGAGCACCTCCTTGCCGGTGCCGCTTTCGCCGCAGATCAGTACGTTGCTGAGCGTATGGGAGATCCGCTGGATCGTGTCGAGAATGGCTTTCATGGAGGCCGACTCGGCCACGATCGCTGAGAAGTCGTAGGCCTGCTTCACCTGGTTTTGCAGAAACTTGCCCTGCTTGATCAGGTCATCGTGGGTGAGCAGACGCTTGAGCTTGAAGATCAGTTCGTCGAACACGAGAGGCTTGCAGAGGTAGTCCTGGGCGCCGTTCTTCATCGCCTCGACGGCCGTCTCCACCTCTCCGAACGCCGTGATCACGACGATTATCGCGTCAGGGGCCAGCTTCTTCGCCCGACTGATCAGGTCCATGCCGGTGACGCCGGGCATTCGCAGGTCGGTGATGATGGCGTCGACCGTCGTGCTCTTGAGAGTCCGGACCGCCTCCGTGCCGTCCGCGCACGCGATGACGTCGAATCCCTCATCGCTCAGCACCTGGGCGAGGTTGTTCCGGAGCGTGTCTTCGTCGTCGGCCAGGAGAATGGTTGCCTTGATCATGCCATGTTTCCCGGTGGCTTGTTCACGATGGGGAACTCCACGATGAATGCGGTGCCTTTGCCGACTTCCGATTCGATGCCGATTTCCCCGCCGTGCTTCTGGATGATTCCGTAGCTTACCGCCAGACCGAGCCCTGTGCCCCGTCCCGCCTGCTTGGTCGTGAAGAACGGCTCGAAGACGCGCCGGCCGATCTCAGGCGGAATCCCGCAGCCGGTGTCCTCGATGCGCACCGCGATCTTCCGGTTCTGCTGACTGGCCTTGATGGACAGCGTGCCGCCCTCCGGCATCGCATCGAGCGCGTTCAGCGACAGATTGATGAAAACCTGCTGCAACTGCCCGACTACGGCGAACGTCTTCGGAAGCGACGTGGGACGATCGAAGTCGATGCGGATGTTCCGAGCCCGCCGATCGAAAGAGATCAGGCGGACGGCCTCCTCGAGCGTCTGGCCGACATCGATCAGCACCCAGCGATCGTCGGCCGGGCGAGCCAGGCTGACCAACTCCCGAACCGTGCCGGAGATCCGCTGAATGTGCGTGTCGATGAGGTCGAACTCTTCGGCCGTGGCGGCGTTCGCGCCCTTTCGCTTCAGCATCTGGACGATCGACGAGATGCTCGAGAGGGGATTGCCGACCTCGTGGGCCACGCCGGCGGCGATCTGGCCGACGGCCACCATCTTCTCTTTCTCGAGCATCTGGGCCCGCATGCGACCGACCTGCCGGGCCTCTTCCTCGAGCAGGAACATCATGTTGTTGAAGCTCTCGCCGAGCTCGGTGAGCTTGTCCGGGCAGGACTTTCGGTAGACCTTGCAATTGAGGCACTTGTCGATCTCGACCTGCGGCACGCCGTCCTCGAGAACCGATCGCCGCAGGGCCATGACCTGCCAGCACCGCTCGCCCCGCGATGCGTGCATCGGGCAGTTGGGAAACTCGCAATCCACTACGTCGCCGCAGTGAACCAGGTGCGGGTTCTCGAATCGATGACCCTCTTCGAGGTCGGCCCGGTAGTTTCCAATGAGTCGAGCCAACTGTTGGGCCGTCGCGGACAGTCGTCGGTGCTGCCGATGAGCCACCACGTACACGATCGTGCTGGTCACGGCGGTGACGATGGCCGCCCAGGCGGTCAGCATGGCGTGCCGCAACCCGGTGGACATCTCGGGGAACAGGTGGCGGATCGCCACGTCCCAGCCGACGAACAGGCTGGCAAAGACCACGAGTCCCGCGGGCGGCAACAGGAAACACCACAGCTTACGCCGCGACTTTCGCCGTTCGGCGAAACGCACTCGGCCGCTGCATTCGGTGGGCAGGTCACACGGCGGCGCCGTCGGGCCCCGCTCCCGGGCGCCGGGCCGTGAACCGGCGCCGGAACCGGGCGGTTTGCCGTTGCCGCCCGGGCCGGCATCGCGTGCTGGATTGGATTGTTCATTCGCCACGACTTACAATGCACCTTCCAGATGAGCGAGTTCCGGCCGATCGCGTGGCGCCCGCGAGTGCACACGCGACGCGGGCCTGCGACTCTTGGATCAAGCAAATCTCGTGCCGCATGTACGGGGCGGCTGGCGTGGCCGCAACTTCCGTTCCGGACCGACTAACTGGCACGCGATGTGCCGCTTGTCGCGCCGGCCACCAGGACGGAGACGCATACCGTGAAGAAAACCCTGCACCGAACCATGCGAAGCCGATCGACTATGCGTGTCGCGCTGATGCTGTGCCTTCTTTATCCGTGCCTGGCGGGCGGCTGTCCCGAGTTCCGGCTTGGCACGGTGGACGCGCTCGACGCGGCCACTCGAGAACTGCTCTTTACGGGCGATCAGCGTGACGCGGTCGTGAGCGCGGGACAAGGCGTGGCCAACGCCGCACTGGACTTGCTGTTCGACTTCCTCCGCGGGCCGAACCTCTAGTAAGCAAGCCACGCGTGTCTGCACGACAGCGGCCCCCAGTTCCTATTCTAGCCTTTTCTCACACTTGAGAAAACGCAACGCGCGAGATCGATGACACATTGTTGTCCCGCCATCGGACAGCAGACGTGGAAGCGCTCGCGCCGGTGGCGTCACTTCGTGGTGTGACAGCTAAAGCATAACTGCGAACCGTCCATAGGGACGGCCAGCCGGTGCTGATCCCGCGCGTAGAGATCGTGGCAGGAGACGCAACTCACCTGGCCGCGCGGAAGCTGGATCTGCTCCGGGAGTGAACTGGCGGGGCGATAGTCGTCCCGTTTTGCACGCGGCGGATACGTCACGCCGACGGGGTGGTTGGTGGTGATATTGCCGAAACGGTTGCCGTGGCGATTCCAGGCCGTCGTGTTGATGGCGTCGGTCGCGTTGACGCCGTCGTGGCATTGGAGGCACCGGCGCGAGTCCGCGTCGAGCAGCGAGTCGGAGCGCAGGCCGCCGCTCCCGCGTGCCTTGATATGGGCCACCCGCAGGGCCGACCAATGGGCGTTGGCGGCCGTGTCCCGCCGATCCACCGAGTGGCACTTGGCGCAGAACGAGGCCGGGTCCGTGCGACCGTGCTCGAAGTCACGCAGATTGGGGTCGCCGCCGTCGCCGAGGGACGGGAATCCGGTGTGGCAGGTTCGGCAAATGATGGCGCCGTTCTCGTCGACAGGCCAGCCGTCGGGGACAGTGATGGCGGCGGAAGGGACGACGTTGATCGGGTGGTTAGACACGCCGGGTCCCTCCCGCATGAGGCTTTCCGCGGAGCGAGTCGCCGCGGCGGCCCCCGCGCTGGTGATGGCTGCCCCCACGGCGATCGTGATCGCCTCGAGCCACACCCAGGGCGTGGCATGCCCGAACCTGGCCCCAAAGGACGGCACTGCTGTGTCCCCCACTCACAGTCCCCTGGCGGACGCCGTCGACGCGCATCGGCGGTGTCCTTCGCGACCTCCTTGGGGCCGACGCCGGGGCGCACGCCCGCGGCGTGTTGATCCGCCATACCTTTCGATATCGCGGCCGCCGGGGCAAATTGTGAGCCGGCGAGTCGGCGACGGTCGCGCGTATGGCTGTGCGGGGTCCTGGAGCGGCGGGTCCGCGGATTCTCAGGTTCCGGAAAAATCGGGAACGGGTCTTCTTTAAGGTGGGAAGTTGGGGCCTGTCCCCCGTTCGCGGCGCTCGCCTTCGCACTTGTTAACCTGCTTGCTATTAGACATTTGTACCGGAAACTGCCGGCGTGTCTTGATCGCCGTCGCCCTCGCCGGCCCGCGGCATGGCGCTTGCGTGGAAGGAGTCCATGACTACACCCATGGTCTCTATTCGCGCGCATAGGAGGGTGGCGATGTACCACGCTTTGGTTATTGGACTTCTCGTTTTCGCACAGGCCGGTGCCCTGGCTCAGGCGGCCGACCTGACGTACGTCGGTTCCCTGCAGGCCGAGCTGCGCACTCCGGCCCGGCTCGCGGTGGCGGCGGACGGGACGGTGCTGGTGACCGACCCGTACTACAACCACATCGCGCGGTTCGACGCGGGTGGTGCCTTCATCGGCACCTGGGCGGTGCCGGAAGGGCCCATCGGGGTGGCCGCCCATCCGGACGGACGGTACTTCGTTTCGCTGCGGGACGAGGGGAAGGTGGGCATTTACGACGCCACCTTCACGTTCGTCGGGTTCCTGGGCGACGGGGATCCGATGGTGAGCTTCGTGCAGCCGACGGACATCGACGTTTCGGCTGACACGGGGACCATCTACGTGGTGGACGGCGCGGCCGACAAGCTGTACGGCTTCGCGGCCGACGGCACCGTGGCGTTGATCCTGGGCATGCGTGGCGGCGGCTCGGGCGAGTTCCGGTACCCGAGTGCGCTGGCGGTTGACGACAGCAACATGCGGCTGGTGGTGGCGGACCACGACAATTTCCGCGTGCAGTGCTTCACGACCGGCGGCACGTTCGAGATGCGCTTCGGCTACCGACTGAAGTTCACGCCAGGCGAGCCCTCTGAGGCGTGGGTGGCGCGAACGCAGGGGCTGGCGGTGGACGCCAACGGGTTCATCTTCGTCGCGGATGCGATGACGAGCACGGTTCGGGCATTCGACGAAACGGGCACGGAGATCGGCAAGCTGGTCGACTTCGGGACCGACCCGGGTGATCTGCGGACGCCGTGCGATCTGGCCTTGAGCCCCGACGGCGCGTTGCTTTACGTGGTGAGCACGAACACGTCGAGTGTGGAGATTTACGAGGCGCCGGAATTGGGCGGGCTGCGTGGTCCCGCCGCCGTGCCGGGCGTGACGGGCTCGAACCACAGCTACTACGACGCGCTGCGTCTTGGCCAGACCAAGGGGCAGCCGCCCAAGAGCGACGGAAAACTGCGTGCGAAGAACAGGGTCGGTTCGTCGATCGGCCCGAACGCCGGAGCCCAGATGGTGAGCTTGGCCAACGGGGATGAGCCGGCGAGTACGGCCGCCACGGTATCCGCCCCACTGAACCTCAGCGACGCGGCCGATCCGTTTGGCTGGGCAAGCGAGCAGGAGATCCTGGAGACACTGGCCACCTCGACGTTTGACGGCCCGCACATGGTGGACGACTCGCCGATCATCTGCGGTCGCTGCCATGGGTTCCCGGATCTGCCGGGCGGTCATGAGGGCCTGGTCGAAGGGCAGGCGCTGATGTGTATGTCGTGCCACAGTGCCGGCGGCCAGGGCTTGCAGGATCCGGTCCATGAGTTGGACGTGGCCACCTCGCACCCGTACGGCGTGCCGGCGGTCAACGAAGCGGTCGGGTCGGAAGGCCCGACCCCGGGCGGTCCGCTGGCCCTGTACCTCGACGACGGCAACATCAAATGCACGTCGTGTCACGATCAGCACAGCTCGTTCTACCCGCCCTACCTGCGGATGACGGGCGAGCGGTCGCAGCTCTGCAAGGATTGCCACCGCGGCGACGAGGCCCCGACCGATCACGGCACGCTCTTCACCGAGTACTGCATGGATTGTCACGACGCCCATTCGCTGAGTGACAATCTGTTTATTGTCAGGGACAAGCTCGACACGTTCCTCTTCGGCGAGGTGGAGGTGACCTTCACCGACGACACGCGGGGTGTCGGCCCCGGTGCCTTTGTGGATGCCGATCCGCTGGTGCGGGGCATCTGCGAGGCCTGCCACGAC
>CAZBUJ010000052.1:0-43074 GCA_964495075.1 uncultured Phycisphaeraceae bacterium
CACCAGGACCACATCACGCAGTTGCGATCACAGCCGGGGGTGTCCAGCATCTCCCGCGTCAGGGTCGCCCACGTGTAGCGATCCGGGTTTCCGAGGTCGCCGCTCGGCGTGTAGTCCCACAGCGACAGCCCGCCCGCGGTCCCGTCCCGGTCCCACCAGTACAGCGAGCCGGCGTCGCCCCGGATCACGTTCATGCCGGAGATGATCTGACTGCCGTGCGACGTGTGGCCGTACGAGAGGCGATACATCGCTTTCGCCTGTTCAACCCAGCAACCGGGCACCGCGTCCAGGTCGATGCAGAGATGATCCGCGACGATCGCCTGCTGGGCACTGGCCACGGAAACGGCCGAAACGAACACCAGGACGACGCAAAGTACCCCACCCGATGACCAGAATAGTCCCGCAGAAACACGCGCCATTGTTTTCCCCTCCAGGTCTGGTTTTGCTTAATGAAATACAGCAGTAGTGTCGTGAACACCTCCTGCGCAACACAGTATTCAGACGAGACAGTGTTCGTCAACCCGTGCTGCGTCGACCCATGGACGGGCCGGGGGACTCGGTCGGGACGCCCCCAACCGGGATCGAGGGTCGTGAGGCGGGATTATCGGTCGGCCGGCACTTTCACACTGAGGGCGACCCCGTCGCCGATCGGCAGCCACATCGTCTGCAGGTCAGGTTGGTTGTGCAGGGCGTCGTTGTAGAGCGTGAGGGCGTACTGGTACCGCCGGGCCTCGTCCGGCAGGTCCATGACCGGGAAGAGCACGTCGTCGGTGACGAGGATCCCGTGCGGTTCGAGCAGTTCGACGAGCCGCGGCAGCATCTGGAGGTAGTCGTCCTTGCTCCCGTCCTGCAGGATCAGGCCGAAGCTCTCCTGGGCCTGATCGATGACGTCGTTGGCGTCGTCGATCACGACCTCCACGATATCGCTCAGGTCGGCCTCCTCGATATTGCTCTCGGCCGCGGCGGCCAGGCGAGGCTCGATCTCGATCGTGGTCAGCGTCCCCCCGATTCGCCGCAGCGCCCGGCCCATGGCGATAGCCGAGTACCCGGCCGAGGTGCCGATTTCGAGCACGCGTTTCGGACGCAGAGCGAGGATGAGCACGTCGACCAGTTGGGCGACGCCCGGTCCGATCGTCGGCTGGCCCGGGGCGTCGGCGTCGGTCGGCTTCCTGGTCTCGGCCTGCAAATCGCGGATTTTCTCCGGCAGCAGGCCTTCGATATATTCCTGGGCGTTATGCCAGTCGAACGAGGGACGTTTGGTCATGCCTGATACTCCCTGGCCGGAGCGACCCGCACCGGTGCGGGCCGCATGCGTCATCATACCGTTGCGTTCGCGGCAAGCAATGCCGTGACCGGCGGAAGGTGTAGGGGCGCGGCGCCAACCCGCCATGGCGCCTGGACCGCCCCTCGGCACGGCCATCGCGCTGCGTGGGGCGAGCACGGCCCGCACTCGGGCGGCGCGCCGGCCGCTTTGCCTTTGCCACACCGCCGATTATGATGGCGCCACCCACACGGCGTCGAGCCGGCCCGCCTCCGGGGCCGCGACGCTGACAGTTACACGGCAGCCAGATGAGGTGATGCATGCCCGTCGATTTCGCCACAATAGAGTCCATCATTAGCAACGCGTGGAAGCAGAACCGCCACACGCTGTATGAGCACGAAGTGTACAACATCATTCACGCGTCCGGGGCCGTGCGCGTGCCTCGGACGGTGTTTCGACCAGCGGGAGAGGCGTTCACGGCCGGCGATATTGAAGCGTTTCCCGGCGAGCGGGTCGTGCTCAAGATCGTGTCGCTGGATCTCTCGCACAAGAGCGACGTCGGCGGCGTACGGTTCGTCGCCCGCGAATTGGATGCGGTCAACCAGGTCGCCACGGAGTTTGCGACCATCGCGGAACAGCAGAAGGCCACGCTGACCGGCGCCGTGGCGTGCGAGTTCCTGGAGCATGGGCCGGCGAGTCTGGGCAACGAGCTGTTCGTGGGCATCCGGGCGTCGCGCGAGTTCGGACCAATTATCGCGGCCGGGCTTGGCGGCGTGCACACAGAATACCTGGCCGCGGTGCTCCAGAAGGGCAAGTCCGTGGCGACCGCCCTCACGGAGCAAACGAACGGTCAGCACATGTTCGAGTTGTTCCGCCACACGATGGCCTACGACATCCTGTCGGGCAAGGCGCGGGGGTACAAACGCATCATCCCCGACGAGTCGCTGCTTGAGTGTTTCGACGCGTTCATCGCGATGGCCCATCGCTTCTGCGACAACGCCCGCGCGGACAAGCCGCTGATCGCTGAGCTCGAGGTCAACCCGTTCGCGCTGGTGGACGGGTTCATGGTCCCGTTGGACGGGCTCTGTCACCTCAAGGCCGCACAGGCCGAAGAGCCGCCCCGTCCCATCGCCAAGATCGGCAAACTGCTGCACCCGGAATCCCTGGCCGTGGTGGGCGTGTCGAGCAAGGGCATGAACATGGGCCGGGTGATCCTCCAAAACGTGGTCCAGTGCGGGTTCGGCACGTCACGCGTGCACGTGATCAAGCCTGGTAGCGACGAGATCGACGGCGTGCGGTGCGTCGAATCGGTCGCCGCGTTGCCGGAGAAAGTGGACCTCCTGGTGGTGGCCGTCAATGCACCCCAGGTGCCCGACATCGCCAACGAGGTCATCGATTCCGACCGGGCCGACGCCGTGATCATCATCCCCGGCGGCATGGGCGAGACGGCGGAGGGCAAGGACCCGGAGAACCGGCTGCGACGGAAGATCGCGGAGTGTCGCCGCATGCGTCCGGACGGCGGACCGGTGTTCCTGGGCGGCAACTGCCTCGGGATCCAGTCGCGCCCGGGCAAGTACGACACGATGTTCATTCCGTCCAACAAGCTGCCGAAGCGGTGGGAGGAGGCGGGCAAAAGGGTGGCCGTCGTCTCGCAGAGCGGCGCCTACGTCATCACGCGGATGAGCAACCTCGAAACGCTCGACCCGGACTACGCCATCTCGATCGGCAACCAGGTCGACCTGACCATGTCCGACATCATCCGGTACCTCGACGAGTACACGGACATCGGTGTGTACGGCATCTACGTGGAAGGGTTCCGCGACCTCGATGGGCTGGCCCTGTCGCGGGCGGTGGCCAAGGCGGTCGCCGGCGGGAAAGACGTGATCTTCTACAAGGCCGGTCGCACCGAGGCGGGTCGGGCCGCCACGGCCGGACATACGGCGTCCATCGCCGGTGACTACAACGTGTGCGAAGCGGCTCTCACGGCGTCCGGGGCGCTCGTCGCCGATACGTTCAAGCAGTTCGAGTACCTCGTGCAGTTGGCGTCGATGTTGCACGGCCGCGTCTTCCTCGGCCCGCGCCTGGGCGGGATCAGCAACGCGGGGTACGAGGTGGTCGGCATGGCGGACGCAACCGTCGGCCGCAACTACCACGTCGAGTTCCCCAGGATTCCCGATGCATCGGCGGCCGACTTCCGCGAGGTGCTGTCGAAGTACAAGATCGACACCCTGGTGAACATGCAGAACCCCATGGACCTGACCCCGATGGCCCCCGACGCGGCGCACGAAGAAATCGCCCGACTCATGCTCGAGTGCCCCGAGATCGACGCGGTAGTGGCGAGTTTCGTACCGCTGACCCCCACGATGAAGACGACCCCGGATGAAATCGCAGACCAGTCGTCGATGGCCCATCGCCTGCCCCGAATCTTCGCCGAAACGTCCAAGCCGATGGTGGTCGCAATCGACTCCGGCCCGCTGTATGACCCGCTCGCCCACGAGATCCGAGAGGGCGGGGTGCCGGTCTTCCGTTCGGCGGATTCGGCGGTGGCCGCCCTGGGACGCTATCTGTGTCACAAGATCAAACCCGTTCCGTCGGCCCGGTAGAGTGAACGCCCGGCGACCGCGTCCTGAACACAAGCCGCCCGGCGCTTGAATCGCACGTTCTCCGCCGGCTATACTGAACCTGTGCAGCAGGGCGGGCCGCTGCGCGCGAGGTTGCGGATGGGTCCCTGCCAGTGCCAACGGTCACCGTTCTTACCGTGGAGTAATCGGTAATGAAATCAGCACTGCCGAGCGGTATGGTGTTGCTTGTCAGTCTGTGGGGCCTGCCCGCCCTCACCGCGTCCGCCGTCTGGACGCCGCCAATAATCGTCTCGACCGATGCGGCCACGTGCGACGAACCGCACGAAGGCAAAGACCCGCATCTGTGTCCACACGCCCGCGCGTTGCTGGATCGGCTGGAGGCGGAAGGCCAGCGCGAGGCGGGTCTGCGCGAGGGCGACGACGACACCGACGTCACGCACTATTCGCTCGCCATCGAGATCATCCCGGAGTACAGCGGCTCTTCGGTCACCGCGGTCGGCGTCGAAGGAACGTGCGTCATCGACGTCGAATCCACCGTCGACGGCCTCGAGGAGTTCACGGTCGACCTCCGCGACAACCTGACCGTCAGCGACGTCACCGGCAATGTGGACAGTTGGTCACGCGTGGGGCACACGGTGCAGATCATGCTGGACCAGGTGTACGACGCAGGGCAAGCATTCCAGGTGCGGGTGGTCTACGAAGGGTATCCCCAGACGTCCGGCTTCGCGGCGTTCAAGTGGTGGACCCGAAACGACAACCTCGTGGTGGCCACGCTGTCGGAACCCTACTATGCCCATTACTGGTGGCCGTGCAAGGACGCCCTGAACGACAAGTCCACCATGCAGATCAACGTCACCGTGCCGGACCCGATGATCGCGATCTCCAACGGCGACGAGCTGGATCCGCAGGTGCTGCTCGGCGAACGCACCCGGTATCGCTGGCATGAGACGTACCCGATGGTCCCGTACCTCGCGTCGCTGGCGATCACCAACTACAAACGGTACGAACTCGAGTACACATACGAGAGCGGCGGCACCCGCAGCACCATGCCGGTCCCGTGCTTTGTGTACCCGGATCACTGGGACTTTGACGCCGACGAGCCGTTGCCCGGCTACAAGGATGGCTGCGACGAACTGGTGACGATGCTCGACGTTCTGGGCGACCGGTACGGGCTCTATCCGTTCGTTGCGGAGAAGTACGGCGTGGCCGAGACGGGGGGCTCGGGCGGGATCGGTGCGAGCATGGAGCATCAGACCATCAGCAGCATGTCCGCGGTGGCCGACTACAGCGACATCATGGCCCACGAGCTGGCCCACCAGTGGTGGGGCGACGAAGTGACGTGCGAAACCTGGTACGACATCTGGCTGAACGAAGGCTTCGCCTCCTACTCGGAATCGCTGTACCGCGAGTTCATGCCGGGCGGGGGGCTCGCCAGCTTCTGGTCGCGCGTCAACGACCGGCGGCCGACCAACCCCGACGGCCGCGTGTATCGCACGAGCATCGCCTCCGTCGCGTCGATATTCAGCACCAACGACGTCTACCGAAAGGGTTCCTGGGTGTTGCACATGCTGCGGCACGTCGTGGGCGACGACGCGTTCTTCGTCGCGTTGGCCGACTACCGCGCCGTGTACCGGCACGACTCGGCCACCACCGAGGAGTTCGCCGCCCTCATCTCGGAGAGCTTCGGTCGCGACCTGACCTGGTTCGTCGACCAATGGGTCATGGAGCCGGGCAGCCCCGACTACGAATGGAACTACGAAGCAGCCCGGATCCAGGGCGAGGACTACCTGAAGCTGTTCATCCGCCAGACCCAGGACGACGAAGGATACGGCCTGTTCGTAATGCCGGTGGACATCCGGGTCACCACCGACGCCGGCTCCACGGTGCACACCGTCTGGAACGACGACTGGATGGAATACTAGTGGTGCCGATCGACGGTCCGCCGACCAACGTCGAGTTCGACGAGGCGGCGGGCGTCGACAATCGCAACTGGATCCTGTTCGACTCTCGGGTCCGCGTGTTGGATGCCGAGCAATGGCCGCCGGTCGTGCTGGACGTCGACATCGAGCCGTTCGCCGGCATTGACGACGAGACGGTGGTCGCCGTCAGGTTCAGCGAGGACGTCGGTTCCCTGGAGGCGGCTGACGTTGCGCTGACCCCTCTGTCGGGGCCGGCGGCGGAACCGGTCAACGTCAGCTATGATCCGGCGACCTTCATCGCAGTGGTCACTTACGCGGAGATCGGGGAATCCACCTTCGTGTTCAGCGTGTTTGACGACGCGGTGTCGGCCAACGGAAAACAACTTGACGGCGAAGTCGACGACTCCGCGTGGTGGGATGACACGCTGTTCCCCAGCGGCGACGGGCAACCGGGCGGCGACACCCATGTGCAGTTCACCCGGCGTCGTGGCGACTACACCCGCGACGGCCGCGTCGACCTCGATGACTTTCCGGCCTTCCCGGCGTGCATGACCGGCCCCGATGGCGGTCCCTACGAGCCGGGCTGCGGCGCGTTCGACTTCAACGCGGACGGCGACGTCGATCTGAACGACTTCCGCGGCTTCGCCAGCGCGATGGACGCGTAGGCCCGCCCGGCACCGCCCGGTGGCCGCCACCGGCGCGCCGCCTGGGAACAACGACGTCAGACATCGCATCGCGCCGGGAAGCGGCCGCAGGCCGCGTCATTGGCTGCGGCCGCCGAGCAGCCCGGAACGAAGCAGCAAGTACAGCAGCGTCAGCACGGCCATCAGGGTGGCCGCCACGTAGGTCATCGCCGCCGCGCTCAGCACCTTGCCCACCGGCCGCATCTCCGCCGTGGATACGACGCCGCAGTCGGCGAGGGCGAGCTTCGCCCGCCGGCTGGCGTCGAACTCCACCGGCAGGTTGACGATCTGGAACAGCACGCCGATCGAGAAAAGCACGATCCCGCCGAGAATCAGCGCCGGCCCGAGGCTGCCGTTGCTCAACATGGACAACATGATCCCAACCATGAAGATCGTGAAGGACAGCGTGGTGCCGGTTGCCGCGAGGGGCACCAGCCCGTTCCGGATCGCCAGCGGCCCGTAGTGGCGGGCTTTCTGAATCGCGTGGCCGGCCTCGTGGGCGGCGATGCCCACCGCGGCCAGGTGCCGTCCGCCGTAGACTTCCGGGCTGAGCCGCAGGACATTGTCCCGCGGGTCGAAGTGATCGCTGAGCGAACCTCCGCGCGAGGTTTCGATGCCCACGTGGTCCAGGCCGTTCGTGTCGAGGATGCGCCGCGCGGCGGACGCCCCCGTGAACCCCGTCGACGTGGGCATGCGGCTCGCCGCGGCATACGCTCTCTTCACCTTCGCCTGGGCCCAGAAGGCCAGCAACACGGCCGGGGCGGCGATGAGGAAGTATCTCGGATCGAGCATGATGAAGCCGAACATATGGGCCTCCTTACTGCTTCAATACCCCCCGCGTGATTGTAGGATGCACGGGTCCGTCCAATACCGAGCAATGTGCGTTCCAGCCGCGGGAACGAGATAACGTCCTGTATTTGCAGATGTTGCAAATGGAGTCCCCCGCGCCGGGTCTGCCATTCTGGCAGGGTGCCACCCGTCGTCCGGATGCGTGAGTGACCGCGAAGACCGAAGGCCTGGTGGCGGACCGCGACCTTCCGCGGCGGCGACGTGAAGGGGCGAGCGTCACGCCGGGTACCCCCCAGGCATACCTGCGAGCGGTGTCGTCGCGCGGCGCGTCCCGACCCGGCCGGGACGCGTTGGATCGCGTCCACACCATGCAACCCGGCGGCCACGCCGCCTGACAATCCTACACAGACCTTTACACGCGTCACCCCGTGTGACACGTCCATGTCTCTTTACGCTCGACGCAGGCCTGCCCTATGATGCACGGTCCCCGACGGACAAGTGGTTTCGCGGACACACAAGGGAGCCAGGCATGCACCGTTCGATAGCTACTTCGCTGATGCTCTTGGTGGGCGCCGGTTGTGCGGTCGCCCAGTCGACGAACCCGTGGACGCAACTGTCGCTCTCCACCTGCAACGTGGAGGTGTTCCTCGCGGCCCACCCCGAGGCCGACGGGCGCGGCGTGGTCATCGCGGTGCTGGACACCGGCGTGGATCCGACCATCCCCGGTCTGACGCGGACGCCCGACGGCGAGGTCAAAGTCGTCGATGTTCAGGACTTCACGGGGCAGGGCGATGTCGAGGTGCGCCGAGTGAATCTCGACGTGGACAGCGGCAAGCTGATCCGTCACGACGACAACGGCGTGCCGATCGAGTACGCACCACCGGCCGCTACCGACGAGGACGTCATCTACTGGATGGGCTTATTCCGCGAGGCGGACCTGGTCAACAGCGACGTGCCGGACGTGAACGACAACGGGGCAAAGGATGATGAGTTCCCCGTCCTGCTGGTCAGTCGCCCGAACGACGGCGACGACGACGCGGTGTGCTACATCGATACGAATCTCGACCGCCGCTTCGCCGACGAGAAACCGCTCAAGAACTACCACGTTCAATACGACACGTTCACGTTCCACCGCGAGCGACCGGAGAAGCAGATCGAACCGCTCGGCTTCGCCCTCAACGTGTTCCTGCGGCAGAAGAAGGTGGTCCTCTTCTATGACGACGGCGCCCACGGCACGCACGTCGCCGGCATCGCCGCCGGGTACGACATCAACAACCAACCGGGTTTCAACGGCGTCGCCCCGGGGGCGAAGGTCATGGGCCTGAAGATCGGCAGGAACGCCGCCGGCGGGATCAGCGTCACCGGCAGCATCAAGAAGGCGCTGGAGTACGCCGCCCGCTACGCCCGCGAACACGACGTTCCCGTCGTCTGCAACCTGTCGTACGGGATCGGCTCGACCATCGAAGGGCAATCGGACATCGACAAGGCGGCCGACCGGATTCTGTACAAGAATCCGTACGTCATATTCCTGTCGTCGGCCGGCAACGAAGGTCCTGGCCTGTCGTCGGTGGGCACGCCGGCCGCCGCGTCGTCGATCATCGCCGTCGCCGCATTGCTGGCGGACGACACCGCGCGGGACGTCCGCGGCTGGACGTACGAGGGCCCGCGGCTTGCCCTGTTCAGCTCGCGGGGCGGCGAACTGGCCAAGCCCGACATCGCGACGCCCGGGTACGCGACCTCCACCGTACCCCGCTATGTCCAAGAAGGTGACTTCTGGGCCGGTACCAGCATGGCCTCTCCCTACGCGGCGGGCCTTTGCGCGTTGCTGGTCAGCTACGGGCAGGCGGCCCATCCGGGTGCGGGCGTTCGCGCCTGTGACGTCCGGCGTGCACTGGCGTTGAGCGCCGAGCCCCTGGAAGGCACCACGTTCGTGGACGTCGGGCACGGTGTTCCGGACATGAAGAAGGCGGGGGCCTGTCTCGACCGGCTGATGAAGGCGGCCAAGGACGATCCGGTGCAGGACTACTCGATCACCACCCGCTGCCCGCACGGGCCGGAGGGGACGGCGGGGGCCGCCTACTGGCGCAGTCCGTACTTCCCCACTGAAACGCCACAGACCTTCCGGATCAAGCCGGTTTTCATGCCCGGCGCGGACAAGGCCGAGCAGACGTCGTTTACGCGGCGCTTCGACCTCGTCAACACGTGCGACTGGTGCACGACGCAGCAGAAGCAGGTCTATGTGCGCAGCGGGCAGGAAGCCACGGTCCGCGTCGAATACGACGCCGCGAAGTTGAAGCAGCCGGGCCTCTACGTCGGGTCGATCAACGCGATGTACGACGGCATCGAAGCGTTTCGCTTGGTCAACACGATCGTGGTCCCGTACCGCGCCACGGCGGACAACGGCTACACGGTGCGCCTGGAGCACCGGACGGCCGACGGCTGGACCCCCGAGCGGGTGTTCCTGGCCGTGCCGGCCGGCGCCACCGCGATGGCGTTGAAGCTGTGGACCGCCCCCGATGTCCGATCCCGGGCGAGCATGAGCCGCATCTTCGACCCGGACGGTTTCCAGATTCGCAGCCGCGGGAAGCGTCTGAACACGGACGCCGGCGTACGCGAGGTCGAATGGGTGATCGACGAACGGCTGTCCCCGGGCGTGTGGGAAGTGTGCGTCGTGAACGACCGCCCCGACGAGATGTCGCCGTACAGCTTTTCGGCCCGGTTTTTCGGGGTCGACGCGGAACCGTCCGAGATCACCTCGTGGTCGAAGCAGAAGCCCGGCTCGCCACCGTCGGGCGAATTGACCGTGACCAACGTGTTTGACGTCTACGCACCGGTGCACGCGTCCGGCGAGGTGGAAGGATTCCGGAACAACTACGACGACGAGTTCACGGGTCTGAAGGACGAGATCGAGCACTCCATCACGCTCGACTCGACGTTCCGGGGCGTGCGTATCCAACTCGAGATGAGCAAGGAAGACTATGCCCAGACCACCGACATCGGCGTGATGGTCCTGGACTCCGACGGCAAGGCGATCCACAGCGGCGCGTTCGATTACCACGCATACGAGGCCGTCGTGAACAACCCGGACCCCGACAGCGATTCGACGAGCCTGACGCTGAAAATCACCGGCGGCTTCGCGGTGGAAGACGATGAGCGGAAGACACCGATCGAGGTCAAGGTGGACTTGCTGCTGGCCGACCCGGTCACGATCGCCGTCGACCAGGGCGGCGACCCCCTTACGGAGCTTGTGCCGGGTGTGCCGGCGAAACTGCCGTTCGAGTGCGCGGGGCCGCTGCCCGCCACGCCGCCGGGAACGAACCCGGTCGGGCACATTGTCATCCGCGAGCGCGGCAGCGATCAGGTCATGGCCAAAGTGCCCATTGAGCAGAAAAAGGTGTCAGGATGATTTTCTTGCGCTGTTGCCCAGGAAGACGAACCAGTGCGATGAATGCCGCTCGGCGCGCCGGACGTCCTGGCGCGTCAAGAAAATAATCCTGACACCTTTTTTGACACCTTTTTCTCAGGTGTGCGAATCGTCGTCGAGGCCCGTGCTCGAGCCTTCGAGCCGACGGCGCAACGCGCCGCGGCTGATGCCGAGCAACCGCGCCGCCTTGGAAACGTTTCCATTCGCCCGATCCATCACCTGGGCGATGAACTGCGCTTCCACCTCGGGCAGCGTCAGCGTGTTCGGCACGACGAACGCGGTACCGTCCGTGGGCCCGGACACCGGCGCCGGCTTCGCGATGCCCACCAGCCCGAGGTGCTCGGGGCGGATCCGCTCTTCGGTCAGCAGGATCGCCCGTTCCAGCACGTGCCGCAACTCACGGACGTTGCCCGGCCAGGGATACCGGGCCAGTTCCTCACGGGCGGCTACGGAGAGCCTCGCCTGGGGCCGCCGGTACTTCTTGGCGAGCGTCGAAACGAAGTAGTCGGCGAGGAGGAAGATATCGTCCCCGCGCTGCCGGAGGGGCGGCAGTTCGATGGTGAAAACGTTCAGCCGGTAGTAAAGGTCCTCCCGGAACTGCTTCTCCTGGACCTGCTTCTGCAAATCCGCGTTGGTGGCGGCGATGATGCGCACGTTGACGGGCAGGTCGCGGGTGCCGCCCACGTGGCGAATGACTCTGCGTTCGAGGGCGGTCAACAGCTTCGACTGCAGTTCGAGCGGCACTTCGCCCAGTTCGTTGAGGAAGACGGTCCCCCCCGACGCGATTTCCAGGAGGCCGCGTTTCGCCGTTTTGGCGTCGGTGAACGCCCCGCGTTCGTGGCCGAACAGCTCCGACTCGATCAACTCGCGCGGAAGCGACGCGCAGTCGATATGGACCAGCGGTTCGTCCCGCAGCGGCCCGGTCGAGTGAATGTGCCGGGCCAGCAGGTCTTTCCCCGTCCCCGTTTCGCCGGTCAGCAACACCGGCGGCAACTCGGACGCCACCGTGACGCCGGGGTTCGCCGCTTTGCGGGCAAGCTCGAGGGCGTGCTGCAGCGAGGGACTGGCGCCGACGATCCGCTCGCCCCGCCCGGGCTCGGCTTTCGTGCGTTCGAGCAGTTCGATCTTGCCCCGCAGGCGCTGGGTCTCGAGATTGCGCTCGATGATGAAGGTGAGCTGGTCGAGATCGACCGGCTTTTCGATGTAGTCGTTCGCACCGTCCCGCATGGCCGACACGGCGTTGGGGATCGAGCCGAACGCGGTAAGCACCACCACGGGGTACGACGCGCCTTCCTGCCGGATCGCCCGCACCAGGTCGAGCCCGTTTCCGTCCGGCAGTCGGATGTCGGCCACCAGCAGGTCCGGCTCGGCCTGGTCGAGCATTTTGCGGGCCTCGGCCACCGTCTGGGCGCATCGGCAGGAATGATTCGAACGCGTCAGCTGCAATTCCATCGAGTGCAGCAGCGACGTCTCATCATCGAGCAGCAGGATGTTGGCCATCTCACGCTCCGATCAAGTCCCGCGCCGGCAGCCGCAGGGTCACCGTGGTGCCGCCGGAGCCGGGCGAACTGAACAGGATCTCGCCCCCGTGCGATTCTACCGCCTTTTTGGCCAGGTGCAGCCCGATCCCCGTGCCGCCCGGCTTGGTGGTGAAGTACGGCGCCGTGATGCGGTCCCGCACCTCTTCCGGAATGCCGGGCCCGCCGTCGTGGACGGACAGGTCGAGCCAGCGGGTCGAGTTGGGCGCGGGGTGGGCCGTGATCAACACTTCACCTTGCTCGGGCGACGCATCGAGGGCGTTGTCGATCAGCACCTGGATCGCCTGCTCGATGTGGCGCGGGTCGACCCGGACGTGGCAATCGGTGTCGGTGGCCTGGTACCGGAAGGAAATGTTGCGGCGTTGTGCGTTCGATCGCTGGGCGGCGAGGACCGTCTCGACCAGCTCGCGCACCGGTACCCACCGCCGCTCGAGATCGAGCGGGCGGTTGACCAGCAGTAGCTGTTTGAGCCATTGGTTCAGGGAGTCGACCGTCTCGACGACCTGGAGCTGGTGCTGATAGGCCGGCGACTCGCGGTCCGTCACGCTCATCGCGGACTGGGCGGAGGCCCGGATGCCGGCCAGCGGGTTGCGGATGTTGTGCGCCACCATCGACGCCACTTCGCCCAGTGCGGCCAGCCTCTCCTGCTGCACGAGCTGCTTCTGAATGTCCAGCAACGAATCCGCCATCCGGTTCATGCTTCGTGACAGGGCACCGAGCTCGTCACGACTGTGATTGTCGATCCGGTAGTCCAGATTGCCCTTGGTGTGCTCGTCCGTCGCGATCATCAGCACTTCGAGCGGCTTGAGCACCCAGTTGCGCACCAGGAACACCCCGGTCGCGGCGAGCAGAAACGCGGCCACCGCGTTGGCCGACAGCAGGGCGGTCACGCGTTCCTGCGTCTGCAGCATGCCGGCCGTGGTGGTGGAGATCGCCACGTCGTCCGCGCGGGCCACCATGGCGAGCGTGTGCCGGAGCGGGTCGACACACTCGGTCTCGATCCGCGCGAGCAGGGCCGCGCGGCGATCGGCCGGCTCGCCGCTCAACCACGCCGACAGAAACGCGTCGCACAACCTGGGCAGGGCATCGGCGAGCTCGAGTAGTCGTTCGTTGTCCCGGGTCGAGGCGACGCTCTCGTGTTGGGCAACCACGCTTTCGATTCGGTCCGTGATCTCCTGGCCGCGCTGACGAATCAACTTCGCATCGCCGCGGTCGGGTTCGGCGCAGCAGGCATCCAGGTCCGTCACCAGGCGATCGAGCATGCTGCGTACGGCGTTCATCTCCGCGTTGCTGCGCATGTGAACCGTGAACTGGCTGCTGGCGTTGCCAAAGTAGAAGCGAATGCACCAGACCGACACCAGCATGTTGGCGACGATCGACACACCGAACACCGTCAGCAGGAAGCGGAATTTGTTCTGAAGCGACATGAGCGAGTGCCCAGCGATCAGCGAACGCGGTCGACGGGCGGATGATAGTCCCAATCCGTGGTTGGATCACTCAGCGGTCGTGCGGTGGAGATGACGTGGCCCCCGACAAAGCCGATGTTCACCTTGCCGCGGTGACGCGAGGCCGCATGCCAGTACTCCCCCGATGTGTACGGAGAACGCTCCTCGACCATCGGCGGCGCGGAAAACAGCGAATCGCTCACGCCGCGCAACTTCTTCGAGAGCACCCCATCCGCATCAAAGAGCACGGGTACGTTCGGGTAATCGAGGATACGTTCCTGGATCTTGACCGGCTCGAGCCGACCGCCACCCGGAGCCTCATGCAGTCGCCGGTTCATCGCATAGCTGATGTTCTCCTGAGGATCAATGCCCCCTTGATGACACGGGGCTCCCTGAACCCGCGACAGCACCGCCGGTCCCGACGGACACAGGATCGGCTCCTGGGCCGGTTCGAACTGCATCGCGGACTTGTCCGGAATGTCCCAGAACTCGTCGGTGACGTATAACGAGTCGAGGAAGTCGGCCGCCCGAAAGCGGTTCTTGT
The DNA here is from genome assembly GCA_964495075.1 of uncultured Phycisphaeraceae bacterium. Classification (GTDB taxonomy): domain Bacteria; phylum Planctomycetota; class Phycisphaerae; order UBA1845; family UBA1845; genus JAFGJQ01. The sequence continues at coordinate 14,186 of CAZBUJ010000052.1, forward strand.
ACCGCGCACTTTCACCGCGGTTCCCGTGCGCATACGGGTCGGCGAACATCCGAAACTGGAACGACGCGTTCCGGAGATGGTCCATGCAGATCACACTCTTGGCTTGATCACGAACACTGCGAAGTGACGGCAGAAGAATAGCCAGAAGCAGCGCGATGATGCCCACGGACGATAACAACTCGAGCAACGTGAAACCGCGACTGCGACATCCCCATCCCAGCGACCCCGATGATCTTGGGCTCGCCACCAGCTCGTCTCCGCCGGTTCTCACCGGGTCGGCCGCACCTCACCACCGCCGACACGTATGTACAACCGCCGCCGTTCCGGTCAGCGACACGCCGACCTCCCCGTTCCATGGACCCTCTGCCCGGACCCAAAGGGGAAGCCCATACGCACTAACGCTTGACTTTAGTGTAACACCGCCGGTCACGGTTGACAAGGACGCACATGCGGCGTTGCAGTCGTACCGGAATTATCCCAGCCAAACGCCTGGAATCCGCCCCGGACCGCCGGTCGCGGCCGCGCCGGACACCCGGTCAAAACGGGCCGATCATGCCGTCAGATGACGCGAACGGGCTCGATGTCAAGCCGTCCGCCGACGGTGCGAAACCTCCGATAACGACGCTCCCCCGCACTAGAACCGGCCCCGAGAAGCCGAGCGACGCCCGCGCCTCGCGCAGCGGCTGCGTGTCCGGCCACGAAGGCGGGTCCGTCTCCTCCAGCAGTCCGATCGAAAAACAGAACACCCGGCGACCCAACGTCCGGATCCAGTCTGATGGCCAGCCGGCGGCCGCCCCGTCCATCAGATCCACGCACGCGCCAATCCATGACGAGCGCTGCTCGTCGATCAACTCGCGGAATTCCACCGGACTCAGCAGGAACCGGTACACGCCGGCCAGCAGACTGAGAGACACGCCACACCGCTCCGTCGCGAACCGCAACGCCTGCAACGCACTGTGTGTGCCGTTGAGGGCATCCGCGTACGAGCAGGCGGGCCCACCACCGGTCTCCTCGTGCGCGCCGACCACCGCCGGCACGATGACCAGGGTCTCCGCACCGAGCCAGGCGGCCCGTTGAAGCGCCGCGGCCGCTCTTTCGACCGATCGCGTGAACGCCGTCGCATCGCCCGTCCCGAAATGGACGTGCGGATCGACCGGGAGCCACACCGCGCTGATTCGCTGCGACGCGGCCGCCACCGCGCGGCGGACCGCCAGACACGCGTCGCGCGGTGTGTCCGGGTGCACGAGGTCGCCGTTTCCCAGACGCAGCCCCACCGCCGCGGCGCCGCGCTTCGACGCGCTCGCGCACAAACGGTCAACGTTGTGAGTTTCAGCCGCGTTCGGCAGCAGAGTGATGATCACGGAGCGGTCGCCTGACAAGGGACTGTCGTTGTCGATTCCGGTCGGGCCAATTATACTCGCTGACGCCGGGGCCGAAAGGAGAGATTGTCGACCGGGCGTGGAACCAGACACCGTAGCCGCTCTGCGACGCCGCTCGCACTGCATGCATTCGAGAACGGACTGCCCCCATGGGACGGATTCAGGTCCTGCCAGACGAGGTGATCAAGAAAATCGCCGCCGGCGAGGTCATCGAACGACCCGCCAGCGTCGTCAAGGAGTTGGCGGAGAACGCCGTCGACGCCCGGGCGTCGCGTATCGCCGTCGCCATCGAAGACGGCGGGAAACAAGTCATCCGCGTCGTCGATGACGGGGAGGGGATGTCGGCGGAGGATCTCCGCCTCGCAGTCATCCCGCACGCCACCAGCAAGATCTCGTCCGACGAGGATCTGTTCGCCGTCGGCACCATGGGATTCCGCGGGGAAGCGCTGGCCAGCATCGGGTCCGTGTCGCGATTGCGGATCCGGTCGCGTCCGCCGGATTCGACCGAAGGGCACGAGATCGTGGTGGCGGCCGAAAAAGTGGAACTGGCGCAGGCGGCCGGCTGTCCCGTCGGCACGAGCGTCGAGGTGCGCGACCTGTTTTTCAACGTGCCCGCCCGCCGCAAGTTCCTGCGCGGCCGGTCCACCGAGGCCGCCCACGTCAACGAACAATTCTCACGCATCGCGCTGGCCCATCCACGAATCGCGCTCGAGCTTACCCACAACGGACGCGTCACCCATCGCTGGCCGGGCCACGAGTCGCTCCGCGAGCGGGTCGGACGGTTCTGCGGCCGCGAGCTGGAACAAGACCTCATCGCGATCGAATGGGAGGAACGCGGGCTGCGCCTGTTCGGGTACGTCGGACCGCCGGGACGGTCACGGTCGGCCCCGAACTGGCAGTACGTGTTCTTGAACGGACGATACATTCGGGACCGGTTCATCCTGCACGCGATCAGGGAAGCCTACCGTGGCTTGATGGAACCGAACCGCCATCCGGTGATCTTTCTGTACGCGTCGATCGATCCGGCCGCGGTGGATGTCAACGTCCACCCCACCAAAATCGAAGTGCGATGGCAGGATTCGAACCTGGTTCATTCGCAAGTGCTGGCCGCCCTGCGGGAGAAGTTCCAGCGGAGTGACCTGACGCCCGGCGTGGGGCCGAGCGTCGGTGGTCGACCGGCCCGGCGCCCCGACCCCGGATCGGCATTCGAATCGCACGCCGCCCAGCCCCATCTGCCCCGGATCGACCCGGCGGAGCAGGACCGCGTGCGCCACGAAGCGGCGCAGTTCTATCGGGGGGCCACGCCGATCACCGGCACCGACCCGGCCCACCACGGCCCGGCTGCCCGCGGGACGGCCCCCGCCGGTCCGGCGGACATCGCCCGGTCAGCCGACTTCTGGCGATCGCTCAACCAGGACGTACCGCCCGGACGACTGCCCGAGCCGGGGGCCGGGCCCCCGCACCCGCCGGCGGCGGAACGCCCGCCCTCGACCACCCGGCCGCGGGCGATTCAACTGCACAACGCGTACCTGGTGGCCGAGACGCCGGACGGCATGATCATCGTCGACCAGCACGCCCTGCACGAACGCATCATGTACGACAGGCTGCGCCAGCGGATGGCGGTCGGCGTACTCGAGTCGCAGCGGCTCCTGCTGCCCGACACCGTGCAGATTACGCCCGAGCAACTGGCCATCCTGGACCGTCACGCCGACCTGCTGGACCGGCTGGGCCTCGAGCTCACGCCCTTCGGCCGCCACGCAGTCGCCGTCAACGCGGTGCCCGCCGTGATTCGTGACACAGACGTGGCACAGTTCGTGCGAGACCTGCTCGACCGCCTCTCGGAAGCCGGGTCACAACCGAACACGGAAGTGGTGCTGGAGGAGATGTTGGCCATGATGGCCTGCAAAGCGGCCGTGAAATTCGGTGACCCGCTGACCGGCGCCGAGATCGAGTCGCTGCTGGCACAGCGGGAGGCGGTCGAGAAATCGACCGCGTGTCCACACGGCCGACCCACCGCACTCCGTTTCACCCTGGCCGAACTGGAGAAGCAGTTCAAACGCGCGTGACGGACAACCGATGGCAGGTGAATCGATGGACAGGAAGGAGTTTCAGGCCCTGGTGGTCAGGGAGGCCGACGACGGCACATTCACCCGAGCCGTGGAGACGCGGCGGATCGAAGACCTGCCCCCGGGCGATCTGCTGATCCGCGTCGCGTACTCGGCGTTGAATTACAAAGACGCGCTGTCGGCCACCGGCAACAAGGGCGTAACCCGGGCCTATCCGCACATCCCCGGCATCGACGCGGCCGGCGTGGTGGAGGCCAGCGACTGCCCGCAGTTCGCGCCCGGCGATGAGGTCATCGTGACCGGCCGCGACCTGGGCATGAACACCGCGGGCGGCTTGGGGCAGTACGTACGTATCCCGGCCGATTGGGCGGTGAAACGCCCGGCCGACCTGAGCCTGGAAGAGTGCATCACCCACGGCACGGCCGGCTACACGGCCGCCTACGGACTCATGCGGCTGGAAGAGAACGGCGTCAATCCCGATCAAGGTGAGGTGCTCGTCACGGGGGCGACGGGGGGCGTCGGATGCCTGGCCGTAGCCATTCTCGCCAAGGCCGGCTATTCGGTCATCGCCGCGACGGGCAAGCCTGACGCCACCGCTTTCCTGACGGCGATCGGGGCCGCGTCGGTGCTCGCGCGTGATGAGGTCATACCGCCGTCCAACCGCGGACTGGCCAGGACACGCTGGGCGGCCGCGATCGACACGGTCGGCGGCCCGCTGCTCGACGCGGCGATCCGATGCACCCGCCGGCACGGGGCCGTCGCCTGCTGCGGGATGATCGGCTCACTGGACGTGTCCACCAGCATCTTTCCGTTCATCCTACGCGGCGTGTCGCTCCTGGGGATCGATTCCGCGGAAAGCGCGATGGAGCGACGGCTCGCCATCTGGAAGAAACTGGCCGGCGAGTGGAAGGTGCCCGATCTCGACCGCGTGGTGACCGAGTGCGGCCTGGCGGACCTGGGTCCGAAGATCGACCAGATGCTGGCCGGCAAATCCTGGGGCAAGGTACGCGTGCGCCTGCCGTGAGATCAGGCACCCCGCGCCGTCCTCCGAACGCTGGACGACACCCCGTTCAAGGCAGAGAATCCTCGCATGCCGGATGAACCGAATCGCGCCGCGTGGGACGCGCAGTCACTGCGGGCACCGCATTCGCACGAGGACAAGGCGTGGCGGGTGCGTCGCATGTTCAACGCCATCGCGCCGACCTATGAGCAAGTGAATCGCGTGTTCAGCGCAGGGCGAGATGTGCGGTGGCGTCGCGAGGCGGTCCGCGACGTCGCCGTGCGGCCGGAGGACGAGGTGCTGGACATCGCGTGCGGCACCGGTGACCTCGTCCGTACGTTCGCCATGTCGACCCCGCCGCCGGGCCGGCTGGTCGGCTGTGATTTTGCCCGCGAGATGCTCTCGCGGGCCGCGGCGGCCGGTCCGTCCGGCGTACAGTGGTGCGAGTGCGACGGTCTGCATCTGCCGTTCGGCGCCGCCACCTTCACGATTACGAGTTGTGCGTTCGGCGTTCGCAATTTCCAGTCCCTGGACGCGGGGCTGGCGGAGATGCATCGAGTGCTGCGCCCGGGCGGACGGGCGCTGATTCTCGAATTCACCCGACCGACGAACCGCGCGTTTCGCACCGCCTACGAGTTCTATGCCCGGCGAATCATGCCCCTCGGGGCACGCTGGCTCACCCGCGACCGGGAGGGGGCCTATCGCTATCTGCCTGAATCAGTGGTATCCTTTGTCGACGCGAAAGAAATGTCCCGGCGACTCGGGCACGCCGGTTTTGGCCAGGTTCGATACCGGCCGCTCACGCTGGGGATTGTGACCGTCTACGTGGCAGTCAAGGACGAACATGCCGGATAAGCAACAAAGGCGACCCAGACCGGAACCGCCGGCCCCGGAGGACGCCGCCGCCGACGCCGCCTCGGAGGCGCCCATGATCTGGGACGTGTGGTCGCGTCCCGAGTCCAAGTACCGCGTCAGGGCCATCGTGCTCCTGATCGTAGACACCGTGCTCTTCGCGGGGTTGGGCGTGTTCGCGTTCTGGTTGCGCAGCGGACTGCTGTTCGCGCCGCGGATGGCCAACTACTGGGCGGAGTTCTGGCGCACGTTTCAGCCGGCCGGTGAAGACCGGATTATCCTCAGCGATCTGCTGACCTTCCCCATCAGCATCTACGACGTGCCGCTTCAGATCGTCGTGCTGGGACTGCTGCTGGCCGCCCTCGTGTCCATCCCCATCCTGATCTCGATTCTCTACCGGTTCCCCGCGTGCATTCCGTTCCTGCTCGTGATCGCGTTCCTGGCCATGATGCCGTGGCTCGCGCTCACCGTGGCCGGCTCCTGCCTGCTGGCATCGGTGAAACCGTTCCGGTTCTCGTTTCGATATGCGTCGGCCTTGTTGGGGCTGTCGTTGGTGGTCGTGTACTTCTTCTCGGCGTCTCGGCAGTCGGCGTCGGCCGTCCAACTGCTGGATAGTCCTGCGGATCAGATCAAGTTCGTTGCCCCGTGGGTGCTTGCGATCATTGCGTCGTGCGTCGTGTGCGGATTCGTGCTGGTGATCGCCCGGGCGGTCAATTATCGCCCCGGCGCCGTGCTGCCGCTGTTGGCTACGATGTTCGCCGTTCCGGTCCTGCTGTTCGAATTCTACGTCGGGCGGGACGAGTTGCAGTACCGGCTGCTGATGCACCGGTACGGCCCCGGGTCGGCCTTCTTCGCGGACAAAGACGTCTCGGACGAGTACGCCCGGGCGGTGGACCTGCGGATGCGGATGCATGACGAGCCAGCCCCGCCCCGGGAAGCCGTCGAAGCGCAGGTGGACCTCCGGTGGCAGTTGGAACTCGAACTGCTGAGCGATCGCCGCACCCTGTTCGCCGAGCACCGTGACGAGGCCATTCGTGCCTGCGATCGCTTCCTGCACCACTATCCGGACAGTCGATACGCCTGCAACGCGCTCTACGTCCGGGGGCTCGCCAAGGACATGCGGGTCGACCTGTCGACCTTCCGCAGCGACAAGGTCATTCGTTTCTACAACACCTTCCCCGACGCGTCTTCCCGCCATTCCTGGGAGAAGCTCTACGCGATCGAAAGCCAGAGCCGTCTTACGCCGCTCTCCGCCGTGGCCCTGCTGCGGTTGGCGCAGCTTGACGCGCGAGAGTGCAACGTGGCCCAGGCCATCGATCGCCTGGAGACCCTGATCAGGAACTTTCAGGACCCCGCGGTCGCCACCACGCAACCGATCGGGAATGCCGGGCCGCTGCAGTCGACCTTCGCCACGCGGCGGCCCGCGGCAAGCCTGACCGTGCCCATCGAATCCACGTTGTTCGAAGCCCGGCGGTTTCTCGACCTGCTCCGGTCGAACGGAAGTCCGCCCGGCGGCGATCCGCTCTACGGGTTCGCGCCCATGTGTGGAACGGACGCCTCCTGGAAGAACACACACGTGTTCGGCATGCTGCGGCTCAGTCCTCGGGACGCCTACAACTACAGCAAGAACCTGCGACTGCTGCTGCAGCGCTACCCGGACTGCCTCCTGGCCGACAATATCCAACTGGAGATCGCGAAACGGGAAGACGACCTGGTGAAACGCACCGCACTGCTCGAAGATTGCGTGAATCGGCGACATCCGGGCGACGCACTGCCCGAGGCCCTGTTCCGGCTGGGTGAAGCCTACCAGCAGGCGGAGCGACCCGGCGACGCGCGGCAGGCGTTCCAACGTATCCTTACCGAGTTCCCTGACTCGATCTGGAAGCACCAGGCCGAACTCAAGATCCCCAAGTTGCCGATCACCTCTGAGTCCGGGGTGTAACCATGAATGCAAGCGGAGCCAGGCGAATCGTCGTGGGCGTCACCGGCGCCAGCGGCGCGCCCTACGCCCGGCGCCTGGTGGACTGCCTCGAGGCGAGCGGCGTGTTCGTTCATCTCGTGCTGTCGCCGTACGCGAAGCGCGTGATGGCCGACGAACTGGCCCTCACCACGGTCTCCGTCGAAACCCTGCTCCGACGCAACTCCGATCGCGTGCGTGTGCATCCGCACAAAGACCTGGGAGCAACCATTGCGAGTGGGTCGTACCGGACCGACGGAATGATCATCTGCCCCTGCAGCGTCCATACGATGGCGGCCGTCGCGAACGGGCTGGCCGACAACCTCGTCACGCGGGCGGCCGCGGTGACGCTGAAAGAAGCGAGGCGGCTCGTAATCGTGCCCCGCGAGATGCCGTTCACTTCGATCGACTTGCGGAACGCGCTGCGGTGCAGCGAGGCGGGGGCGATTATCTGCCCCGCGGCGCCCGGGTTCTACATGCTCCCCCGAAGCATCGCCGACCTGGTCGACTTCGTGGTCGGCCGTGTGCTAGACCTCGTCGACGTGCCGCACGACCTGGCTACGCGCTGGGCGGACCGGGCCGACGCCAGCCCTTCCGACGGAAACGACACATGACCGCAGGCCTGTCCACGGTGTGCACCTGGGGGCGCATGATCAAGTTCTCCCACTCGATCTTCGCGCTGCCGTTCGCGGTCATGAGCGCGTTCCTGGCCGGTCGCCAGATCCCGGATCGCCACCTGCCGTTCGCGGGCCAACTCCTGCTCGTCGTGGTGTGCATGGTCGCCGCCCGCAGTGCGGCCATGACTTTCAACCGCATCGTCGACGCCAGGATCGATGCGGCGAATCCACGTACCGCCGGGCGGGCCATCCCCCGAGGCGAGATCACGCCCCAGGCCGCAACGGCGTTCCTGGTCGGGGCGGCCATCATCTTCCTGGCCGGATGCGCGGGATTCCGACTCGGGTACGGCAACCCCTGGCCGCTCATCCTCGGCGGGCCCACCCTGGTGTACATCTGCGGCTACTCATACACGAAACGTTTCACCCGGCTCTCGCATTTCTACCTCGGGGCGGCCATCGCGTTGTCCCCGCCGGCCGCGTGGGTCGCGATCCACCCGGCAAGCCTCGGATGGCCGGCCATCATCCTGATGGTGGCCGTGACGCTGTGGATCGCCGGCTTCGACATCATCTACGCCTGCCAGGACATCGAGGTGGATCGCGAGCAGGGACTGTTCAGCCTGCCGTCGCGCCTCGGCCCCGGCCCGGCCATCTGGATCGCCCGCGCCTGTCACATCGGCACCGCGGGGCTGTTGCTCACGCTCGGTCACGTCAGCCGCCTCGGCTGGCTCTATTTCACCGGCGTGGCGATCGTGGCGATCCTGCTGCTCATCGAAAACAGCCTCGTGCGACCGGGTGACTACACCAAAGTGAATCTCGCGTTCTTCACCGTCAACGGCGTGGTGAGCATGCTCATGGGCACGCTGGCCGTCGCCGACATCGTGTTGAACCTGCATCCTGTTTTGGGGTGAGCCGCCATCGATCCGCAGCCATCGCAATGACACAGTCGAAGCACGAAACGCAGACGAACGCCGCCGGCGTCGGGGCAAACCGCGGGGTCTCGCTCGGCCGTCCGGAAGGGCTGTTGATGGCCGCGGTGATCGTCTACGCGTCGGCCTGCGTGGTGGGCATCACCTGGGGGCTGCCGTCGCGGGCGATCGACCCCTACCTGTTCCCCGACGGCGACGTCTGGACCGGCCGGCGCATCCTCGAACTCAGCGGCGGGCAGGCGTGGAGCAACGCCTCGCGCGGCGCCGACGTCGATGCCGATCCCCTCGAGCCGTCCGACCAGCCCGTCAATGTCACCGCCACGGAGGGCGACGTCGCCGCCATCTACCTGCGGTACCGCCTGTATACCCACCAGCCCGACGAGATGATCACCATGCGATCGTTGCGCTCGATGCGCCCTTCGCAGTTCCAGTTCGACCCGCGGCTGTACCAGTACGGCGGGCTGTTCATCTACCCGGTCGGTGCGTTGATCCGGCTATGCGGCATGGTCGGCTGGATCGACGTCCGGGCCGATGTCGCGTTCTACCTGGATCGTCCGGACGAGTTCGGCAAGTTCTACGTGGCGGCCAGGGCCTACGCGGCGTTGTGGGGCGGGCTCGGCTTGCTGATCGTCTGGGCCATCGGGCGGCGCCTCGGCGGCCGGTGGGCGGGCTCGCTCGCCGCGCTGCTGTTCGCGCTGATGCCGGTGGTGGTGTGCATGTCGCACGAGGGCAAGCCGCATCTGCCCGGCGCCGTGTTGATGCTGGCCGCCGTATGGACCGCGATGCGATACGTCGAGTCGAACCGCCGGCGCGACTGGATGCTGCTCGCCGTTACCGCCGGCACGGCGTTCGGCATGGTCCTCTCCTCCCTGCCGATCTTTGTCCTGATCCCTCTGGCGGAAATCATGCGCGGGTCGAGCGGCCGGACGGCCGAGCGCCAGGACGCAACACCGCACGTATCCGTACGCCAGCGACTCGTACGCGGCGTGCTTGGCGGATTGCTCAGCACGTGTGTGTATCTCGTCACGAATCCCTACATCGTCATCAACGCGTTCCTCAATCGCGAGGTGCTCAAGAGCAACTTCGGCAACTCGCTGGCCATGTACGAAGTCGCGCGGGTCGGCCAGGGCCTGCTCCGCGTGCTCGAATTGACCGCCGATGGTGCCACGCCCGCGCTGTTGATCATCGGCATCGCCGTGCTGGCCGTCGCCCTGCATCGGCGCCGATGGGACACGCTGCCGCTGGCCGTCCCCGCCGCCGTCGTCTTCCTGCAATTCGTCATGCTCGGTGCGGGCAAACCGGCGGAATACGGGCGCTTCGGCGTGCTCCCCGATTCGGCGCTGGCGATCGCGACCGCGTGCGGACTGGTCCGGCTCATCGCCTGGGTTCGTCGTCAGGGGTGGCGCGTCACCGCCGCCGCGAGTGTCGGCGCTGCCGTCCTCGTGGTCGGTACCACGATGTACGCGGGATTCGGATACCTGCAAAATATGCGCCTCGACACGACCGGTGCTCGCGACAGCACGCGTGGCCGGGCGGCTCGCGTCGTCGCGGAAGGTGTACCGGCAACCGATCACGTCATCGGTGTCGTCGCCGAGCCGGCACCGTACGGCTGCCCGCCGATGGATTTTGCCAACATCACCGTCCTCTTCGTGCGGCCGGGCCGCGAGGCGACCCTGCCTCCCGACGCCGTCATCGTCGCGGCATGCGACGGCGAGTCACTTTTCGGGCCCCGACCGGTCCGGGGCGATGCGGATCGCAGATGCATGTCGGTGGACCCGCCGTTCCACACGCCGATCAGTTGGGCCAACAAGCCGCTGCGGCTCTTTCTCCCCGAGCGACGCGCGACGAACTGATTCCCGGGCGGGACCTTGGCGGCCGGGCCGCTCGGGCGCACAAAAAGCTTCGCGGGAAGCCGGTGAGCGTTCCCGCGAAGCTGGGTCCTTCTCGTCGGGTTTCGAACCCGCTCTACGCGTAACTGTTGAGCGTCTTCATGTAGTTGGCTCGCTCGAACGCGGCCGGGTTCGCGACGGACCGGGCACTCATGCTGCCCTTCATCTGCTCGATCGATTCGTACTCGTGCTCCTCCATCCACTCGCAGATCTCGGTCCGCATCACGTTCAACTCTTCGATGCCGTTCTTCAGAAGAGCCGACACGACTTGCGTGGCGTCCGCACCCGCCATCACCATCTTCAGCACGTCGGTGCCGGTCGCGACGCCGGTGCTGCTGGCCAGGCTCGCCTCGAGCCGACCGTGCAGGATCGCGATCCAACGCAACGGCAGTCGCATCTCGTACGACGTACTCAACACGAGGTTGGGGCCGACGGTGAGCGTCTCGAGATCGATGTCCGGCTGGTAGAAGCGGTTGAACAGCACCAGTCCGTCCGCACCGCTGTCGTCGAGCCGTTTGGCCACGGCGGACATCGAGCTGAAGTACGGGCTCAGCTTCATGGCGACCGGAACGCTCACGCAACTCTTGACCGCCTTGAGAATGTCCACGTATCGCTGTTCGACCTCCGGGCCGGGGATGTTGGGGTCACTGGCGAAGAAGAAGACGTTGAGTTCGATCGCGTCGGCCCCCGCCTCCTGCATCAGCTTGGCGTGCTTGGTCCAGCCACCGGCGGTGCAGCCGTTCAGGCTGGCGATCACCGGAATGGAGACCGCGTCTTTCGCCTTCGAGATGTGGTTCAGGTACTCCTCGGGACCGAGGCGATAGTCACCCTGGTCGGGGAAGTAACTGGTCGCCTCCGCGAAACTCTCGGTCCCATGCGAAAGGTGGTAATCCAGTTCCGCGGCTTCGAAACTGATCTGCTCCTCGAACAGCGAGTGCAGCACGACCGCCGCCGCGCCGTGATCCTCCATCTGGCGAATCGTCGACACGTCCGACGACAGTGGGCTCGCCCCGGCCACCAGCGGGCACTGCAGCGACAGACCCATGTAGCTTGTAGAAAGGTCCACCATCGCGATTTCCTCATGTAGTTGCCGTCTATCGTCTTACGCGCGTCGGCGCGGGGTGCGCCGCACCGCCGGCGGCGAACCTACTGGTCCGCCCGAGCCACGTCAACCCACTCCCGTTACACGCACCGTGCCACGCAACTCATTTCGGCGTGAGACGTTAGGAATGCCCCTGGAACCGCCGCCCCCGGGGCCGTCGCGCGGTGCAACCGCCGGCTCGATCGCCCCGAGCGGTGGAAAATCGCGCACGCGGCGCGGACCCGGCTGCTTCGCGCCGGCCATCGGGCGTGCCGCCGCCGTCTTACACCTTGCCCAGACGCGATCGCACCAACGCCTCCGTGCCGCCGGCCGCCACCAACTCCTGCGGCACACGACCCAGCGCGGCGAAGCGGTACACCCTGCCGCCCGCCGAGATTCGACACGCCGCGAAGTCGACCTCCGCACCGTCTTCCGTCGGAATCGTCGCCTCCCCGGCCGATACGCGGTCCGCGTACTCCCGCCCGAGGTCTTCAACCAGTGCGGGGCACTCGATCACCACAAACCCGTTGTTGAAGGCGTTACGCTTGTAGGTCTGCGAAAATGACGCCGCAATGACCATGCGGATCCCGCGGAAAGCCAGCGCGGTGGCCGCCTGCTCGCGCGACGAGCCCGTGCCGAAGTTGCGCCCGCCGACGAGGATGTCGCCTTCCCGGGCAATCGACTGGAACTTCGGGTCGTAATTCTCCATCGCCACCTTGCCCATCTCGTCCGGCGTGAGATCCTCGCGATAGGTGTAGTCCTTGCCGTAGATGCCGTCCGTGTTGAGATTGTCCTGCGGCAGATAAAGCATGCGCCCGGTGAACGTCCGGGGGAATCCCTCGATGATCTCCACCGTCGCGTCGGTGGGGGCCGGACGTGTCTGGACCGTGATGCGGGCAGGTGCAGCGCCGGGGGCGATGGACTCGGGCCCGCGAATGTAGCCGGCGATCGCGGAGGCCGCGACGACCGCCGGGCTGGCCAGGTACACCTCCGCATCGCGCGACCCCATCCGCCCTTTGAAATTTCGATTCGTCGCGCTGATGCCGACCTCTCCGGCGTCCAGCGTACCTTCGCCCAGGCCGATGCACGGTCCGCACCCCGGCGGCAGCGCCCGGGCGCCGGCCTCGACCAGCGTCTGCCAGTGGCCCGCCTCTTTGCAGCGCGCCTCGATCGCCGCCGATGCCGCCGCGATGTAGAACGCCACGTGATCCGCGACACGTTGACCTTGCACGATCCGGGCCGCTTCGGCGAAGTCCTCGAACCGGCCGTTCACGCAACTCAGCAGATACGCCTTGTCGACCCGCACCCTGCGCCGCTCGATCTCCGGCAGGGCGGTAATCGTCTTGACGTCGTTGGGCCCCGACACGTGCGGCGCCACGTGGCCCAGGTCGAGCACGAGTTCCTTGGCGTAGTAGGCGTCCGGGTCGGCCGCCAGCCGGTTCGCGTACCAATCGTCGACCCGGTCACGCGTGTAGGCGGGCGGCGGGTCACCGCGTTGGGCGAAAAAGTCGGCCCGCTCGTGAAGATAGTCACGCAAGACCTCGTCGAACGGGAACACGCCCGCCAGCGCGCCCCATTCGGTCGTCATGTTCGCGATCGACAGCCGCTGGTCCACCGTCAGGTCGCCCAGGTGATCGCCCGTGAACTCCACCGCGCCGTTCAACGCCTCGTCCTGGTTGAACAGCCCGCACAAGGCGATGATCACATCCTTGCCGACCACGCCGGGACGCAATCGTCCGGTCAACTCGACCTTGATCACGTCGGGGATCTCCCACCAGGTCTCGCCCGTCGCCCAGATCGCCGCCGCGTCGGTGCGGACCACCGGCGTGCCGAGCGCGGCGATCGCGCCGTACAGGTTGGCGTGCGAATCCGAAGCGACCACGAGGCTCCCGGGCTGGACGAACCCCTCTTCCACCATCACCTGGTGCCCGATGCCCGTGCCCGGCGGGTAGAACCGGATCCCGTGCTCGGCCGCAAACGCGCCAATGCGCTCGTACTTCGCGAGGTTCGATTCCGATCGGTTCTGAATGTCGTGGTCGATCGCGAATACCGGTTGGGCTGGAAAGGCCACCCGGCTGGCCCCAATCGCTGCGAACTTGGCCATGACCGCCGCGGTGTTGTCGTGCGTCATGACGTGCTTGGGGCGGATCGACACGTAGTCCCGAGCGTGGACCTTCTCGCCCGGCTTCAGGCCGGTGGCGTAGGCATTGGCGATCTTCTCGATGAGTGTTTGACCCATGGTACGTGTTCCTCTCAGCGCCGGCCGGAACCCGTACACGCCACCGTTCTCGCACCGGCGGCGGTCGGTTCACCTCGCGGACACGGCGGGCCGCCATTATTACCGCCTCCAACCCGCCAAGACAACCGCTTCGGCCGGGCACCATCATCGTACGGCCGTGCTCTCCTGTTCTCCCGCTCAACGGCTCGCCGTTGTCGGCCGAAGGCGGCGGAGCCCGCCCCGGACCAGCCCACCGACCGCAGGAACCGCCTTGGTTTTTGCCCTGGGCCGGGTCTGGGGTCTATAATGCCACGATCGGGGTTTATGGAAACCTCGGGCCGGCGAACGACGGATGAACCTGCCTATGACGAACCCGCACTCGCGAAGGGTGTGCGCGACACGATGAAGGCGAAACCGGCGAACCTGGCGGATCTGAAATCGAGCGGATGGGTCTCCAAATCCGTCAAGCGTGAGATCCATGACAACTTTCTGCCCATGCTCCGGAGCGAGGCGCCGCTCTTCCCCGGCATCGTGGGCTACAACGACACGGTCATTCCGGAGATCAACGTCGCCGTGCTGGCCGAGCACGACATGCTCGTCCTCGGCGAGAAGGGGCAGGCCAAGAGCCGCCTCATGCGCATGCTCACCCGTTTCCTCGACGAGGAGATCCCCTACGCGGACATCCCCGACTGCCCCGTCCACGAGGACCCGCTCCGCCCCATCACGAAGGCGGGGCGACGATTCATCGCCGAGCGGGCCGACCGCGACGTCCCCGTCGCGTGGTGGCCGCGAAGCCAGCGCTACGCCGAGCGGCTCGCCCCGGGCACCAAGTTCGCGGACATCATCGGCGAGATCGATCCGGCCAAACTCGCCGCCGGCACCAGCCTCGCGGCCGAGGAGGCCCTCCACTTCGGCCTGATCCCCCGCATGCATCGCGGGATCTTCGCCATGAACGAACTGCCCGAACTTGACGAACTCGTGCAGGTCGGCCTGTTCAACATCCTCGAAGAACGCGACGTCCAGATCCGCGGGTACCCCATCCAGTTCGACATCGACGTGCTGATCCTGTTCTCCGCCAACCCGGCCACCTACAACCGCAGCGGCAAGGTGATCCCGCAGTTGAAGGACCGGATCGGCAGCGTCATTCACACCCACTATCCGCGCACCCGCGACCTCGGCATCCGCATCATGGAGCAGGAGGCCGCCATCGATCTCGACGGCGACTACCCGGTCCAGGTGCCGTACTTCATGCGTGAAATCGTGGAGCAAATGAGCATCTGTGCCCGCCAGTCGAAGTACGTCGACCATCAATCGGGCGTGAGTGCCCGACTGAGCATCGCCAATTATCGAACGATGATCGCCAGCGCCCGCCAGCGGGCGGTCAGGCTCGACGAGAGGCCGGTCGTCCCACGCATCAGCGACCTCGCCCACCTGCGGGCGTCGTCGCTGGGCAAGCTCGAACTCGACATGATGGGCTCGCACCAGATGTCGGAGGACCAGGTGCTCGACGCGATCCAGGCCGAGGCGATCAAGAAAGTGTTCGAGGAATACGTGGACCGGCACGGGCTCGATGAGATCGCCCGGACGTTCGCCAAAGGCGTCCGCATCGAGGTCGGGGACATGCTCCCGTCGTCGCACTACGCGGAACGCGTAAGACGCGTGCCCAACGTGTGGGAGAAGGCCTTCGAGGTCAACCCGGCGGCGAGCGACGCGGTCCGGGCGTCCTGTATCGAGTTCGTACTCGCGGGACTCTATGCCATGGACCGGATCTCGCGATCGCAGCACCACGGAAGCATCACGTATGAAGTCTGATTCGCACGGCATGGGGCGAGCGACGGACGGCCGGGCGGACCGCCAACGGCTCGGCGGCGTCATCCACACGTACCAGAAATACGACCCGAAGAACTTCCCCAGCCCGACCGGACCGCCGCCGGACGTGGTGTCGCACGCCTTCGAACACATGCTCCACTTCGGGACCATGCGCGGATTGACCGAGGAGGAAATCGCCCGGGCCGTCCGGATCGAACCCGATCAACTCGCGTCACTCGGCCCGAGCCTCGACGCGATCATCGCACGCCTACTCGAACGCAAACGCAGAATCCTCGAAACGTACGAAGTCGACAGCGTGCAGCAACTCGCACGCCGCGAGTTCCGGCAGGCGGCCCAACAGATCCGCCCGCCCAAGGCGATGGCCAGGACCTACCACAACGCGGTCCGCGGACGACAGCTCTACGATCTGGAGCGGTTGTGGTACCGGGCTGATCAGCGCGAGCCCCGGTTCGCGTCGCGCCTCGTACGCCTGATGAACACGTTGGGCAACCTGTACCAGATCGACGAACTCGCCGCGCGGTACGCGTTCACCGGCCGGACCGGCATGGACATTCCCCTCGCCCTGGACGTCAAGGCGGAGCTGGAGGCGATCGACCGCTTGCTCGAGCAGCTCAAGGAAGCCGCCGAGAACGGCCAGATCGGGATCATCGATCTCGACGCGCTGGCCGAGTTCGCCGAGCCGGGCGACGTCGAGCAACTCAACGCGCTGCAACAGTACGTCCAGGACTACCTCCGCGAGCTAGCCGAGCGCCAGGGGCTCGAGAAGGTCGATGGCGGCTATCACCTCACGCCAAAAGCGTTCCGCCTGTTCCAGTCGCGCCTGTTGCAGGAGATCTTCAGCGATCTCCAGGCGGCCCGGTCCGGGCGTCACTCCGGCCCCATCCTCGGCGAGGGGGCGATCGAGATGCAGCAGACCAAGCCCTACGAGTTCGGCGATTCGTTGACGCACATGGACATTCCAGCGTCCCTGATCAACGCGATGATCCAGCACGGCGCGTCGCTGCCAGTGCGACTCACCCCGGACGACATCGAAATCCATCGCACGCGGAACAACCCGAAGTGCGCCACCGCCGTGCTTCTCGACATGAGCGGGTCGATGCGCTACGACGGGCAGTACATTAACGCCAAGCGGATGGGGCTCGCCCTCCACGGGCTGATCCAGGCGGAATACCCCGGCGACTTCCTGCAGTTCATCGAGGTCTACAGCGTGGCCAAGCCGCGGCACATTTCGGAACTGCCCGCCCTGATGCCGAAGCCGGTAACGATCTCCAGCCCCGTCGTGCAGTTGAAGGCCGATATGAGCCGGCCCGACATCAGCGAGTTCGATATCCCGCCCCACTTCACGAACATCCAGCACGGCCTGCACCTCGCACGCCGGTTCCTCGGCGCGCAGGACACGCCGAATCGGCAGATCATCCTGCTCACCGACGGCTTGCCCACCGCCCACTACAACGGCAAGGAACTGTTCCTGCTCTATCCCCCGAACCCCCTCACCGAGTCGGCCACCCTCCGGGAGGCCCAGTTGTGCTCCCAGAGCGGCATCACCATCAACATCTTCCTGCTGCCCAACTGGAGCCAGACCAGTGAGGACGTGAACTTCGCCCACCGCGTCGCCGAAGCGACCCGCGGCCGCGTGTTCTTCACCGGGGGATCGGACCTCGACCGCTACGTCGTGTGGGACTACGTCAAGCGCCGCCGCCTGTTGATCGCGTGATCGGTGATCAGCCCACGCCCGGCATGTCGTACAGGCGTTCCCAGGTGTAGATTCCGGTGGAGTGGCCGTCGGACCAGACGATCTTCAGGCCGTAGCGACCGACCAGTTCCACGTGCTCGATGGTGATATCTTCCGGGACGGAGGCGGGGTCCAGCGTCCGCACGCCCGTGTGCTCGTCCACGCACCCGGCGCAGGGACACTCACAGCGCACGGCGCGGGCATGATAGATCTTCACCGTGCCATCGGACCACTGGATGGCGAGGGTGCGGTCGGCCTTGCGCACCTTGATGTCCTTCGGCAGGTCAACCACTGCGCGCCTCTCCTGCGACTCGCCGCGTCTGCCCGTCGCGCGACGGCGGGCGTTTGTTCCACTCCCGGGTCGCCACGCCCTCGCCGAATCATAGCGTCAAACCGCGGTCGTGCGAATGCGCTTGTGGCCGACGAGGCCGCCCGGTACGATGGGATCAAGTGACCATCCGGGCCGGGATCCGTGAACGAACCGCAAACATCAGCCATGGACGACGATCTGAGGCGCGACCTGCGGACGCTCGTCCGGTTCATCGAAGTGTACTGCAAACGGCGCCACGCGGACGTGCCCAAAGAACCCGCCACCCTGAAGACGCACGACGTGGAGGCCATCCGCGGGCAGCGGGTGGCGCTCTGCCACGCCTGCCGAAAGCTGCTCGCCCACGCGTTCGTCAAGCGGACCCGGTGCCCGCTCGACCCGAAACCGGCGTGCAAACACTGCCCGGAGCACTGCTACCACCCCGACTACCGGGCCCGGATCCGCCAGGTCATGAAGTATTCCGGCATACGCCTTGTCCTGACCGGGCGGCTCGATTATCTCTACCACCTGCTGTTCTGACATGCGGCGGGCGCCGCGTCGCCGGCGCGGAACGACGCCCGGCCGGCGGCGGTAACCCAAGGAGGACCCACTGATGGCCACCATCGAGGTACGCCAACCACGCCCCGACGAGCTCGACGCCATGACGTCCTGGCCGACCTGGACCTGCGAAGCGTCCACGTTCGATTGGGAATACGACGAAAAGGAAACGTGCTACCTCCTGGAGGGCGAAGTCACCGTCAAGACCGACGACGGGGACGTGGCGTTTCGGGCCGGCGACGTCGTCGTCTTTCCCCGGGGTCTCAAGTGCGTGTGGCACGTAACCAAGCCCGTCCGCAAGCATTACCAATTCGGCTGACGGCTCCATGGCTCCCGCTCTATCAGTTGTGCGACGAGCGTTGCTGGCGTGGTTCCGCCACGACGCGCGGGATCTCCCGTGGCGGCGCAGCCCGCACCCGTACCGCGTCTGGCTGTCCGAGATCATGCTGCAGCAGACGCGGGTGGAGACGGTCGTGCCGTACTACCGGCGTTTCCTGCAGGCGTTCCCCTCCGTCCGCAAGCTGGCCGCCGCCGACATCGACCAGGTCCTCAAGCGCTGGGAAGGGCTCGGCTACTACGGCCGGGCCCGCAACCTGCACCGGGCTGCTCACGCGATTGTCCACGATCGAGCCGGGCGGTTTCCGCGAACGGCGAACGAGTGGCGCGAGCTTCCGGGCATCGGTCGCTACACCGCCGGGGCCATCGCCAGCATCGCGTTCGGTGAACGGACCCCCGTCGTCGACGGCAACGTCAAGCGCGTGTTCGCCCGGCTCTTCGGCATCCAGGAGTCGATCGACGAGGCAGCGACCGTCGCCGCGATCTGGAAGCTCGCCACCGACCTCGTCCCGCCTCAATCCCCCGGCGATTTCAATCAGGCCGTCATGGAACTCGGCGCGCGAATCTGCACGCCGCGACAGCCGCGATGTGACGGCTGTCCGTTGCGGAACGAGTGCGTCGCCCGGGCGGAAGGCCGGCCGGCCGAACTCCCCGTCCGGCGGAAGAAGAAACCCGTGCCGCACTATGACATCGTCGCCGCCGCCATCCACAAGAAGGGGCGGTACCTGATCGGCCAACGACCGCCCAGTGGCATGTTGGGCGGACTTTGGGAATTCCCCGGCGGCAAAATCGAGGACGGCGAAAGCCACGAAGAGGCGCTGCTGCGCGAAGTGCGGGAAGAGGTGGGTTTGCATGTCGCGATCGAGGAACGAGTTGCCACAATCCATCATGCCTACTCCCACTTCGCCATCTCCCTGCATCTCTACCGTTGCCGGCACGAAGCAGGGCGGGTACGCCGCGCATACCACACGCGTACCAAGTGGGTTCAGCAGTCGGAGTTCCACCGGTACGCGTTTCCAGCCGCGAACTACAAATGTCTGCACCTGCTGTTGAACGACAGTTGAATGACAAATGACCAATTGCGGACACACCGCTGGCATTGACGCGGCGCGGGCGGATTGCCGGGTTGGGCTCGATGTGTTGCCCAAGAAAGCCCGCGGTTCCTGCTTGGATCGGGTGGGATGCTGAAGGAAGTGGCGGGTTTTAACCGCCCTTCGCCTTCACCGTACACGACCCGGCGAGCGATTTGCCGATGCAGGTCGGACGAAGGTGATCGATCAATGCGCCGAGGAAGTCGGCCTGGCGGCGCGCGATGCGGAACCGGACCTGTCGCGCACCACCTCCCCCCTGCGACGGCGCCAGTACCGCCGCCTCGCGGTCGCCCAAGTACTCGATGAGCACCTCCGCGTCGAACGCATAGTTCTGGTTCGGAATGAAATGGGTCGAGTACATTTCGCGTGAGTGGACCGGCGTCATGAGAACGAGAATGGGGTCGCCGTTTGCGTCACACGATGTCAACTCACAGCGAAGCGCATCGCCGAACCACTTCATGTGAATCGAGTCGGCGTTGTACGGATCGCTCAGGAACGAAGCGGTTAACGTCCGACCCGCCTGGAGATGCCGCCGCAACGCCGGACCCCACACCGGGTTGGCCAGCACGCGGTACAATCCGCCCGCGCTGCACTCCGAGATGTGCACGAGGTTGTTTTCCCGCTGGTGCAGGACGGCCCCCACGTGGTCCGGTCGTTCCTCGACCGACAGCTCGGTCGGTTCGAGCAGATAGTTGCACACGTACTCCCGACACACCCGCGGCAACGTGTCGCCCCAGAGCGAACAGCCTCCGTCGCACAGGTAGGCACACCAGTCACCCCGTGCCTTGAACAGATTGGGCGCATTAATGCGCAGCGACGGGCCGCAACACGCCGTGCAGCCATCGCAATTGCGGTACTTGTGAACCGCGATCAGCGATCGCCTTGAAACGCTTGCTGAGTCGCGGGACACCACCGGCAGAACGTCCGGATTGCCCGCATGGCAGTGCTTGTATTTCCTGCCGCTACCGCAAGGGCACGGGGCGTTTCGACCAACCGGCATCCCAGGTCCTCCCGCGTCGCCCGCATTCCATCCTCTGGCGGAACGCGCCCGGTCTCTCCTTCTATCGACATTCCGACGCGGCGAGCGGTGTTACGCCGCCCGAGAACAGCCCCGCAAAGGCAAAACAGGCGGACTTTCACCGCCGCAGCCGGTAGGCGAGTCCCACAAACCGGCGTCCGGGGGAGAACGGCTCCACATTGTCGAGGGAGGAATCGGTCACGCGTGGACGGGATGGACCGGCGTCTCGCCGTCGAGCACCCGCAGGAGATCGCCCGCCACCATCTCCGCCATCCGGGCCCGCGTCTGCAACGTCGCACTGCCGAGGTGCGGCAGGCACACGACGTTAGGCATCGCCAGCAGGGCTGGGTCGATCCGCGGCTCCTCCTCGAAGACGTCCAGCCCCGCCCCGGCCAGGCGCCCGTCCTGGAGCGCCTGCACCAGCGCCGCCTCGTCCACCACCGGGCCGCGGGCCGTGTTGATGAGAATGGCATCCGGACGCATGAGACCCAGTTCGCGAGCCCCGATCAGGTGGTGCGTCGCCGGCGTCAGCGGGACGTGCAGGCTGACGAAATCACCGGTGGCCAGACACTCGTCCAGTGCCACACGTCGGCCACCCATGCCATCCAACTCGGGCACGTCGCGCCGTCCGACGTAGCACAGCGACATCCGGAACCCGCTCGAACGCAGCGCCACCGCCGTGCCGATCCGACCCGCACCGACGATGCCCAATGTCTGCCCCGCCACGCTGCGGCCCAGCAGTTGGGTCGGGGTCCAACCGGCCCAGTCGCCCGATGCGGTCAACGCGAGACCCTCGGGGACCCGGCGGGCCACGGCCAGAATCAAGGCCCAAGCCAGATCCGCCGTCGCGTCGGTCAGCACGCCCGGCGTATGGGTGACCGTGATCCCACGTTCCGCCGCCCCGCCCAGATCGATGTGGTCCACCCCGACTCCGAAATTGGCGACGACGCGGCACGATGGGCCGGCGGCGTCCAGGACCGCCGCGTCGATCGTATCACCCACGTTGCACAGCACGGCGTCGCGATTCCGGACAGCGCGACGCAGCTCAGCCGCGGTCAGGAGCCGCTCGTCCGGGCCAACGTCGATCGGGTTGCACTCGCCCCGGAGCAGGCACATTCCCGCTTCAGGAATCGGTCGAGTTACATAGACACTGAAAGACATCGGCGCCCTCCTGCGTACTGATGAGGTAGGAGCACCGGAGTATAGCGGGCATGCAGCACGCGGCCAACGAACGGCTGCCACGCACCCACCCCAGCTTGGATGACGCAAAGGGGCCGCGGAACGTGGGGCCTGTACGAACCGGCAAGTTCCAAGAATCGAGGTCCCGACAGCGGACTTCCACACGTGCAAAAACAAACGAGATCGGCTGGTGCGGAAGGCGCCGTCCGGCGAAATCGAAACGCGGAAGTGCCTGATCGCGGAGTACCCCGTACACCTCCGCAACCGGCTGCCACGCAACCGGCACGGCGATAGGCGCCAGTTCGAGGCGTCCGGGAGCAGGTCGCGTAACTCCATTAGGCTCAGGCGATTGTAGAAAAAGCCGATCCTTGTGTTAGCTTGGCCCGTGGCTGTCGTTAATCACAATAGGGCGCGAAGGTGATAGCCGGGCGCTTCTTTCAGGCGGTCGGTGCCGCTGGAAAAGAAAAAGTTGGCCGTGCGAGACAGAAATCCGGCTGTTTTGCGTACTACCAGGTGGAAGGACGGGCCTGCCGGTGGGCGGGCGGAGTGCACGAGGTCAGGAGTGAGGAAAGGAGGCGGTCCAATGCAGACTCGGGAAACCGTCTTCGTCGTTGATGATTGCCCGACGATGCGCAGCCTCATGCAGGTACTCGCCGCCCGCATCGGGCTCGACGTCGAGCTGTTTCGATCCGGCAGTGAGCTCCTCCGGCAGTTTGACCCGCGACGGCCCGGCTGCCTGGTGCTGGATGTGGAAATGCCGGGCATGAACGGCGCCGAACTGCTCGAGACGCTCGCCGGGTTCACGCCCACCTTGCCCGCGATCGTCGTGACGGCCACCGAATGCACCCCACTGGCCATCCGGGTCATGAAAGCCGGCGCGTTCGACCTCGTGCGAAAGCCCTTCGATCCGGACATGCTGGCCCAACGCATTCAGGAGGCGGTCGCGGAAGACGCCGCCAACCGCGCCAGGCACGCGTGGCGCCATGAGGTGCTCACCCGACGCGATGAACTGACACCGCGACAGCGCGAGGTTATGCGACTCGTGGTATCCGGCAAGGCGAACAAGGAAGTCGCCGCTGAACTCGGCATCAGCATGAAAACGGTCGAGGCCCACCGGGCGCTCGTGATGCAGAAGATGGGCACCGACAGCCTCGCCGCGCTGGTCCGTATGGCGGTCGTGGCCGGAGCATGCTGATCCCCCGGTGCGCTTGTCACGGCCGGCGGCGCCGGGTGACCTGACCTAGCCGCCTGCGCGGTGAGCATCCTTCGTTCGCCTGATGGCGAGCATAACGGCGCGACGGCGTTTCCATGCCCCACGAGGGTAGGTCTTGATGGCGATTCCGAGTGCGACAATACAACAAAGTGGATGCGCCAGCATGCCTGCCACGACAATATAGGTCACGTGGCGGACCCGGTCGAGAGTCGCGGCGGTGGGTGGAGTAGACGAGTCGAAGTCAGTCAGATACTTCAGAGAACTCAAACCAAGGCCGCTTAAGACGAACATGGCGAGACCGATGAGGATAACTCGCCAACACCACTTCCCCGCGGTCGAGTGCTTCCACGCCGCACCCTGCCATTCCTTCACGTATTGCCGCACCAACAATCGACCACGCTCGAATGGCTTCCCGCATTCCGGGCATTTTCCGTCCGGCAATCCTCGAAGCAGATACCGACATGCTGGGCAATAGACAGGATATTCCTCGTCAGAGAAAGACGCTGGCTCGACCGCGGCGTCACGAGGGATGACCGTTGTGCCGAATAGGGGCTTGGCGAGCAGCGACCAGACTATCGATGCCAAACGGCGGAACATGGCAGCATCTATACCCGCTACATGTCGATTGAAGCCACTCCAGTCGGGCAGACGGGCGACACCGCCCGGCGACGATCGGCGCGTCAGCGGCGGGTGGTGGTCGGTCGCTGCACAGGGGGAACGGCCGACGCGGCGCCCGATGGCAACGCCATATCACAGCGGCAATCCGGCGCCGCCGTCGGCCATAACACGTCCATTTCAGGATGACGATCAGTATGACTGTACAGCGGCACAGCCGTGTTCGGTACGTCAACCCGGTAATGACAACAACTTACGACGATTCCGGTGACAAACGCGTGTCACCAAAGCGGCCTAGTACCGATAGTAATCGGGCTTGTAAGGACCGTCGATCGGCACGCCGATGTAGTTCGCCTGCTTCTCGGTCATGATCGTTAGCTTGGCACCCAGTTTTTTGAGGTGCAGCCGCGCCACCTTCTCATCGAGAATCTTGGGCAGCGTGTACACCGCCTTGCCGTACTTGTCGGCGTTGCGGTGCTCCCACAGATCGATCTGCGCGATCACCTGGTTCGTGAAGCTAGCGCTCATCACGAAACTGGGGTGCCCGGTCGCACAGCCGAGGTTCACGAGTCGACCTTCGGCCAGGATGGTCACGACCTTCCCGTCCGGCCAGACCACCTGGTCGACCTGCGGCTTCACCCGCACCCGCCGGAGCTTCGGATCATCGAACACCGCGTCCACCTGGATCTCGCTGTCGAAGTGCCCGATGTTGCACACGATCGCCTGGTCCTTCATCTGGTCCATGTGGGCCCGCGTGATGACGTCGACGTTGCCTGTGGTGGTGACGAAAACGTCACCGAAGCGGCATGCGTCATCCATCGTCACCACCGGGTAACCCTCCATGGTGGCCTGCAACGCGTTGATCGGGTCGATCTCCGTCACGAACACGCGACCGCCCAGCCCCTTGAACGCCTGGCAGCAGCCCTTGCCGACGTCGCCGTAGCCGGCCACCACGCAGTTCTTGCCCGCAATCATCACGTCGGTGGCCCGCTTGATGCCATCCATCAGGCTCTCCCGACATCCGTACAGGTTGTCGAACTTGCTCTTCGTGACGGAGTCGTTCACGTTGATGGCCGAGAAAAGCAGTTCACCGCTCTTGGCCATGTGGTAGAGCCGGTGCACGCCGGTGGTCGTCTCTTCGCTGACGCCGATCACGCCGGCCGCCACCTTGTGCCACCGCTGCGGATCGCGCTTGAGCTCCTCGATCAACAACTTGTCGACGATCTCGATCTCCTTGTTGTCCGTGCACGGCGTGGGAAGGGTGCCCGATTGGGCGAACTCCTCTTCGAACCTGTAGCCGCGATGGATCAGCAGGGTCGCGTCACCGCCGTCATCCACGATCAGCATGGGACCCTCGTCCCCGGGGAAGGTGAGGGCCCGGTTCGCGCACCACCAGTATTCCTCCAGGGACTCGCCCTTCCACGCGAACACCGGTACGCCGGCCTCGGCGATGGCCGCCGCCGCGTGATCCTGCGTCGAAAAAATGTTGCAGCTCGCCCAGCGGACGTCCGCCCCGAGCTCGACCAGCGTCTCGATCAGCGCCGCGGTCTGGATGGTCATGTGCAACGATCCGGTGATGCGGGCACCGGCCAGCGGCCGCTTGCCCGCGTACTCCTCGCGCACGGCCATCAGGCCGGGCATTTCCGACTCGGCGATCTCGATCTCTTTCCGCCCGAAATCGGCCAGAGACAGGTCCGCCACCTTGTAATCCTGAACACTCGTGCCTGAGGCTGCTACGCTCATTGTTTCACTCCAGGTTCTCGATCATCACCGCGCCAGACGCACCCGCGGCCCGACGCGAGAATTCGTTGTTTACGTTCCGTACGCCCACCGCCGGGCACCGTTCGCCCGGCACGGTCCGCTAGTTCCGGACACCGGACAGCACGAACAACTCCGGCGCCTCGGTCGACGCCTTGCCCGCCGGCTCGGCCGTCAACAGAGGATGCCACGCAATGTCCCGGAACCCCACCCCGACCACATGCTCCGCGAACGGCTCCGGCTCGAAGCCCCACCAACGATCTTGCATCCGATCATGGAACGCGTGCAACTCGTGCGCCTGCTGCTCGACGATCAACACGCGACCGCCCGGCCGCGTTACGCGGGCAATTTCCGCCAACGCCCCCTGCAACGACGGGACGTGGTGCAGGACCAGGAACGCCAGGGCCAGATCCACGGCCGCCTCGTCGATCGGCAGGGCGGACAAATCGCCGGCCCGGAAGTCGACGTTGGCGCGATCCGCTACCTCGCGGCGCGACCGCGCGATGTCCAACATCGTCGCCACCGGATCCACCGCGATCACCGCCCGGAAACGGCTCGCCAACGTCGGCAGCAAATAGCCCGTGCCGGTGCCGATATCCGCCACCGTCCACTCGCGGGGCAGCAGGGCGGTCAGGGCCTCCAGGTGGAACCGGTTGCCGAAGTGCTCGATCCGCATCTGATCCCACCGGTGGCCCACCTCGTCGAAAAAGCCCAGCGACCCGGCCGTCCGGCGGCGAACCACTTCGTCCATCCGGCGGACCAGCGGTTTCGACAACGCCTGCTCCCGAACCCAATCCAGAATCCGGGTCCGCAAAGCCGCCGCTTGCCCGTTCGGGCCTGGAATGACCGCACGACTCAACACGGCCACCCCGTCCCGGCGGTCCGTGATCAGCTCCGCTTCCCGCAACACCCGCAGGTGCCGCGAGACCGTCGACTGCGGCTGTCCCAGTATGTGTACCAGCTCAGATACACTAAGCTCGTGCAAACAAAGCAGTTGCAACAAAGTCCGGCGGGTCGCGTCCGCCATCGCCTTGAATACCAGGTCACCGACCAAGGCCCGCTCCCACGGCTATATCAATCAATCCGGATAATAGGATCTATCGGCGGGATGTCAACCGTTGCTCCGGTTTTTTTGCGGTCGCCGCAATGATTCGGGTCGGCGGGTTCGACCGGCCGTGCGGTCAGGGGGCGATCCGGGGGGCGGTCCACCGAATTCGGTCAGGATCGCCCTCGAACATACGAATGAGATTCTCGCGGTTCCGGATCTTGTTCTCGGCGAAATGCGCGAAGTCGTGGGTGGCCAGGCGCCCGATCAGCTCGCTCTGGCGATAGTCGTACCGCCAGTTTTCGATCCGTTCGATGGCTTGGGCGGTGAACCGCATTCGGTCGGGGCTGGAGTTCTCGCGTTCGGCGATCAACTCGATATTTCGGCGGAGGCTGCCGATCCGGCGGTCCAGTCCTCCCTGGTACACCGGATCATTGCAACCGGTTCCGAACGGGGCCGTACTGAGCACGACGAGCACGACGAGCAGGATGAAGGCGGTTCGTCGCATGGCTGGATTCTACCGCACTATGGTACCCCCCGCCAACGCCGGGGATGCATGGCCGGCCTGTGCTTGTCTGGTCATGCGGCGGGCCCGTGCTTGTCTGTGTACGTATGGACGGGTATGGTATGTTGTTTGGCGGCTGTCGGCCGGTCGCGGGGCATCGCCCGCCCGGTCCGCGTGCCCACCGACGGTGAGCGTAGCTCAGTTGGTTAGAGCGCCTGGTTGTGGTCCAGGAGGTCGGGGGTTCGAGTCCCCTCGCTCACCCGTTCTCTTCTTCATCAGGTATCCGCGGAGCGCGGCCCCCAGCCGCGTGGAGTCGACAACGGGCACGGGTACGCACGCATCCGGTTGACCCGGGATGCCCTCGATCGACCACGTGACGTGCATGTCCTTCCCGTCGATGCGGATGTTCACCGCGAAGACCCCCGGGTCCGTGTTGAACGCATAGCGGGCTTCAAGGGACGCATCATCGGTTTCGAGGGCGATCCGGTCGTGCAGCAACCGGATCGACCCGGGGGCGTCGAGAATGATCGACAGCTTCACCGCACGCAGCGGATTCGGCACCCGGGTGGTGGCGTCGCCGACGCGGATCAGGATGTGCCCGTCGCCGCCCACCAGGCTGACTTGCCCGTCCGCCGCCCGGCCGATTTCGACGTAGTCCTTCGCCGGTTCGCGGGCGGCGGCTTGCTGTGGCGCCGAGTATGGCGCCGGTGACGCATGCTGCTCGGCGCATCCTGACAGCCAAATGGCACTGAACGCAACCAGCGCGACGCATCGCATGAAGGGGTCTCCTAGCTCGCGGCCGGCTGGGTGGTCGGAGCGGCGGGCGCCGGCGTGTCGGCGGGTGCGGACGGCGGCGCTTCAGTCGGTGCGGGCGGTGGCGATGTCACCGGTGGCGGTGACGTCGGTTTGGATTCGCGGATGCCCGAGAAGTCCACCTTCGGGGCGGTCCGGGCCGGCTCCTCGATCTTGAAGTACTCCGCTTTCTCGACACCGGCCATCCCGGCGTACATGCTCCCGGGGAAGCGACGGATGTAGCGATTCACCTCGCCGACCATGTCGTTATACCGCTTCCGCGCGACGGTGAGCCGGTTCTCCGTGCCCTCGACTTGGTCCTGGAGCTTGAGAAACGCCTCGTTGGATTTCAGCTCCGGATACGTCTCCCGCAAAACCATCAAGCGCGAGAGGGCCGATTCGAACGTGCCGGCCGCCGACGCTTTCTCACGCACCGTCTTGGCCTGGAAGTACGCCTCGCGCGACTTGGCGATGCCGAGGAATACGTCCTTCTCCTGGCCCGCCACGCCCTTGACCGTCTCCACGAGATTCGGGATCAGATCAAATCGCCGCTGAAGCTGGTTGTCGATCTCCGCCCACTGCGTTTCGACGGCCTGATCCAGATCATTCACGCGCGCATAGCCTTTGTATACGCAACCACCCACGAGCAGCCCCGCCACGAGGAAAGCCACCACGATCGCCAATAGGACCTTCGCAACACTCATCGCATATCCTCACGTGAATCGAGTCTTTCGAATCTCTCTCGTCGTCCGGCTGTGGGCCGAACCGGGCAGGGTGTCCTACCAACTGGCCCCGCCGCCGCCGCCGCCAAACCCGCCGCCGCCACCGAAGCCACCGCCGAATCCGCCACCGAAGCCGCCACCACCGAAGCCACCGCCAAACCCGCCGGAGCCGCCGCCCCAATGCGACCGGCCGCCACCGCCGA
>CAZBUJ010000053.1:0-42168 GCA_964495075.1 uncultured Phycisphaeraceae bacterium
GGAGTGGTCAAGGTCGTCGCCCCCTTCGACACACACAATGCCGCTCACCGGTCTGCACGCCCTCCATCTCGCGCGGACCAACTCGATCTTCACCGCGGGCTACCCTAACAGAAATCCACGCCAACGCCAACTTGCGCTTGTCAAGCCGGACCCATGGCGTACACTTGGCGTCACTACCCGCGACCACGGCATGCAACACGGCGACGACCATGCTCGAACGTCTGTTCCATCTCCGCGCCCATGAGACCACCGCCCGGCGCGAGGTCCTCGGCGGCGCGGTCACCTTCGTCACCTTGTCCTACATCCTGTTCGTGCAACCGGCCATCCTCAGCAGCGACCTGATGACCACCCGCATGGACCCGAAAGGCGTATTCGTGGCCACCTGCGTGACCAGCGGGCTGGCCTGCCTGCTGATGGGGCTATGGGCGAACCTGCCCGTCGCCATCGCGCCGGCCATGGGACACAACGTGTTCTTCGCCTTCACCGTGTGCGGAGCGGCCGCCATGGGGTGGTCGTGGCAGCATGCCCTGGCGGCCAACCTCATCGCCGGTTCCCTGTTCGTGCTGCTGGCCGCCACCGGGCTGCAGGACGCGCTGATCCGCGGCATCCCCGCCTCGCTCAAGTACGCCATCGCGGTGGGCATCGGGTTGCTGATCGCCTTCGTCGGAATGCAATGGGGCGGCCTGGTCGTCGATGACCCCGCGGTCTACGTGCAGATCGGCGATCTCAGCAGTCCGGTGGCCATGCTCACCCTGTTCGGCCTGGCCGTCACCGGGATCATGCTCGTCTTCGGAATCCGCGGGGCGATGCTCTACGGCGTCCTGCTGACCGCGGCGGTCGGCCTGATCGCCTCCCACTTCGGCGCCGAGCGGTGGGGCTATCCCCTCGTGGTCTGGAAAGGTGAAGTGATCAAGGGCGTACCGGACGCGTCCGGCACGGCCTTCGGCGCGCTGAGTGGCTTGCCCACGCTCTTCTCAGAGCACCCGATCAACGCCTGGCTGACCATAATCTTCATCTTCCTCATCCTCGACATCTTCGATACCGTGGGCACGCTTCTGGGCGTGGCCGAGCGGGCCGGGCTCGCCCGGGACGGCACCGTTCCCCGCGCCAGGCAGGCCATGATCACCGATGGCCTCGGCACGGTGGTCGGCGCCGTCATGGGAACGAGCACCGTCACCAGCTACATCGAATCCGCCGCCGGCGTCGCCGCGGGTGCCCGGACCGGGCTCGCCACCGTGGTCACCGGTCTGCTGCTCGCCGGTTCGCTGTTCTTCTATCCGCTGGTCGAGATGATCGGCGGCACGGTCGTCGTGCCCGCCGCGTCGCTCGGGGCCGTCCACGCCGGCAAGGCGCAGGTCTTCTGCCATCCGGTGATCGCGCCGGTGTTGATCCTCATCGGCTGCTACATGCTGCCGGTCGTCGCCCGCATTCCATGGAATGACATGACGGAAGCCATCCCGGCGTTCATGACCATCGTTATCATGCAGTTCGCCCTGAGCATCTCGCACGGGATCGCGTGGGGGTTCATCGCCTACGTACTGCTCAAGGCGGTCCGCGGCCGCTTCCGCGAGATCCACCCGCTGGTCGGGGCATTCGCCGTGCTCTTCGTCTGGTTTCTGATCGCGACCTGACGCGCAACCATTGCGCTGTCAACCCGTTACCGCATATACGTTCCGCCGCCCGCCCCAATTGGACAACACCGCCACGCCCCCGATGCCGATAACCTCTGGATGAGTGTGCCCGCCGTGCCACCGCCTGCCGTCGCCCCGCGCGATCGCTGCCACCAGGAGACGGGCCCGGGCGCCGACGCGACGACCGTCCGCACGTTGTCGCCCTGCGATCACGACACCTGGGACCGGTACGTCGACCGCACGCCGGACGGCACGCTGTTCCACACCACCGTCTGGATGAACGCCGTCGTCGCCGCGTTCGGCCACCGACCGATCTACCTCTACGCCACCCGCGGCCCGCGGTGGGTCGGCGCGCTGCCGCTCTTCCGGGTCGACAGCCTGCTCGGCGGCACGATGCTGGTAAGCGTCCCCTACGCCGTCTACGGAGGCGTGGTGGCCGACGACCAGAACGTCGCCAACCGGCTACTCATGGCCGCGTGGCGGGTCATGGAACGGGAAGGAGCCGGGGTCGTCGATCTCCGCAGCGCCAAGGCGGTCGACCCCGCCCTGCCGATCAACGATCGGTACGCGACGTTTCGCCGGCCCCTGCCCCGCGCGGTCGCCGACGTGCTCGGCTGGCTGCCTCGCAAAGCGCGAGCGGCGGCCCGCAACGCCCGCACCAAATTCGGACTCACCGTCGAGTTCGATGACCAGCAACTGCCAATCGTCTGGCACTTGTACTGCCGCGGCATGCGCCGGCTGGCCTCACTCAGCTACCCGTACTCATTCTTCCAGAAACTCGTCGACCTGACGCCCGGCCGGCACATGGTCTCCGTGGTCCGCCACGAGAACCGACCGATCGGCGGGCTGCTCACGATCCTGCACAACGGCGTGGCCATGCCCTACTTCGTCGGGAGCGATGCCGCGTACCATCACACCGGCGTCAACAACTTCATCTACCTGACGGCCATGGAACGGGCAGTCGAGCTGGGCTGCCGCGTGTTCGACTTCGGCCGGACCCGCCGCGACAATACCGGATGTTTCAACTTCAAACGGTTTCAAGGATTCGAGCCGGAGTACCTCGAGTATCAGCGACTGGTGGCCCCGGGGGCGGCACCGCCCGACCTCACGCCGTCCAACCCGCGGTTCGGACTGGCGCGGCGGGTCTGGCCGTACCTCCCGCTGGCCGTCACCCGCCGATTGGGCACGCACCTGTCGCGACACGTACCCGGCTGACCGCCAACCGACCACCATCGCATGAACATACTCTATCTCGCCCACCGCATTCCGTACCCTCCCGACAAGGGCGACAAGATCCGTTCCTACCACCAACTGGCGTACCTCGCCCGGCGCCACAAGGTGTGGTGTGCGTGCTTCGCGGACGACCCGGCCGATCTGCGGCACGTCCCCAAGCTGCGCGACATGTGCCAGGACGTGGCCGTCATCCGACTGTTCAAATCGATCGCCACCCCCCGCGCCCTCTGGAACCTGGCCGCCGGCGGAACGTTCACCGAGGGCTATTATCAGCACCTGCGCCTGCTCGAAGCGCTGCACCGCTGGAACGCGAACGTCGCCTTCGACGCCGTACACGTCTTCTCGTCCGGTATGGCCCCATACGCCCGGCACGTGCAGGCCGACCGCAAGGTCATCGACCTGTGCGACCTTGACTCGCGCAAGTGGCTCGCCTACGCCGAGCAGGCCGGCGGCCCGAAAGCGCGTCTCTTCCACCTCGAGGGGCAACGACTCGCGGAACGGGAACTCCAATGGCTCGAAACCTTCGACGCCGCCGTACTGATTACCGAGGCCGAGGCGGATGAGCTGGCCAACTGCCCGCGGCAGGACAAGCTCTACGTCATCGGCAACGGGGTCGACGTCCCCGATCTGCCCGACGAACGTCACGTTCCTGACGACCCGCGGATCGGATTCGTCGGTTGCATGGACTACCCGCCCAACGTGGACGCGGTGCGGTGGTTCGTCGACGACATCTGGCCCTGGATCATCAAGGAGGTGCCGGAGACCGTCTTCCAGATCGTCGGTCGCCGTCCGACGCGGGCCGTGCGATCGCTGGCCGGCCGCCGGGTCGAGGTGCTGGGTGAGGTCGACCAGGTGCTGCCACACCTGCGGGGGTTCCGCGTGAGCGTCTCGCCGCATCGCGTGGCTCGCGGACTTCAGAACAAAGTGCTCGAAGCCATGGCCGCCGCCCGACCGGTCGTGCTCACCTCGGCCGCCGCGTCGGGGATCGACGCCCGCCACGGGGAACACTTTCTGGTTGCCGACGCCCCGCACCCGTTCGCGTTCCGCGTGCTCGACCTGCTCGCGGACGCCTCGCGGTGTGCGGACATCGGACAGGCCGCCCGCCGATTCGTCGTCGAACACCACTGCTGGGATCGCGAAGTCGCCAAGCTCGAATCGCTGCTCACCCGACCCGCCGGGGTCCGCCTCGGAGGCGATTACCGATAGGGCTTTCACACGAACCGCGTGCACGTGGTACGATTCCTGCGACTTCGGCACGCTGGAGCTAACCCATGGAATCGTTTGAGATCGGCACGGGCCGGACACGGCTGACCGTGGCATGGCAGTACTGGGGCCCCGACCTGCACGTTCACATCGGGGGCGGTAACCACCACATCGGGGCCGTCGCGCTGATCGGAACGGCGCCCGACGGCAGCGTACACCACGAGGTCGCCCGCGTCCCGCCGCACAAGGAAGACAGGATCGTGCACCAGGCCGCCGTCGCCCTGCACAAGAAGACCGGCGGCAACGTCTGCGTCACCGCCGGCATTCACATCGACGACATTTCGAAGGAGGAGATCGAAACGGTTCTTCACACCGCCAGCGCCGGCGTGGGCCGACTCATCCAGTCACTGCCCGCGACCGAGCCCCCCGCCGACGCCTAGCCGCAACCGCACGGCGAGCCCGCCTCCCCGGTCGAACACGCCGCACCACTTTGCCCGTCGGGGGTCTTCTGCCGGTTCCACGGCAGCTTGCCGACCACGACCGCCATGACGCAGAAGCCGGTCACCCCGGCCATGATGAGCCCCAGACCGGCCAACAACGCCAGCGCGATCAACGGCCGGAACCAGTACGACGCGATCAGCCCGGCCAGAACCATGCCGCCAATTGCGATGAACGTCTGCCGCAGTACCGACAACGCACGACGCCCGCGAACGACCGGCAGGCCTTCGTCCACACAACGCTTGGTGCCGCCGTCCACCATCGTCACGTCCGCGAAACCCGCCGCCGCCAGCTGCTCCGCGGCCGTCTCCGACCGAACCCCCTGATGACACACCAGGTACACCGGCGTCGACGGATCCCACTGCGATGCCCGGCTCAACAGTTGCGGCAGCGGAACACATTCGGCCCCGGTCACGTGAACGGACCCAAACTCGTCGTAGTCACGAACGTCGACAAGATGCACACCGTTCGCACCACCCATCCGCTGCCCCAACTCTCTCGCCGTGATTCGTTTGTACTGATTCATGTTCAACCCTCGTTCGTGACGGCGCCGGGACCCGCCCCGACGCCGGACTCCTGTTCTCGTGCCGTGAGCCGTTTCCCAACGCGGCCGTCTCTCGCCGCCCGACGCCCCCTCGGCCTCAGCACGCGTGCTGGCGAATGCACTCGAGCACCGCGAAGGCGTTCGGATTGACGACGGTGTAATGGATGTGCTGGCCGTCGCGGGCCCGGTCGAGCACGCCGTGGGCCCGCATCAGATTGAGATGCTGGCTGCAGGCGGCGGGGGGGATGCCCACCGCCTCCGCGAGGGCGCCAACCGTAAGTTCTTTCATGGCAAGGAGTTCCACCATCTTCAGCCGATGCGGATGGGCCAGCACCCGCAGCACGGACGCCGCCCGCTCCAGCACCTCCATCGGGATCAGCTTGTGCTTCGTCTTCACCATTTCACTTATTTATATATCATAAGCTATTGATATGTCAAGGCGCAAATCGTCGTCTTCTGTCGACCCGGGAGAGGGCGGAGGCGGTGGACCGGGTTTCGCCCCGAGCAGCGGGCGGGCAAAAGGAGCGGCGGCTTCCGCGGCCGGCACCCGATTGGATCGCCGCGGCCGAGCCACGCCGCTCGTCGGCGTCGCCAGCCACGTGGGTGCGACCGGCGGGCGAATGCCGGGCACCGTTTCACGGTTCCGCCTCGCCGGCACGGCGCAGGCAGGATGCCTGCGGCACCACCATCCGGACGTTTCTGCGCTCGATGCACAGAGTCTCGCTGTCGCGTGACCGTCGGCGGTCGGATCGCATCGCACGATGAATGAAGCGGGAGGGACGGACGGGCGGTTGCGGGCGGCCGCCCGGGCGGGCACAATAATGGGCAGAACACGCACCCCCCAGGGGACCACGCGACGGCTTCAGCGGAGTGACCCATGCCCGACGCCGTGGACGACCTGCGACTGCTCATTCGATCGCGACACCCGATCATTACCATCGAAACCGATGAGGAGCGACGGGCCACCGAACGCGTCAGGCAGGCCGTGGACTCGCTGGCCATGCAATGCTACGAGTGGAACTTGGTCGAAGGGATCAAGAGCACGCCGCCCGCCGCCGCCCAGATGATGCCCCATACCGCCAAGCCCCCCGACGCGCTGGCCTACATCATGACCAAGGGCTGGCCGGCGGTCTTCGTGATGTGCGAGCTCTGCGTGCACCTGAAGGACAACACGCTCCAACGCATCCTGCGGACCTTCGCCCAGACCGCCCGCGACCGGCAGCAGACGCTCGTGCTCGTCGATCCGGCCACCGCGCTGCCCTCGGCCATCGAGCGGATGGCCACGCCGTTCGAAGTGCCGCTCCCCGACGAGTCGGAGATCGAGGAGATCGTGCGGGCGACCTTCGCCGAGTTGTCACGATTCTCGAAGATCCGCACCGACCTGACCCGCAGTCAGTTCCAGCACATCATCCGCACGTTGCGCGGTCTTACCGCCCACGAAGCACGGATGGCGATTTCACGCGTGATCCTGGACGACGATTGCCTCAACGCCGACGACATCGAGCGGTTGCTGAACGTCAAACGCGAGATGGTTCGCGAAGGCGGCTTGCTCGAATACATGGACGTCGAGATCGACATGGACGGCCTCGGCGGGCTCCATGCGCTCAAGAAGTGGCTCGGCAAACGAGCGGGGGCCCTGACCGCCCAGGCCCGGGAGTTCGGCCTGACGCCACCTCGCGGCGTTCTCCTGCTCGGCGTGCAGGGGTGCGGCAAGAGTGCGGCGTGCAAGGCGGTGGCCGCGGCGTGGCGGATGCCGCTCCTCAAGCTGGACCCCGGTCAGCTGTACGACAAGTACGTCGGCGAGTCGGAGCGCAACTTGCGCAAGGCGATCAAGCAGGCCGAGTCGATGGCCCCGGTCGTGCTGTGGATCGACGAGATCGAGAAGGCCTTCGCGTCGGCCGGCGCGGAGTCGAGCGACGGCGGGCTGTCCAAGCGGATGTTCGGCACGCTGCTCAACTGGCTGCAGGACCACCAGTCGCCGATCTTCTGCGTCGCCACCGCCAACGACATCAGCGCGTTGCCGCCCGAACTCGTCCGCAAGGGTCGGTTCGATGAGGTGTTCTTCGTGGACTTGCCGAACCACGAGGTGCGGGAGCTGATTTTCGCGATCCACCTGCGGTCGCGGAAGCGGGATCCGGTGGCGTTCGACCTCTCCGCGTTGGCCGACGCGTCCGAAGGGTTCAGCGGTGCCGAGATCGAGCAGTCGATCGTCGGCGCCCTCTACACCGCGTTCGGCGAAGGACGGAAGCTGACCATGGAACACCTGCTGAACGAACTGGCCGACACGCGCCCGCTCTCCATCACCATGGCCGAGAAGGTCGCCGCCCTCCGCGCCTGGGCCGTCAACCGCTGCGTGCCGGCCGATTGACGGGCGGGCAACCGAATGGGCCCGGAGCGAACGTCAACAGTGACGCGCCGCCGGACGCTTCTCGTGCCCACATGGCGGACCTTCAATCGGGCCGGCCGCGTCGGTCCCGCACCCGGTGTGTCGGGGATACGGGAACCAGCCGGTCGTAGCCGACCCGCTCTTCGGAGTCTGGCGGGCAAGATGCACGCACCTTATTGAGCGATGACTGACCACGGGCGACAAACCGGCGTATCAAGCCGCGTTGGGTTACGCGTAATCCCCGTTCCGGTGCCCGACCGTGGCCTCACGGCCCGACCGTGTAAAGAAACCAGCGGGTCTTGGGCGACCCGCTCTTCGGAGTCTGGCGGACGAAATAAACCGACCAAATCGAACCGTCCGACATGCGCAGCGTGTAACAGTGACGCCGCAGGTACATCTGGCCGCCCGCCCGGCCGCCCTCGCGCGACGTCTGCTTCCACTGCTCCAGCACTTCCGATATGCCGAACGACTTGCCGCGCCAGACAAAGCCCTCCGGCAGACCGGGCAGCCCCGCTGCCATCGGCGCGGAATCGGACGTGCCCCGCACGGGCGTGATCGGCTCGCTGATCAGTTCGGACATGATGCCATGATTGAGTTGCTGTACCTCTCGCGACCGAGGGTCACGAACGGGGCGATGGGCATGGTGACCACCTGCCGGGCGGCGGAGCCGAGGATCACCCCCCGGCCAGCGAAGCCTCACCGCCTGCCCCGTCCGCACGGCCCACGATCACGATGCCGTGGCGATCCGCCGCCGCCAGCATGTCGGCCCGGTCCACCACCACCGCCCGACCCGCCTCGACCACCATCACCTTCGCCCCGTGCCGATGCAGCTGCTCCACCGTGCCCGGCCCGACGGTCGGCACGTCGAACCGCATGTCCTGGTCGGGCTTGGCAACCTTCAGCAACGTCCACCCCCCGCTGCGACACAACTGGCCCGCCCGCTCGATCATCCGGTCGGTGCCCTCGATGGCCTCCACCGCGATGACCTCCTGCTCTTTCACGGCGATCGACTGCCCGATGTCCAACCGGCCCATCTCCTTGGCAATCGACCAGCCGAACTCGATGTCCTTCCATTGGGCCGCGGTCGGCTCGCGCCGGGTCAGCACCCCGTCCGGCATCATGTCCTTCGCGTTGAACTGAACGCAGTCTTCCAACGTGATCCCTTTCGATTGCAGGTGATCGGCCAGAGCGCACAGCAAGGTGTCGTTCCGCTTGTCGCGGGCTTCGAAGAACCAGATCCGGATCGCCGTCCAGTCGGGCAGGTACCGCAGCAGCCGGAGCCGGCCGTACATCGCGTCCTTCCTGACCGAGCCGGCCAGGATCGCCCGGCTCACCGCGTGACGGCGCAGAAAACGGACCCATTGCCCCAATCGCACCACGCCCGCCCAACCGAACGCGTCGGCCATGTCGCGCAGCGCCGGATCCGCGAACCCGCGGAGCCCGACGACGACGACACGGTGTCCCGCCTCCTTCGCCCGCGCGACGACCATCAGGGGAAACCGCGTGGCCCCGGCGATGACCCCGATCGTGGGGGGTTGACTGGACATACGAGTGACGCGCCCTGTCGCTACGTGAACCGTGATGAATCCGCCCGTCAGGCCGGCGGTATCTCGCCGCTCTCGATCCGCTCGCGCAGCCGGCTGACCTCGGCTTCCAACGCCCTGATCTGCTTGCGCATGTCCGGTAGACGCCGGATCATCATGATCTGCCGACGCGCCGCACTGATCTTCGTGGCCGGTATGCCCAGCACCGTCTCACCCGGGGCGACCGACTCTGTCACGCCCGCCTTCGCCGCCACCCGCGCCTCGTCGCCGATCGAAATATGCCCCACCACCCCTGCTTGACCGGCAATCGTCACGTTACGCCCCACCGTCACCGAGCCGGCCACGCCGACCTGGGCCACGAACATACAGTCCTCGCCGATCTTCGTGCCATGACCGATGGCCACCAGGTTGCTGAACTTCGTGCCGGACCCGATCCGCGTCGTGCCCACCGTCGCCCGGTCGATCGCGCACGCGGATCCGATCTCCACGTCATCGCCGATCTCCACCCGGCCCACCTGCGGAATCTTCGCCCATTTCCCGCCCAGCGGGGCGTAGCCGAGCCCGTCTTCCCCGATCACGCTGCCCGCATGAATCGTTACGCGATCACCGAGCGTGCAGTCATCGTAGATCACCACGTTGGGAAACAGCGTCACGTCACTGCCCAGGTGGGCCCGGTCGGCCACGTAGCAGCCCGGGTAGATCGTCGCGTTGTCCCCGACTACCACGTCGTCGCCGATCGTCGCCCCGGGGCCGATGTTCGCCCCCGCCCCGATCTTCGCCGTCTCCGCGATGTTGGCCCGCGGACTGATCCCCCACTGCGGATGCACCCGGTACCCGTGGATCTTGACGATCGCCAGGGTCAGCGCGGCGTACGCGTTGTCGCACACCAGCGTCACCATCGGCGTCGACACCGCCAGGTCGGGGCCGACGATCAGCGCGGACGCCCGGGTCCGGGCCACGAGATCGCGGTACTTTGGGTTCGTCAGAAACGTGACGTCACCCGGTCCGGCTTCCTCCAACGTGTTCACGGCGCTGACGGATGTCCCGTCGTCGCCCTGCACGTAATTCTTCAGCCCGTTCGCCGTCAAGTGGTCAGATAGCTCGGCGATCGTCAGAGACACGAAAACACCGTCCGCGCGTCAGGGGTCGAAAACCGGTGCTTTCCCGCACCACGCGGACAATATTAGATCGGTGGGACAGAGCCTGTCAACGCGCGCGAGCCGACCCGCCACGCCGGCGACACGCGTCAACCACCCCGGAAAACATGAACTACAACGCCGAGAACCGCCCGTCCCGACGACGTCACGAAGCCACCACAGCGCGGTCGGAACCAGGCTGAAGCAGATTGGACAGACAGAACCGGCGCGACCGCGAGAGCATCGCCAACGCCGACAGGAGGATCAGGCCGCTGTTCTCCAGCAGCTTCCAGCAGATGTAAACCTCACCACCGCCGCAGCCGCAATCGAATCGGATCGAACAGTAGGGCCCCACCCCGGTCGCGTAGAGCGACAGGGAGCGGATGATCACCGCGGTGGTGAAGATCCATAGCATCCCGAACAGCGTCACCGCGGCGCCGCGGACGGCCACGCCGACCAGCAACGCCAGCCCGCACACCACCTCCAACGGCGGCAGAATGACCGCCGCCAGGTTCAGAAAATGCGGCGGCACCTCCGGCAGAATGTGGTACTCGCGAATGAGCCTGAGAAAGTCAATCGGGTCCAGCACCTTCGACACGCCCATGTAGATGAACATGGCCGCCAGCACCACCCGCGCTACCAGCAACGGGATCCCCGTGTCGTCGGCGCGTCGCCACCAACCCGCTCGACCGCCCATCACATCCCCTCCCCGCTCTCGATCTCCATGCCGTTCTCTTCCCACGCCTCCATGCCGCCCTTGAACACACGGAGGTTCTCCGGCGGGATGCCGTGGTCGATCAGCGCCTGGCACAGGAAGAAGCTGTCTTCACAGTCGCCGCCGTGGCAGTAGACGACGACCAGCTCGGCCGCCTGGATCCGATCGTTCACCTTCGGCAGGTAGTTGTCGATGCGATAATGGTCGACCTGCGCCGCGCCCGGGATGTGTCCTTCGTTGAAGTTGTCATCGTCCCGCGCGTCCACGAACAGGTAGATCCCGGCGTCGGTGTTTTCGTGAAAGTAGATTTCCTGCGCCTGCTCGAACGAAAGGAGCCTGACACCGAGCTTGCTCGGATCAAGTTCGTCCTCGACGGCCTGCACGGGATCCGCCGCCTCACCGCCCGCCGGTTCCGCCACGGTCGGCGCAACCGACACCGGCGGGGGCTCCGACGGGACCACCTTCAGCTTGGGAAAGTAGTTGCGGCCGATCACGACATGGTTGTGGTCCGCCCGCAGGGCGTTGACCGACAGCCCCAGCATCGTGCCGAGCATGCAGACCACCGCGATCTCGAACGCCAACTTGCCAATCGACTTCTTCACGTTGACATCCTCGCCGCCCGGCGCCAAGCCCACCCTCGCACGCGGACACATTCCTCCCATCGCCACATCAGCATCCGATCTTCCCTACCGCACCACGCAAAGTCAACGCGTGGGCGAGCGGACGTTACCAGACGGTTACAACGAGTCGGGCGCGCCGTTCGCGCGCCGCCCGCACCACCGGCCGCCGAGCCGCCCACGTCGCGTGAGATTCTGAGATTTCGACTGTTTCGCGACTATCCCGCTTCACCCGGACACGTTATCGGCCGATACGACGGTGCGGTCCGCGCCCGGCGCACGCAACCCGGCGCCGTCCGGCTGGAGAACCCGAGATGACCCACATCCGCGCCTTCCCCGGCGACGTCCTCGAACCGGCTCGCCACGACCGCGCGCCAGCGCATCGAAGCGCCGGGACCCGTCTGCTGAACGCACTGCTGACCACCCGCGCCACCACCTTCTGGTGGCTCGCCTTCGCCGGCCTGCTGAGCGTCGCGATCCTGCTCCGGGCCACCGCGTGGATCGGCCTGCCCGCCATTGCCACCGCGGACACGGACTCTTACTGCAAAGTTCTGCATGCGCTGGAGGCCGGCGCGATACCCGACCTGAGCACCCGCAACATCGGTTACCCCCTGTTCATGCTCGCCTGCAGGGCAATTCCGCTGCCATTCCACCACGCCCTGCCGCTCGCGCAGCAAAGCCTGGCCGTCGCCGCCGGCGTGATCGTCACGATCTGGATGCGCCGTCGGTGGGGCGTGTTGGCCAGCTTGATCGCCGGGGGCCTGCTCCTCGTGAACGCCGGTCACGCGGTCTGGGCCCAGTACGGACAGCCCAATGCGATGCTCTACAGCGTCGTACCCGTCGCCCTGATCCTGTCGCTGGCGTGGCTCCGCGACGGACGGCCGGCCGTTCTGGCCTGGGCCGTCGGGCTATGGGCGGTTCCGCTGATGACGCGCGATGAGCTGCTTCTGCTGGCCCTCGTGCCGGCGGCGGCCGTGGTCGCCTTCCATCCGCCGGGCCGAAAACGGGCCGCCGTCTGGCTGGTCTCCATCGCCGGTGTGACCGGCATCGGTGTCACCGTGCGCGTCGGCTGCAACTCGATCGCCACCGGACACGCCTCGCACAACACGCTGGGGGCGGCCGCATTCATCTGGCGCACGTTGCACGAACCGGGTCTGGTCGCACCGCCGCGCCCTGAGCGGCTGGCGGAATACTACGAGGCGGCCGCCGCATCCGGAATCGCGAGCCACTGGGAGCGGGACGGATACATCCACATGGAAGGTCTGCGGCGGGTCGGCCAACAGCAGTTCAACCTGAGCCCGCGCGAAACCATCAAAGACCTGACCGCGTGTGGCTTGGAGTGTCTGCGCCGACGGCCGGGCGTGTATGCCCGCGCCGTGGGACGCGACTCCCTCTGGCTGTGGCTGAGCCCGAACCCGAGCATGGAGTGGGAGGCGTTCCGCAAATCGGACCCGGATATCTTCGCCCGCGATGGGGCGAAGCTGGCGTGGGCGACGCACGCCTCGGCCGATTTCCCCACCAACTACGCGGGCTCGACCGCCCAACGCCTCTTCCACCGGCTCGCCGTGCTGCGGCCTGGTCAGTACTTCGCGATGAAGCCGTTGGCCGTGTGTTGCCTGATGGGGATTGCAGCCCTTGGGCTCGGGGTGGGCACGCACCCCCACACGCTGCCCCGGTGGTGGTTCTTCGGGCTGGCGGCCGGGATCGCGGCCATGACCCTGTTTTACTCCGCCGTCGCTGATGCGATCATGCGTTTTCGCATGTCACTCGATTGGGCGTTCTTCGCGGTCGCCGCGTTGGGAATCGTGCTGCCGCTACGCTTTCTCCAACAGCGGACGGCGCGCCGTGATGTGCAGTGACCCGGCGATCTCCCGGATCACGGGAACCGACTCCATGATCCGGCCGCACCAGTCCACCAGTCCGATGAACGGGGCCGGCACGGCGGGATGCAGGAAGTCGTACGGCTCGATGCGCACGTCGCGGAAACCCCGTCGCTCCATGATCCCCCGCAACGACCACCGGAAGAACGCCGTCTCGTCTTCCGTGTTTTGAAGACGACGCCCGACCCAGCGCACGTTCTTCTCGACCGCGATCTGCGGGTTGAGCATGTTCGGTTCGGAGAACCAGACGAAGCCGCCCGGCTTCAACAACCGCCACGCCAGCGGCAGGTACCGCTCGATCGGCAGATGATGCAGGATCGAGTTCCCGACGATGGCGTCAAATACACCACCCGGATGGTCGTCGCACATCACGTCCGCCACCGCGAGACGGAGATTGGGGTACCCCATGCACCGATCATGGGCAAGGGCCACTGATTTCGGCGAGATGTCCCACGCGGTCAGCCGGAGAGTCGGGAACCGCTCGAGGATGGCCCGCGTGAACATGCCCGCCCCGCACCCGATTTCGAGTACGTCCGGATCCGGGCACCCTTCGAGCCGCGCGGCGAGCAGGTCGACCCGCCGCTGCATCCGTTGGACACCGGCCCGTGTCAGGTGTCCCCACCACGTCTCGCCGCACGCCTCGGCCAGCCGGTCGAAGTGTTCGCGTTCACGCTCCGCGTGGTCGCTGCCCCCATCGGCTGTCGTCGCCACGGTCATTGTGTCGCTCCTCGCACAGGCACTAGGTCGTCGCCGCCCCACCGGCCCGCCGATCGTGGTGCCACGCCGATGTCATAGATCCGAAGCGGACCGCTGCCCGCCCGAGCCATGGCCGGGACCTCCGCCACCCCCGGTCCTTCCGCCAGGTACTCCCAGCGGTAGTCCGAAAGGTGAGGGAACTCCGCTACCAGCGTCGCTCGCGCCCGCAGGAGCTGATCCCACGCCACCGACCACTCGAACCACCGCCGCCACCGCTCCCGGCGCGAACCGCAGAACAGCCATTGCGAATCGGTCACCACCCACCGCACCCCCGCCCGGCGCAGCGCCGCCAGCGTCGCCTCCGGGCTGTCGTACCCAAG
Source organism: uncultured Phycisphaeraceae bacterium (assembly GCA_964495075.1). Lineage (GTDB taxonomy): Bacteria > Planctomycetota > Phycisphaerae > UBA1845 > UBA1845 > JAFGJQ01. The sequence continues at coordinate 14,464 of CAZBUJ010000053.1, forward strand.
CCAGCGGGCGTGCCGACCGCCGACCACCGGCACCCCCGATTTCTCGAGATACAGCCACCATAGGCATCGGTGCGGGGGCACGACCACCGTCCCCTCCGCCCGGGCCGCGATCACGCGGCAGGCGTCCGCCAGGTGACTGCGCTTGCCGCTGAGATCATACGCGTTCGCGAACGACGGACCGGCCACGACCGCCAACAGCATGGCAAACACCACCGCCGCAACGGTATCGCGACGCGCGATGGCGCCAGCGATTCGCGCCAACTCGCCGATCGCCACCGCCAGGCACAGGCAGATGAACGGAACCGCGGCCGCCATCGCCCGGGCGAACGTCGTACCCTGCAACAAAAGCACGCCAAGCAGTGCCCACACGATGGCAGACGCCGCACGGGCGTCACCGCGGACGCGCATCACGATCACCAGCCCGAGTACAGCCAGCACGACCGCCGCCCCACCGTGCCAGTGCGCGAAGTAACCCGCGTACACCACCGGTACCGCCCAGTTCACCAGCCCGCCCGGCACCGCCACGCCGTAATGGCGGATCATCGCCCACCACTGCCACGCCCCCTCCAGGAACGTCGGAACCGGCAGCCAGCTATCGGTCACCCGTGCGGCCAACCGCGCCGCCCGGAACACCGATTCCAGTGCGAGCACCGGCGCCGTCGCCCCGGCCACCCACCACCCCCACGCTCGCGGCGCGACCCGCCAGTCGGAAACCGTCCGCCCTCCCCCGGCACCGCCCCGCCATCGATCCCACAGATCGACCAGCCCCAGAACCACCGGCACGCACACGCTGCGATAGTGACAGGTGATTGCCACGCCCAACGCCAGACCGCTGAGCCCGTACGTTCGCCGCGCCGGCCACCCGCGCCTTCGGCCCGCCGCCCACAACCAAACGCCCACCACGACGAACAGGGTCGCCGGCGTCTCCGCCATGGCGGTGCGGCAGTACACCAGATGGTACGGCGATACGGCCAGCAGCAGCGCCGCGCAAAGCCCCACCCGTCGACTGAACAGCACCGCCCCGAGCCCGTACACCGCCCACACCGTCAGCGTCCCACACAACGCGTTGGTCACGAGCAGCGCTTCCGGCCCGTCTCCGACTACGAACATCATCGCCGCTCCGAGAAACGTGTAGCCCTGCGACGGCTTGGCGTACCGCGCGCTGAAGTCGACCCCCACCGCCTCCATCCGTCGCTGCACCGCGGCCTTGTCCCCGCGAAACACCGCGCCGATGGTATCGGCGTCCGTCAACACCCTCGCACACCGGTGCCACAGTCGGGCATCGCGGGCGTACGCCCCCTCGTCCCAGTACCGAATCCCGACCCTCATGATCCCGCCAAACCGCAGCAACGCGGCCAACCCGAGCACGACCACCAGACCGGTAAGGCAGGCGGACGGTCGGCCCGCGCGAGTGGACCCTGATTCCGTTGCTGCACGTTGCGTCATGGCTGATTTGCTCCGGCTGCCCGCGGATTAGAACGACCGGCGCCCGTCACGCTGGATATCGGACAATGACGCCGTCCACTTCACTCCCCGGCCATCCGTACAAGCGCACGCACCGCGTTGTTATCGGGCCTTCCGGTAACTCAAGGCGGCCGTCCGCACCTCCGATAAACGTCCCGAGCGCACGTCCCACCGCGGACGGGTGCCGGTGTGCCACTGCTCCGCCAGTCACGCCCCGCGCCACGGACCCACCGTCGGCGGGCTTGCCCACGCCGGCCCGAAAGCCGTGCCGCCGAACCGGCGATACCCTGGAGGCCGCCGCCATGACAACCGCACCCGCCACCGATCGGGCCGTCCCACGCACCACGCGGAATCCATACGAACAGTTCATCCACGACACGCAGCTCCGGGTGCGGAAATTCTACGACGGCGTGGGAGAACGCCAGCTCGTCTGGAATCGTCGCTACCGCTACTACCGCGAGAAGATCACGCAACTCGTGAGACACTTCGTGCGACCCGGCAGCCGCGTTCTGGACGTCGGCTGCGGAATCGGCGACCTGCTCGCCGCCCTCGAGCCGTCCGAAGCGGTCGGCATCGATTGCAGCCTCGAAATGATCAAGGTCGCCCGTGACCGCCACGCCGGCATCACGTTCATCACCGGTTTCGCGGAACACCTCGACGACAGCACGATCCCCACCGGGCCCTACGACTACATCACGCTGATCAATACCATCGGCGAGATGGCCGACATCGGTACCGCCCTCCGCCGCCTGCACCGGTTCTGCTCGGCGGAAACGCGAATCATCATCGTGCAGTACAACTACCTCTGGGAACCGCTCCATCGATTGGCCGCCACGCTCCGACTCAAACCAAACAACCCGGTGCCGAACTGGCTCGCTCCGAAAGACCTCGCCGGACTCCTCCACCTGTCCGGTTACGAGGTGGTCCGCCAGGGACACACGCTCCCCCTGCCCGCTCGCGCGCCCGGCCTGAACTGGCTGGGCAACTCCGTGCTCGGTCGGCTCTGGGGACTGCGCTGGCTCGGCTCGCTCGCCTACGTCGTGGCCCGACCGGTGGTGCCCATCGAATCGCCGCAACGCTACTCCTGCTCCGTCGTCGTCCCGTGCAAGAACGAAGAGGACAACATCGACAATCTCGCGGACCGCATCCCCGAGATGGGCGCCGGCACCGAGATCATCTTCGTGGATGACAAGAGCACCGACCGGACGGCCGAGTGTGTGCGGGCCGCCGTGCAACGCCGACCCGATCGTAATATCCGGCTCGTCGAGGGCCCCGGGCAGGGAAAAGGAGCCGCCTGCCGGGCCGGCTTTGCCGTGGCCGCCGGCGACGTGTTCATGATCCTCGATGCCGACATCACCGTGATGCCCGAGGAACTCCCCACCTTCTTCAACGCGATCACCTCCGGCCGAGGCGAGTTCATCAACGGGTCCCGCATGGTTTATCCGCTCGAGGGCCAGGCGATGCGCCCACTCAACATCCTCGGCAACAAGCTGTTCGCCGGCTTGTTCACGCTGCTGCTGGAGCAGCGGATCCGCGACACGCTGTGCGGCACCAAGGTGATCTGGAAACGCGACTACGCCAAAATCCTCCGCGCACGCGAGTACTTCGGAAGCTGTGATGTCTGGGGTGACTACGATTGGATCTTCGGCGCGGCTCGCAACAACCTCAAAATCGTCGAGTTGCCCGTGCACTACCGCGAACGCGCGGCCGGCGAGTCGAAGATGACCAGGCGGCTGCGCAATGCCTGGGTCATGCTCAAGATGTGCGGGATCGCGCTGCGCAAGCTTCGATGGATCTGATGCCGTGACCACCCTGCCGGTAACCGACGTCGAACCCCCGGCTGCGTCGTCCACCACCGCGACCATGCGGCTGCACCGCGCCATCTGGGCCCGCAAGCCGGTCCTGCGCCGCGTGTACGGCAGGTTCTTCCGCGGCCTGCTCGACCGATGCAGCCCCCACCGTCCGATCGTCGAACTTGGTTGCGGCCCCGGATTCCTCAAGCGGTGCTGCCCGGACGTGATCGCCACCGACATCGAGCCCACGCCGTGGATTGACCGCGTCGCCGACGCCACCGATTTGCCGTTCGATGACGCGAGCGTCGGCAACGTTGTCGCCATCGATGTGTTCCACCATCTGCCGAAGCCAATGATGTTCCTGGGCGAGGCCGCCCGCGTGTTGAAGCCCGGAGGGCGCGTCGTCCTGCTCGAGCCGTGGACCAGCCTGGCCGGCGCCGCCTTCTATCGCCATGTCCACCACGAATCAGCCGACGCCACGGTGGACCCACTCGATCCGTTCGGCGACGCCAAGGACCCCATGGACGGCAACGTCGCCCTGCCCAGGCTGTACTTCGGACCGAACGGGGCCTCTGCGTCCTCGGCCCCCCGCGCCAAAGGTGATCCAGCCGTCAATGCGCGCGTGACGGCGGACAATCGGGAATGCGGCGCGACCCCGTCCGCCCCGCCGCGACCGGCCGTCGCTCCCGCGGCGCGGCCGTCCGGACTCCGCGCGGCGATCCAGCCACCGGAAGTGCTGCGCCTGCTCGAAGTCAAGCCGTTCGCGTCCTTGTCATGGCTGCTCAGCGGCGGCTTCCGCGACTTCGCCCTGCTGCCGGCTCTGTTGGTGCCGCTCGCCGATGCCGCGGACCGACTGGTCCATCCCCTCGCCCCGCTCCTCGCCCTCCGCGCCTGGATCACGATCGAACGAACGGAGAACCGGACGCATTAATCGTGGCGCCGACGCCCCCCCGCGCGCCCCAAGTGCGACGAAGTAGCCACCTTGCCGACTCGGCTGACGGGTCCGCGCCGTGCAGCGGCGGCGCTTCCGCCCACCCGAAAAAAACCGTGCCTCGAACGCCTATACTCCGTATAGTACGCGGGCGGAGCGGTCCGGCTGGCCGCACGGGCAAAGAGCCGCGGGCATGCTTGCTGATGCGCGAGCATCGACCGCGGACACGACCCGGGGCATCGCACACGCGGGGCGAAGGGGAGTTCCATGAACGCACGATTCTCGGCAGGCGGACCGCACCGGCCGCCCGGGCGCAGCGTCGTCGTGTTCCTGGTCGACGATCAGGCGATGATCGGCGAGGCCGTGCGGCGGATACTCGCCTCCCACGACGACATCGAATTCCATTTCAGCCAGGACCCCACGCAGGCGATCGAAATGGCGTGCCACCTGCGCCCCACCGTCATTCTGCAGGACCTGGTCATGCCCCAGATGGACGGGCTCGACCTCGTTCGGCTCTATCGCGAGACGGTCGCCACCAGCCAGGTGCCGCTGATCGTGTTGAGTTCGAGGGAGGAGCCCGTCACCAAGGCCGAGGCGTTCGCCCGCGGCGCGAACGACTACATCGTCAAGCTGCCCGACCCCATCGAGCTGATCGCCCGCATCCGCCACCACTCCAACGGCTACCTCGCGCTGCTCGAACGCGACCAAGCCTACCGCGAGCTGGCCGAACTGAACCGCGACCTCGAGAAGAAGGTGGCCGAGCGCAGCGCGGAGCTGCTCCGCAGTCGCGACGCCGTCATCTTCGGACTCGCCAAGCTCGCCGAATCGCGCGACGACGATACCGGCCAGCATCTCGAGCGCATCTGCGCGTTCACCGAGGTCCTGGCCCGCGAACTGAGCAAGGTCGACCCGACCTTGGATGAGGCCCGCGTGAAGACGATCGGCTCGATGTCCGCACTGCATGACGTCGGCAAAGTCGCCACCCCCGACGCCGTGCTCTGCAAGGCCGGCCCCCTTACCGACGAGGAGCGGCAGATCATGCAGAAGCACCCGTGCCTCGGCGGCGACACGCTGCTGGCCATCAAGGACCGATGGGGCGACAACCCGTTCCTCCGCACCGCGGCCGAAATCGCGCTGTGCCACCACGAGAAATGGAACGGCAGCGGATACCCCTACGGCCTGGCCGGCGACGACATCCCGCTCTCGGCCCGCATCGTCGCCGTCGCCGACGTCTACGACGCGCTGACCAGCCGCCGCGTGTACAAGGACAGCATGTCGCACAAAAAGGCGAAGGAGATCATCGTCGAGGGGGCGGGGTCCCACTTCGATCCGGCCGTCGTCGAGGCGTTCCTCCGCGTAGACCACGTGTTCCGGCAGGTGGCCCAGGAGATGCGGTAATGCGGGCCGAGCACTATCCCTGGAAGTGCCGGGCGCTGGCACCAAGTTCCCGGAAACCACCACCCCGCGACGAACCGATCACACCGAAGGGAAGAACGATGAACCGATCCCGTTTGCCATTCAGTCCGCCGGCCCTGGCCGCCGTCGCCGTCACCGGCCTCATCCTCGCCGCCCCGCCCGCGGGCCGGGCCGACGGCGCGGACGAGCGCGTGCTCCGAAAAGAAGTTACGGTGCACGCCACGCTGGACGAGGTGTGGGACGCCTGGACGACGCCCGAGGGCGTCGCCTCGTTCTTCGCCCCGAAGTCGAAGATCGAGATTCGCGTCGGCGGACCCTACGAACTCTACTTCATCCTGGACGCGCCGCCCGGCCAACGCGGGTGCGAAGGCTGCCGCGTTCTGAGCTACCTCCCGAAAGAAATGCTCTCCTTCGAATGGCTCGCCCCGCCGTCGATTCCGGCGTTACGGGACGCCGGGAAGAAGACGCACGTCGTGCTGCGATTCACCGAAGAGCCGCCCGGTGCCGGGTGCGTCCGCGTCGAGCTCACCCAGTTGGGCTGGGGCGAGGGCGACGACTGGGACAAGTGCTACAAGTACTTCGACGGGGCCTGGGGATACGTGATGGGCAACCTGCACAAGCGGTTCGCGCCCGCCCCGACGCCGCCCGACTCCCCCGGGCCGACCACCGCCCCCGCGCACCCCGGCACCAACCCGCTCCGCCGAGCCGACACGGCAAAGCAGGCGACGCATCTCAAGCCCCTGGCCCGCCTGATCGACGGCGTATGGCACTGCAAGACGCAGGAACCCAACGGCATCACGCTGCAGGCCAAGCTCGACTACGAATGGGGCATCCAGAAAAACGCCGTGATCACGCGGTCGTTCCTCGTCCACGACAATCAGGAGGACATGATCCACCAGACCTTTTATGTCTGGCACCCGCATAAGAAGAACATCGTATTCTGGAGCGTCTCCGGGTGGGGCACACTCTACGAGGGCGTGGTCGTGCCGGAGGGCGACACACTCACGTACCGCTGGCGGGACTACCGCAACGACACGGTCAAGTCGATGCAGCAGAACATTACCTTCCTCGACGACGATACCTACGAGTGGACCGTCTTCGCCGAGACGCCCGAAGGCCGGGAGCAAATCCAGCAAGCCACGTTTCACCGCAGACCGGAATGACGAATCGCGATCAGACGGTTCGCTGTTCCTTCGCCAGCTTCCAGGCGAGCCTCGCCCGTTGTGGCCAGCTCAAGGATACATCGGGACGCGGCGGATCGCGCCAGATTTTGACATAGGCCTCCGCCGTCCGCCGCCAGTTGAGCGTCCGGGCGTGGGCGTAAGCGGCGTCCACCAACGCCCGACGCTCCGCATCGGACGTAGCGTAGTGCGCGACCTTGGCTGCAATCGTTGTCGCGTCACCCCCTGACACCAGGTACGGGCTGAACGGCTCGCCGCAGACGTAATCGCGCTTCAGTGGGTCCGCGTAGGCCGCCACCACCAGCCGTCGACGGGCCATCGCCTCCTGCATCGCCAACCGACCGGCCACGAACGCAAAGCAACCGTCGGTCAAACGGGCCTGCGCCCCCTCCTGCCAGCCGTGGAACACGATCGGCAAGTCGTCCCGCTCCACGCGAGCCCGCAGCTCATCCGCCAGGCCCCCGCCACCGTACACGTCCAGCCGCACAGTCAGACCGTGCCGATCGCGCAGTTCGGCAATCGCGTCGACGTAAACGGCAATGCCGCTGTCGCGATCCAGCCGCCCGACAAACGTGGCCCGCGTGGGCGGCGGCTCGGGCTCGTGCGGCAGCGCGTCCGCTTCCGGGTACAGCCCCTGGTCCGGTGCGGCGTCCGGTGACACACCCAGCCACGGCTCGATGAAGCAGCCGTCGTGGATCACGCCTTGCACCAGTTCCAACGATCGCCGGGCCCGCGCCTTCTCCGATTCCGGCACCGGACACGTGTACGACATGCCGTGCCGGGTCAGGAACACCGGTTGCCGCGGCAGAGTCCATGCCACCATGCGATAGAAATACTCCAGCACGTGCGTGTTGCTGACGTGAATGACATCGGCCTGGCGAAAGACCCAGCGCACGCGCATCAGGTGCAGCCACGCACGGGCCGGCGACCGGTACGCCGGGAAGCGGTACACCTCGACCCCGTCGTGAACCTCGCACGAAGCCAGCCCGGGACGGTGCGCGCCGGCGATCACCCGTACCCGGTGACCCATGCACTGAAGCGCCCTGGCCAGTCGATGGACGTACTTCTCCACGCCCCCCACGTCCGGCCAGTAGCGATGGACAAACAGCGCGATCTTCACCGTCGTCGCGCCCCCGCATCCTGCCGCCGCCACGCCAACAACAGGAGGTTGAACCCCATGACCGGATCCAGCCTGCTGCCCTCGTCCACCCAGCGCGGCTGCCAGCCCAGGAACGCCTTGCAGAAGTGATCGCCCAGGCTGCGCCGGAACCCGGAGCAATGAAGCGACCAGCGCTCGAAACCGGTCCGCTCCGCCAGCCGGGCCAGCTCACGCCGCGTGTACGGGATCTCCATCCCGTACGGCCACCAGCCGCGAAACTCCAGGTACGCCTTCCACAAACGGTACGGGACGCACGCCGCGTTCGGCACGCTGATCACCGCCATGCCGCCCGGACGCAGTACCGCGTGGTGGGCCTGCACCGTTCGCAACCGGTCACCACCGCGAAAGTGCTCGATCACGCCGAGTGACACTGCAACGTCATAGCAACGCGGGCCTGGGTGCCGATTCACCGCTTCCTCGCCCCGGCTCGCCGCCTCCCCGTCATCACGGAGCGCGTCGAACAGGTCGCCCTGCACGAAACGCGCTCGCAGGCCCCAATGATCGAACCGCCCCTCCGCCTGCTCCAGCACCGTCGCCGATCGGTCCAGCAACGTGACGTCCGCGCCGGCACCCGCCAGCAGCAGCGACAGGTCCCCGCGGCCCGCACCCAACTCGATGGTGCGCAATCCGTCGAGCCGGCCGAAGGTCCGTTGCAGGGCCGCGGTGACCGTGCGCCATCGCACGCCGCGGCGCTCGCGGTCGAGCCGGGCCCGGTCCTTGTCCATCGACGGAGGATGCCGCCACACCGCTTCCCAGACGGCCGGATCGTGGGCAGGACTTCCGACTGTCATGCCTGCGTCACCTCCTCGTCCGCCGATGCGACGAGACACTCCGAAGGCGCGGAACCCAAAAGCTGCCGGACGAACCGGTCCCCCCGCCGCCACCACGCTTGCCCGACGTACACGGCGTGCCGCAGGTCGCGCCGCGCCTTCCATGCTCCCCGGAACTGGCGCCCGGCCTCCGCGAACCGGCCCTGCTTATAGGCGTCGCAACCCAACTGGCGGCAACACGCCGCCAGCCTGGCACGAACGGCCCGCCGTGCCGCCCGCGAAACGTCCGGATACGTCGATTGAATCCAACGCAGCGCACGCTGCTGCTGGGCCAGGTTGTGGGCGACGCTGCGCTGCGACACGCTGCCGGCCTGACAGTATTGAACGGCCAGCGCCGAATCCACGTAACCGCAGCGCCAGCCGGACGCCACTTCCAAAAAGAACAGCCACTCCTCGCTGTACGATTGCTCCGGCGAGAACCGCACGCCGGACTCCACCACGTCCCGGTGGATCATGCCCGTGATCGTCGGGATCAGGTAATCGCGGACCAGGTAGTCAACGAAGTCCGGCGGGCAGACGCGCGCGCCGTCGTCCAACTCCTCGCACGGCACACGCCGCATCAGCGGCGCATAGACGTCGAACCGGCTCGGATGGTGCGTGCCGTCCAGCGCCTGCACCGACATATCGCAAAAGACCAGTCCCAGGTCCGACCGGCTCTCGAAAAGCGCAACCTGCCGCACCAGTTTGCCCGGCGTGAACGCATCGTCCGAATCGAGAAACGCGAGCCACTGACCGGACGCACGCTCCATCCCGACGTTCCGGGCCGCGCTTGCCCCGCGGTTGGCCTGACGAATGTACGTCACGCGGTCGCCGTAATGAGCACGATATCGCTGCACGACCGACTCGGTCGCATCCGAGGATCCGTCGTCCACCACGATGAGTTCCCACTGCGGATAGGTCTGCCCCACCACGGAATCTATGGCCCGCGGCAACAAATGGGCCCGATTGTACGTGGGAACAACCACGGATACCGTTCGATTACTCATCGTCGGGCGACAACCTCCGTCCCGGCCCACCCTCAACTACCGGCCGGCGCGACGGCTGGTGGTCCACATCCAGTATTCGTGACCGGCGCCCAGCTGCGTGCAGATCGGAACCAGGCCAACACGACGCAGACGCCGACGCCACTCGTGCGGGCAGAACGTCACACCGCCAAACCGAACTTCGCGACCTTCCCGCCACTGCCAGCATCGGTCACTGCGGACCATGCCTCGACCGAGTAGCGCCCGCACCACGTTCTTGAGGCGTTCCACCGCCGGCACCGAACCCTCACGCCAGTTCTGAATGCGGCAGTAGCCGCCCGGCTTGAGCACGCGGGCGATTTCCGCGAGGTAGCTGTCGACGACTTCATAGAGTGTGATGTGCTGGAACGCCAGGTGGGAGAATACGAAGTCGACCGAGCCGTCCGCTACGCCGGCAAGCGATCGACCGTCGTTGTGGATCAACTCGGTATTGCGGACGCCCGCCAGGTAGCGGCCCGCGTGGCCGAGCATCACCTCGCTCAGATCGACCCCGATCACCATGCGGCACTGCGGAGCCAGCGCCTTCATGAGCCGACCCACGCCGCACCCGATCTCCAGGCACGTCCAGTCCGACCCCAGCGGGATGCCGTCCAGGATGAGCTGCATCGCATCGCCCGTCTCCCGCTCCCAGATCTGTTCGCGCCGCCGCGGGTCGTCCGTGGCGTCGATCTCTGGCGACGAGCACACGCGGCCGAACCTCGCCTCCGTTTCGTCGGCCACATCCCAGAATGCCCGGGTGTCGCGCAGCCACTGATCGTACTGGGTCGTCGACACGGATCCTCCTTATGCCCGGCTCGGCGCGCACACCGCGCGCGGGGACAGCCGCGGCCCCGTCCGATGCATCGTCCGAAAACCTCCGCGTCTTTAGCCCAAGGCCTTGGCCGAGTTGTGGCACGATTCGCACGACCGGGCCCGGCCGGTGGTGTACGGCTGACCCGGCGTCGTCTCGATCGCGAGCTGACCGTCCGGACCGCTGCCTTCTACGTGCGGCGTCGTCCGGAAGAGGGGGCCTGGCGAAACCGTGCCGCCGACGACCGGCCAACGGCAAGCAAACCGGGCGCCGCTGTCGCCCCTAATCTCCGACGGCACTTGGTCTTGCGCATCCGGACCCGTCACGCGGCGGCGGGGGCGTCGCTTCCCTCACATCGCCCCAACCCGTTGGGGCAACCGACACGCTGCGGGGCCCGGCGGAACGGCCAAACTTCCCGACCGCAATCTTCCGATAATCCATGGTGCCATCACGGAGGACTACTGGTCGAACCGGCGAACGTGTGGGTTCCTCCGCAGCCAGGTGGGGCGAGGCCGGCACCACGACACCAAGCGCCCCGCCACTGCAAGCCTGATACCTGGAAAACGGCCGGCGGCGCCAGCCCATTCTGAAAGGACTCGACCGTGCAGAACATCCCCCTGTGCAACCTCAAACTCATGCATGACGAGATCGCGGACGAACTGCAGACGGCCGTCGCGAACGTGATCGAGTCGAACTGGTTCGTCGGCGGGCCTGCGTTCAAACAATTCGCCGCCAGTTTCGCCGAGTACTGCGGCGTCGACTACTGCGTCCCATGCGGCAACGGGACCGACGCCCTCTACCTCGCCCTGCGAGCCGCGCTGGGGATCGGCGACGGCGAGAAGGAGGTCATCACCGTTTCGCATACCTTCGTCGCCACCACCGAGGCCATCGTCCAGGCCGGCTTCCAACCGGTGCTGATCGACATCAACCCGCAGACTTACCTGATGGACCTCGACCGGCTCGAGGACGCCATTACGCCCGACACCGTCGCCATCGTCCCCGTCCACCTGTACGGGCAGATGGTGCCCATGCCCCGCCTGGCCGAGATCGCCAAGCGACATGACCTCGTGGTGATCGAAGACGCCGCCCAGTGCCACGGCGCGTCGTACGCCGGTCACAAGCCCGGCCAGTTGAGTGACGCGGCGACCTTCAGCTTCTACCCCGGCAAGAACCTCGGCGCGTGGGGCGACGCGGGAGCCGTCGTCACGCGGGACGAGAGCCTGGCCGGCCTCGTCCTGACGCTGTCCGACCACGGCCGTCAATCGAAGCACGAGCACGGCGATATCGGCGTCAACTCACGCACCGACGCCATCCAGGCCGCCGTCCTCGACGTCAAGCTCCGCCACCTCGACCGCTGGAACCACGCCCGCCGCAAGATCGCGGACTGGTACCGCGAGATGCTGGCCGACGACGACTGCGTGCTCCCCTCCGTGGACCCGCAGGCTGAACACGTCTACCACCAGTTCGTGATCCAGGTGGACGATCGGGACGACCTGCTCAAGCACATGAACGACGCCGGTATCGGGGCGGGCATCCACTATCCAATCCCCGTCCACCAGCAACCGGCGTTCGACTTCCTCGGCCTGGCACCGTCAGACCTGCCGGTCACATACGATCTCTGTCAACGGATCCTGTCGTTGCCGATCTTCCCCGGAATGACGCGCGACCAGGCGGAGCGGGTCTGCCACATGGTGCAGTCGGCGATTCCGATCTAGCACAAACGCCGAAAACGTGATTCACACGCCGACACCCACAGCATAGAATCTGATCGACGGCGCGCGGGTCGGGCGGGATACGGTCCGCCCGACCGGCGGGCGGGACGCTCGCGCCGTTCGCTTGGGAGTGCGATAGTGCCGGTCGACAAGGAAAGCAAGGTGGTCGCGTGGCTCCACGCGCTGCGCGAGTACGCACCCTCCGTTCGCGTCCGCGCCGCCGAAGGGTGGGAGCACTTTCGAGAGAATCCCGTGCTGCTCTGGCAGCACCCCGTCGCGCGCTACGGAGCCGTCATCGTGGCCGGCGTGGCCGTCATCCTCATCCTGCGCACGGTCATCGGCAGCCTGACTCCCCCGCTCCCCGAGGGCGCCGGGGAGGCCTCCAACACCGCCGTCTTCTACGTCATCTGCAACAACCCCGCCTGCGCGAAGCACGGCCAGCCCACCGCGATCAAACGCAAGCACAGCTTCGACCGATTCCCCGTCAAGTGCACCCACTGCGGACAGAAGACCTGCCACCGCGCGTTCCGAGCGACGAGCGGCCCCCACAAGGGAGAATGGCTGATCGAGGAGTGATAAGCACCACCACCGCGCACGACAAAGCCCACGTCCGACGGGGGCAACAGACCGCCCGCCAAACCATGGACCTCGCCGTCTGGCAAACCATTCCCGCGATGGCGATCAGCGCTGGTCCTGCTCCATCATCCGCAGCAGTTCCACCGCCCGATCTCCCTCGATCCACTCCGTGTGACCGTCCGCGAATCCGAAGTTCGCGCCGCCCTGTCGCAGGCGGCGCTCGCAGACCACCACATCCTGCGGCTTGAGACCCTGACCCGACCGGTACAGGTAGTATCCGTCCGCGTCCACCATCTCCGCCACCAGCGGAATCATGTCGTCCTCGTACGGCGAGCGGAACAGGTCGGGGGTGCATACGCCGGTCTGTACGAGCACGCCCAGGCTCTCCGGCCATGCGCCTTTGTGGTCATTGGCGTAGATCATACAGCTCTGAACAATGCCGCTGACCTTCGCCGCCGACACGAGCCGCCGCGCCTGCTCCCGCGACGCGCAAAGACTGGCCGACACCGAGTGCCACAGCGCCTCACGAGCCGCGCCGTCGAGCGTGTCGTCCAACACCGCGTCGAGGACCAGCACGCCGGGCCCGGACTGGAGCGTCGCCCCCATTGTCGCATCGGAATTCGCCACCCGCTTGATCAGGTCCCTGACCACCGGCGGCATGTTGTCGTCGTCGCACTTTGTCATCATCTCGTTCGCGAGCTTGAACAGCCCGGCAAGGTCGACATAGCCGCTTCGGCAACTCTCGGCCGGCAAGTTCCGCTTCAGTTTCAAGAACCGCGACGCAGCCGCCACCGTTTTTCCGCTCGCCCGCGCGTCGATGACCTGCTCGATCACGCTGCCGTCGGTGGCCAGCACGAGGTAGTTATCCACGCACGCAAACGCCAGCGGGATGTTCGCATCCGCCGGTGGCATGCGAATCAACGCACCGCCATGGGTCCACGACTCGAACGGCAGGGCAAACGCTCCCGCCAACGCCCCGACATGCGTCTCGAACAGGCCCGGGTCCGCCAACTCGGTCGCCACCACCCACGCACCCAGACCTTGCGGGTCCATTCGCCCTGCAAACACCGCCTCGCTCACGAAGTTCTGCATGAAATCCCAATGCGGATCGAACCCGAAATCACGGCAGAACTCCCTGCATTCCTCGCGAAACTCGGCCATGATGTCGGGATCGATCGCATCCAGCACAACGCCGAGGCGATCCACCTCGCTCGCTCCGCTGTCAAACGCCATCCGAACGAAGAAGTGGAAGTCGTCCGGCACAACGGCGGGAATCTCCATCGTACGATTCGCGAAGCTCCATACACTCGGCGGTGCTTCGTTCACTTCCGTCATCGCAACTGCGACCCGCGACCTTAACTTGCCACCCGACCAGTCAACCGAAGCGCCGGCCGCCTCGAGCCGATCCAGCGTCAGCGCATCGTACAGCTCGGTCATCTGGTTCTTCGACAACTCCGCCCGAATCAGCGGAACGAACGGGCGAAGGTCAAGGTACGCCCAGACATCCGCGCGGCCCGGCTTCTCGCCGAACAACCGCCGGGCATCGTCGGACCGCACGAACCGTTCGGGCAGCTCGCTGCCTTCCAACCACGCCTCGACATCCGCCCGCCGCGTACTGCCGTAGAGCACGTCCCCTTTGACACCGGTGAACAGCCCCACCGGAATCGGTACCGGCAGGCGAACCAGGCGAAGGGATTCATACGGCGTGACCCCGCCCGTCGCCTGGCCCAACAGACGCCTGCCCAACACCGGCAGGACGTCCGCGTCCAGCTTCTGAAAGAACTCGTCCTCGGCGGTGCCCATCCGGCAGGCGAACTCGACCCGGAACTCGCCAAGCTGCATCGGCGTACCGGTCACCGACACCATCATCGGACCGGCGAACAGTCCCTTGACGGCGGCCAACAGGGCCGCGGACTCCTCATCGCCCCGGACCAGCGTCTCCCACATGGGCAGACACAACACGTCGGTCGGCTTGTCGACGTACAGGATCGCCGTCGCATCCGCCGGGGCCAGGGCCGCCTCGGGCGACGCCGGCGCAACCGGCGACGTCTCCCCCGCGAACACCGGCGTGGCCAGCAGTATAACGAGCAGCGCTCGGTAAATGTCCCAAATCATGTGATTAACTCCATTCGAAATGGCGAGCCCGTCAGTCCCCTTGCGTGGCGACCGGCTCGAACGGCTCGGGCGCCGGCGCCGGGTAGCGTACCACGTAATCCAACGTCCATGGCCGATCGCCAACCTTCCCACCGTCGTCCACCATGTTCTCACCCAGGCTGTACAGCACCCAGCCGCGGCCTTGGCGCTCGTAGACCAGCCGATCGCCGCTGAACGGATCGATCAGCTCCTCGGCGGGAATCCACGCCTGCAACGCGTCGAGGTCCGCCGGCGGCTGCCCCTTGTTTTCCAGTGTGAACAACCGGATCGCCGCGGCCGTCCGAGTGACCCGCGCCTCGGCCTTGCACCGCTCGCTCAATTCCATCGCACGCGCCAGTGAAGGCAGCAGAATACGAGCCAGCAGGTCCCAGCGCGGCGCCGACAATGCCAGCGCTTCCTCATCGAACTCGCGCCACATCTTCGAATAAAGCGGAGCGTCAGCCAGGGCAAGCAAAGCACTGAAATAGGCATCGAAGTGCTTCTTGATGGTCCGGTCCGGGAGCATCAACTGCCCGATGCGGGCTTCGAACCGGTCCCACGGCGTCTCCAGCTTGTTGACGCGCGCCGCCCACGTGCCGTTGCACATCACGGACCCGATCGCATGGAAGTTCCGCAACAACTCCGTCGGGCGCATCACGATCTCGTCCACCACATTCGGACCGAGCATCCGCTCGTACTCAATCCCGCGGCGGGTACTCGGTTGATGCGACGCCAACTCACCAAGCTCCTTCACCATCCGACGAAGCTGATCCTCCGGCACGTCGTACCGGGTGACCAGGTCGCAGACCGCACGGTGCCCCGCCGACCAGCACGCGATCGCGACCATCCCTTCGATCAGCGTAATGCCGCTTTCCTGATGGTGCCCGACCCGCATCGCCGTGGCGTATCGATCGAACGCCTTGTCATACTCGCCGGACGCGGCGAGCCGACGACCGTCCACCACCGCCAGCTTGACCAGCCAGCGGTAGTTCGCCAACGAAGGCAGCAACACGGCGATCACGCTCTGGTCGGCGTCCCCGAAGTAATACGCCTGGAACGACGCCATCGCACTCGCCTTCGTCGCCAGCGATAACGCCTTCGTGTTGGCCGGATCCTTGATGAACGCGGTCAGCCTGTCGTCATGGCCGGTCGGCCATGCGGTCGACCGGGCGTAATCGAACACATCCCCCAGCTCACCCGGCAGTTCCTTGCACGTGTTGATCGCCTCGAGGTACGTCCAGAACGCGTTCTCCTCGCGGGGGATCTCCGCCACGTCGTAGCCGCGACGCTGCAAATCGGCGAACGGCCAGACCGACATCGGCTGGCCCCGGATCACGATCACCTCCTGCTCGCCGTCCGACGGAGGCTGGCCCCGCACGACGGCGCCCGACATCGCCGTCAGCACCGCCACCGGCACCACCCACCGAGCCGTGTAACCTCTCATACCACTGTCCTCCTGGCCTCAGATTGGACCCACACCGAATGAACCACAACGCCACTCGTCGCGACCGCCTCGCCCTCGCGCCGGTCCCCGCCCCATAGCCTCTTTCACCGGCCGCTCCCGTTCTTACTGGTTCTCTCAAGAGTCCACGTCCCCGTCCGGCCCCGCCCGAAACCGCGATATTGGCCCGGGCCCGATCCTGACCTACAATGGCCCCCCGGTACAGTGCCAACCCATCGAATCGCCAGAGTCGTGGAGCAGACGCAGACCAACCTCTTGTGGGCCGTTCGCGACGGACACGATCCGCAGGCGTGGAGCCACTTCTACCGCCTCTACGCCCCGATGGTCCGAAACTTCGCCAGGCGACTGGGCCTCAACGACGCCGACGCCGACGACGCGACCCAGGAGGTCCTGCTGCTCGCCCACGACGCCCTCGGCCGCGGCGTGTATGACCCCAAGAAAGGACGCTTCCGCGGCTGGCTCTACGGCATCGCCCGGAAACGAGCCCTGATGACCCACCGGGCACGGCACCGCCCGTCCCGGGCCCAGGCCGTCCCGCTCGAAACCGGCGTCGACCTGCTCAGTGGCATCGAGGACAAGCACGAGGAGGCGGAACGCCGAATCTGGGAACAGGAGTGGCGGTACGCCATGCTCGACGAGGCGCTGCGGCAACTCCAGCCCGAACTCGGCCAGAACGTCTTCCAGGCGTTCGTGCTGTACGCCATTCAGCGGAAACCCGTCGAGCAGGTGGCGACGGAGTTGGGCATCTCCACCTCGAGCGTGTACGTCTACAAGAGCCGCGTGCTCGACGCCATTCGCGCGTGGATCGCCCAGTTCGAGGACGATGCCGACATGAACCCCATCGCGGGCGACGCCCATGACCAAGGATGACGACACCCGGACGCTGGTTCCGACGCCGGACGAGGACGACCTGATCATCGACGACCTGCGGATCGTGCTCGGCCGACGCGATGCATCCCCGGACGCCGCAAACAGACGGATCGGGGACAGTATCGGTCGCCGACTCGGCCAGTACGAAATCGCCGAACGGCTCGGAGAAGGCGGCATGGCCGACGTCTACCGGGCCATCGACCGCACCACGGATCGGGAAGTGGCCCTGAAACTCCTCAAGCCGGAATACCAGAGCAGCGAGGATATCCGCGCCCGGTTTGAACAAGAAGCCATGAGCATGGCACGAATCCAGCACGAGAACGTCGTGCGGGTCTACGATTGCCCCAAGGACAGCCAGACCACCGCCATCGCCATGGAACTGCTGACCGGCGGAAGCCTCCGCGATCTGCTCGAACGCGGGCAGCGGGACAAGCAACGCATCAGCATCGACGCACTCGTCCAGTTCATCCGCCAGGCCGCCTCCGGGATCGGGGCCGCCCACAAAGTCGGCATCGTCCACCGCGACATCAAGCCCGCCAACCTGATGCTCGATGCACAGGGAACGGTGAAGGTCGCGGATTTCGGCGTCGTGCTCGCCCTGGAACGAGCGACCTGGCTGACCGGGCTCGGCCGCCAGATCGGCACGCCGGCCTACATGAGCCCGGAACAGTGCAAGGGCGAACGCGTCGGCCCGGCCAGCGACGTCTACTCGCTCGGCGTCACCCTGTTCGAACTGACCACGGGGCAACTGCCCTTCACCGAAGAGGCGGGCAGCCCCTTCGCCATCATGCTCAAACACATCCACGAACCCACGCCCGACCCCCGAAAGTTGCGGCACAATATCCCCAACTGGCTCGTCTGGGTCATGCTCAAATGCCTCGACAAGAACCCCGAGCAGCGCTACGAAAACGGGGCCGCTCTCGCCGATGCCATGGCCACCGCACCCCTCGAGCCCGACCTCGTCGAAGAGCCGGCCGCCAAGCCCACCACCGTCTGGCGGGTCAACACCGTCGCCATCCGGGAGCAACTCAAGCGACTCCCGCAACGCGCGGTGATCGCTTGGGCCTGCCGGTGCGCCCGCCGCGTGCAGCATCTCAACAGCGACCCGCGGCTTGAACGATCGATCGAGATGGCCGAATCGGCCGCCGCGGCCGGCGAGGACACCAACTCGCAGGAATCGCTGTCCCACGCGCTGCACCGGATCCAGCGACTCCGGACCGCCTCGTTCAAAGCCGCCTACACCAAACGCGCGGAGGTCAAGACGGACGCCACGTCACACGCGGCCCTCGCCGCCGCCGCCACCGCCGCCTGTGCGGCCGCCCGATGCGCGGCCGACGCCGCCGCCGACGCCGCGTTCGTCGCCCAAAGCGCCGTTACCGCGCTCGAATACGCAAAGGAACCCGTCAACGAATTCTGGACGTGGGCGCAACGCGACTACGAACGCCTCATCGCCGCGCAACTCGGCCCCGAAGGCACGATCGGAAGACCTGTCCCGAAAAGCTTCTGGACACACAAATGAATTACTAATGACTAATTACTAATTACTAATATGACAGCGCTAGTTTGGTCTCGGATCGCCGCTGGCGCCAGCGAGAACGCATTTGCCCAACAGGGCCAACCGGCGTTCGCGAGCTGTAAACGCGAATTGTAGCGCTGTCAAACTAATGAGGCGACTTTGGCGACCGGTTTGCTGGCGGCAGAGGGCGTGTCGGCCGATCACGCTCGGGCGGCCGCGTGGTGCGACTCGTCACAGCACCACCACGCGATGTGCTGTCCACCGTGAGCGGCGATACCAGTACGGTGCAAGCCACGCCAGTAGCCATTCCACCGCGTCGCCTCATTAGTAATTAGTAATTAGTCATTAGTAATTCGGGTTCTCATCCCGATTAGTTGGTGCTCAGCCGCCCGACGCGCGCCCGCCTCACACGGGCAACTCCCCTCCCCCGACGCCGGACCCCGCTTTTCAATAGCGCCGCCGCCATTCATGTCGGCGGCCAACCCCGACCGCTTGCGGCCGGACCACCGGGCCGGTATATGAAGTACCAGTGGCAAACCCGGAACCGACGGCGTGAGGACCGACCCGCCGCAGTGACCGGGACCGTGGCAGGGATCGCAGTGCGGGTTCAAAACGGAACCGCCGCCGCGGAATGACTGATCTACCGCGGGAGAACGAGTCCAACGCGGCAGACGGAGACACGATTGTGACCAACACACCCACCCGAATCCTCGTGATTGACGATGATCCGGATATCCACGATGCGCTACGGATGATGCTGGAGCCGGAGGGGCACGAAATCCACGCCCATCTCACCGGACCGGAAGGCCTCGCGGAGTTGCGCAAGGGAAAATACGACCTGGTCCTGCTCGACATCATGCTGTCGTCACCCCTGGAAGGGTTCTACCTGATGGACGAGATCCGACGGGACAACGCGCTCAAGCACCTGCCCGTGATCATGATCTCGGCGATCGGGGAGACCATGGGCGCCGACTACGCCAAGGAAATGGGTACCGGACTGCTGGAGGCGGATCTGTTCATGGAGAAACCGCTCGACGCGACGCAGATCCGGCAGGCCATCAAGGACGTCATCCAAAACCGGAAAAACGCGGCTGAGCCGCCGCCGGCCGACCCTCCACCCGTCAAGCAATGATGATCTCGGAGGTGAGACCCATGCGGTCCACCTCGCGGCCGATCTCGTCCTGATAGATCGGATTCATGATCACGATCACATCCGGCGCGTACGCGGCCAGCGATTGGGGCGACACGATCTCCTGACCCGTGCCCGTGACAAACTGGCCCTGCTTATTGGGGTTCAGGTCGACGACGTATTTGACCACGTCGTGGCCGACGTCGAGCGTGTTAAGGAACGTCACGCCCTTCGATCCGCCGCCCCACACCACCACCCGCGCCGCGTCCCGGCTCCACGCATCCAGCCGCTGGCGCCACACCCGCAGCTTCGCGCGGTACGCCTCGGCAAACGCGAGCACGAGCGGCTCGGCGCTGTCGAAGTCCGGCGGTTGCCGGAGCACGGGCCCGGACGCCGGCGTCGATTCAATGGTGAGGAACTGCCCGTCGTACGCCCCCGCCACCACCGTCGGGCTGAACCCGCTTCGCGCGAACACATGCCACAACGACGACGCGGTGAAATAGGAACAGTGCTCGTAGATGATGTCCCAGACGCCCATGTCCCGCAGCGTGTAATGCGCGTCCGGAACCTCGAAGAAGACCACCGTGTCGAGTCGATCGCCGACGGCCCGACGCACCTGCCCCAGAAACTCGCGCGGTTGGGCGATGTGCTCGAGCACATGGCGGCAACAGACGAGGTCGGCCGGCTCATTCGCATGCTGCGGACCGTACGCCTCGCGCCGAATAGTGACGCGGCGACGGTCCGCCGTCGTGGCCCGGTCGACGTCGTAACTCGGATCGAACCCGACGCACCGGTTATCGCCCTTCTGCGCCAGCAGCTCCAAGAACTCTCCCTGCCCGCACCCGATCTCCACGACGTGCTTGCCCCGCAGGTCGTACTTGTCCACCAGACCGTCGGCCAACCGCTCGGCA
Source organism: uncultured Phycisphaeraceae bacterium (assembly GCA_964495075.1). Lineage (GTDB taxonomy): Bacteria > Planctomycetota > Phycisphaerae > UBA1845 > UBA1845 > JAFGJQ01. The sequence goes on from CAZBUJ010000053.1 coordinate 35,359, forward strand.
TACGCCCGGAACCGGGGCGAAAAATGGAGCGAATTCTCGTACGCCGGCGAATAGCCCATGCGCTCCGGCTCGAACGCGACGTTGTAATGCAAGCCGCAGGCCGGGCACCAGGCCAGCCGAATCGCCGCCCGGGCCGCCCCCAGGGCGTCCTCCCGCCGGCGCCAGAGCACGTTGCAGAATACGGGCGCCCGATCGAGCTCGAAGTAGACATACATCCCGCGACGGTCGCATACCGGGCATTGCGTGTCGTCGTTGCACGAAACGGTCATGAACGGCTCACTCCCGCCGCGTTCGACCCGGCGCCGGCGAAACGTTCCGCCTACACCGGATGCAGTTCGGCCCGCACGCCCACACGATCCAGGTCACCGCGGATCTCGTCGCAATAGATGGGATTCATCACGATCACATGCGCCGGGCGGTACTCCGCCAGGAACTCCGGGGCCACGATCCGCTGGCCCGTGCCGGGCATGTAATGACCCTGCCGGTGCGGATTGATGTCGACGACGTACTCGATCTCGTCGCGGAACTTGAGCGTGGTCAGAAAGGACACGCCCTTCGAGCCCGACCCCCACGCCACGACCTTCTCGCCACGCCCCGCCAACTCCGATATCAACCCGCGCCACCTGGCGATGATCGACGAACAGACCTCGCCGAACCGATCCACCGCCTCCGTCACCGCGGCGAGATCATCCTCCTCCGGCAGGCGCGGCGCCGTCGGGCCGTCAGCGGGCCGCGCCGTGACGAGTAGGTACTGATCGTCATAGACCGTTTCGAGTTCCGTCACGTCAAACGACGATCGCCGGAACAGGCGGGCGAGCGAGCCGAGCGTGAAATAGGTGCAGTGCTCATAATAGATGTCCCAGAACGCCCCCTCGCGCAGCACGCGATACACGTCCGGCAACTCGAACCAGACCAGCGTATCGCGGCGATCGCCGATCGTCGTGCGGATGTCGCGCAGGAACGAACCCGTCGGGGCGATGTGCTCGAGCGTGTGCCGGCAACAGATGAAGTCGGCGGTCAGCCCGACATACTTCGGACCGTAAAAGTCCCGGATGAACTCCACCCGCGCCGCGGCGTCCGCCGGCGTCCGCTCCGGACGGTAGCCCGGATCGATTCCCACCCCCCGCATGTCACCTAACTGGCACAGCAGGGCCAGGAACTCGCCCTTCCCACAACCGATCTCCAGGGCGGTCTTGCCGCGCAAATCGTGCTTCTCGATCAGGCCATCCGCCAGGCGACGGGCAAATGTGTTGAACGTCGGCGAGAAGCCCTGCGTTTCCTCGTAGTCGGGCGAGTACTCGTGGACCGTCGGATCGAAGCGGGTATTGAACAGGAACCCGCAGGTCGGGCAGAAGCCCAGCGCCAGATCGCCCGTGGGGTACGCCAACGCCACGTCGCGGCTCGGCATGAGCAGGCAACTGTGGACGGGGATGCCGTCCACCTCGTAAATCGTACGCCCCCCCCGCGCGAAGCAGTTCGGACACTCGATGCCCGGCGCCGGCTTCTGCTCGAACGACACCCCCGGCGGCAAGTCACTGGCTCCGGCACCCATCAGATGCCCTCCCTCGAACGCGCACCGCTACACGACCGACGGCGCGGGGATGGGGACGATGAACTTGCCCCCCCGGTCCCGATACTCCTGCTGCTGCGCCAGAATCTCGTCCTTGAAGTTCCACGGCAGAATCACAACCGCGTCCGGCATGTCCTCCAACAGGCGCGAGGGGGCCGCAATCGGCTGGTGCACGCCCGGCATGTACTTGCCCTGCTTGTGCACGTTGCGGTCCACTACGTACTCGACCACGTCCGGCCCCGACCCGATGTAGTTCAGCATGATCGCGCCCTTCGCCGCCGCTCCGTAGCCGGCGATTCGCTTGCCCTCCGCGCGCAAACCGCCGAGCAGCGAACGCATCGACGATCGGATGTCACGCACCCGGGCCGCGAAGTCCGCGTAGTACGGATAAGCGCTCACGCCCTGATCCGCCTCGTCCGACAGCAACGACGAAACGGACTCGTCCATCGCCTCCCGCGGCTCGACATACAACCGCAACGACCCCCCGTGAATGGGAAGCCGCTTCACCCGGTTCAGATAGAGCCCGTGACGCCGGAACAGATGATCCAACGCGGTCACCGAGAAATAACACAGGTGCTCGTGGTAGATCGTGTCGAACTCGCCGTGGTCGATCAGATCGCGAACGTACGGAACCTCGATGACGGCCACCCCGCTGTCCTTCAGCACGAGCCCGATGCCCTCGACGAAACCGTTCGTGTCGGCCACGTGGGCCAGCACGTTGTTGGCGAGGACCACATCCGCCCGCTTGCCTCCGTCCCGCAACTGCGCGGCCAGCGATCGCGTGAAGAAGGTGTTCATCGTGGGCACGCCGATCTTGTCCGCCGCCCGGGCCGGGCCCTCCGCCGGATCGATCCCCAGAACCGGTATGCCGTGCTCGACGAAGTTGCGCAACAGGTAACCGTCGTTGCTCGCCAGCTCCACGACCAGGCTCGCCGACGTGAGCCCGCGCGACAGGATCAACTCGGACGCGTTCTCGCGGGAGTGGACGAGGAGGGCATCGGAAAACGACGAGTAGTAGGGATAGTCCTCGCAGAACAGCTTCTCGGGCGGGATCGTTTCCAGGATCTGGACCAGGGCGCAGTCCGGACAGAACGCCACCTCGAGCGGGTACCGCCCCTCCGGCTCCGACAACTGCTCCGCGGTCAGCAACCCGTCGGACAACGGCATCGGGCCGAGGTCCAGCACCGGCTCCAGCCCGACACGACCGCACGACCGGCATCCGGCCAGCCGGCACTTCTCCACCAGCCCCGTCTCCGCGTTCGTCATCGATGATGTCTCCACCGCCGGCCGTCGGCCACCCGCCCGGCGCCGTGCCGACCTTCGCGAGCGCAGCCGGCTACGCGCGGACCCGCAGGTTCTCGTCGAGCACGCCCTCCGCCATTAACTTCCGGACGTGGGCAATCCGCTGAAACACCGGCCCCTCGAATTCTTCGAGCGTCAGGCCGCGGCGCTTGTACGCCTCGTACACCTCGGCCACGCCCTTGAGCGCCGTCCATTGGGGCCGGAAGCGCGGCACCCTCGCGGGCAGTTTGTCGCAGTTGACGCGGTAGTTGCGCTTGTCCGGCGACGCGCCGTCGGCAAACGTGATCTCGCAGTCGGTCAACACTTCGCCGACCGCGTTGGCGATATCGCGGACCCGGAGGTTCTCCGCCGTGATGCCCACGTTGAACGCCTCGTTATGGATGACCTCGCGCGGTGCCGCCAACACGGCGATGAACGCCCGGGCAATGTCCGCAATGTGCACGATCGGCCGCCACGGGCTGCCGTCACTCTTCATGCGAATCTTGCCCGTCGTGAAGCCCCACGCCGTCAGGTTGTTCAGGACCAGGTCGAACCGGATACGCGGCGACACACCGTATGCCGTCGCGTTACGCAGGTAGACCGGGGAAAACCGGTCGTCCGCCATGGGAGACACATCCCGCTCCACGAAGACCTTGGACTCCCCGTACGGAGTCACCGGGTGGAACGCCGACTCCTCGGTCAGGAAGTCGTCGCCCGCCGCCCCGTAGTTGCTGCACGACGAGGAGAACACGAACCGCTCCACCCCCGCTTCCTTCGCCATCTCCGCCAGCCGAACCGACGCCCGATGGTTGATCTCGTACGTCAACTCCGGATTGAGATCACCCAGCGGATCGTTGGACAGGCCGGCCAGGTGGCAGACCGCGTCGATCCCCCGCAGATCGTCCAGCCCGACGTCCCGAACGTCCTTCCTCAATGTCGGCACCTCGGTGATCGTGCCGTCGTACGTGCACCGCCGATACATGTCGTTGTCCAGGCCGACGACCTCGTGGCCTTCGGCCAGGACCATCGGTGTCATCACCGTACCGATGTAGCCCAGATGCCCCGTGATCAGCACTCTCATGAATTCAGTCCCATGTCTTCCACGGCGCGTTGCCGAGATCCCATAAATCCTGGAGGAGCTTCTTGTCCCGCAGCGTATCCATGCACTGCCAGAACCCCGTGTGCCGGTAGGCCATCAACTGGCCTTCCGCCGCCAACCGCTCCATGGGCTCACGCTCCCATTGCGTCGCATCGCCGTCGATGTAATCGAAAACCCCCGGCTCGAGCACGAAGAATGCGCCGTTGATCCACCCCTCCGCCGTCTGCGGCTTCTCCGAGAACTCCCTGACCCGGTCACCCTCGAACACCAGGTGCCCGAACCGGGCCGGTGGGTGAACCGCGGTGACCGTGGCCAGCTTGCCGTGCGAGCGATGGAACTTGACCAACCCGTCCAGGTCAACGTCCGACACCCCGTCCCCCCACGTCAGCATGAACGTCTGGTTGCCCAAGTACGGAGCCAACCGTTTGATTCGACCGCCGGTGAGCGTGTCAATGCCGGTATCGATCAGATCCACCGTCCAATCAGGAAGATCACTGCCGTGCCGAAGAATGTCACCCCGGCTCGTCTTGACCGTCAGGTTGCCCTGAAGCGAGCAGTAGTCCATCATGTATTTCTTGATGAACTCCCCCTTGTACCCCAACGCGATCGCAAAATCCCGGTGACCGTACGCGGAGTAGTGCATCAGGATGTGCCAAAGGATAGGCAACCCCCCGATCTCCACCATCGGCTTGGGTTTGACCACCGTCTCCTCTGAAAGGCGGCTGCCTACGCCGCCCGCCAGGATCGCGACTTTCATATTCGACTCCTCGAGACCCCATCGCCGGAACCACCGAGCCACTCGCGGCGACCACCCCCCACACTGGCATAACCGCCGCACTGTGATCCGGCAAGAACGACACATGGCTATCGTGAACCGGACCGATTGTCAAACGCCCGCTCGCGCAGAAGTGTACGTAACCGGGATGATGATCCAGAGTGACGACGGACACGCGGATTACGTGCCGAACGCCCAATCAGGCCGTCCGGGCGAGGCGCGGCGGATCGCCCGGTCCTGCTCACCCGGTTACCCGAAGCACTCGACGCCCAACCCGACGGTGATCCGTCATGTCACCAGCTCGACGGCCGTACAGACGACATCGTGGCCCCGTCCTCAGTCAGGCCCGCCCGTCACGACGCAGCCAACATCCTCGCAGGGCCATGGCCCGCATAAAACGCATGGTCGCGGTCGTCGGCCAGCCAACAACGCGACGCCAACCACTCAATGACCCGCCGACCCGGATACCGCGACGACGTGCACACCGTGTTGCGAATGACAAGCTCGCGCTCCACGATCGCCTCCACCGTCAGGATGCACTGGTCAACCACCGCCCCCTGCTGGACCACGCACGCGTCCCAGACCGCCGATCGACTGATCACAGCGTCCGCGTGCACGTGACCGTCCGCCCCGACCGTCGTCGGACCGACCACCATCACGTTCGCGCCGATCACCGTCCGCGGCCCGACCCAAACCGGACCAACAAACCGAGCCGTCGCGTGCACGTCCGCCGTGTTGTGGATCCACGCTTCGCCAACCCGCCGGTGACCGGCGAGGCAGCTACCTTCCGCCGCCATGCGACGCGTCGCCCACATGTTCGCCGCCAGGTACGAGACGCCGTCCGCCACCCGCGGCGGACCATCCGCCGACGCCCTCAGGGTTACGATCTTCTGCCCCGCCCGGTAAAGCGACGGGATCAGACACTCCTTGATATCCTGGTACCCCAACTCCGGAACCGTCTGCAACGCGGCGGCTGAAAAGACGTAAACGCCCACCGGCTCAAATGCCGCGCCCCGGTCGCCCCGCGAACCCGTCGCCGGCTCCACCACCACCGTCAATGCGGCGTCCGCCCGCTCGTGGGCAGCCAGCAACTCGCTCAAATCCACCCGGGGAATCCCCGCGCCCTCCACCACGACGAACGTGTGCCCGCCGCTCCGCATCGCGGCATCACGGGCACAGCCCGCCGGACCACGCGGCATGACGTCCTCCGCGTACTCAAGGCGGATCCCCAAACACTCCCCGTCGCGAAGACAACGCTGGTACAACGACGTCTCACTGTTCGCGCAAATACTGCATTCGCCCACGCCCTCGGCGGAAAACCAGTCGAGAATGTGACAAATCAACGGACGGGTGCCGATCGGAAGCAACGGACGCGAGACCATGCGCTCCAGCGCACACTCACCCCAACTATGCGAACCCGCCAGCACGATCCCCCGAACCCCGTCACGAATCGCTACCCGGCTCTTCCGATGACACCACCCCGATCCAACACCCCGAACAAATACGCTCCGCTCCATCGCTTACGTCCTCCTGCGATCCCACCCGGCGATATGCCCATCGCCCTCTGCATGAGTCACCGTTCCGGCCCGCCGGAAACACCCGCACATCCGCTCGCCCCCATACTGGCACCGCGATCAATGCCGTCCAAACCGCCGAACGACACCTCACGCGCCCCCATCACACGAAACACGCCATCCCGGCGTCACCGATGCCGGCTCGGGTTCGATGGCCGCGCCCTCACCCGGCCAACGGGCAGTTCGGCTGAACCCCAACCCGCAAGCACACACCGGGCGCCCGTTTCGCTTCGCCGCATCGTTAATAGGAAGGCGGATGCTTACGTCTGACGCGGCACGCCCCGGGGAGACGTGATAGGGCGCGCCTGGTCCACTCACCAAAACTTCTAATTATCCACCTTGGCTGAATACTATACGGCCACCCCCGCAGCCCGTCCAGCCGGGAAACCCCCCGATAACGACAAAAATTCAGTTCTTTCTTTGGCCCCACACCACGCCCGCCCGTGCGCACCCCCACTTCAGGGAATGCACCGGCCGCGCCCAACCAGTTACGGCAGGTTACTCAACGCAA
>CAZBUJ010000054.1:0-42058 GCA_964495075.1 uncultured Phycisphaeraceae bacterium
GTCTGCGACGCCGTCGCGGGCGTGTGGGGTGACCCCGGCGAGCGGTGCGACGGGCACCCGTGCCTGGGTCCGGTCCGGTCGTGCTGCATCGACGGCGAGTGCATCATGATCAATCAGAACGACTGCGAAGCCGGCGGCGGCACGTGGATCGGCGGCGACTCCTGTGACCCGTCCCCCTGCACCGGCGTCGGGGCGTGTTGCGACGGCCCGACCGGCTGCACCCTTACGGCCGAGGCGGACTGCGCCACCGGCGACTTCCTCGGTCTGGGCACCGCCTGCTTCGAGTGTTCGGTCGGTGCCTGCTGCTCGCCCGAGTACGAGTGCAGCATGACTCGCCGCGCCGACTGCACGGGGCTGGACGAGTTCCAGGGCGAATTTACCGAGTGCACCTGGAACCGGTGCGGCGAATGCGACGGCTTCGCGGGCGACGTGCTCGGCGACTGGGATGGCGACGGCGTGACCACCCTGGTGGACTTCGTGGCCGACATCGAGGCAGGCGAGGATCCGCCGCCGCCCGAAGGCGCTTTTTCCGTGTGCTTCGAGGCGGACGTCCCGAGCGCCCGCTGCATCTGCGCGTTCGACTTCGATCTGAATGATACGCTCGACATGCGTGACTTCGCCGCGTTCCAGGAGGTGTTCGAGACCCCCTAACGCGTCGATCGGCACAGGGTCGGTCCCGGAAGAACATTTCAAGCGTGCCGACGTCGGCCGGCCGGTTGGGCCGGCCTTCGTTCCATGCGTCATGATCGGTCTCCGTACGCTACATACGATGCTCGAAGCGTGACACCGATTCAATTGGTGGCGCTCGCTGACGGTACGGCTTCGATTCGCCGACCCGGACAAGCGGTGGATCCCGGCGCGGCCACGACCGGTGACGGAATCGCGAATTGTTGTCAGGCGGGCTGTGAGGTAGGATGGACGGGCAAAGGATACCCTGTCAACGCCCAATGACCGATCGAAAGGAGGTGATGCAGATGTCCCCACGGACCGACCATGGTCGGCGCCAGACCTGAGCCCCGCGTTCCGGACGCAGTTTCGCGTCCTCGCGTTTTCTGCGGGCTGAAGTCGCGGCATGGGACGCGCCGCGGGCTCTGCCGTCACCTCGTCTTCCCTCCTGCTGACGGGTGCCACCGGCGAGGTCCTCGGCTCCCTCCGCACTTCAGCGTGTGCAACTCGAGAAACATCCGGCGCTGCCGGGCGCGACATGAGGGGAGCCTCCATCGTCGCCGCGGGCCGGAGAAGAAGGACCATCCACCATGACAGAGACGGACTACACGGCCATGTGGGCCGACCTCGGCCTGGATCTCAAGGGTCACGACGAGTTGCTCCAGGTGCTCGGCCAGGCGTATGCGGACATTTACCTCTCGCAGACCGACCGGCCCAAGGGGATGCAATACCTGGATTTCGTGTTGTCGGAGATTCACGGCCTGCGCATTCGGGAGCTCGTCGACGCCCGCCGAACGGGCCGCAAGGTCGTCGGGACGTTTTGCCTGTACGTGCCGGAGGAGATCATCCTGGCCGCCGACGGCATCTGCGTGGGGCTCTGCGCGGGAGCCAACATCGGCTCGTCATCCGCCGAGCAGATCGTGCCCCGCAACACTTGCGCGCTGATCAAGTCGTTCATCGGCTTCAAGCTCTCACGCCTGTGCCCGTACCTCGAGGCGTGCGACCTGGTCATCGGCGAGACGACGTGTGACGGCAAGAAGAAGGCCTACGAGCTGTTCAACGAACTGACCGAGACATTCGTCATCGAGACGCCGCAGATGAAGTCGCCGGCCGACCGCGTCCTCTGGCGTAACGAGATCGGCCGGTTGACCGAGCGGATCGAGCACCTGTCCGGCCGGGCGATCACCGCTGAGAGGCTGCGGCAGGCCATCCGCACGGTCAACGCGAAGCGGCGGGTGCTGCATCGACTCAATACGCTCCGTGCGGCCGATCCGGCGCCGATCTCCGGTCGCGACGCGCTGCTGATCAACCAGGTCCAGTTCTACGACGACCCCGTCCGGTTCACGGAGAAAATGGACGCCTTATGCGATGAGCTGGACGAGCGGGTGGCCAACGGCGTGGGCGCGGCTCCGGCGGGCACGCCGCGATTGCTGATCAGCGGCTGTCCGATGGCGGCCCCCAACTGGAAGCTGCCGTTTCTGGTGGAGAAGAGCGGGGCGATCATCGTCGGCGAGGAGTCGTGTGTCGGCGAGCGCGGCACGCGTAACCTCGTCTCCGAGGAGGGCGAGACCCGCGAGGAGTTGCTCGACCGCATCGCCGATCGGTATCTCGACATCGACTGCGCCTGCTTCACGCCCAACACCGAGCGGCTCGATCACGTGGTGGAGATGGCCCGCCGGTACCGGGTGGACGGCGTCCTTCATTACGCGCTGCACTTCTGCACGCCGTACACGATGGAGGCCGGCAAAGTCGAACAAATATTGGATTCCGCGGGGATCCCGCTGCTGAAGCTCGAAACGGACTACAGCATGGAAGACGCACCGCAGTTGACGACGCGGATCCAGGCGTTTCTCGAAATGCTTCCTGCGTCGCGGAGTCGGTGATGAACACGGCGGCCGGCTTGGACATCGGGTCGCGCACCATCGAGTGCGTGGTGATCGACGCGGCCAGCGGGCAGGTACTCTCGTCCGAACGGGTCGACACCAGCCCGAACTTGGCCGCGGATTGTCGGCGGTTGCTTGAGGCCCACCCGTTCGATCGGCTGACCGTTACGGGCTACGGCCGGTGGCTGGCCGAGGTCGAGTTCGACGCGCCCAGCGTTACGGAGATCAAGGCGCATGCCCGGGGCGCCCGCGCCTTGTTTCCCGCTTGCCGGACCGTTCTCGACGTCGGCGGTCAGGATACAAAGGTCATCGCTCTCGACGAGACCGGCCGACCGCGCCGGTTCGAGATGAACGATCGCTGCGCGGCGGGGGCGGGCCGGTTCCTGGAGCTGATGGCCGGCGCGTTGGGCTACGAGGTCGACGCCTTCGGTGCCGCCGGGCAGGCGGGTCGGAACGGCGTGCAGCTTTCGAGCATGTGCGCCGTGTTCGCCGAGTCGGAGGCGGTCGGCCTGATGACCCGGGGCGTTCCGCGGGAGGACATTGCCCGGGCTGCGCATCACTCGATCGTGCAGCGCACGGTGGCGATGCTGCGTCGGGTCTCGGTCCAGCCGCCGATTGTCTTCGCGGGCGGCGGCGCGCGGAACGCGTGCCTGGTCCAGATGCTGGCCGAGGCCCTGGCCTGCGAACTCCTCGTCGCGGACGACCCCCAAATGACCGGCGCCCTCGGCGCCGCCCTCGTCGCGGCGGAGAAGGGCGAAGTCGCGTGAACCGCGAGCCCACCCGCCTGTCGAGTCCCACTCCACTGGCGAAGTCCGACCGGCCGGGCCACCACGGACGTCCGCGGCGCCGCGCGGGTCACGTCGTCCCCGGCTCGTCGTCGGTCGTGACCGGTTGGGTGGTCGGCGGGGTGACGCTGAGGGGTTCGTCGGTGCGGATGTTGTCGGCTTGGCGCGACGTGTCGGTGTCGCCGAAACGGCGGTCTGGACCGGCGCACTCGAACACGGGCGCGCCATCGTTCAGAATCACCCGGTCGCGGAAGGCCTTCGACGACGATCGGCGAGTCAGGCACCGGATAGGCTGGCCCCACGGGTCGCGGCACCGCGGAATGCCGTCCACCGTGTAGAGCAGCACGTTCGACACGTTCGACAGCACCTCGCGGGTCTCCGGGACCGACAGCAGCAGCGGAAGGATGCGACGCAGGCTGGAGTCCTGGCTGCCCGGCGGCCACTCGCCGCACACCTCCGCGTAGACCCGGACCGAGCGGTCGAACGTGGCCAACATGTCGGTGGCCTGCTGCGTCTTGAGCCGGTTCAGCTCGTAGGTATAGAGGCCGCTGGTGATCGCGATCAGCAGGGCGAGCAGCCCCACCGCGAGCACAACCTCGACGATCAACGCGATGCTGCGAGATGTCGCCCGCCCCGACGACCTACGGAATCGCATGCCGTTCATTATCCGCGAGGGTCGCCCGCCCGCAAGCCGGGGCTGAGCGGTGCCAGGCGTCGTGCGGTTTCGGCGGCGGTTCGGACGGGAGCACCCGCGACTGTCCGGTCGTGACGGCCACTGGGCCGCGTATCCGGGCGTTGATTGCGGGGTGCCGGCAGTGAGCCCGGCTGGCCGGTGATGCGAACTCCAGGGGTATGGCCCTCGGACATCGCGGTCGCAGGAAGCCGGACTCGGTTCGCCGGTCGGCGTGAGTCAGACCGCGTCCGGCAAGACTTGCGGATCGCCGGGGCCCCCACAGACCATAGCCGCGTGCCGGGCGATCACGGCCCGATAAGCGTTCGCCATCCGATGGTGCGATCCAGGTGACGCGGGCTCTGCGGGTCGACCAACGAGAAACGGCCCGCCGATCGACGATCTCCGTGGTCGTGCGGTGAACTTGCGTGCCACGAGTGGGTCCGCCGCCGCCCGACGCGGGTAGCCGCGAAGGGCCACCCCCAACACGCCGGGCGGACGCTTGACGGGACGGCCGGGGCGTGTAAATTGAACATTGAATGTTCAAATTGTGCGAGCCTCGGATGATCGCCCGACACCTGTCCAACACGCTGGAGGCAGCCGCCCGCGATTACCCGGTCGTGACGGTCACTGGGCCGCGTCAATCCGGCAAGACCACGCTCGTCCGGGCGGCTTTCCCTCGGCACCACTATGCCTCGATGGAAGATCCTGATGCACGCGTGTTTGCCAAGGAAGACCCGCGCGGGTTCCTGGCCCAGTTTCCCGGCAAGGTCATTCTGGACGAAGCACAGCGAGCGCCGGACCTGTTTTCCTACATCCAAGGGATTGTGGATCGAGAAGATCGGCCGGGACACTTCATTCTGTCTGGCTCGCAGAACTTCCTGCTGCTCAACCGTATCAATCAAAGTCTTGCCGGCCGTTGTGCGGTGCTCCGGCTACTCCCATTCAGCCGGTCCGAACTGATTGGCCGTCGGATGCGGGACGTGGCCGCGTTGCGGCAGAGCCGTCGGTCCGGGGGTACAACAGATCAGACTTCCACCGCGGACCTTTTCGGAACCCTGTTCACCGGCGGCTACCCCAGGATCCACGACAAGGGACTTCAGCCGCAGTCCTGGCTGGGAAACTACTACCAGACTTACCTCGAACGCGACGTTCGCGATCTGCTGAACGTCGGCGACATCGAGAGTTTTGGCCAGTTTGCACGGCTTTGCGCCGGCCGTAGCGGACAGTTGCTGAACACGTCGTCGCTGGCCGTGGATGCCGGTGTCTCCCATACCACCGCCCGGCGATGGCTGTCGATCCTGGAAGCGAACTTCATCATCTACAGCCTGCGGCCGCACCGCCGCAACTTCAACAAGCGACTGGTCAAGTCGCCCAAACTCTACTTTCTCGATACGGGACTACTGTGCTACCTGCTGAGGGTCCAGAGTCCTGCGGACCTGGTGGCGCATGCGGCGCGTGGCGCGATCTTCGAAACATGGGTGGTGTCCGAGACGATCAAGAACTACTACAACCGTGGTGCCGAGCCGGACGTTTTCTTCTGGCGCGATTCGGCAGGGCACGAAATCGACCTGCTGATCGATCTCGGGGCGAAGCAGGTACCGATCGAAATCAAATCCGGCCAGACCGTTGCGAGTGATTTCTTTGCTGGCATCGATTACTGGCGGGGCCTGACAGGGGAGCCCGAGTGCGCGGCAGGCCTCGTCTTCGGTGGTGGCGCCTCCTACACGCGGCACGCTGTGTCGGTTGTGTCTTGGGCGGATTGGGCGTAATGCCAGCGGCCGCCCAAGGCGGCGGAGTTTCGAGAACGGCGTACGACCGTGTACACCACCTCGATATCGACCGGCATGGTGACGCTGTCGAAAACCGCTTGCCCCAGAGAATCGTGGACTGCACTCACGTTGCCTTCGCCTCTGTCCCCTGCACTGACCGCCTTCCAGACCGCCGACGCGGGATGCCTTCAACCGGCCGGCTGGCGCGCGACTTCGTGTCTCCCGCCACCTGGATTTGAACAAAGGAACCCCGAACGCGGAGATGATACCGCACGGCGTCCCCGACTTCGAGAGCCCGGCCGCGGGATCGACCGGATTCGTTGACGCGTCTCTGGGTCAGGGCGCCGACGTCCGCGTCACCTAGAACGGCGCCGTGTTTTCATCATAGGGCGGCGCGTAGCCGGGGTCGGGGATGGGGGCCAGGTTGTCGAACCGCGTGCTGCGGCTGTTGAAGACCAGTTCGATGGTTCCGGTAGGGCCATTGCGTTGCTTGGCCACGATCAGTTCGGCCTTGTTCTTGATGTCCGGATCGGGCTCGCCGCTGCCGCGGCGATAGTACTCTTCCCGATGGAGCAGCAACACCACGTCGGCGTCCTGTTCGATGGCCCCGGACTCCCGCAGGTCGCTCATCCGCGGCCGGTTGCCCTCGCGCTGCTCCGCCGCCCGGTTGAGCTGGGCCATCGAAATGATGGGGATGTTCAACTCGCGGCCAAGCGACTTGAGCCCGCGACTGATCTCGGAGATCTCCTGCTGGCGCCCGTCCCGTTCTTTTGCCGGGCACCGCATGAGCTGCAGGTAGTCGACGAACACCGCCTGAACATCGTGCTGGAGCCGCAGGCGCCGCGCCTTGGCACGCAGTTCGAGAATGGACATCCCCGGCGTGTCGTCGATCAGGAGCGGCGCGTCCTTCAACTGGGCGCAGGTGTGCATCAGCAGGTGCGTGTCTTCGTCGGTGAGCATGTTGCGACGTACCTTGTGGGAATCGATCCGCGACCGGCTGCACAGGATCCGATGCCCGACCTGGATCTTCGACATCTCCATCGAGAAGAACACCACCGGCCGCCCGTCGTCCACCGCCATGTGCTCGGCGACGGTGAGGCCGAACGCCGTCTTGCCCATCGAAGGCCGGCCGGCCACGATGATGAAGTCCCCGCTCTGGAACCCGCTGGTCAGATCGTCCAGTTCGTGAAAACCGGTGGACAGCCCGGTCAGGTAGTGATCACCGCGGGCCTGTAGCTGGTCGTTCAGTTGGTGGACGAGCGCGGAGAGACTGATCGCCTGGCCGCTCACCCGCCGCTCAGTCACATCGAACAGGCGTTGTTCGGCCCGGTCGAGCAGGTCCGCCGTCGACTCATCTTCCGCGTAGGCGTCTTCGGTGATTTCGCCCGCCACGCGGATCACGTCCCGCAGCAGTCCCTTGTCCCGGACAATACGGGCGTAGTGCTCGGCGTTGGCCCACGATCCGACGCTTTCGGCCAACTGCACGATGTAGGGAACGTCGCCCACCTCTTCCAGCAGGTTGCGGCGACGCAGTTCGTTGCGGACGACCACCAGGTCCATCGGCTGATCGTCGTCGTAGATGTCGATCAGGGCTTCGAAAAGTTTCCGGTGGTCCGGGCGATAGAACCATTCGCTTTCGTTCCGCGCGATGATGGTCAGGACACCCGGAATGGCGTTGCGGTTCAGCATCATCGAGCCGAGCAGGTTCCGTTCGGCCTCGAGATCCTGGGGCGGGACCCGGCACGAATCGTCCGGGTCCGGCCGACCGCTAATCGCCGCTGTCGTCATCGTCGTGGGCCTCCGTTCCACCGCTCCGGTCGGATGACTCCGGCTCCTCCCCGTCCTGCGTTGCGCTCTCGCCGGACCGCACGATCCAGACCTTGACCTGGGTGGCGATCGAGTCGGCCAGCACCACGTCAACCATCACGTTGTCCAACTGCTTGATGGGATGGGTCAGCTTGACGTTGGACGGTTCCAGCACGTGCCCCAACTCGGCGAGGGCGGCCACGATTTCCTTCGCCCCCACGGACCCGTAGAGGTGCCCGTCTTCGGTGGCCGCCGCAGCGATCGTGACCTCCACTTTCGCCAGCCGCTCCGCCTCGGACTGGAGGGCTTCCAGGGCCGCCCGACGCCGCTCCTCGGCGGCCGTCCGCTCCTTGGCGATGGCGCGGATGTTCCCATCGGTGGGCTCGGTCGCCAGTCCTTTGGGGATCAGGTAGTTCCGGGCGTACCCGGCGGAGACGTCGACGATGTCCCCGACGATGCCCAGATTGGGCAGGTCCTTTTTCAGCAACAGCTTCATGACTCGCTACTCACTCCGGTGGGGGTCGGCCGAGCCGGGGCCCCCAGTGGTTTCATAACCGTGTCGCCCCGCCGGATGCAAGAGGCCGATTCGCGTCGGCCTCGCGAGCGCCCTGTGGGACGTCTATCCGTTCGTTCGTTCGATCACCGACTCCCAGGCGGCGATCCTTCGGCCCCGCCGAGAGGTTGGCGCGGGCGCGGGCTGTGAGTCCTGCACCGGGCGGACGGGTGTCACAGCGCGAAAAAAATCAGCGGCCCGCCCTGCGCCGCCGCCGTGGCCCGGGCTAGAACGGGACGTCGTCGTCGCCCGCCGGCGGCGGCGGTTCGTCCGACCATCCCGAGGCCGCCCCGGCCCCCGCCTCCTGGCCCGGCCGACCTCCCCCTTCACCGCCGCGGCCGCCGATGAACTGGAAGTTGTCGACGACCACCTCCAACTTGCTGCGCTTCTGGCCTTCCGCGTTCGTCCACTGGCTGAAGTGGAGCCGCCCCTCCACCAGCAGACTGCGTCCCTTGCCCATGTACTGGTTGATCACTTCGGCTTGCCGCCCGAACGCGGTGAGATCGACGAAGCAGGTCTCTTCGCGCTTCTCGCCGCTGCTACGGTCGGTCCACGTCCGGTTGATCGCCATGCCGAACTTGCACACGGCGGTGTTGTTCGGCGTGTACGACAACTGCGGATCGCGGGTAAGATTCCCGGCCAGGATGACGCGATTCAGGTTCGCCATTGCATGTATCCCCGTGATTCCTGGACTGGTGGGCGGACTCGCCTCACGAGGCCGCCTCGGTTTCCTGCCCCGAACTCTCAGTGGACTCCGCCACACCGACCGCCGCCTTCGCGTCGTCCGGTGCATCCTCATGCCGTCGCGTAGCCGGTTCGGACTTCTCGCCCGGCGATTCCTCGGCCGGTGCCGTCTCCTCTTTCCGCTCCGGCGGCGCGAAGTGGTCCATCCGCTCGCGCGTAATGCTGTCGGCGCGAATCACGAGCAGCCGCAGGATGGACTCGGACAACTGGGCATCACGCTCGAGCGGCCGGATTCTCGCGGGGTCCGCGTTGAAATAGGTCAACACGTACACCCCCCGCTTGCGACCCTCGATCTCGTAGGCCAGCTTTCGCTCGTCCCACTTGCGGCAGAACACGATCTCGCCCTCGGCGCGATCCATCAACCGCTGGATCTCGTTTTCCGCCTTCTTGAACTCCCCGGCGAAACCGGGGTCGAACAAGAACATTCCTTCGTACTGTCTTTTCAACGTCGCACACCTCCAGGATGTTTACGAGCGCCGGTCGTCGCCAGACGCGTCCGGGTCCACGATGTCGGCCATCCCGTTGAACCGATTCATCGCCGCTTCCGCACCGCTCGTGATCCAACACTCCACCGCGTCGGCGGCCCGTGACACCGCCTGACGCACGATGATCTCCTCCTCCGGCGCGAACCGCCCCAGCACGAACCGCGACGGTTCACCGACCGCCTCACCGATGCCGATCCGCAACCGGGCGAAGTCCGACGAGCCCAGCCGCTGGATGATGTCCGCCAGCCCGTTGTGGCTGCCGGCCGAACCGCGGGCCCGCATCCGGATTCGACCCAAAACCAGCGCGAAATCGTCGCTGATCACCAGCAAATCCGCGAGCTCGAGGCGATGGAACCGGCCCGCCGCCTGCACCGCCTGACCGCTGCGATTCATGAACGTCGTCGGCTTCAGCAGCAGAGCCCGCTCCTCGCAGATCCGACCCGAGCCCGCCCACGCGTTAAACTGCTCGCGAGGCGCGTCGATCTTCCACCGGTCGGCCAACGCGTCGATCACGCGAAACCCGACGTTGTGCCGCGTCGCCTCGTATTTCGGGCCGGGGTTGCCGAGTCCGACGATCAGTTTCACCGTACGGCCACGTCCACAACACTACTCGGGCGCCTCGTCGCCTTCCTCGCCCTTGGCCCGGCTGATGATCTCCGGCTGCGCCGGCGATTCCTCGCCTTCCACCTCTTCCGCCCCCAACTCCTCGGCCAGGACACGCACCATGGCGATCCGCTCGTCGGGCGCCGCCTTCACCACGACGCCGGCCGGCACCTCCAGATCCGCCACCGTCAGCGACGCACCCACGTCCAACTCTGTCACGAGCGGACGGAACGACTCGGGAATCTGGGTGACGAGACACTCGACCTCCACCTCGTTCAGCATCTGCTCGAGCATGCCGCCCTCCGACACGCCCTTCGGGGTCCCCCGCAGTTCGATCGGCACGTCCACCGTCACCCGCTCGTTCTTGGCCACCCGCATCAGGTCGATATGGATGGGCACGGGGTGCCGGTAGTCGTGCTGCACCTCCTTGATCAGGTACTGGCCTTCCTTCCCATTCACCTCCAGCGTGAGCACCCGCGACCCGTGGGCCAACTGGACTGCCAGATCGTGCGCGCTCAGGGAAACCGCCTGCGGCGTCTCCTTGTGCCCGTAAAGGATGGCGGGAACGCGCCCCGCGTCCCGTTCACGCCGGGCGTGGCGGGTTCCGAGGCACGTCCGGGGCATCGCCTTGAGTGTGTTCGGCTCCATGGTTGTTCGTCGTCTCCGTTTTCTGCTAATCCGACGCGTCAGCGTCGATTCCATCTTCATCTCGAAGGCCGGCCGGGGTCCTGTCAGGGAGTGATCTCATCGAACAAGGCACTGACCGACTCGTGCCGGTGAATGCGGCGGATCGCCTCCCCCAACAACTCCGCGACCGACAGCACCTTGACGTTGCTGAGCTTCTCGTGGGCGTTGCGGCACAGCGGAATCGTGTTGGTTACGCACACCTGCTCGAAGCCCGCCTCACGGATGCGGGTGCACGCCGGTCCCGCCAGCACGGCGTGCGTCGCCCCGACGTAAATCTTGCCCGCCCCGTGGGCACGCACGAGTTGGGCCGCCTCGCACACGGTGCCGGCCGTGGTGATCATGTCGTCAAACAGCAGCACCGTGCGCCCCTTCACGTTGCCCACGATGTTCACCGCGCTCACGTCCGCGCCGTCCCGGCGGCGTTTGTCGATGATGGCGATGTCACCGTGCAAGCGGGACGTGTACTGGTTCGCCGTCTTGAGGTTCCCCACGTCCGGCGAGACCACCACCGGGTCCGGTAGTTTGAGCTTCTGGAAGTACTCCGCGATGACCGGGACCGCCGTCAAGTGGTCCACCGGGATGTCGAAGAAGCCCTGAATCTGCTCCGCGTGAAGGTTCATCGCCACCACGCGGTGGGCGCCGGCGGCACAGATCAGGTTGGCCACCAGTTTCGCCGTGATCGGCGTGCGACCCTCCGACTTGCGGTCCTGCCGGGCATACCCGAAGTAGGGGATGACCGCGGTAATCCGCGACGCGGATGCCCGCCGCAGGCTGTCGATGAAGATCAACAGCTCCATCAAGTTGTCGTTCACCGGCGGACCCGTCGATTGCACCACAAAGCAGTCCTTCCCCCGAACGTCGTCCTGCAGCTTGAGGAACGTTTCGCCGTCCGGGAACGGGCTGATCCATACCTGTCCCGGCTCGATGCCGAGATAGTGGCAGATCAGTTCAGTCAGTTCCTGCGACGCGCTACCACCGAACACCTTCAAATCACGTAGCTCGTCCGCGCGCCACCGCCGGTTTGCCCAATCCATCGTCGATGCGCTCCTTCGGTTGGTTCGCCGTCCCCTTCGCGTGAAGCCGGAAGCCCGAATCACGCCGCAATCTACCTACCCGGCCTGGACTTGAACCAGGAATGCCAGGACCAAAACCTGGTGTGTTACCGATTACACCACCGGGTATTCGCATCCGCCACCGGGCGAATGCCCCGGTCCACCAAGGTCTCCTCGCACACGACACAGGGCGGCAATTCCCTGCCGGGTTGCTGACGCCTCAATGCCTGCCTGAAGAGAACCGAATCCGCCGCTGGAGGTGGACGCGGCCACTGCTCGGTGCGGAGGCTTGAACTCCCCGCCGCGAAGAGGAGAGCCCACCGTCCGAGTGCCTCCGGCCAACGCCGGACTCCCACGAACCGCCCCGTCAAGGCCCCGAGCCGCCGGTGCCGGCCCCTGCGGGGGACCGGACCAACCGGGCATGTAAGGTACTGGTTAAGGTGCGGCGCGTCAACGGGCGGTTCGCACCCGCCTGGCGGTCCAACCGGGGGCCAAGAACCCGGCCCGGCCTGGACCGGATCGGCGGGCAAGATGACATAAGCATCTCATGTATATCGTCTTATGGGTTTTTCCCGCCGGCCGGGCGTCCGGACGATAATCGACAACTCGCCGCGAACCGCGGGCAACGCCGGGCGTATTACTTGTGGAGGCCTATGAGAGCCAACGACTTCCTCCTCCTTGCTCCTTGTAGCCGTGACCTCCTTTTGGTCCCGACCTGCGCATCGGCGGCGGCCCGCACGGGCCGCCGCGTCGCGCCGGCCCGGGCCATGGTCCCACCTGTTCCCCCAACCCGCGCCGCCGTTCGATGCCTCGCGCCGGCGCCGGTCCGCCGACGCGACGCACCCGCCGTCGTCGCCGAAGGTTCCACTTCGCGCGTGCACAAGGGTATAATCACTGGTGGCTTCACGACCAGAACGTCCCGTGGGCGACAGCGGCAGGCCGGGAGGTCAACCGCATTGCGCCAGCCGTCCACAATTCCCGACCATTGCATGCGACGTCCGACCGCCGCGCGGTGGTCAACGGGGTTTCATTCTGGTAGGTTGGACTGTGTGTTTCTCGGTCCTGCAGGCCTGTGGTGACCTGAATCGATTTGATCACTCGACAACAACATAGAGGGGGCGGTGAATCGTGCGACGCCAGTCTCTGTCAATCGGAATCGGATGCTCCATCGCCGTGGCGGTCTGCCTGGCCGCCGGGCCGGACGCCGTGGCCGGTCCCAACCTTGTCGTCAACGGAGATTTGAATCGGCCGTCCCAGAAGGCCGAACCGGTGATCAGCCTCCTGGAGGATGGTGTGCGTTTCGCCTTCAGCGGTCCCGCCCATTTCGGCCGCGTGGTGGTGGAGGGCACCGATGATTTCCGGGCGTATGAGGATCTGGCCGTCGCCTACGCTGCACTGGGCGGCATGCACGGTCTCTTGGTGAATCCGTCGGGGATCGACTATCCCGATACTCCCGGCACGATGTATGTCTGGTTCGACTTGCGAGGCCGGGTGCGACCCAAGCACGTCTACGAGTACGAGTTCCAGATTCTGTCGAGCGAGAAGGATGTGGAGCTCAAGGTGATCGCCCCCGCCATCTGGGTGGATGGCGCGCCGCTCGGGGCCGAGTTCACGGTGAAGCCCAGCCAGTTCATCAACGCGTACAGCATGGCCAAAGGCCGCATCCGAACGGGGGATTTCAGACAGCAGACGGGTGCGGCGGGCGTGGTCTTCCAACTCCCGGAAGACATGAAGGCGCTCCTGATGTTCCGCCGAATCGTGCTCCGCGAGGTCGATGACGAACTGATGGAGGGCGGAAGCCCCGAGATGCCCGCGCCCATTCGGTACATCCCCATCGTCGATGCCATTGAACGGCGGGTCCAGGAGGCGCTGAACCGCTCCACCAGGTTGTTGCGGCGCGAGGAATTCTATCACAAAGACGGGTACTTCGCGATCGGCGGGCGGGGAGCGGGCGGAACCGACCCGGCGACCGAAGCGCAGCTGATCCTGAACACCGCCACGATGGCGGCGGCGTTGGCCGAGCGGACCGGGATCCGGTCGGTGCAAAAAAGCCTGGACTGGCTGGGAGACCCCGATCGCCCGGATGAACTGCAACCCCGGGGTACGACCCCGGTGACCACCCGGTTGTACTGCCTGGCTCGTTACGGGGATCCCCATAAGTACGTCAAGACCATCGCCCGCGACATCGAGTGGCTGCGAAGGGCCCAGCGGGACGACGGCGGGTGGTCGGAAACCAGCAAGGAAGATGATCCGGAGAACGGCCCGAAGATCCGATCGGATAACTCGAGCTCGGCCCAGGCGGTGGAAGCACTCCGCGAGGCGTACTACGCGGGCAAGAACGTGGACCGCGCGGTGTGGCGAAAAGCGGCCCGGTACTGGATCGAAGCCCAGATGCTCGACGGTGGTTTCGGGGCGACCCTGCCCAACTACGGCGGGCTGGGCGAGCTCCCTACGCTGATGCGAACGGCCGCCGGAGAGGCAGCGCTGCTCGCCACCCTCGACATGGCTCTGTGTATCGATGGCCGCTCGTGCGATTCGTATCGCGCCGACTCGGCGCAGCTGGTGGCGATCGGCGACGGGTGGACATGGCTCAACGCCAACTACTTTTTTGAGGACGATCACGGGTTCCGCGAGGGCATCGTGCCCACCCTGGACCAGTTGCGGGCGGAAGGCAACAACCCATTCGCGCAAGCCTACTACCTCATGCGTTTGTCGCAGGTCATAGGGCGTGACGAGCTGGGCGGCCAGCCCATCTTCCACACCGAAGCCAAGCGGATCCTCGACCAGTTCTACGACGTCGCGTCCGGCACATTTGCCGGAAGCCTGGAGCTCACCGGCGTCGGCCTCCTGATGCTCTCCGCGGTGGACGCGCCGGCGGTGATCCAGCGGCTCATCGCGGGCGGCGACAACATCTCCGTCTTGAACCGCGATGCGGAACACATCGCGCGATACATCTCGCGACAGCGCCGGCGAACGTACAACTGGCGCGAGATCACGATCGACCGCTCCATGGAGCAGATGGCGAAGATCCCGATCCTCTACCTCAGTGTGGAGAAGATGCCGGACTGGTCGGATGACCAGTGGGCCAAGCTTCGCGAGTACTGCTTCTCCGGCGGTGTCATTGTGGTGAGCGCCAGGGACGAAGGCGGCGCGCGGCAGGCGGTCGAGCGCAAGCTCGACGCCCTGTTTCCCGAGTACCAGCTCACCGAACTTCCCGCCGACAAGCCCATCTTCCCGTCTCGCAAGTTGAAGAACGAGGACAAGCAGGCCGAGGTTAAAAAGGACGACGACAAGAAAGACGAGGCCAAGAAAGACGAGGCCGAGAAGGACGAGGACGAGGATTCCGAGGAAGGGGAGTCAAACGAGACCAAGATCGAACTGAAGCCGGGCGCGCGGCCGCGGGTGATTGGCAATGGGATGAAGAACTTCGTCTTCATCGCTCCCGATGACTGGTCGTGCGGGTGGGGACGGTACGACGTCGAGGGGGAGCCCGGGATCTTCCAGTTCGTCAACGAGCTGCTGACCTATACCACGGACGGCTCACGCCCGCCGCGGACGTACGAAGCGTCGCCGTACCCGCCGTCGATTCGGGGAAGTCGGTCGATTCGCATGGCGTTCCTGGAATGCGGCGGCCAGCAGCCGGTTTATCCGGACTTCCACGAGGCGGTCAATCGGCTCATGCAGTTCAACTATCGCACGAACGTCGAACGCGCGAAGGCGGGTGATACCGCGGCTCCGCCCGTGCTGCTGTGGGTGACCGGTGCCGGGACAGGCGCCCTGACCGACCAGCAGCGTAACCAGATCCGCCAGTCGATCGACACGGGGACTTATGTATTCTTTGATGTGGCGGGCGGCGATCAGGGCACGGCGGAAGCCCTTCGAGCGGAGATCAAGAAGATCGACCCGAAACTGGAGATTCGCCCCATGTCGCTTCTGCATCCCGTGTACACCGGCAACGTCCGCGGCACGCAGGGCTTCGACGTGCGCGGCATGCGGCTCCGGAGAGCCCTGGCGGACGAGCAATCGGACAACGTGGATCGTGACAAAGGCGGCAGCGGCCCGTGTCGGCTGTCCCGGATCATGCGCGGGGACGACGAGGTCGGCGTGTTCTGCTGTGTGGATGTCTGCTCCGGCGTCGGCAACATGCAGTTCACGGGGGCGCGGGGTCCGGTTCCCGCTCGCGCGCGGGAGCTGACGATGAACCTGGTGCTGCGGGCCATGGAGCGTCGGAACGAGCAGCGGGACGATCGAAGAATCGCGGCGGAAAGGTGAACAGGACTATGGCCCGGAAACGCGCAGTGTTTGGGTGGGTGGCACTTCTCGTCCTCGTGGTGGCGGCATCGGCGCCGGCGGACAGCATCCTGTTGGATGACGGGCAGGTGGTCGAGGGGACCGTTGTCAGCCAGAGCAAGACCCAGGTCACGATCGAGACGGCGAGCGGTCGGCGCACCTACCGGATGCGGCGGGTCAAGTCGATCATTCGGGACGCCGATGTGCGGCTGCCGCGCGACGTGATCCCCGCGGCCGTGCTGCACTTTTACAACGTCGACCCGCTGTCGCGGGAGATCCAGAACGCCGAGGCGTTGTACACGCTGGCCGGCAAGCAAGACGGGGCCAGGCGTCGGGCGAAGTACAAGCAGGTCCTGGAACGGCTCCAGCCGTTGGTCCATCCCGATGACGAGAGTGAGGAACAGTACGAACTGCGGTGGATGGTCATCGAAACGCACGAGCGGCTGGCCGATTTCAAGCGGGCGGTCGAACTGCTGGAGGAAATGGAGAAGAAGGGACGGAAGACGGACAAGCTGCGGGCCAAGGCCCACCTCGACATCCTCGAGGAGAACGAGAAGCACGCGAATCCGTGGTCGTTGCGCACCGTCAACGGGCGGAAAGCGGCCGACTTCATGATGAACCGCGACGACGTGAAGCGGGCCAAGGAGGCCAATTCACTGGCGGATGCGGGCGTGATGCGCGTGGCTCTCGAGGAGTACTGCTTTCAGATTCTGGAGAACCAAGAGGTCAGCATCCGTGCCCTCAAGAAAAAGCTGGACGTGGAGGACACGCTCGATGCCCTTCTCGAAGTGCCCCCCCGCGCGCGAGACGTGACGGAGTACCTGCCGTTCTCCGAGGAACTGGTCGCGGTGGAGGAATCGCTGGATCGGGTCGACGCCATTCTGCCCGACTACGCCACCGGCTACCGCGCTGAACTGGCCCGCATCCTGGGCAACCATTTCCTTGTCGTCCTCGACGTCCTGTTTGCCATGACGGTGGAGACCCATCCCGAGCCCAAGTTGTCGGGCGACCGTAGCGGTCGGATGACCGCGGACGAGCGCCGGACATGGCGAGAATACTGCGACGAGTTCGAGTTGGCCCTGCGCCCGCTGATGCTTACCGCCAAGTACATGCAAGACAAGCTCGCTCCACACCCGAGCTTGCGCACGTTGAACGTGTTGTGCCAGGACGTGATCGCCCAGCTTGAGCAGGCACGCAAGACCATCGTAACCAAGAAAGGGCAGAGCAGTGTGTAGCAACACCCTCCGTGCAGTCGTGATCGCGGTCGTACTGGGGATGACGACCGCGGCGGTCCATGCGGCGCCGTCCGCCGTGTTCGAGAACGGCCGTGAGGCGTTTGAAGCCGAGGAGTGGGACGCCGCCGTCGCCGCGTTGAAGCAGGAGATCGGGGCCAACCCGGGACACCAGCTGGCCTACATCCTGCTGGCCAAGTCACTCGAGCAGCTCGGGAAGAAGAAAGACGCCTTCGACTGTTGGAGCGAGCTCCTCGATTTCGCTACCGACGAGGGCGTGCGGCGCGAGGCTCGCAAGGGGTTTCTGCGCACTCGCGAGTTTGATCCGAACGTATGGTCGGATCGCGATCCATTCAGCGTCGACCTGGACGTTAACTACCGGGGGCTGGAAGAGATCGATGACCCGTCCTACGAGCCCATTCGCTACGGCGGCTCCGTGGTGAAGGCCCCGACGATCTACGGGGAGACGAAGCACTTTACGATCAGAACGTGCACTCACCGACTCACAAGGGAGCTGGGCAAAGCATGTGAGAACTTCCTGGCGGCCCAGACCAAAACGCTGCTCGACGATCGGGCCTGGTCGGCCCGCATACCGATCCTCTGCTACCCGGACTACAAGGCGTACAAGTCGGCGGGCATGCCCGGGGGCGGGGTCACGGTGCGATCCAGGCTCACGGGCGAGACCTGGTACATCGCGATTTTTCAACTGCACGAGGAGGACGACCCCGATGCTGTTCGGTTGAAAAGCCGCGTCAAGCACAACATCGAGGACGTGCTCGGGCACGAGTTGACGCATCTCGTACTCAACGAGTTCTTCGGCGGGGTGAGCATCCCGCGATGGATCAATGAGGGGACCGCCAACCAGTACATGCTTAACCGCGACGACTACCGGGAAATCGCCAACCTCGCCCGCGACAGCGTGTCCGGTGAGTTCATCCGCTTCCGCGAACTGTTTGCCGCTCGGGAGTATCCCAGGGACCCGGTCGAGAACTTCCGGTTCTACGATCAAGGCGCGGCGATCGCGACCTTCCTGGCCGAACACGGGCCGGAGGCGTTCCGGGCCTTCCTCGACGAGCTGCGCCTTCAGCACGGGCACGACGCGGCCGCCGCCGCCGCCCTCGGCATCCCGGAGGAAGGTGCGGTGGAGGAGTTCGAGCGGCAATGGAATGACTGGATGACCATCCGGTATCGCAGGAACCTGTCGGTGGCGGAGGAAGCCGAAGACTGCGTGAATTGCGAGGAGTGCGAGGAGTGCGTCAGATGCTACGAAGACTGCGACGCCGATGAGTGCTACCGCTGCGTTACGGAGGAAAACAAGAAGGAAGACTCTGAGGACCTGCCGTGCAAACCGCGCTGCTGGTTCCGGACCAACACCAGCAAGAGCCCCGTGTTTCAGCCTGGCATCGCCCTGAAGAAGACGCTCGAGAAGATCGCGGACAGCGCGTGGACGAAAGTGCCCGCGGACTCCATGGATGACTTCGTGGGCGTCGCTGACGCCAGACGATACTGGGAACTCGACGACGGAATGCTCCGATGCACCTTGAAGGACGACAGTCCGACCGCCGCATTGCTGGCCTTCCAATCCTACGAAGAACTGCCGCTCGTGTTCCGCTGCCGGGCCAAGTATGTCGGCGAGGAGTCGTCGACGCTCTTCGGATTCGCGCAGTTGAACTTGGACGGCGAGGAACTTGGCGTCCAGACCGTCACCGCGCTCGAGTACGGCAAGACGTACGACGTGAAATGCCTCCTGGCCGATGACCTGATGCTCTACCTGAATGGCAAGTGTGTGGGACGCACGGCGGCCGTCCGCACGGACAACTGGAAGGACGAGACCGACTACCCGGTGGCCCTCGTTGCCGCCGCTCCGATGCAGGTCTGGGACCTCGACGTGGTCACGCTCAAGGACCGCGAGATCATCTTCGGCCCGGATGACGACGAACAAGCGGGGGCGAAAGACGGCGAAGGCAAGAAGAAGGAAAAGAAGTCGACCAAGAAACGACGCGGACGCGGCGGTGGGTCCGACTTCGGCGGCGGTGGCGGACGCCTCTGACCCGCGGCTTGGCGCAAACAACAGTCACGGCCCGCCCCGGCGAGACGCGCCGAGGCGGGCCGTTTGATGATCACACGATTGACGATGGCGCCCTCCACGGCCGCTCGCCGCTGCCAGGACGGCTCGCCCGGGCGGCTGCCGATCCTGCCCGGAAGGAGCGGACCCGAACGGGCAAGGCCCGGCGAACGGGCCGCGACCGCTACTGGCTCGTGGTGGTCAGGCTGGTGTCCGCCGTGGTGTCGTCGTCCTGCAGACTCAGGAAGAAGGCGCTCAACAGCGTGTCCGTCAGCGCGCTTGTGGTGGACTCCAGCCCGGTCAGGAGCGCCGCCCGTACGGTTGGATCACAACCGCCGATCTGAAACACGGCTCCGCCGAGCGCCACCGCTGCCGCGAACCGCACGAACCGCTGCTTGAACCCTTGCTTGGCCATTCTGAGCACTCCTCGTCGTCGAGTAACGTCTTGCTCTGCTCCTCGCCGGGGTGGATGCGCCTGACGGCGTTTTCGCGCCGGACGGCAGAGTACGACTGGACGCATCCCGATTCAACCGCCGAGCGCGGCACATTGCCCGTTCCCAGTAACTATATACACATCGGAGTGTCCGGGGGTGCGGTTTAGCTGCCCCCGGGCCCCGCTCGCGGGGGGCCGCCCGCCGACCGGTTCGCGCCGGCCGGAGGGCCGATCGACCACCCGCCGGGGCCCGGCGGGCAGATTCGCTTTCAGATTTCGGACCGTTTTCTCGACAATTCAGTTATGGGCCCCCGTCGCGCGCGGCACCGCGGGAGACGGGGACGCCCGCCGGGAGACGCCCAATGGCTACCATCCGGCGACAACGGCCCCCCTCCCGCCTGCTCGGCGACCGCGTCGATGTCGACGACTGGTTGTCACGGCTGGCGAAAATCCCCGACCTGCGCTGGGATAAGGTGGTCGAACTGCGGGACGCCATTCGCCGCGACCGCTACGACGAGGCCGACCGGCTGGGCGCGGTGATCCGCGTCGTTCGCCGCGAGGTCCAGGCCCTCTGCGACGGGCCGGCGGATGAGCCTGACATGGATTCCGAGGAATAACGGGCGGCGGCCGGTCAGCCCGCCCGAGGACGCCCCACCGCCGAGCCCTAGGTATTCAGGTAGAGCAGCCGACCGCACGCGTCGCAGCACTGAATCTCATCCCGCGTCTGAAGACTGTTGACGATTTCCAGTGTGATTTTCATGTTGCAGCCGCTGCAGCTGAACTCGTCCCGCTTCGGGTGAAGGCGGATGATCTCGGCCATCGCTTCGCCGTTATGGTGCTCGGCGACCCGCTCGAAGGTCATCAGCGTCGGCGCGGCGATCGCCTCGGCGACCTCGCTCCGCTGACTGTCCAGCTTGTTCCGTCGATCCGCCGTCTGCTCGAGGTATTCGGCGAGGTTACGCTCCGCCACCTCCAGCCGGCTGCGCTGCTCGGCCTGCTCTTTCTGGATCTTCTCGATCGCGGCCCGCAAGTTCTCCATCGCGTTCATCAACTCGAGTTCGCGGGCCTCCAGCTTGGCCGAGTCGACTTTCTCGGTGTTGATGGCGGTGAGGATGGACGCGTACTCCTTGTTGGTCTTGGCCTTGTTGAGGGCCGTTCGGTGCTTGGCCAGAGTCTCCTCACGAGACTTGAGGTCCAACTCCAGGCGGTCGATTTCCATCTGGTGCTGGCGGAAATCTGCCTGCTTCTGCCCGATCAGCTGTTCTGACTTCGCGATGTTGCGTTTCTGGATTCGGATTTGGCGCTCGCGCTTATCGACGCCACGCCGCAGGTCAGCCAACTGTTGCTCGACCTCCTGTAGTCGACGCAGCGCGTCCAACGTTTGACCCATTTCTGTGATGACCTAAGGTAAATCGTCCGCCATGATACACCCGCTCCACCGTGCGCGGGACCGAACCTTCATTATGGTCACTGAGCCGACCGGTCGCAAGTCTCCCGCGGTGTGCGAATGTGCCTGCCGTACGGTGGCCAGCGTCCGGGGGCGGCGAGAAACGGTGGTGGACGGCCCGCCAGGGCGGATCGGGCGCGACGCGACGGCATCGCCCAGGGGCGGGGAAACTAGCCGACCACGGACGGTTCGTCCTCCAGCACCCGCTGGATCCGGTTGTTCACGTGCTCGATTTTGTAGGGCTTGATGATGTAGTCGACCGCGCCGAGGGCCTTCGCCCGCTTGATGACGTCGGGTGACTTGGCCGCCGTGACCATGATCACGGGGATCGGGCCGTGCTTCTCGCGAATGGCCTGCAGGCACTCCAGTCCGTCCATGCCGGGCATGTCGTAGTCCAGCAGGATCAGGTCCGGCTGATTCCGCCCGAGGTAGCTCAACGCGGACTGGCCGCGGTGGGCTACGTCCGCCCCCCAGCCGTTGTTGCGGAGCCCGGTGGCCAACACGCGGCACGATTGCGGATCGTCGTCGACGATCAGGATGCGAGGCGGCTCCGCCGCGTGCCGTTGTTTGGAGGTGGTTACCGCCACCGTGACGGCTTGGGCCCGCGGCGACGAATCGTCATCCGCGGCCGCCCTCGGGTCCGTGTTGATCGACATGACGGTGACGGCCCCCCGCTCTGTGACGAGCTGTCGCGCGTCGCAGAGAGCGTTGGCGGGACCCACCACCGACGTCGTCGAGCGCAGAACCAGCGGCGGGGTCACGGTGAAGCCGGCCGACTGGGCCGGCCCCGTCTGGCCGACGTCTTTCAAAACGCGGACGCAGAAACCCAGGATCGCATCGTTGAAATCCTGGTCCGAACAGTCGATCGCTTCCTGCCCCGTGGCCTGGGAGACGATGACGCGGCAGATGCTCTCCGGAAACGAAAACAGGAGCAGCCCCGCTCCGCTGCTGTCGATGGCGCCGACGAGGACCCGACGTCCTCGCGACGGTGGCATCGCGGCGATGGCCTCAAGCCGTTCCGTATCCGATACAGGCGCCTTGCATTTGCGCGTGAGCTGGGCTTCGCATTCCTGGAGGATGGTCTGCCAGACGTGGTTGAGCATTCCAGAATTCCAACTGCATCCCCGTCATGTCTTGTTGAGCCGTGATGCTATCGCAAGTATCTAGCCATCTATCGGAAGAATCGGGCGGGCATTTCGGTGTGAATCGGAACGGACCGCCCACCACCAGCGTGCGCGAACGAGGCGTCCACCCCTGGTTATCCGGACGTTGCCGCCGGGTGTCTCAGGAGCGAAGGTCGACGCTTCCCGTCGCCGCGGATCGCGGGTCCCGGCAGGGGTTCCGGGCCAGCTTCGCCTCGAGTTCCTCGTCCGTGCCCTGGGCGCCGAGCCGGCGCAGGATCTTGATGGCCGATCGCACCGCGGGGCGGGCGCCGGGCGGTGAGTCGTGCTCATCGTACCCGGTCGGCGGGCCGGCCGGGATCGCGTCCACGCCGGGCTCGCTCGTGGCCGGCTCGTCCGGCGCCGTTCGATGAATGAGGGCGTCGATGTCGCCGAGGTGTCCCTGCAGGCGGTCGAACGTGCTGGCGATGTTCCCCACCACGTTGGCGAGTTCCTGCTGTTGCGTCTCGCGACTGCGGAGTGCCTGCTCGCGCGAGTGAAGGTCCGCCGCCAGAGACAACAGCTCACGCTTCCGCGCCGCGAGGCGCTGCTCCTCGTCGCCCCGGCCATCCGTCTCGCGCGACCCGCTATCCAGGCAGTCGGTCAGCCTGGCCAGCGACGCCTCCCGCTGCGAGAGGGACTGTTCCCGCTCGTTCAGCTGCGCCCGGCGGGCGGCGAGTTCCTGCTCCTTGCGCTTGGTCGCCTCCCACGCCGTCTTAAGTTGCTCCACGCCCCGGCGCAACTGGTTGGCCTTGTCCTTGATCGCCTGGTGATGGCGGGCGACTTGTTCCTCCCGCCGGGCGGCCGTCGCTTCGCGGGCGGCAAGCTGCCCATCGCTCAGGGTCGGTTCGCGTGAGAGCCGTGACGCGGGCTCCAACTCGGCCCGCGCGGCGTTCAACTCTCTGGCTTGCCGATCCAAATCCGTCCGGCGGGCGGCTAGGGCCGCGGTCTCCTCTTCCATGCGCCGGCGTTGTACACCCAGCTCCTCTTCCATCTGCTTGATGCGATTGTCGCCCTCGGTCAGCGTGCGGGTCACCTCTTCGTGAACGCGCTTTTCCTTCCGCAGTCGCTCTTCCAACCCGGCGGCTTTCTTTTCACGGGCGCCCAGCTCCGTTTCCTTGCGTTCAAGCGTGGTTTGCAGGTCGGCCAGACGCGATTCATTGGTCGCCACGGCCCGTTCGCGGGTCTGCCGACGGGTCTCCGCTACTTTGACCGCGCGTTCCCGCTCGCTGAGCGCCTTCATCTGGTCGCTGTTTTCGGCGGCCACTCGGTCCAGTTCCGACCGGCGTTGAGACAACGTGGCTTCGCGCCGTTGGACTTCCGCGGCGAGGGCTTCCGCCGCCGTCGTTTTGGCCTGGGCGGTCGCCAGGGCGGCCTGCAGTTCGCGTATGACCGTCTCGTGCTCTTTCTTCTGACGGATCGCCGATTCGAGTTCGGCCTTGAGCCGCGTTTTCTGTTGTCCGAGGCTTACCGTGATGCGTTCCTGCTCCTCCGCGAAAGCGCGCTCGGCGGCCTGCAGGTCCACGTACCGGGCCCGCGTCTCGGCTTCCTTGGCCGCCACGGACTCCTCCCGCTCGTCCAGGGTGCGCTCCCGTTCCGCGATCCGCCGCTCGGCAGGCTCGATCCGTTTCTCCCGCTCGAGCAGGGCGGCGGACGACTCCTGGTACCGGATACGGTCGGCCTCGACCTCCTCCTTCAACCGTGTGACCTTGCTCTCTCGAGTCCGGAGTTCGTCCGTCAGTCGCTCCACGATCTCGTGCCGTTCGGCGAGTCGTTCTTCGCGAGTGACCAGGTCACTCTCGCGCTCGTTGATCTCGCGGCGTTCGGTCGCGATCGCTTCCAGTTCCCGGGCCGCCTGCGACGCCAGTTGCTCGAGTTCTCCGTGTCGCTTGCGCAGCGCTTCCTGGCTGCGAGCGACCTCGGTCAGCCGCCGCTCGATCTCGGCCTGACGCTCGTCGTTGCTTTTGGTAAGGGCGGCCACCCGTTCGCTCGCCTGCCGGATCTGCTCCTGCTCGGCGTCGAGGTCACGCTCCCGCCGCTTGATGATCTCGACCCGGGCGTCCTGATCCGCACTCTGCGTGTTCAGGTCCTGGCGCAGCGACTCCAACTGCTCCCGCTCGGCGGCGAGACGCTGCTTGGCCTCGTTGAGGTCCTCTCGCCCGACGGCCAGCACCTCGGCGCGGTGCGCCAACTCGACTTCGCGGTCGGCCAGCGCGTCGACGTCCGCCTGGAGCGTCCGGCGCCGGGCCTCCAACGCGGCCTCGTCGGGGGCAAGGGCGGCCTCGCGCTCGTCCAAGTCGCGTTCCCGGTTCTGGATCGCCTGAAGACGCTGACCGAACTCGGTCTCCATGCCCTGGACGCGTTCCTCGCGGCGCGAAAGGGTCTGGTTGGCCTCCTGGAGGATGGACCGCCGGATCTGGAGTTCCGCCTCGCGGGCGGCGACGGTTTGCTCGCGTTCCTGGACGGCCGCTTCCCGCGGCTGAAGAGAGGCCTCCTGGGCCCGCAGGTCTTCGAGCCATTCGTCGACCTGCGCGTGCTTCTCGCGGAGCAGTTGTTCGCTTTCCGCGAGAACGCGAGATCGAGCTTCCAGTTGCTCTCTGCTCGAATCCGGCGTTCCATCCGATTCCGGCGTTGGAGAGTACGCGTCTGCGTCGGTGGCGTATTGAGTCACTTGGGCATCCCCGCCATCGAGGTCATCGAGTTGCACGTCCGTGGCTCGCGTGAGTCCGTGCGGGACGGACGACGGTTCCGAGCGGTCGGTCCAAGCTCCACCGCCCACACCGATTCCGCCTTCCCGGACGAGAGCGATTAGATTATCGGCCTGTTCGAGGGGTCCGGCTGAAGTCAAATCGGACCGGCGGCCCTTTCCACCGGCGGCGGTCCGGCCCCTCCCCAGCCGATTCCGCCGGCGCCACCGCCACCACGCCGACAATCCACTGGCGGGTCCGCAGCCGGCGCGGATTTCCCGTCTGCCGCTGGGCGAGCCGGTCGAGCGGCCGGCCGTCAATCGGCCACGAGGGGGACAACGGTGGCATCGGGGATTTCAGCCTCGATAAGCCCTCTGGCGAGGTTCACCCACTCGCGGCAATGGTCGAGCACCCAGGAGTCCGTGGAAGCCACCGGTGCGGCGACGGCCGCCAGCACACGGTCGGGGTTGGGGGCAAGCGTGGCGGTCCAGTCCCATCCGTTCCGGGCCGCCGCGTCGAGCAGAAACCGGCGGAGCCGACCGCTGTTCGACACCGGGCTGTCGAGAAACCAGTCGGCCCGTCGGACACTCAGTGCGTCGAGGTAACGCCCGACCAGCGTGATCGCCGGCAGCGTCTCCTCCACCTTGCGGTACGTGCCGTGCATGCTGGCGAGGTCGCGATAGCTGCCGTCCCGGGCGTACAGGATCATCCCGCCGCCCAGCGCGCTCTCCACCGTGATCAGGAGGTTGTAGCCGTCGACGGCGACGGTCTGATCGGCCAGGGTGTCGAGCCCGCGCCGGTGCCCGCGGCGCCGCTGCAACGCGTCGTCGCTGCAGGCCGCCCGCCAGACGGCGGTGCGTTGCCGTTCTGTCAGCCCGTACCGGTCGCCGACCAGTTTCAGACCGGATTTCCACACGTACCCCCGGCTCAGAAGCCAGGACAGGTCCGAGACCGCCAACTGCAACGTCGGATGTCGGTCCGCGGCGAACAGCCGGGCGTCCTGCGGATGCGGTCCGCGATGCGTGCGTCTGTCAGGCATGAGCGATGTCCAAGCCAGCGGCTGCCGCGATTGTACCACCTCGGCGCGACCGCCGGGAATCGGGCCCGACGGCCCGGGACCCCCGCCCGTCGGGCCAACTGGATCGTATGAACCGGCGGTCTGCGCTCAATTGACTGCGTAGGTGTGCTACAATGCCGGCCCCGGATGGGGCAGCGACGGACGATGGGCAGGAGCCAGTCATGGACACAAGAGGGTCCGTACCGGCCATCGGGCGGGTCGCGCGTGTCTGCCTGCTGGTGACGGCGCCAGCATGGGGGGGACCGCCGCCGGCGGTGCCGACCAGCCAGCCGGCCGTGGCGAAGCCGGTCGTGGTGATCGAGGGACAATGCGTCGATGTGCTCGGCGCGGGCGTGAAGGACGTCAAGGTGGTTGCCGCGTTGACGACGCCGGCCGGGGAGCGGTACATCAACACGGCCACCACGGACGAATACGGCGACTTCGCCGTCCTCGCGACGGACATGCTGACGGGCCGCGCGGTGGTCACCCTGTCCAAGTGGGGGTTCAAGCCAGTCACCCGCGAGGTCGAGTTGGGGGTCGATGGTTCGGTGCCGTTCGTCGACGTGCAGTTGGCGGGGGCCGTGACCGCGTTTGGCGTGGTCACCGAGGCCAAGGGGGGCACGCCCGTCCCGGACGCCACGGTCCGCGTCGAAGCGGGGGGGAACGCGTGGACGGTCAAGACGGATCGCGCCGGACGGTTCAAGGTCTCCGGCCTGATGCCCGGTTCGGGTGTCGTGACGGTGGAGGCCGATGGGTTCGGTCGCGCCCGACAGGGCGTCCGCCGCTTCGAGGATTTCGGCGAGCTGATCATCCTGCTCCGTCCCGAGCTCGTGCTTCGTCTTCGCGCGGTGGAGCCGGGCGGCCAGCCCATCGCAGGTGTGACGGTGGAGTGCTACAGTCCTGACACCCAGGACTACCGTATGGGCGTGACCGACGAGAAAGGCGAGCTGCAATTCAACGGCCTCCACGTCGACTCGACGGTGCTCGAACTGTCCGTCGAGCACGAGGAGTACGTGTGGACGCAAGCCACCGATCGGCGGGCCGAGTTCGGCCCGGACCAGCGTGAACTGGTTCACGACCTCGTGCTGGTCCGCGCCGGTACGGTGTCCGGCCGCGTCGTCGACGCCGCAACCAGGGAACCGCTCGCCGCGGCCCGCGTCATGGTTGGATCGGGTCCGTCCGATCTGCTGCCCAAGGACTGGTCGGGGTTCGACGGAGAGTACCGGGTGACCAGCGTGCCGCCGGGCAAGCACCCGGTGACGGTGCACCTGGCGGGCTACGGTCCGGATCTGAAGGAGGTGCAGGTGAAGGCCGCCGAGAACGCGCCGGTGGATTTCGAACTGGCGCCGGAGCGCGTGGTCGGCGGCGTAGTCGTGGATTCAGACGGAAAGCCGGTCGAGGGGGCGTACGTCGGTGCCAGGAAGTGGCGCTCCTACGAGACGCTCGGTCTCCAGGCGATGACGGACCGGGAGGGACGGTTCGTCATGGACTGCGCACCGTCCGACTCGTTTACCGCGGTCGTGATGTGTAAGGGCTACGAGGCGCTCGAGGACGTCACGCTGACCGGCGGCAAAACGGACCACCGCATCGTGACGACGGCGGAGCCGGTCGCGGAAGGGGGCGGGCCCGCCCGGCGGATCCACGTCGGTGACGAAGCCCCGCCGTTTGAACTTGTCTCGCTCGACGGCAAGACGCTCAAACTCGCTGATCTCAAGGGCCGGTGGATCCTCCTGGATTTCTGGGCCACGTGGTGCGGCCCGTGCGTGGCCGAAGTTCCGAACCTCCTGGCGCTGCGCAATGCGTTTCGCAAGCGCGAGGACTTCGTCATGATCAGCGTCAGCCTGGATGACGACGAGGCGGCCCTGCGTAAGTTCATCAAGGGGCGGTCGCTCGACTGGCATCACGTGTTCGGTCGCAAAGGGGGGGCGAACCAGGCCGCCGATCGCTACGGTGCCCGCGCGATTCCGTTCATCGTGCTGATCGGCCCGGACGGCCGGATCGTCGCCATCGACCTGCGCGGCTCGGGCATGAAGCAGACCATCGAGCAGCATATGAAGAACGCGAAGCCCGCGGACAAAAAGACGTCCCCCGGCAAGGGCTCGGACAGGAAGGAGTCCGACCAGCAGGACTCCGGTACGCCGGGTTGACGTTCGACGCGGCTACCGGCGCGGCCGTGACCGCCGGAACCCGTTCGTCGCGCCGCGCGCCCGGTGCTACGTCAGCGGGGGACGGTCGTCGGGCGGGGTGACGTCCTCCGCCTCCACGTCGATGAAACCTTCCCCGGGCGGCGGGCCACCGCGTGAATCGGTCCGGTGGACGACCACGATTCGCTTCTCGAAGTGGCGGCGGAGTGCGCGGCGGACTCGCCGCCGCACGAACGGGATCAGCAGGCTGAACCCCGCCGCGTCGGTGATCACACCCGGCGTAATCAAAAACGCGCCCGCCACCAGGATCAGTAACCCGTCCACCATCGCGCCGGTCGGCATGTCGCCGGCGGCCAGACCGCGCTGAATGCGGCCGAGCGTGCGCAAGCCCTGGTGCTTGGCCAGCGCCGCCCCGACGACACCCGTGAGCAGGATGATCCCGAGCGTTGGGCCCAGCGAGATCGCCCGTCCGATCTCGATCAGGATGGCCAGTTCCAGAACGGGCAGGGCGGTGAAGAAGATGAGGAGATAGATGAACATGACCGCGTGCGTCGACTGGCCGGATCGCGCGTCGCCCGGGCCGCCGCCTAGCCGGTGGGCTGGGTGGCGGGCGTCCACCGGTTCAGGGCCCGGTCGAAGGGAATAACGCTCAGCTCGTACCCCACCGCCGTGTTCAGCCACGCGCGTCGTTGCCCGTCGGCCAACTGGAGCAAAACGGCGAGCACCGAGTCCGCCCGCGATCCGGTCTGCCGTCGGTAATATTCGAGAAAGGCCTCCCGCTTGCGGAAGATCGTGGTCGAGACCATCAGCTTGCGCTGCTCGTGGTCGATCCGCACCTGCGAGCCGTTGTTCATCGCGTCGCTGGCGATCTGATGCAACTGGCGCCGAAGCTGATCGGGGCGGAACGGCTGGTCCAGCAGCGGCGGCGAGCCCATCGCGGCGTCGCACATGCCGAACTCCACCCGGGCATCGCCGCCGGAGTACTCACGGACCTTCTCCTGCAGGTCAGCCAGGCTTTGCATCGAGCCGTCCACCTTGATCCGGTGTGCCGCATTGAGCGCGGGGAGCCGGACGTCGTTCACCGTCTCCGGAATGCCCATGAACAGGACCGTCTTCAGCACGCCGGCGTTGTAGGCGTTCAGGTAGTAGCACAACCGGCTGCTGCGGGCCGTAAACACTTCCGGCGTGCTGGCCGGTCCCGAGACGGACAGCAGCCCGAGGTAACGGTCCAGTGCTTCCGGGTACGCCCGCAAATGCGCGTAGTCGACCAGGCCGCCCTTGACGTTCTCACGCAGCACCGTCGCGAAATCGCGATCGTCGTACGCAGTACCCGCCGCCGGGACCGGCAGGGTCGCCGGGTCGTACACATCGATCTGCGTCGGCCCGCAGCCCACCCACGCCGGGATGGTTGCCAGCGCGGCAAGCAGCATCCGCGCACCGCGGTGCCCCGCGACGCCTGGGATGGAGAGGCCAGTCCGCGCCCACCGCCTCGACCGGGGCTGAACGTCACCGCCGTTGTGCCGTTTGGCGCCCGCTGGATGGTTGCCCATGCGCGTTACTCCAAGGGGTTGATGGCCAGTCCCGTCGCCAGCTTCGGGTAGAAATAGGTGCTCTTCTGCGGCATCAGGTCGCCGGCCTCGCTGACGCCACGCAACTGCTCCATCGGCGTGGCTTTGACCAGCAGCGCTACTCCATTCTCGACGCGGGCGACCTCCTTCGCCGCGTCCATCGACTTGACGTAGCGAATCTTGGGTTCGCCGATACTCGATTTGGTCATCAGTTCGTCGATTAGGTAGCGGTGAATGTAGGCGACGTCCAACGCACGCCAGGCGTCGCTCTGTTCCGGGGCCAGGCCGGCGAGCTTCGAACGGTTCGTGAACCGGATGCCCGTGCGGCGACCGGACGACCCTTCATACAGGATCATGTCCGCGCCCGGCTCCGCCGCCTCGACCAGCCCGGGCTTCCAGGCGTCGAGCACCGCGTCCAGCCCGATGCCCGCCAACACGCGCGGGTACGGCAGAATCACGCAGCCTGGGTCGTTCATACTCGCCAACACCATCATAACGTAGTTGGCCGGATGATCCGCCGGCAGCGACCCGCCTGCCCGTTCGGCCACGTAGTCCCGGTAGTTCAGCGCCGTACCGTAACGGTGGTGCCCGTCCGCGATGAACACCTTCTTGGGCGCCATGGCGGACCGAACCTGGTCCAGGATGCCGGGATCTGTCACGATCCAGACGCGGTTGTCCACGCACTCCATCGTGGCGGTCGCGTCCGGGTCCTTCCCCGTGGTCGATGCGAACGCCGTGCCCACCGCGTCCTGCGGGTCGGTGTACAGCCCGAACACGGGTGACAGGTTGCACCGGGTGGTCTTCATCAGGGCGAGGCGATCCTCCTTGGGGCCGCCGAACGTCTTCTCATGCGGCAACACGACCCCTTCGGAGAACGGTGTCAGCCGCACGCGGGCGATGTACATGCGCCGCGTGTACGACGCACCGTCCACGGTGAAACCTTGGTGATACACGTAGAGGGCCGGCCCGGACTCCCGCACCAGCGTGCCGTCGGCGAGCCAGTCATGCAGGGTCCGGGCGGACCGCTCGTAGCATTCGCGCGGGCCGAGACTCTTCGGCGGGATGTGCGGCAAGTCAATGGCGACAATGTTGCGGTCGCTGCCCGACAGCAAGCGGTCCTTGTCCGCCTGCTCGAGCACGTCGTACGGCGGCGCGATGCGTGTAGCCAGCGCCGCGCCGATCCGGGCAAAGTCGTAGCGGATGGCAGGAAACGGTTCGATCTGGGCCATCGCGGTCCTCCTGGCGATCTCGAGGTCGTCCGGGTCAGTTGGTCAGTGCCAGACCATAGCCGAGCGGTGACCACCCGGCAAGGGTGAACGCCCGGTCCGCTACCGGACGGCGCCGGCCGCCGGACCACGCTGACCGCGCAGCCGGATCCCGTCGTCGGTGATGACGATCGTGATCGCCCCGCGGTCGGCCGTGCTGTGGATCGTCCGCCGGCCGAGCAGGGCGGCCAGTCGCTCGCCCTCCGCCCCCCGCGATCGCGACGTGGAACGGATCACGTGGCGTGGAGCCACCGCGTCGACAAATGCCCGCGTGGTACGCACGATGCCCCCATGATGGGGCAGCAGCAGTATGTCGGCGCGGAGATCCGCGTGGTCGATGAGCCACTGCTGCACCGTATCCTCGATGTCGCCGGTCAGCAGGATGCGACGACCGGCGTAGCGGATGGCCACCACCAGCGACGAGTCGTTCGGGCCGGCGTCGAACGGCGGGTCGGGCGGCGGCCACAGGACGTCCAGGGTCACATCGCCGAACCGCAGGCGCGGACCGGCCGCACTGATGACGTGGATGGACAGACCGCGCTGACGCAACCCGTCCAGCAGGGCGCGGGACGGCCGCCGCGGCACACTGAGCGGCTCGAACAGCGGCGACGTATACACCGGCCCGAGACCCATCGCGTCGGCCACGGACAACAGTCCGCTGAAGTGATCGAGGTTGGGATGGGAGAGGATCGCACCGTCGACGTGGCGAATGCGGCGGTGTCGGAGGAATGGCACGATGATCGTCCGCCCCGGGTCATACGTGCCCGAAGCCCCCGCGTCATACAGCACCGTCTGTCCGTCCGGCATTTCAAGAACGACCGACGTCCCGCGCCCGACGGCGAGAACGGTCATGGTCAGACCCTCGCGTGGCGGCGGGGACCACAGCCAGAACGCCATCGCCGCCATGCAAACGGCGGCGGCTGCCCCGAGCAGCCACCGTTCGACCCGCCGGGGGCTTACGCCGCGGGCGATGTGAACCGGCCGAACGGAAACATGCTCGCGATGAACGGTCACGCGGGTCGCGGCGGAGTGACCGAAGGCATGGGCCCGGAGCCCATCGGTCGTTGACGCCAACGGATCTTCCGGGTCCGGGCGGGTCTCGCCACGGCATACCACGTCCGACGCGCCGCTCTCCAGAAGAAACCGCGGTGTCGATCGGTTCACACCGTGAACGTGCGTCAGCAGAACCGCGCCGGCGGCGATGTCCGCCCGGTGAGCCAGCCAGGACTGCGCGTCTTCCCGGACGTCGCCACACAGCAGCACCGACCGCGATCCGTGCCGGACCCGGAGCACCAGCCCCGCGTTGCCGGCGTCGAGCGGAAACGGCGGGGTCGGCGGTGGCCAGAGCACCTCGATCACGCCGTCGGGCACGCGGATCGGCGGCGAAGCGGCCGACACGCACGCAATGGGGTGACCGCACTGCCGCAAGCAGCGCAGCCAGTTCATGCTGTGCACGTCGCGCCGGCTGAATCGTTCGAACGGCGGCGTGATGCCGACCGGTCCGAGTCGTCCGGCGTCGGACAGTGCCAGCACGTCGTCATACGATCCGTTACGCGGCCGAGCGATCAGGAGCAACGTCACGAAGCGGATGCCGCGCCATCGGAGATACGTGGTGATCGCGGCCGTCCTTCGCCGGTCGGCCGGCGGAATGCCGGCGTCGCACACGACCACGCCGCCGCCGGGAAACTCCAGCACTGTCGTGGCCCCTCCGCCGACGGGCAGCACGGTGAGCGTGAGCACATCCGGCGCGCCGTGCTTCGTGCGACGGGCGCACCCGCGATCCACCGTGTCCGCCAGCCGCTCGATGACCCGGTTCCACGCCGCCGGGCAGCGGGATCGAATGACCCACGCCAGAACGACCACATAGTACGTGAGGATAACCCAGACGGGCACCTGTGGCGCGGCAACACTGACACCCGGAAGTTGGCTCAAGCCGTCCACGCACCACGCCAGGACGGCCACCGGTAACTTCACGGCGGGAGTCGCCGCGTTCGCCAGTCCGGGCCAGGCCAGCCCGATCAGCGTCTTCGCGAAGCTGGTGATCATCACCACGAACACCAGGGGCGCGATCAGCGCGGAGTTCAGCCAACCCCACAGGCAGACGCGTCCATAGTGAATGACGACGAGCGGCCAGGTGGCGAGCCACGCGGCGACGGACACCGCCAACGTGCTGCCGACGAGGCGGCCTACCGCGATCATCCACGCCGGCCGCGGCGGGCGATCGTCGGACAGCCCATCCAGCCGTGTTTCTTGGCGTCGACGGCCGACAAGACGCACGATTTGCGAACCCGTCTCCGTCAGTAGGGGGACAAGGTAGACGATGCCCAGCACCGCGGCGAACGACAGTTGAAAACCGGGATCGAACACCGCCGCCGGCGTCACGCAGAGGATGATCAGCGCGGCCAGCGCGATCGTGTTGAGCGTGCTCCGCGGGCGGTGAAGCAACAGCGATATGCAGTACACGCCCGTCATCGTCGCCGCCCGGAAGATCGGTGGACGCGGCTCGACGAGCATCGCGTAGGCCAGCGTCACGACGATCGTGGCCATGGCGCACGTGCGGCGGGTGCGGCCAAGGCCCACGCCGCTGAACCAATACACGATCGCCGCGAGTATGCCGAGATGCATCCCGCTGACCGCGAGCACGTGGGCGCACCCCGTTCGCACGAACGCTTCGTTGAGTTCGCGGTCGACGGAACCGCGCCGCCCCAGCACCATCGCATCGAGCAGCGTTCTCTCCGGCCCGCCCTCGTGTACGAGACCGCCCAGCAGCAATCCGCGCACGCGCCGCCGGACGTCAATCCACGTGGATCCCCGCCTGTCGTCGCGTTCCGCGGGCCCCCGCCGCACGCACGTCTCCAGGTCGCACGTCATGGCCGCGAACACGCCGTGACGCCGCCCTCGCGCCGCCCAGTCGAACTGCCCTGGATTGGACGGTGGCAACGGACGATAGAGATGGCCGAAGAGTTCGACGCGATCGCCCGCTGTGATCGACAGGGCGGCCTCCTTGATGCGCGCGTGCACGCGTCCGCGCACCCGCGCAGTGCCGGTCCACGTCTCGATCGCCTCCGCCTCCACGAGCATCACCGTTCGATCCGTGCCGTAACTCCACCGGTCGAACGGCGGGTTGCTCTGTCGATAAACCCGCGGGTCGGTGATCACGGTGCCCGTGAGCCGGGCGATGACCGGTTGGTCACTCGTGTAATGGACAATATGGTCGGCCGGAAGGCAACGCAGGCAGCGGTGGTGAAGCAAGCCGCCGAGGCCGGCCAACGCAAGGATCACCACCGCACCACCCACCCGCGAAGCGGGCCGGCGCAGCACGATCACCCCCGCGACCACGAAGATGCCGGCGCACCCCCACCACGGCAGCGAGATCCATTCGTTTGCGACAATGCCCAGCACGAGCCCCAGGGCAGGCCGTACCAGCGGCGTCGAGCCCGGCCCCGCCGCGGGTCTCCAGGTTGAATGCGTCACTGTCGTGTCCCGTAGGCCGGCCGCAACGCCGGCAAAACTTTCCGCCCTTGCCTGTTTCGTATACCGCGAGTATCAGAAAGAGGTCAAGATGTGCGGGAATCCACGTAGGGGTGTCACAATGACGCGGAGCGCCGTGATTTTCGATCTCGACGGAACGATCACGGAGCCGTTCCTGGACTTCGATGCCATCCGCCGAGAGATGGGTCTGCCGGACGGACGCCCGATTCTGGAAGCCATGAACGACATGAATCCAGCGGAACGGGCAGTGGCCGACGCGATCCTCGATCGCCACGAACAACGGGCGGCCCAACAGTCCACCACGCACGACGGTGCCGCGGAAGCGATTGCGGACATCCGCAGCCTCGGCATGCCCGTGGCCATCCTCACCCGCAACACGCGCAAGTGGACCGAGTTCGTGCTCGACAAACACGCCATCCACGTCGACGCGATCCGGTGTCGCGAGGACGGCGCGACCAAGCCGTCCCCCGAGCCGGTGCGCGACTTGTGCCGCGCCCTCGACGCCGCCCCCGAGCGAAGCTGGGTGATCGGCGACCATCGTTTCGACATCGAATCGGGCCGCCGGGCCGGGGCCAAAACGATCCTCATGCTGGGGTCTCGAGCGCGACCCGACTACGCGGACCTCGCCGACCACGCGGTGCGCAAGTTCCACGAGATCCTCCGCATCGTGGGCGACGCCGACCGGGTCACGTTGCCTCGTCCGGAACCAGGAAGCTGAGGTGATGGGCGGCGTGGAGCAGGTGCAACTGCCGCCAGACGTCTGGCGTGAGCTGGCCGAACAGGGGGGACGGGTGCAGTTCGGTCGTGGCCGCCTTCAGACGCCGGACCAGTCCCACCGCCTCCGCGATGGCCGCCCGCTCGTCAATGCCTTCGGCCGGGACGGAGGCGGGGATCGTGCGAGCGCCGCCTTTGCCCATGCTGTTCCTTTTCAGTAGTCGCCGGAGCATAGGACGCCCGATCAGCCGGCGAACCAGCCAGGGAAGCCGGAAGTCGAAACCCTCCAGGGAACCGCGGAAGTAGTAGGCCAGATGCTTGCACATCCGGCCAAGGCTCCACTGGCCGACTTGACGGTAGCCCAACCGTTCCAGCCGATCGATCTCGGCCAACAGATCGTCATAGCCTGCAAATCGCAACTCGCGTCGGTTCATTGCGTCATGCCTCCGCGTCACGGGGACGTTTCCAAGGGCCCGCGGTTCAATCGGTCGACCGCCGCCGGCATCGCGGCGATCAACCGCTCGTACTCGTCGGGCGCGTTGTACACTTGGGCGGACACGCGGACCCACAGCTTCTCGCCGAAGTCAATGATCGGCACCTCAATCTCATGTTCGCGGATCAGGATGTCATGCAGCCGATCGCCGTTAGCGCGCCCGCTGCGATCGGTGCCGGGAATCGCGACCGTGGCCATCGACGCCCGCAAACGCGACGGCGCGGTCGGCTGGACATCCCACCGTCGCTCCATGGTGCAGGCCGCCCACTGCGCCAGATCGTTGTTGTAAGACCACCGGACGTCCGGCGGGATGGTGGCATGGAAGGCGAGGGCGGCGGAGATTGCCAGCCAGGCGCTGAAGTCGCGGGTACCGGTCCAGTCGAATTCCTGCGTGAAGCCGTCCGGCCAACCCCACGAGATCACGGTCGGGTGGAGGTCCGCCTGCACCTGCGGGTCGGCCCACAGAAAACCACACCCTTTGCACGCGAAAAGCCATTTGTGGCAGTTGCCGGCATAGTAGTCCGCCCCGATCGCCTGGACGTCCAGCGGCAGCATGCCGGGGGCGTGGGCTCCGTCGACCAGCACGCGGACGCCCTGGTCATGGCAGAGCGCCGTGAGTTTCTCCACCGGCAAGACCAACGCCGTGGGGGACGTAATATGATCAATCACGGCCAGCCGCGTCCGCGGCGAGAGCCCCGCCTCGATCGCCGAGACCACCGGCGCCGCGTCGTCGATCGGGAATGGCACGGCCACCTTGACCGGCCGTGCCCCCGCCCGGTCGCAGATGTACTCGATCGTCTTGTTCACCGCGCCGTACCCGTGCGTGGTGTAGAGGATCTCGTCGCCCGGCTGCCAGCGGATGGATCGCAGCACGGCGTTGATCCCCGCCGTGGCGTTCTCCACGAAGACGATGTCTTGCCCCCGTACGTGGAGGAAGGCGCCGAGTTCGCTCGCCGCCTGCCGCAACGCGCCCGGCAGGATCTTGTTGACGAAGTGGACCGGCTGGCGTTCCATCCGTTCG
This sequence comes from uncultured Phycisphaeraceae bacterium, assembly GCA_964495075.1. GTDB lineage: Bacteria > Planctomycetota > Phycisphaerae > UBA1845 > UBA1845 > JAFGJQ01. Next base: position 36,775 of record CAZBUJ010000054.1, read on the forward strand.
CGCCACTGGTCCTGTGCCTGGAGGACGACCCGTGGCGTCGCCCCGAACGAGCCGTGGTTCAGGAACACGCACTGCGGATCGAGCATCCACTGGTGCCGCGCGGCGCGGCCGAACAGGTGCCGAAGGTCCGGAGCAACCGAGGGTGGGCGAGGGCCGTCACGCATGGCGTTCTTCGTCGGGTCCGGCGATGTCACAGCGCACAACAAAGCCCCTGCCGCGGACCTCCGCACAGGGGCTTGCCCCACTGGTCAGGGGCGGACTTGAACCGCCGACACACGGATTTTCAGTCCGTTGCTCTACCAACTGAGCTACCTGACCGCCGTCATCTCCAGCCCGGCTTTTTACCAGAAACGACCCACTCGGGCAATCCGCATTCGATCCGATTCCACGCGGAGCGGCGGTTGGGAGCCGGCCGCGCGGTGGCCGACGGGCCGCCCCGACCGGCGAGCGCGCACGCGCCAAGTCGGCCCTTAGACCGCCCCTTCCCGCCGTCCACTCCGCGACGCGATCGTCGGCCGCCGCCACGTCGCGGTCCGCCATGTCCCACTCGTCTCAGAAGTCGTGATCGAGGATGGCCTCACCGCGCCGGCAAATCTCGATGGCATAGTCCGTCCAGCCTCCCTGACCCCAGTAGCGGAAGCAGCTCGTCTGAGAGCACAGCAGGTGGAGCAGGGCGTTGCGATAGGCGTGCGTGTCCGGGTTCGGCTTCCGCTCCGCCTCCAGGCGGTTGAACCGGGCGCTCAGGTTCTGCATGGGGGTCAGCACATTGTCGTAGCCCTCTACCCAGCTCAGGTTGTTGGTCCACGACCCGCCTTCCATGTGGAACCGCCCGTCTTCCTGCCGCAGCGTCTCGACCACCTTGTCCATCGCGTCGCGGCCACCGCCGTCGTAGCGGGCCCAGAGCCGATGCTGGTGCAGCGGCTGGATCGGCAGGTAGTCGCCGGGATCGGCACCGGCCGCTTCGATCAACTCGAGGTACTCCGTGCCGTTCAGGGCCACCGTACCCTCGCGGCCGAGGGAGGCCATCGTCGAATTGTACGCCTCGGGAAACTCGTTCATCATCACACCGCCGTTCTCTCCGTCGCCGATCTGCGAGACCAGCGGGGGGATGGTCACGCCCCCCAACTCGGTCGGGCTGACGGTCCGCGCCTCGGACAGCGGCTGCATCTGGGCCACGAGCTTCGTGTCGGACCCCTGCGTCTTGACCAGGGCCGTGATGGACAGTTCGTCACCGCTGCTGCTGCGGACAACGAGGCGGTGCGGGAGGTGCGGCTGTCGAATGCCGGCCCCGTCCGGGTTCTCCACGGTGTGCTCCTGCAGCAACACCCAGGAATATCCGCAGGTCAGCAGAGCCTCGACGAAGGCGTAGGCGACGTCGGGGTCGTTGGGCAGGTGCATCTCCGGCGGCGAGAACCCGCGAACGCGGTCCAGCGCGTCCATGCCGAAGATCGAAGCGAAATGGTGCCGCCAGGCCACCAGGTGGCGGATGACGTCCGGGACGGGCGTGGACGGCACGACGGCATGCCCCCACATCGTGCCGAGCCAGTCTACACAGCGACTGTAACGCGGGTCGCAGGTGACCGAGCGGAGGTTGTCGAGGATGTCGCCCCGCCCCATCTGCTCGAGGTTCCACAGCAGGTTCCCCGAGTAGTCCAGCATGATCCGCGGACTGTGCCCGCCGTCGCACAGATTTCGCACAAAATCCGCGATCCGGGTGTAGCAGCGGGCGAACACGGGCGCGTTGTGATTATCGCCTCCGTCCGGGTGTTCCATCATGTATTGGAGGTTCCCTATCAACCTCGCGGTTTTCAGGTCTTCGCCCCCCGCCGGGATCGTCGGCTGGTGCATGTGCAGCGCGAGGGCGAATGCGGATTGCACGCGGCCGAGGTCGGTGTCACTGCGCGGCGCCGCGACAGGCTCGCGCGGGGTGCCGGGCACCGGGACGGCGTGCTCTTCGTGTCCGGCGATGTTGGGCAGTCCATCCAGCATCGACTGCCGGGGTATGGCTGAATGCGCATCCATGGTATCGCGTTTCTCCTGGAGATTCATCGAAGCGTAACGCCGGACCGTTCTGCTGTTGCTGTACCGCCTCGTGGTCTCTGCGGCCGGCCTCCGTGCGGCTTTCATTATGCTCGGAAGCTCCGCGACGGCAATCGTCGGTGCGGTTGTTTTGCCGATCCTCGTGTCGGGGCGCTCTCGTGCAACCGACTTGCGGGCAAGGCGAGCGGTCGGCGTTGTGACTTTCTGAAAAAGAGTAGGTTAAGAACGGCGTTGCACTTGCCAACCGAGCGTCTTTCCAGCATAATTGTTGTGGTTCCGAGCATTCCGAAGTTGTGCGTGTCAAGGCACGTTCTGAACGTATTTCACAGAGTCTTCAATCGATTGATGCACCCCTGAACGGCACCGACGCTCGCCGCGACACGGGCAGACGCTGACACTACCTTCTGGTTGCCAGGAGGTTAGACCAGGGTTCAAAAAAACCGTGTCGATCGCGATTTTCGCTTCAGGGCGGGGGGAAGCAAGTGACGACTTTACTAAAGTGATGGTGGTTGTCGTCGTCTTGGAACCGGGTCAGGCATATTCTCGGACCGTCGATTGCCGACCGCCCGAGGCGGGGACCGAACCGGGTACTCGCTTCCTGGATCCGCGGGTACCCAGAAAGGGCGTGAGCAAAATGGCTTCTGCCAGGCGGGTTGTCAAACCCGTGCCCCGGACTGGCGATTGGCCGTGTACGTTTCTGCTCAGTCGAACGTGCGACACCTCCGTGCGAGGTCGGGCGGAGTGGCTGACCGGCGATCAGGCCTACGTCGTCGTGCCGTACGGCACGGCGCGAACCGTACGCGAGAAATGGAACGCGGTGGCCATCATCCCCGACGGCAAAGCGCCAAGCCGTTCGCGGGAGCTGCGGATGCAGGCGGAACTCGTTTCGGCGGAGTCGGTCCAATGCCCCGAGGGGGATCGGGAGGGGCTGGTGCTCCGACTCAGTGGGCTGGGCGAGCGGACGCTGTCCGAGTTAGCCAACGCGTTCCCGAGAGCCTGAGCGGTCGGACGCACTGCGTTCCGGATTTCAGCATACTCACGAGCGGCTTGCCGTGTTATGCTCCGCTGGGCGCCGCGGCGCGCCGCCGATCCGCGGCGGTTTCGGGCCCGGTGGCGCTGTCGCCGCGATGGCCCTGTCGTAATGCTGACCGATGTCGTTCGGGACTGAGGGAATCCACCGTTGAGAATCGCTCTGTTATCCTGGGAGTCGTTGCACTCCATTCCAGTTGGCGGTGTCGCGGCCCACGTAACAGAGTTGGGAGCCGCGTTGCAGCGTCGCGGGCACGACGTCCACATCTTCACCCGGATCGGACCCGGGCAGACCGACTACGCCTGCATCGATCACGTGCATTACCACCGCTGCCCGTCGCGGGGGCACCACGATTTTGTCCACGAAATCGAGGAAATGTGCCACGCGTTCACGTGGCGATTGGGGGTCACCGAGCGGTGCCTCGGGGCCGGGTTCGACGTCATCCACGGGCATGACTGGCTCTGTGTGCGGGCCCTCACCCAGGCACGTGACGCCGGACGCCGACGGGTGTGCATGACCGTCCACTCCACGGAGTACGGACGGTGCGGCAACGTGCATCGGGGCGGCATGTCCAATCGGATCAGCCACATGGAGTGGGAAGGCACGCAGGCCGCCGAACAGGTGATCTGCGTGTCCGGCGTGCTGCGGCAGGAAGTTCAGCGGCTCTATTCCGTCTCCGTCGACAAAACCACGGTGGTCTACAACGGCGTCAGCGCGCACCAGTTCGACCATGACCTCGATGTCGGCGCGTTCAAGCGGCAGTTCGACGTCGGGCCGGTGGATCCGACCGTCCTTTTCGTCGGCCGGATGTCGACGCAGAAGGGGCCCGACCTCCTGCTGGAGTGCATCCCCGCCCTCGCCCGCCATCATCAACGGGCCAAGTTCCTTTTCGTGGGCGAGGGGGACATGTTGCCGCAACTACGCCGCCGGGCGGCCGAACTCGGCGTGAATCACGCGGTTCGCTTTCTCGGCTACCGGGCCGGGCTTCAACTGGCCCACCTGTTTCAGTGCGCGGATATCGTCTGTGTCCCCAGCCGCAACGAGCCGTTCGGGATCGTCATCCTGGAAGCGTGGGCATCGGGCAAGCCGCCGGTGGCCACGCGAAACGGCGGACCCGGCGAGTTCGTCGAGCACGGCGTCGATGGGATGATGGCAATCGATCATCCCGATTCGATCGGCTGGGGACTCGGGACGCTGCTCAACGACTTCGATCGGGCGCGATGGATGGGCGCGAACGGGCGCCACAAGGCGCGCACAATGTTCAGTTGGGACAATATCGCACGGCAGACGGAAGAGGTGTACGCCAAGACGCTCTAGTCCCGAAACGGTGAGCGGGCTGGGTTGGCAATGCGGTTTTCCGGTTGATTGACGAGACGTGGCGTCCGTAGAATTCGGACGCGGCCTGCGGCGACGCGCGAAAGCCACCTCGCGTGGGGAGACGCGGACGCCCGGCGACCTACCGGTGAGACCGGATCGGACCAACACCCAGCGAAAGGAATCGTAACGGCCGATGGCAAACGGATACCTGTCAATTGTCCTGCACGCGCATTTGCCGTACGTGCGTCCGAGACCCCGCCGGCCCGGCGAGCGGGAGACGTGGTTCTACGAACGCGCCCGCGAGTGCTACCTCCCCCTCATCCGCGTGCTGGACGGGCTGTACCGCGACGGCGTGCGCACCCGCATCTCCCTTTCGCTCTCCCCCACCCTGATCGCGCAGATGCGTGACCCCCTCGTCCAGGATCGCCTGGTCGCGCACCTGGACCAGATGATTGAACTCTCCGCGCGGGAGCTGAATCGAACGGCGTTGATGCCGGAGCTGCGACTCCTTAGCGGCACCTACCACCTGCGGCTGCTGCAGATTCACCAGGCGCTGGTGCAGCGGTGCGGCGGCAACATGCTGACCGCACTCGCCGAGATGGAGGCGAGAGGGCAACTCGAGCTGATTACCGGACCGGCGACCCACGCTTTCCTGCCCGCCCTGGTGTCGCTGGACCCACAGGCCGTCCGCTGCCAGGTCGATCTCGGGTTCGACGTGTTCGAGACGGTGTTCGGACACCGGTCGGCTGGGTTCTGGCTCCCGGAATGCGCGTACGCGCCCGAACTCGATTCCGTGCTGGAGCGGGCGGGGGTCGGGTACGTGATCGTCGATGGGCGGGCCCTGGAGCAGGCGTCGCCGCCGGCGTTCCAAGGGGCGCTGGCCCCCGTCTACTGCCC
>CAZBUJ010000055.1:0-39809 GCA_964495075.1 uncultured Phycisphaeraceae bacterium
ACGCCGGCCCGGCACAGGACTCGGCGGCCAATAACGCCAAGCTCATCGCCAACCTCCGGGACGTCCCCGTCGAGCGCCGCACCGCTCGGTTCCGTTGTGCCATTGCAGTCGCCCATGGTGACGAAGTGGTCGCGGAAGCGTCCGGGCTGATCGAGGGCGTCATTGTGGACGAACCGCGTGGAAGGAACGGCTTCGGGTACGACCCGCATTTCTGGGTCCCGGAATTCGGCATCACCACGGCCGAAATGGAGCCCGACCGCAAGAACGCGGTCAGCCACCGCGGGAGCGCCCTGCGTGCGATTCGTCCCCAGCTAACCGCGCTGCTGCCGGCCCGCGATTGATCGCCGGAATCGTTGCCGAATCAGAGAGTGACGCACCGCCCACGATCGCTATAATCCGCCACGGCAAAAGGACCCTGCGGGCCACAGCCCGCCCTTGAAAGGAGATATTGCATGACGCAGCCGTTTGTCCCCACGCGCATGTTCTTCACCAAAGGGGTGGGCAAACACCGGAATCGGTTGCAGTCCTTTGAAGCCGCACTGCGAGTCGCCGGCATCGCACCGTTCAACCTCGTGCGTGTGTCCAGCATCTTTCCACCAGGCTGCAAGATCGTGTCACGCGAGCGGGGGTTGTCGTTCCTCCACCCCGGCGAGATCGTGCACTGCGTGATGGCCGACAACCGGAGCGACGAGCCGAACCGCCTCGTCAGTGCCGGGATCGGACTGGCCGTCACGTCCAAACGGGACGACTACGGCTACATCTCCGAACATCACGGCTTCGGACTCACGCACCACCGCTGCGCCGACCTCGTGGAGGACATGGCCGCATCCATGCTCGCCACCACCCACGGGCTGGAACTGGACCCGGACAAAGCGTACGACGAACGTCGGGAAATCTACCGCAGCAAAGGCCTCGTCGTCCGGACCCGCGCCGTCGTCCAGACCGCCGAGGGCGACAAGAACGGGTTGTGGACCACCGTGGTGGCCGCCGCCGTGTTTGTCCCGTAACCCTGACGAGCCCGTAACGTGGATACCTACCCCTCGACATTCCTTGGGCTTGATGGCGACCCGGCCGAGTACGACACCGCCCGGTACGCGGTGCTCTCTGTGCCGTATGAAGCCACCACGAGCTATCGCAGCGGCACCCGCCTGGGCCCCAAGGCCATTCTCAGCGCATCGGAAGAAGTAGAGTTGTTCGATGAGGAACTCCGCGCGGAGTTCCACATGTGCGGCATCTGCACCTTGGATCCGCTGGGGCCCGACCATTCCGGGCCGGCCGCGATGCAGAATGTCATCCACAAGGCGGCGCGCCGCGTCGTCCAGGACGGCAAGTTTCCCCTGACTCTCGGCGGTGAACACGGGATCACGCCGGCCCTTGTCCGGGCGGTGGCGGAGACGCACAAGGACCTCTCCGTCCTTCAGATCGACGCCCATGCGGATCTGCGCAACGCCTACGAAAACACGCCCTACTCGCACGCTTGCGCCATGCGCCGCGTGCTCGAGACCGTGGACGCCATCGTCCCCGTGGGCATTCGCAACTTGTCACGCGAGGAGCATGAGTTCGCCGAGCAAAAAGGCATCCGGCTGATCACCGCCCGCGACTGCCTCTACACGACCTCCTGGATCAACGACGCCCTCGACGGCCTGACCGACACCGTCTACGTCACCGTCGACATCGACGGGTTCGACCCGTCCATCGCCCCGGGCACGGGGACCCCCGAGCCCGGCGGCCTCGACTGGTACCGCGTGATTGAACTCCTGCGTCGGGTGGCGGCGACCCGTCAGATCGTGGGCGCCGACATCGTGGAGGTCGCGCCGATTCCCGGCCAGGTGGTCACCGAGTTCCTCGCCGCCCGGCTCGCCTACAAGCTCATCTGCTACATCCAGGCCGCCCGACCCGGACGACGCTAGCCCGCCGCCCACTCGCGCCTACGGGGCAATGACCTCGAGGTTATGTGCCCGCCGGCCGGCGACCTCCCGGAGCCCCAACCGCAGGGTGCGGCCCGACAACTCCGATGCGTCATCGAACGCGTATTCCACCACGATCGTGCGCCCGGGATACATCCCGTTGAACACGCGGTATTGCCGGGTCCGTCCCGGCGCCGCCACGAAGCCGCGGAAGCTGACCGCCTTGTTCGACCGGTTGAGCACGCCGTGGCGGACGATCAACCGGTCACCGCGTCGACTGGCATACCCCCAGACTTCGATGTCGTGCAGACCGATCTCGACTTCGAGCGGCACTTCGACGTGATACCGCGGCGCCGAGTCGAAATCGATCTGAGCGAGGATGATCTTCTGACCGGCCGGCTCGTTGTGCGCGTACCGGATCTGGACCTCCTTGCGCAACGAGCCACCGGGCGGCAGGGCGAAGCTGAACCGGCGCGGCTTCACTTCCCAGTCGGTCGGCGTCTCCAACTGGACCGAGCCCGAGATCGCCTCCCGCACCGGCGCGCTCAGCGTGATGGCATGCAAATGCGAGCCGATCCGGAAATCCACTTTATCCGGATCCATCCGCAGGTGAGCCAGGAACGCCACCAGCCACTGCTCGACCCCGTCCACGAACACCGGCAACGAGGACAGACGAATCCGCTGCCGCCCGTCGGCCGTGCGTCCCAGCGGCGTCGGGTCGCCCCACAGATCGATCTGACGGGTGGCCGCCCCCAACTGCAACACGTGCGTGCGCCCTTCCGGGCCGGCCGCCTCGTCCCATAGAACGAGCACGGCATCGTCACCCGAGTCGAACGCCACGCACGTGACGTCCGGCCCCAGCTTCAGGATGGACGCCATCTTGGCTTCCGCCAGCAAATCCACCAGATTGTGATAGACGACGTACGCCTCCGTCGGCTCGATCGTGGTCCCGTTGACGGTGACGCGGGTGTTCCACGGCTGCGGCAGGAACACGCGGTTGGCCCCCGCCCGCAACGCGTAGACCACCCGCTTGGTCAGGTCTGCCAGCTGCGCGGTCCGCTCGTACCGGTTCGCGGGCAACGGTTCGAGGAACACGTCCAGGCAGCGGTAGCCCAGGGCCTGGTAACCGCTCAGGTGCTCCGGGATCCACACCGGCTGCACGTCGTTGGACACGGTGAGGCTGATGTTCTCCGCCGGCAAGCGACCGGTGTCGGGTGCCAGATGTACGTCACCCGGCACGGTCAGGTCCGGCGCGGTCATCAGCACCTTCATTTCTGCCCGGATCGGCGGCAAGGCGTCGGCCAGAGCGTTGGGGTCGGTCATCGTGGGATCATCGTCGCCCCCGATCTGCCACGAGCGGAAAATGCTCGCGTACTTGGCCACCACGTCGCTGAGCGGACCGCGCCAGCCGGCGGGATCGTCCGCCAGAATCTCCAGCAGTGGACGGGGGAATTCCCCCGCCTTGCGGACCAGAATCGAGGGTGGTCCGGCCAGCACCGCCAGCGTGGCGACCCGCGCCTTGACCAGGTCGTGCAGCAGCCGGTCGAGCTGTTCCGTCGTATCGGCGAACCCGACCTGGTCCCGGCTCCGGGCCCACAGCGGCAACTTGACGGCCCCCATCCGCAGCGCGGTGAGCAGGGCCAGTTGATCGTCCGTCCGACTGGGACCGCTCACCGTCACACCGAACGGGGGCGATATCAGCGTGCCCTCGCGATAGGGCGTGTGCAAATACGCAAATGTTCGCCACCGACGGATCAAATCGTCATCGCCTACGCCCACCCGCAACGTCGCCCGGTACAACCCCGGCTTGAGGTCGGGAAACTCGAGGTGCGTGCCTTCCGGTTCTTCCGACGCCCTGATGTCGACGGGAATGACCGCCACCTCATTCCCGGCGGCGTCTTCCAACGCCACCGTGGCCTGAAGCCCCTCCGGCTCACTGTCGGTCACAATCGTGTGCAGCTTCGGCACCTCCGGGGCGACGAACACGTTGCCGGGCGTTCCCGTGGTAATCACCGCCCGCGGCAGGCGGAAGATCATGATGTCGTCGAACCACGCCCCGGCGTCCACATCCGTCGGCTCGATGAACCGGTGCGACGTCGGCTCCGTCCGCCACGTTCGCTGCTGCATGACCCGGACCGTCAATCCGATGCTCTGCGATTCGCGGGGACCGGCCGGAAGGTGAACGGCGATCATCTGCCATTCGTCCGACTCGCCACCCACCAGGCGGCTGAACACCTGCGTGTCGGCGATGGGCAGGCCCTCCCGATCGACATAAAAAGCCGTCAACTGGGCCTTGGCGGTGCGCATCCGGTCCGCCCGGACCCAGGCCAACACGTGGTAGTCGCTGTTCGGTCGAACCGCCGTCTCGAACGTGGGGCCGACGTAGCGGTACGCCACGTCGCGCCCGTTCAGCCCGAGGTAGAACGACGGCGGCGCGTCGTGACCCGTCGCCTCGTCGAACCGGCCGACCGTGTAGGTAGGGAGCGTTTCGAACGGAACCCAGTATTTCGGGGTGTCCGTGAAGTTGTCGGGCTCCTCGAAATCAAAACGGTGGACCATCCGGTCCCCGAACCGCAATCCGTCTTCCGGCTGGGCGGCGACCGGCCCGCCAAGGCCCACCACGACGGCCGGCCACACCGCCAAAAACGCGGGCAGGGACCGGGCGCCACGCGGGTGTCGGACGTCCATGCTCATGCTCGCATTATCGGTGAAGGGGAGGGCGGTGTTTAGTTATCGGCACCGGCGTTCCGGCCTCGATTCCAGCCCCCGGCGGGTCATGCGCCGCGAATCGGCACCGCCCCCGGGCGGCGCCACGGCCGGATTGCATGCCCCCATCCACCGCGATAGGATTCCCGGGCTATGGTAACGCAATTCGACACCCGACGGTACCTGACCAATTTCGACTCGGCGCGAATCGGGCACATCTTGACCGATGTGCTGGTCATCGGGAGCGGGATCGCCGGGCTCCGGGCCGCCATCGAAGCGGCGGGTTACGGCGACGTCATCCTCATCACCAAGGAAGCGCCCCATGAGTCGGCGACCAGCTACGCCCAGGGCGGGATCGCCTGCGCCATCGCTTCCAACGACTCCGCCCACGCCCACGCCCAGGACACGATCCGCGTCGGCAGCGGGCTGGCCCACCCCGACGTGGTCGAACGCACGGTGAAGAGCGGCGCCGAACGGATCCGCGAACTGATCGAATGGGGCGCGAAGTTCGACATGTCCGGACCGGACGTCGCGCTCGGACAGGAAGGCGGACACCAGCACCGACGCGTCCTTCACGCCAACGGCGACCGGACGGGCCGCGAACTGATCCGGTGCCTGCTCGCCAAGCTCGGCGAATTGGACAACGTGCGCGTCTTCGACCACTGCTTCCTCATCGACCTGATCACCCTCGAAGGCCGATGCGTCGGGGCCGTCACCTGCCACGCCAAGTACGGGCACCAGTTGCTCTGGGCGGGGCAGACGATTCTCGCCGGCGGCGGCTGCGGCCGCGTGTACCGCGAGACCACCAACCCCCCCGTCGCGACCGGCGACGCCTACGCCGCCGCGTACCGGGCCGGGGCCAAGCTGCGCGACCTCGAACTCGTGCAGTTCCACCCGACCACGCTCTACATCGCGGGCTCGTCCCGGGCCCTGATCTCGGAAGCCGTCCGCGGCGAGGGCGCGTACCTGGTCGACCGCCACGGCGATCGATTCATGCTCGACTACCACCCGGACGGCGAGTTGGCCCCCCGCGACATCGTCAGCCGCGCCATCTGGGACAACCTGGCCCGAACCGGCGGCACCTGTGTCTACCTCGACACCCGCCACATCGGGCGAGACGCGTTCGCCGCCCGGTTCCCCGGCATCACTCGACTGTGCGGCGAGTTCGGCATCGATGTGGGCCGCGACCTGATCCCCGTTCGCCCCGCCGCCCATTACATGGTCGGCGGCGTCGTCGTCGACGACCACGCGCGGACATCCATCGACGGGCTGCTCTGCTGCGGCGAGGCGGCCAGCACCGGGCTCCATGGCGCGAACCGGCTGGCCAGCAACTCGCTGACCGAGGGGCTCGTCTACGGGCTCATCGCCGGCCGATTCGCGGGCGAACAACTGCAGGCCGGCACCGGCACGCCGACCCCGGCCAAAATCAAGTCGGAGCAGCCGACGTCACGGCACACCCACCTCGACCGGGCCGATGTTCTCAACAGCCTGAAGAGCCTGATGTGGCGCAACGTCGGGCTCGTACGCGACGGTGAACGGCTCGCCGAAACCGCCGAGATTATCGAGTTCTGGGGCCGGTTCGTCCTCGACAAGATCCTCGACGACCGCGAAGGGTGGGAGATGCAGAACCTGCTCACCGTCAGCCGGCTGATCACCTCCGGCGCCCTGCACCGGAACGAATCACGCGGCGTGCATTATCGTGCTGATTGCCCGGTGGAGTCTGCCCCGAACACGGCGCCTTACCATATCACGCATCACTGCGCGGGTAATCAGCACATTGTCGAACGAACACCGGCGGGATGAGGGTGGCGAATTACTAATGACGAATTACTAATTACTAATGAGACAAATGGTGGCACAGTCACCGGCGTCACGTCAATCAACGACGGCGAAACCCGATCACCCCTGCGATAGAGTGGTGGCCGCCCAAAGCGGCGCCTCATCCGCAATTAGTAATTCGTCATTAGTAATTAGTAATTAGAAGTCATCGCCCCCGCGATCGCTCTGATATGGGCGGGCGTTGACCCACAGCAACCGCCGATGAATTGCGCCCCCGCTTCCCGCAACGGCTTGACCAGGTCCGCGTACAACTGCGGCTGGGCCTTGTACACGCACCGACCGTTCGCATCCAGCTCCGGCTGCCCCGCATTGCCCTTCACCCAGATCGGCAACGCGTCCCCGCACGCCCGGAACGCCGCCGCCAGCTTGACGAACGTCTCGATCCCCGCCCCGCAATTCGCCCCGACGAAACTGGCACCGCCGCGACACGCCAGTTCGTACACCTGCTCCACCGTCGCCCCCATCATCGTACGATCCCCGTCCGCCCCGGAATCGAACGTGAACGTCACCCCCACCGGCCGATCGCACGCCGACCGACAGCCGCGCAGGGCCGCCTCCGCCTCGACCAGATCGCTCTGCGTCTCGATCACCAGCGCGTCCACACCGCCGGCCACCAGGGCCGCCGCCTGCTCGGCGTACGACGCCTCCGCTTCTTCCCGTGTCACCTCGCCCATCATGACCATCCTGCCGCAGGGACCGAGCGATCCGAACACGTATGCCCTGCCCGCCGCCGCTCGCTTCGATATCGCCGCCCCCGCCCGCGACAACGGAACGGCCTGATCCGCCGCATCGTGCCTGCCCAACGCGATCCGATTGCTCCCGAACGTATTCGTCAGGATGATCTGCGCGCCTGCGTCCACGTAGGCACGAGCCACCGACTCCACCTTCTCCGGTTGCGACAGGTTCCAGAAATCGCACACTTCGCCCATCGCCGCCCCGAGCCGCTGCATCTCTGTCCCCCACGCGCCGTCCGTACACAGCGGCGGAAGCCGGCGGAAGTTCTCACGGGTCAACGGGATGGTCGGGTCGAACGACATGAGTGGGCCTCCGTCGGGCCAATGGACTGACGTGACCGGCCGGCCGGCCGGCCCATGGGTCGCGTCCATGATCGAGGCGGACCGCCCGCCGACACCGTCACGCGGAGCGAACGCCTCGCCCGCAACGCCCCGATCAACGCAGGCCCACGATCTCCTGCAGGAGCAAGAACGCATCCTGCACCCCGAACGGACCGATCGTCTCGGACAACGGGGCTTCCTTGAAATCCTGGTCCTGCAGGAACGTGTCGGCCGGGTTCACCTCATCCATGATCGCGGTGGCGTCATGCACGTGATTGAGCCCCAGCAGGTGGCCCGACTCATGACTCGCCACGTTGCCGATCGCGATGGCGATCTCCTCCGCGGTGGGCGTCTCGCTGAACAGCTCCGGCTGGAACGACCCGGTGAAAATCACCGACACGTCGCCGGCGTCACCGTTGTACACGTCCACCTGCTCCGAGATGCCGAACGCGACGAAACTCGTTCCACCGAAGTGCGCGGTGGAATACGGCGGCTCCGGGGCCGACGTCTCATCGCTGGTGATGATCGTGACGTCCAACCCGGCGTAGTTCTCTTTCACCGTCGCCACAATCCCCTGCTTGATGATCTCCGTCTGACCGGCGTAGACCGGCGAGATCTCCTCCGCCGTGAACGGCGGCACCTCCGCCACCGGAATCGACGGCACATTCAGCGTCGCGCCGTCGAAGTTCAGGAATAGCGTCTGGGCTCGCGGCTCGGGAACGTCGCCCTCGCGGGTTACCGTCACTCGCGCCCGGTACCCACCCGCCAGTCGCTCGAACGACGAGGCGAACGGCGACGAGGTCAGCACCAGGTAGTACGGGTCCCCGGCGTGACGCACCGTCTCCTCGACAAACGAGTCGAGCGACCCGAGCGATTCATCGTCGTTGCCGGCGAAGTAACGCAGCTCGTCATCGTACAACGCAACCGACACGTCCAGCGACGCGTTCGCCGTGGCCGACACCCGGATCACGTCACCGGGCTCCATCGGACCAAGGTCATACACGTCGATATCGTCGATGTCGGCGATCGTACCCTGGAGACGCGCCGTGCCGGCCACGTAGACCGCCACCACCGCGTCCTCGATGGAATCGTTCGGCTCGCCGCGCGTCTTGCCCGCCGGCGAGGTGAGGCTGGCGTTTTCGTTCCCGTCCTCCATCTCGCCCGACGGGACCGACACCCCGCCCCCTGAGCCCGAGCCACTACCGGGCAGGCTCAGCGAACCGCAGCCCGCCAGCGTCATCCCTCCGACAGCCAGAACCGTTAGGACCGCCCCACGACGCATGACGGCACGAGGTGTTGTCGCGACCACGCGAATCTCCTTGCCAACCCGGTGATGGCTACTCTCCGACTCCGGTGCCGGCGTGAGAACCGGCGCGAGCCATTCTAGGTTCATCGGTAAGTCCGGGCAATCGAAGTGCTAGCGGAAGGGCTGCGGTGCGGCTGGTGGTGCGGGCTGGGTCGACGGCCCCTCCACCGGCCCCGGGCTCTGGATCAGCTCCGGCAGATCGAACTCGGCCTTGAGCCGGTCAAAAAACGCCCGCAGCACACCGCGATGGGGAGTCCGCCCAAGGGCCTCTACCACGAAATCGATGACGATGCGTGGATCGGCCCCGCGGGTCAGGGCGTTTTCCAGGGATTCCACGCATCGCGCGTCATCGTCGTCCCGGTAGGCCAGTTCGGCCTCGATCAGCCACGCGTTGGGGTCGGCTGGATTGAGTTCGAGCGCCCGCCCGATCCAGGCCCGCAACCTGGCCGGTAACGCATCCGCCTCGCGGTGCAGCAGTGCCCCGCACATTCCCGTGTACCGGGCCGCCACCTCCACGTCCATACCCGCGGGCCGTTCGCGACCGGTCAGGTCCGGGAGCAGATTCGTCCGGACGAAATCCTCATGGCCCGCCGCCAGGTGATAGGTCACCAGCCGGCGACGAATGGCCTGCACGATCTGTCGACCGGTGTAAGAATTCGGGCAATCGCGCAGGGCGAGTTCCGTCGCCTCGATGGCGGACTGCGGATTGTCCGGATCCGCGAGGAACCGATACTCCGCCAGCTCCATCTCCGCCGAGGCCAGCCCGACGTAGGGCGCATCCAGACCGGCCTGGTCCGACTCGGTCAACTGCGGATACAACGCCGCCGCCTGCTCCGCCAGTTCGCACGCGCGTGCATAGTCTTCTCGAACCGCGAACTGGATGGCACAAAGGCGCAACCGCTCCGGGGCGAACGCACACGCCCAGTCCGCCGGTGACGCCGCCGCCGTGGCCTGCAGCGTTCGCTGCAAGACGGGCGGAAACGCGTCCGGAAACGTCGGGGCGTCGCTGACCATCAGCATCCAATCGCGGTAGGCGGGAATCAGGCGCCCGTAGCGGATCGGGCGGGCCAGCGAATCGAAGATCGCGTCCAACGTCTGCCCGTCGAACGGCTTCTCCACGGACAACCGCGCGAGGTTGACCGCGAGCAAGGCGTCATACGGCCGTCGCTGCAACTCGCGCTGCAGGGCCTCCGCCGCCGCCTCCGCGTATTGCGTCGCCCCCCGCCGGTCGCCGGTATTGACCGCGAACTGGAACCGCAACATCCGCAACTGGGCCTGAAGCCAGTTCGCATTCCAGTACCGCGGCGCCTTCTCGAGCAAGTCGGTGACCAGTGCCAGTCCATTTCGGATCTGCGTCTCGACGATCGCCACATCCTCCTCCGCCAGCGACAACAGTCGTCGATCCGGCGGGGTGCTCTCGACCGCTTTCCGAAGGCGGCGGAACGCCTGATTCTGATAATGCTCGGCCACTACCACGCGGGCGGCCGCCTGTCGTTCCATCGCCGCCAGATGACGCAGTGGCGGCAGGCGCCAGCGGGCCGCGTAGTCCGCCTGGTCCAGCACGGCGTCCCAGTCGCCCGCCTCCTGCGAACGGCCCATCTCGTACTGGGCGCGAGCCGCCGTGAAGTCCAGCGTGGACAGCAACGCCAGTGTGAATCCCACCGCCAGCCCGAGCTTCAGGGACAGCCAACGCCGCCACGGGGAACGCTGGATCAGCGACAATCGTGGCGTCGAGCCACGGTGGCACATCGCCCAGGTCAACCCCAGCACCGTGTAGAACATCGTCGGCAGGCCCGGCAACCGCAGCCCGACCCCGACCGCCTCCTGAACGGCCAGCCCGAACAGCGCCGCCGTCAAGCCGATCAATACCCACCGCTGGCTTCGTTGCGGCAACGACGGCACCGCGCGGACGGCGGCCAGCCCCGTCAGCACGAGCGCGCCGGCGAACAACACCAGGCCCACCACGCCAAGGTCGACGAGGATCTCCGCGTACTCGTTGTGAGCGTGCCCCAATCGCGCGGACAGCGCGAGGGGGTCGTTCATCACGTCGTTTACCGCCAGGGCGTCGGCCCGACGCACGTAACCGCCCTGCCCGTGCCCGATCACGATGCTCTCCGCCGCCAGGTCAAGGGCATACTCGTTCCCGTAGAAACGCACCCGCATCGACGCCGATCGGCCCGTGGGCGAGAACGAGTCCCTGGCCTGCACCAACCAGATCAGGCCACCCGCTACCGAAACCACGCCCAGGCCGACGAGGACCCAGCGCAGAACTCGACCGCGGATCAGGAGAAACACCAGCGCCGCCACCGATGCGGCCAGCCCGACCATGGGGCCCCGCGAATCCGCCTCCACAAATGCCCGGACCATCAGCGCCATCGCGACCGGCAGGACCGCCACCACCCATATCCAGCGGTACCGGCGACGACGGACGACCTCCGTAAGCCCCCCCGTCCACACGGCCAGCCCGATCACCAGCCCCGGGAGCAACCACGCGGCCAGCGTGATGGGATTCCCGATCGGGTAGGAAGCCCGCAGCGTCGGGTTGCGCACCATCCGGTACCAGCAAGCCATGACCGCCACCGCGACGCCGGCCACCACCACCGCGTAGGCCGCCGATCGGCCCGCCTCCCGACTGAGCCCCCAGCCCAGGGCCAGGGCCCACAGGATCGACACCGCCAGCACCACGGACCCGGTCAGGGCGATCTCCGGGGCCGGCCCTGCCCACAAGGCACTGAGAAACGACCAGCCCAGGTAGAACACCGCGAACACCTGCCCCGCCGCCAGCGGCGAGATCTGGCGCCGGGCCAGCGGCTTCACGGCCAGCGTCCCGCCTCGGTCGGGCAGGACCTCCACGACGGTGTCACTCTCTGTCACTTGCTCGCCGCGACGAGCGCCGGCGAACGCGGCGACCGCCACCACGATGACGGCCAGCGCCGACCCGATACCGAACACCAGCGACTTGATTTCCACGCCCAGCGGGGTCGGCTGCGTGTCGCGAAGATTCAGGAGCTGCACCAGCGCGGGAAACAGCGAATCGGCCTGCCACGCCACCGCGCCGTCCGGCAGCATCGAACCCGCCTGCCCGCACGTCAGCAAGCCGACGCCGATCAGCACGGCGAGAACCAGGCAGATCAACACGACGTGCAGCGGCCGGATCTGGTCAGGATTGGCAATTCGAACGATGCTCATGGTGCCAGTGATCTCGAGCAAACAGGGCGCCACGCCCCCGACGGGCCGTCCCCCCGCCACCGTCAATCCGACGACCACACGACGTCAGCCACCCCGCTTCGCCGATTGGCGACTCGCGCCAGGGCAAACAGCCAGTCACTCAGTCGATTCAGATACATGAGAATGTGCATGTCGGTCGCCACCGCCCGGGACACCCGCACCACGGACCGCTCCGCCCGCCGACAGACCGTGCGGGCCAGATGCAAACGGGCCGCCAACTCACAACCACCCGGTACAATGAAACTGGCCAGCGGATCCGTCTCCGCACTGGCGCGGTCGATCCACTGCTCCAGTCGATCGACCGCCTCCCGTTCAATCGCCCGCGGCAGCGCCGCGTCACTGGCCGACGCGAGCTCCGCGCCGATCGTAAACAGGTCCGACTGGACCGTCCGCAACTGATCGGCCATCGCCGGGTCGTCGCAGGCGCACACGGCCAGCCCGAGCACCGCGTTCAACTCATCAACGTCTCCGTACGCCACCACCCGATCGTGATCCTTGGACAGCCGCCCGCCGCGAAACAGGCCCGTTTGACCTGCGTCGCCCGTTCGCGTGTAGAGTTTCACGGTCCGACCTCCTCGGTTGATGCTCGCGTTCGCGCTCCGCGCCGCGATCGCCCTGTGCCAACCTTCCCCATCATTCTACGCGTTCACGCCGCCACGGTTGAGCGACGGCCGACGTCAGTGTCGGAAGTGACGCGTTTGGGTGAAGACCGCCGCCACGTCCCGCTCCCGGCAGGCGGCGATGGTGTCCTCGTCCCGCTTCGACCCGCCGGGCTGAATGATCGCCCGCACGCCCGCGTCGATCAGGATGTCCGGCCCGTCGCGGAACGGGAAGAACGCGTCGGATGCGGCGACGGCACCGTTGAGCCGCTCCGCGTGACCGTTCTCCTTGGCCAGCCAGGTGGCGATGCGACACGACATCACGCGGGACATCTGCCCCGCCCCGTTACCCAGTAACATGCCGTCCCTGCACACGGTGATCGCGTTGCTCCTGGTGTGTTTGCAGGTCAGCCAGGCCAGGCGCAGGTCCGCCATCTCTGCCCCCGAAGGGGACCGCTCGGAGACGACCTTCCACGCATCCTCGTTCAAGCTGACCAGGTCGCGCGACTGGGCCAGCACGCCCCCCGCGATCGTGCGCAGGTCAGCCTGGTACGCCGCCGGAGGCACCGTCAGGTCGCCCACCGCGTGCAACCGCACCCGCCTGCCCCACGTCTTCCGCCCGCGGATGATCTGCACCGCCTCCCCGGTGAAGTCCGGCGCGATCCAGACTTCGACGAAGAAGCCGCCCGCCCCCGCGCCCTTGCCCCAACGATCATAGGTCGCCATCACCGTCTCGGCGAACGACCCGTCCACCGGGCGGCTGACGGCCAGGATCCCACCCATCGCCGCGTTGGGGTCGCCCAGGTACGCCTTGCGATACGCCTCCGACAGGTCGGCGTCGATGGCCGCCCCGCACGCATTGGTGTGCTTCACGAAACAGCAGACCGCCCGATCCTCGCCGCCCAGCGACCGGGCCAGATCCTTGCAGAGTTCGAGGGCGGCGTGCGCGTCGCCGTAGTTGTTGTACGACATCTCCGTGTCGCCGAAGACCTCGGAACCCGGCAGCGTCGGCTCCGCCCAGAGGTCCTCCCAAACATCGTCGTCCTCCACGAACAGCGCCGCACGTTGATGCGGGTTCTCGCCGTATCGCAGCGGCAGGTATAGCCGGGCGTGCAGAACCGGATGGTGGTCATCCAGGTCAAACCACGGATACGGCGATTCGGACTCCTCATCCTCGATCGCATCTTCATCCTCCTCCAGGCCGAGACCGAGTTCGTCCTCCGCCGCTTCCGCCAATCGGCTCTCCAGATACGTATGGACGACGCGGTCATACTCCTGCGTCCAGTCGAATACGTCCGCCGCCAGTGCCGCTCGGAGGAACGGACTGAGCGTCCCCGTCTCACGCAGTTGTTCCAGTAGCGGCTCCCACCAATCCGGATCGACCACGACGGCCACGTGCTTGTGATTCTTCGCCGCGGCCCGCAGCATGCACGGACCACCAATGTCGATCATCTCGATCGCCTCGTCGAACGTGCAGTTCGGGTCGGAGACCGTCTCCTCGAACGGATACAAATTCACCACCACCAGGTCGATCGGCTCGATCCGGGCGTCGGCCAGCTGCTGCATGTGGCCGGGGTCGTCCCGATCGGCCAGGATCGCCGCGTGGATCTTCGGGTGCAGCGTCTTGACCCGCCCGTCCAGCATCTCGCCCACGCCGGTGATCTCTTCCACCATGGTGACCGGGACGCGCTGCTCCTTGAGCAACGCCGCTGTCCCGCCGGTCGAGATGATCTCCACGCCGAACTCGTCGTGAAGGACACGGGCGAATTCCACCACGCCGGTCTTGTCGTACACGCTGATCAAAGCACGCCGAATGCGGAAGTCACTCATGGCTCGTCACTCGATGGATCAGGTCAATCGATCGCCCGCCGCTCGGCGGATAATCCGCCTGCGCCGATCATACCGCCCAGACAAAAGATACGAAACAGCCGCGCAACATAGGGAGGAATGGAACGCGGGATTCGACGAGCGCGTCCTATGACTGCCCGGGACGCGTCTGGCAGCGGTCTGCCGCGCCGGGCCCAAGCGAAGCGATCGCGTCGCGCGGGCACACCGCGATGCGAAGGGGCTCCATGGATCTATTCTTCACCCGCCCCGCCCGCCGGTACCGCCACGGCAGGCCGCGACGACCGCGGCGGTTGGTTCAGCCCCGCGTGGTCCGCCTCCAATTCGGCCGGCGTCAGCGGACCTTCCGACAGCGGACGCGCGCAGAACAGGCGCCCGTCCGGCGTCACCAGAATGACCGCCGCGTCGTCCGGATTGATCGCCGCCATGGCACCGATCGGCACCGCGATCTCGGCAACCGCGTCGCCGCTCTTGACGTCCACCACCAGCAGGTGATCCGTGCCCGTCGTCGTCCAGACGCGGCCGTCGTGATACGTGATAGCCTGCATCCCTTCCGGACACGTCCACAGGACATCCCCGTACTCCGCATCGATCGCATACAGCCCGGCGCCTGGACAATACTGGTATACCACGCCGGCCATCAGCACCGGCCCCGTCTCGAGCAACGCCGGAAGTCGACGCCGCCATTTCATCACCCCACTGCCCGCATGCAGCCGGTACACGGAGCGGTCGGTATTCGATACGTACACGCCGTCGCCGCGCACCACGATCTCGCCGATGACCGCGCCCCCCGTATCGAACGACCACAATTGCTGGCGCCTCCGACCACGCGAGCAGTACACCTTGCCCCCGACCGATGCACTGTAGAGACGATCATCAGGCACGTACACGGGCGCCGCGCGGACCGGCCCCCCCGTGATCACCCGCCACAACTCGATCACCTGGGTCTGAAACGGATCACGCCACTCGAACGCGTACAAATGACCGTCCGAACCGCCGGCGAATATCAGGTACACCCAGCCGGCCCGATCCTTCTTCGAAATCGGCGTGATCACGCCGACCGCCCCGCTGCCCGGGGCAAACTTGCCCGTCGACGACTTGATCACATCGCCCGTGTACCGGTCGATCACGTCGAGCCCACCGGTCTTGGTGAACACCACCGGACCGGTCCCCGCACCGTCGTCCGCGTAGCCGGGCCGGAACACCCGATGGCTCGGCCGGGAAATCGAACGGGCCCACCGCACAAGCCCCGCCTGGCGATGCACTGCGATGACGTCGCCCCCCACCGTCACCACGAACAGGGTGTCCTCGAGCGAGTAGATCGCCGCGACGTCGTCTCCGGCCCTCAGCGGCAGTTCGGCGTCCCAGTACCGGTAGTACCCCGCGGCCCGAAGATGCGCCGGATCGATGAAGTCATCCGCCGGCACGGCCGGTGCACTCGCCAGCCCCACCAGGAGCACGAATCCCCACTGCAATGATTTCATGCCATCATCTCCCTGACGCCTGGGTGTGTGGTCAGCGGCCGCGTGTTCCCATCATCGATCCGCCCGAAGCGTGATCCCGTTCGTTTGCTCCCATCGGCGCAGGCGGTCGATCTGGGCCAGGTGGGCGGCGATGGTCTCCCGCAGGGTGTCCGTCGCGGGCAGGATGTCGAATACATGCGGTTTCGCATCTCGGCGGGCGATCAAATCATGCGCGAAGTCATCCCAGCTCCCCTCGTACAGGGTGTCGCGAATGCCTACCAGCATCCGTTGCTCATCCGTCAGGTTGGACGGATCGAGGTCCGGGTTCGCATCGGCCGGTCCCATCGGCGCGTCCGCCATGGATTTCCCCTAGTCTCGATCCAATTGAACGCGAACGCGGCAACCAGGTCAAGGGCGGCCGCGTTCGGCGGCGGAGCAGACGAAAAGTGGAGCAGATGAGCGATGGAGGAACCTGGCCCGCGCGGCACGTGGCCGCAGCCGCTCCACCGCCCACGCTCACCTGCGGTCCCCTCATCAACCGATCAACTGCTCAGATGATCGCCACGCAGCGGCAGCCGGATGATGAAACTGGTGCCGCGGCCGATCTCGCTGTGCAGTTGAATCGTCCCCCCATGCTCGTGGATGATCCGACGGGTGGTGGGCAGCCCCAGCCCGGTACCCCGCTTGCGGGTGGAGAAGAACGGGTCGAACACGCGGGCCTGCGTCTGGGGGTCCATGCCGTGCCCGGTATCCGCGATCTCGATCACCGCCCACGGACCCTCGGACCGTGTGCGGATCATCAGATCCCCGCCTTGCGGCATCGCCGCCAGCGCGTTGACCACGATATTGAGCAGCGCCTGCTCGAGTTTCTCCGCGTCGACGTGGCACACCAGCGGCGTGGCGGCGAAATCCGAACGCATGCAGACCCCGACCGCCTGGGTCTGCGCCCCGACGAACACGACGAGACGCTCGGCGATGCGGTTGATGTCTTGGGCGCGGCAATCGAGGGCGCACGGCCCCACCAGCCGCAGGAAATCGTCGAACAGATGATTGAGCCGGTTCGCTTCCGCCTTGATCGTGTCGATCTTCTGCAGACAACGGCGTCGCACGTGCGGGTCCATCGGCTCCGCCGCACGGATGTCCTCGGCCAGCAACGACAGGTTGATCATGAGGGTGGACAGCGGGTTGCGCAACTCGTGGGCCAACCCGCCCGCCAGTCGCGTCAACTCGCCGACGCGCTCTTCCGCCGGGGTCGGTGATCGGTTCGCGTCGGTCACCAGCCGCCCTCCGCCGCCCGGGTCACGGCCGTCGCCAACGCAACCCTACCGCCGCCGGCGCCGGTGTCCGCCACCGCCGCCGTTGCCACGGGCGCCACGATCGCCGCGATCGCCGCGATCGCTACGGCCACCGCCGCCGTTGCCGCCGATATCCGTCTCTCCGTCCTCATGCATCGCGGCCTTGCGCGACAGCTTCACCCGGCCTTGCTCGTCGATCAGCAGCACCTTGACCTTCAGCATGTCGCCGATCTTGCAAACATCGGACACCGACTGCACGTAGTCGTCGGACAGCTCGCTGATATGACAGAGCCCGTCCTGCCCCGGCGTGATCTCCACGAACGCACCGAAGTCCTTCACGCTGGTCACCCGCCCCGTGTAGATGCGACCGACCTTCACGTCTTCGGTTATCGCCTCGATCATCGCCCGGGCCTCTTCGGCCGGACCGTGACCGCCCAGCGACGAGATGTTGATCGTGCCGTCGTCCTCGATCTCGACCTTGGCCCCCGTGGCCGCTTCGATGCCGCGGATGCCCTTGCCGGCCGGACCGATCACCTTGCCGATCTTCTCCGGGTTGATCTTGATCGTGAGGATCCGCGGCGCATAGATGCTGATTTCCTGCCGCGGCTTCTCAATCGCGCCCAACATCGCCCGCAGGATCTCCAGCCGCGCGTGCTTGGCCACCGCGAACGTCTCGCGAATCTCCTCGTAGGTCAGACCGCGGATCTTCAGATCCAGTTGGATCCCCGTGATCCCCCGCTGCGTGCCCGCCACCTTGAAGTCCATGTCGCCGAAATGGTCCTCCTCGCCGAGGATGTCCACGATCAGCATCGACCTGTCACCGAGGTGCATCCGGCCGATCGAAATGCCGGCTACCGGCTGGCTGATGGGCACCCCCGCATCCATCAGCGCGAGCGTCCCGCCGCACACCGACGCCATCGAGCTCGACCCGTTCGACTCCATGATGTCCGACACCAGCCGAACCGTATAGGGAAAATCCTCTGGTGACGGCAGGACCGCTTCCAGCGATCGCTCCGCCAGGGCGCCGTGCCCGATCTCACGCCGGCTCACCGCGCCGACCCGCTTCACCTCCCCCACCGAGATCGGCGGGAAGTTGTAATGCAGCATGAACTTCTTGCTGTACTCGTCGTGCAGCCCGTCCACGATCTGCTCGTCGCGGCTCGTACCCAGCGTGGTCGCCACGAGGGCCTGCGTCTCGCCGCGCGTGAACAGCGCGGACCCGTGCGTCCGGGGCAGGACGGCCACCTCACACGACAGCGGGCGGATCTCCCGCAAACCACGCCCGTCCGGGCGCACCCCGTGCTCGATCACCATCTCCTGGATCACTTCGCTTTCGATTTCGTCCAGCAATTCGAGAATCACGTGGCGGTCGACCGGCGGCTCCACCTCCGCCTCCTCCGGGCAATACTGCTCCAGGATGTCGTCGACGATCGCATCGACCGCCGCGTACCGCTCCAGCTTCGCCCGGATCTTCTTCGCCTCGCGGAACCGTGAACGGGTCTTCTCGCCCAACTCCGCCTTCAACGCATCCGTCGACGGAGGCGGCGTCCAGATCTTCTCCTTCCCCCGGGCGGCGACCAGCTCGTTGATCGCCTCGCACACCACCTTGATGTGCTGGTGACCGAACTCGATCGCGTCGGCCACCACCGAGTCCTCCAACTCGCACGCCCCGACCTCAATCATGCTCACGGCCTCCAGGTGCCCCGCAAGCACCATGTCCAGGTCGCTGCACTCGAGCTGGGCAAACGTCGGATTCGCCACGAGGTCCCCGTTCACCCGGCCGACCCGCACCGCCGCGATCGGCCCATCGAACGGAATCTGCGACAGGCACAACGCCGCCGAGGAGGCATTGATGGCCACGATGTCCGGATCGTGGTCAGGATCCGCCGACAACACCATCGCCTGAATCAACACCTCGTCCTTGAACCCCTTCGGGAACAACGGTCGCAGCGGCCGATCGATGTTCCGCATCGTCAGGATTTCCTTGTTCGTCGGGCGACCCTCGCGCTTGAAAAAACCGCCGGGGAACTTGCCGGCGGCGTAGATCTTCTCGCGGTAGTCGACCGTGAGCGGGAAAAAGTCGATGCCCGGCCGCGGCTCCGCGGTCACCACGGCCGCCAAGACCACCGTGTCGGCATACGTCGCCACCGTAGCCCCCGCCGCCTGCTTGGCGATCTTCCCGGTTTGCAACTGGAGCGTCGCCGCTCCGACCGTTCGTTCAACGCTGAATGGTTCCATTACTACTCTGATCCGATGCTTGATAACTGCCTACCTGACAACCGACACACACCGCGGAGTCGACCGGCCACGCCCACATAGAAGCTCCCCGATCAACGCTCACTCCGGTGTGCACACATGCATACGCTGGGAGGACGGGGATGTGCAGTCGGCGCGGGAACCCGCACCCGAAACGCCGTGAACGCCGGCTGGCAGGAAAGAACGGTCAGCCCACCGCCTACTTCCGCAACCCGAGACGCCCGATCACGGTCTGATAACGATCGCGATCCGTGCGGTTCAGGTACCTCAGCAGCTTCGATCGCTTGCCGACCAGCTTCAGAAGCCCGCGACGCGAAGAGTGGTCCTTCTTATGGACCTTGAGATGCTCACTTAACTCGGTGATGCGCGACGTCAGTAGCGCAACCTGGACCTCAGGAGAGCCCGTGTCCTTTTCGTGATTGGCGAAGTTCTTGATGACTTCCTCTTTCGAACCCAACGTGTTCGTCATCCGTCAGCAACCCTGATTCCAAACCGAACGAACCATACCGACTGTGATCACCATCCACCTGTTTCTGGCTGCGAACGGTAGCGTCCCACGCCGTGATTTGCAAGCGCCAGGGCTGCAAATTCACGCGACCGGACCCCGCAACACGCCGATTCCTCCTCCACAGCCTGTCCCCCCGGACGATCCGGCCCCGACGTCACGCCGTGGCCAACAGCTTCGTCGCCGACTCCATCAGCCGTTCCATCCGGAACGGCTTGTTCAGGTAGACGTCAACGCCGCGGCTCTCCGCGAAGGCCTGGTGACGCTTGCCCTGGTTCCCCGTGATCATGATCACGTAGGGCCGCGAGCCACGCTTGCCCGCCTTTTTCAGCTTCTCCAGCACCAGAAAACCGCTCATCTTGGGGAGCATGGCATCCAGCACCACCAGATCCGGATCGTCCGACCGAGCCCGATCCACCGCCGCATTCCCGTCCGACGCCGTGATCAACTCCGCCCCCGTGTCGGCGAACAGCGTCTGAAGCGAGTCGAGGATGTCCGGGTCGTCGTCAACAATGAGAATACGTTTTCCCTGAAATTCTTCCGCCACGATTAAATCTCCGGGCGACTGCCGCTGTCTCCCCCTTCACCCCCATACCCCGGCCCACGGCCCCTCGGGCAGTCGCGTCAGTATACCCCCGTCCATGCCTCGTTGCAACTCGCCAACCGCCGCCCGACACGGCCCCGTGACCCGCCACCGGACCGCCGCCCCCGCCCCGTAAATCGGCGGAATCGAAGCTCCAGAGGTAGCCCCCAACCGCCCGATTCCCGTAAGGTAGCACGTACGCGCGAAGGGCATCACCGCACTTGGCTGCATCGCCGGGCCATCGCGGGAACCAACCATGATCCTCGACTACCACGAGTTGCAACGCGTGATCGCATGCGACCGCGGACCGTCGGGACCACCGCCCGGACACTGCCGAACCGCCGTCGCACTCACCCTCTTCGAACACGAGCATCACGCCACGGTGCTGGCGATCCAGAAGACCGACACCGAAGGCTATCATTGGCGCAACCAGATCGCCTTCCCCGGCGGCCACGTGGCGGCCGTCGATCGCACCGAAACCGACGCCGCCCTCCGCGAGCTGCAAGAGGAACTGGGCATCCCGTCGGCCGAAGTCAGCGTCCTCGGTCCGCTCGGACACTTCCAGACCGTCACCTCCAACGCCGATCTCGCCGTCACGGTGACCCACTGGAACGGGCAGACCGAACCGGCCGGCGACCGGCGTGAGGTCGCCCGCGTCCTCGCCCTCCCGCTCGGCGAGCTCATCGCTTCCCACATCGCCAGCGGCTTTCGCGCCGCCTCCGTCCAGTCGGTGGGCGACCGGCTGATCTACCCCGCGCCAGGCGCTTTGATCTGGGGTGTGACAGCGCGGATTTTGCACTACTTCATTGAGCTGATTCTGAGCCACACCGAGGTCCTCGGAGGCCGGCCGACCTGAAGGCTCACACCCACCGTCCATAACTTCCCGCTGTATGAAACAAACGTGAAC
Source organism: uncultured Phycisphaeraceae bacterium (assembly GCA_964495075.1). Taxonomy (GTDB): domain Bacteria; phylum Planctomycetota; class Phycisphaerae; order UBA1845; family UBA1845; genus JAFGJQ01. Next base: position 21,495 of record CAZBUJ010000055.1, read on the forward strand.
CCTCACGGGTCCGGTAACTGTAAATATCTGCGTTCAAGTATTTTGATGCTGTTTCCCGGGCCCACTGCGTTGAAGCAGGGAGCATGAATCGATACACTGTACAAGAAGATGGAGAAAGGCTGCAGGGTAGCTCCTGTTAAGATAGAGCATCATTCTGCCCGCGCCGGCCACGCCGGGCGGCGCACATATGCTCTCATTTGATGCGCTGCGTCCGTGTTCAGGACGTCCGATTCAGTGCGAGACAATCAAGCGTGTTGACCCAGCCCGCCCGTGCCAGTGTGTTGGCGGAGTGGTGAGCGGTCTTTGGCATCGTGGACGAAGGCCTCATGGGATCAGAACACCCGGAGGTGGAAAGCTCTCTCATTGTCTGTTCAAAGGAGGAGGGTGAATGATGAAGAAGGTACTGGCGTTTGGTCTGTGCATGATGCTGGCGGGACCGGCGATGGCCGGTTTCAGCGTGACGGAGGCGGGTCCGTTCGATTCGGACGCCGACGCGCCCGGCGGCTTCGTGTACACCTTTGCAGGTGATCCGTTTGATGTCGGCGATGTCGTGTTCTCCGGCACGCTGACCGCCGTGATCTCCGGAACGTACGCGAACGAGGCCCGCATTAACATCTCGGACCCGCTGGGCAGCGAGGCCGGCTGGAGCCCGATCTCGGTGACCACGTTCGTCGAAGAGACGGTCACGGATCAGGTCGTCGGCGGCGGCGGTGCGTTTTGGGCCGGGATCGCGGGCGATTGGACGTTCAGCTTTACCGAGACGTACGATGACGGTGAGGGCGCCGACGCGCAGTGGTCCAACCTGTCGTTCGAATTCCTCGACGTCCCGCCTCCGCCGGCGTGCGTCTACAGCGAGGACTTCGAGTCGGGCCTGCCCACCGGCTGGTCGATCGTCGACAACATCGGCACCAGCCCGTTCAACTGGGAGTCGACGGCGGTGAGCCCTGATCGCGGCAACCTGACCAACGGTTCCGGTGAGGCGATGACGGCGGACGCCGACCTCTACAATCCGGACGGCCTCCCGTACGACGTCTCGATGATCTCGGATACGTACGTCATCCCCGACGGCGCCGAGTTCAGCTTCGAGGCGGCCTACAACGACCTGACCGCCGACGGCAGCGACACCGGCACCATCGAGATGAGCATCGACGGCGGCGACACCTGGATCGAGCTGGCGGTTTGGGACGAGGACCACATGGGCGAGCGTGCGACCTTCGACATCAGCGCCTACGCGGGCGCGGAAGCCATGTTCAAGTGGACCTTCGCCGGTTGTGATTGGGACTGGTACTTCCAGGTTGACGACTTCTGCATCACGCCCGAGCCGGCGTCGCTGGCGTTGCTGGCTCTGGGTGGTCTGGCGCTGATCCGTCGGCGCTGATGCGAACTCGGTTCACACCGAGTCGACCATCTCAGCTTGAGTGAGTGGCGAGCCCGCCCGGTACCCCGCCGGGCGGGTTTTCCTTTTGCCCGCCGAGCCGTTCATGGCCGGGCCAGTGGCCGCTTCAAAACATTCGGCTGGGACGGGGCGTACGGTCCGTCCGATAAGTACTTCCAAGCGGCCAACCGGTAGCCTGCCCTCGTGGCGTTTGAGGAGTAGTCTGATCATGCGACCCCACCACGCGCTCATCATCGCGGCATATCTGCTCGCCCTGGTCCCGGCGTGGGGCATCGTCGGCTGCGCGACCGGCGGCGGTGGTGGTGGTGTCAACCCGCCGGCTAACGCGAACAGCAACGCCAACAGCAACGGCGGTCCGTTCACCCTGACGCTGAACGTCAATAATACGGGTGCCGGCACCGTTGAAGTGGATCCGCCTGGCGGCCCATACGACGATGGCACCGAAGTGACCCTCACCGCCACGCCGCAACTCAACTACGCCTTCGCCGGTTTCAGCGGCGACCTCGACTCGAACGAGTCGTCCGCCACCATCACCATGTCCGCCGACCGAACCGTCCACGCCACGTTCGTGGGCAACCTGTTTGTCGCGACCTACAACAAGGACCGCGTCTTTGAATTCAACGGAGCGACCGGCGCCTTCGTCAGCGACTTCTCGGGCGGCGTGCCGTTCGGGCTCCTGCAAGGTCCGATCGGCCTGGCGTTCGCGCCGAACGACAAGTTGCTCGTGGCCAGCAAGCTGACCGACACCATCGTCGAGTACGCTATGCCGAAGGGCGGATCCGGCGCGGTGTTCGCATCGCACGAGCAGTTCGAGTCGCCGCGGTTCCTGGTATTCGGCCCCAATGGCAACCTATTCGCCACCGACTCGATGACCGACCAAGTCGGCGAGTTCGATCCCGAGACGGGCGCCTATCTCGGGGCCTACACGACCGGCGGCGGGCTGGACGGGCCGCGCGGTCTTGCCTTCCGCGACGACGGCTCGCTGCTGGTGGCCAACGCCGATGCCAACGACGTGGTATTGTTTGAGGCGGACACGGGTGCGTATGCCGGCACCTTCGGCGGCGGCGGAACGGAGGTCGGGCCGAGCCTGCCCGGGGCCGGCAGCCTGAACAGCCCCGACGGCCTGACCCTCGACGCGGCCGGCAATCTGCTGGTCGCCAGCCGCGACCCCGGCCGCATCGTCGCGTTCGACGGGCAGACCGGGGCGTACCTCGGCGTGTTCGCCGAGCACGAGGGGCTGATCGAACCGATCGGCCTGGTGATCGGGCCCAACGGCAACCTGTTCGTCTCAGACCGGGTGAACCACGACGTGCTGGAGTTCGACGGCCAGACCGGGGCGTTCGTCCGCGTCTTCCTCGACAGCGACACGCTACCCGACGACCAGAAGCTGAGCTTCCCCAGCGGCCTGGCCTTCAAGCCGTTGCCGTGAACGAATGCCGGCACCACCCGGTGTACGGCCTTACCGTCCCACCGCTCGGACCGGCCGCCAGCCCGGGTTGGCACCGTCCTGCCCCGCCCACAAGTACCAGGAGGCGACGCTCCGGTAGGGCCGCCACGGTTCGGCGATGGCGACGAGTTGATCCGCGGTGGGCGGCGTCTTCAATCCGCGTAACAACTGGGCCCCGCGCCGAACGCCGAGGTCGTCCACCGGGAGCACGTCCGGCCGGTTCAGGGAGAAGATCAGGAACATCTGGGCCGTCCAGACGCCGATCCCCTTCACCTGGGTCAGGGCCGCGATCACGGCGTCGTCGTCGAGTCGGGCCCAGCGGCCGGTCGGCACCGTGCGTGCGAGGGTCTTGACGGCCAGGTCCCGCAGGTAGGTCATCTTCTGCCGGGAGAGTCCCGCCCCGCGGAACGCGTCATGGGACAGGGCGAGCACCGCGTCGGGCGTGGGCCGCTTGCGATCGAACAGCCCGCGGAACCGCCGGATGATCGCCACCGCCGCGCTGGTCGACACCTGCTGGGCAATGATGGCGTCGCAGAGCGCCGCGAAGTACGGTCGCTGCCGGCGCAGCGTGCACGGCCCAACGCGGCGGATCACGCGCGCCAGGTCCGCATCGCACCGCCGAAGGATGGTTACCGCTCGGGGGTCAAAAGCCACGAGTCACTCCGCCCATTCCGGCCCGGGGCCGGCGGAAACCGCCCCGCGGGCGTCCTCGACATACCGCCGCCGACATGCGATGATAGCGGTCTTTGCACCAATGGGTAAGCCCGGGGGGCCGCCCCGCCCCTCGGATGGGAAACGGGCGGGTCATGGAAGTCGAGGCGCTCATACAACTGGCCGGCAGCGGCAACGTCAGAACCATCGAAGATGAATGGCTGACCGCGCTCACCGAAGAACAGACGTCTTTGGAGGCGTGGATCGAACGGGTCAAGGTGCTCGACGCGCTGGTCAAGGCGGACCGGGCAGGCGAGGCCGGCGAACTGGCCTGGACGGCCCTGGAAACACTGCGGGAGCGGCACCCCGCCGTGGACCTGATCCCGCTGGCCGGCGCGATCATGATGACCCTCGACGGCTCGGACGACGTGCGCAGCCTCGTCGGCGACCTGTACGAATCCGCCTACTCCGCCCGTCCGAACATCGAGCGTCTGATCCAGGAGGCGGGTCTGGCCGGCGGCCGCACCCCGCGGCGGGCGCTGCGAACCCTCGATGTCTGCCTTGCCGTAACCGCCGAGTCCTACCTCGTCGGTCGGCACGACGACGCGGCCGCCCGCGTCGAGGCCATCGACCCGGAGTCCTGGCGCATCACGGTGGCCACCGCCAGGGGATCGCGTGAGCTGGACCCCACCAGCCTGGCCGACAAGTACGCACCGGCCGACGCGGATGATTACCGGGTGCTGTCGTATTTCCATCCCGACCGGTTGACCGAGATCCTGGAGAAGAACCCGGTTCCCGTCATCAAGCGCATCGTTCGCTCGCACCGGGACCGCATGACGAGTGACGCGTTGGAGGCGTTTCTCACCGAACGGTTCATCGCGCCCGATCAGTGGACGAAGTGGTGGTCGCGGGCGCGGACGCAGCTCAAGCGGGCGCCGGACATGCGGATCGAGGGCCGCAGCCCCTACGTGATTGTCTACGATCCGGAGGCCGACACACTGGAAGACGAGGTCCGCCGCCAGTTCGACCGCACCCACGATTCCGCCGGCAGCCTGAAGGTCATCCAGCACTACCTGCGCGAGTGCCGCGTGCGGAAAGACGAGCCCGCCGCCGAGTTGCTCCGGCACATGGTCGACAAGCTGGCGGCACGGGCCCGGCGGCAGCAGAAGATCGGCAACAAACTCGCGTTGGAGACGCTGCTCACGGCCGGCCGGGTCCGGCACGCGATGGGCGACCAGGAGGCGATCGGCCAGGCGGTCGAACTGCTCGCCGCCGCGGAGGCCCCCAACGATTACATCCTGGCCATCGAAGTGGTCGACCTGTGGCCCGACGCCTGCGCGTGCCTGGAACGGGCGTATCCGTCGGATGCCCGGAACCGGCTGGCGCAACTGCTGCCGGTCGCCCCCACGCCGGCCTGCGACGCGATCGCCACCCGGATGCTGGAACTCGGTTACCGCCCGGAGGACATGGACGAACTGGTCCAGGAAGTGGTCGCGGAGCCGGCCGACCACTACGGCACGCTGCTGTGGCTGTGGAGCGGCCCGACCCGCAAGGAAGTGACACGTAGTGTCACTTTCACCGCGCTGCTGCATCGCATTCTGGCGATGCTGGCCGACTTGAAACGCAGCGATCGGATCGACCGGGGGGTCAAGAAGGACATTCGCGCCGGGGTGCGGGTCGCCCTGGCCGCCCGGAAGTACGCCCGCTTCAAGAATTGCCTCGAGACCATGGATCTCGGCACCGGGACGACCCTCTACACCCAGATCCGGCGATTGGACGAACTCGGGCGGGCCGTGCAGGAAGACCTGCTGAAGCTCACCGGTGACCGGTTCCCCGAGATCTTCGCCCGGCCGAAGCTGGCGCCGTGGGAGGAGGAGAACGTTCTCTACGTCACCGCCAGGGGGCTGGCCGCCAAGGAGGCGGAGATCCACGAACTGGTCAACGTGAAGATGAAAGAGAACGCCAAGGCCATCGGGGCGGCCGCCGAGCACGGCGACCTCTCCGAGAACTCCGAGTACAAGTTCGCCCTGGAGGAGCGGGACCTGCTGCGGGCTCGCCTCGCCCAGATGAACGCCCAGATGGAGATGGCCCAGGTGCTCGAACCGGACCAGGTGTCGGCCGACCGCGTGGGGATCGGCACGCGGGTGACGTTGCGTCACGCCGAATCCGGCGCGCCGCGGGAGATGGTCATTCTCAGTGCGTGGGAGGCCGATACGGAGAAGCAGATCATCAACTACAAGGCCCCGCTGGCCCAGGCCATCCTCGGCGCGGGCCGGGGCGACACGATCGAGCTGCTGCTGACCGACGCCCCGGGGGCGTACATTGTCGAATCCATGTCGAACGCGCTCAAGGAATAGCTGATCGCCGTCGGTTGAGGCTTGGACGAAGCGTCGATGCGCGGGGTGAACGGCCGTTCCTGGCTTGGGCGTTCGGAGTGCAATGCACCACCCCCAGCGGCGGTGGCGCGTCGCCGCGGAGGGAGGACGGCGATATCGAAGTCAGCGGCCGGATCATGGTCGAGAACGCCGCCGATTCGGCAGCCGCAATCTCGAAAGCGGCCCGCCCTCCCGGGTGCGGCAAAAGGACGACCGCCGCCACGTCACAATCCCGAACCCGCCGCGTGTCAGCAGCCGATCGAAGGCGGCGACGTCGGCGAGGTCCACGAGATCATGGTTGTTCCCCTCAGCACGTGAGCTCGAACGCGGCGATGGAGGCCTTAAGGGCGTCGATCGCGTTGCGGAGATCGTTGGCGGCGTGCACGTACTCGCGGGTGGCTTCCATGGTCCGATCGGCGCTGCCGGTCAGGTCGCGCATGGCGCTGCTAATCTGGTCGGCGCCCGCCGACTGCTGCTGCATGCCTTCGACGATCCGCTCGAAGCTGGCCGTGTTCACGTCGACCTGCTCGATGATCTCGCTCATCTGCTGGGCGATGAGGGCGGCGTCCGCCACGCTCCGCCGCACGTGCTCGGCAAAGCGATCCATCTCCATCACGCCGCTCGACACCGCGCCCTGCATCGCCTTGACCATCTGCCGGATGTCGAGCGTCGCCGCCGCGGTCTGGTCGGCCAGCCGCCGGATCTCCCGCGCCACCACCAGGAAGCCAACGCCGTAGTCGCCCGCCTTCTCCGCCTCGATCGCCGCGTTCACCGACAGCAGGTTGGTCTGGTCCGCCACCTTGTTGATCGTGCTCACCACGCCGGTGATGTTGGCGGCCTTCGTGTTGATGGTGGACAACTTCTCGGCGAACTCGCGGGTGGCATCCTCGAGCCCCTGCATGGTGCACGCCATCGCCTTCAGATTCTCCCGGCCATCGGCGGCGAGTTGGGCGGTCTCGGTGGCCACCTGGTTGACCTGGTTCATGGTCTGAACGAGATCGCTGTTGGTGGCCGAAATCTGGGCGGCCGACGCGGCGATCTGGCCGGCCGACGCGCCGAACGAGGCGGTGGTAGCCTCCTGCTCGCGGCTGGTGGCCGTCAACTCGGTGACGGTCGAATGCAACTGGATGCTCGACTGCCGCACCTGGCCCACCACGGCACAGAGATTCTCGGCCATCGTGTTAAAACTGCGGGCCAGCTCGCCGATCTCGTCGCGCGACGTCACGCCGGCCACCCGGGCGTTGAGCTTGCCGTCGGCGATGCTCAGGACCTCCGACCGCAGCTTCGCGATGGGCCGGGTGATCCGCCCCGACACGTACAGCACAAGGGCGACGATGATGAGCAGCGTGACCGCCATGGCGGCGGCGGCCACCTTCATCTGTGCCCGCACGCCAGCGAGCACTTCCCTGGCGGGCAGCAGGGCGGCGAACCCCCAGTCGGCTGCACGGATCGGGGCGTAGAACATGCACAACGGTTCCGTCGAGTCCCGGCCCATGGGCGGCATGACCGCGACGCCCGTTCCGCCGGACACGACCTTTCGGGCCACCTCGGCGATGTCCGGGCGGTGGTATTCCTGCGCCATGTCGAAGACGTTCGCTTTCATGATCCGGTCTTTGTCGGCGCTGTAGATGAACTGACCTTCCTGGGAAAGGATCACGAAGTCGAGATCGTCGCGAATCGCCTGCCCGATGGTGGCGTTCAGCGTGGTCAGCATCACGTCGACGGTCGTCACGCCGAGGATCTTCCCGTTCCGGAGGAAAGGAACGGAATAGGTGACCATGACGACATTGCCCGCCCCTTCGTCGAAATACGGATCGGTCCAGACCGCCTCGCCCGTCTCGTAGGGGATCTGCCACCATTGGCACTGCGGGTCGGCGAACCAGTCGTACGCCCGGCGGTCGATGTTCATCTCGCGGAGCCCGTCGTCGCTGCGATGCACGTAGGGGCAGAACAGCGAATCGTCCTGTTTGAACGTGCCCGGCACGAAGGCCATGGCGGCCCCGTACACCGCGTCGCTGCGCTGGACGTTAGCCCGCAGCACCTTGTAGATCTGGGACTCCGTCAGACCGGGCCCGGTCGTCATGATGTCCGCCGTGGTGCCGGCGATGGTCGCCAGCTCCCGGAACACGCCGTCGAATCGGGCGGCGTAGTTCTGAGCCAGATGCACCATCTGGTGCTCCAGGTCCGCGCGGGCGTTCTCACACAGAAGATCCATCGCCAGGGCGAACCCCAACACGAAGATGAGGAGCGTCGGCCCCACGATCAGGAGGATCATCCTGCTGCGCACTGACAACCGCATGACGTCTCACCTCTTGGGGCCCACCGGCGCAAACCGCGCGCCGCCGTCGGATGTCTGTGACCGTGCCCGACCGGTCCGTTCCGGGGCACAGGATACATCGAACCCGCGTGCTTGCCCAGTGACGACCCAACGGCGCCCTGCGATTCTCGTGGCGGCGTCCGATGACGGTGAACCGCGCATCGAGCCGGACCCGGGGCAGAAATCCGCCAGCCGTCCGGCCGGCCGTACAGCGCGCCCGCGGCCCATCAGCCCGCACGCTTCTCAGGCTTGCAACCAATCGATCGTCGACGCCGATTCATCCACCGTACCACATGAGCTTCGACGTGGGAGATCACATGTAGTCATGTGCGCAGCATGAATCGGCTGTTAGGTGGTTGATACGAAATGCTCGAATCCTCGTGCAGCGGGCCGGGTTCGACCTGCGCGGCGGATCGATTAGGCGGCGTGGCCCGGCTATTCGACGATCATCTCGCCCGGGGCGACGGGTTCCGGGTCGGCTTGCTGCTCGATCTGCTGGACCTCGGTCTTCTGGACGTCATTCCCACATCCGGCCAGCATCCCCAGTCCGGTCCCGATCGCCAACGCCGCAATCAGAGTAAACAGGCGTTTCATTGATACGCTCCAATGGCAAGCCGAAGGCAAGCGCATCTTGCCCAGCAAGAAGAAAAAAGAGAGGAGAGTAGATCCACTCCAGTCCACGCCGGAAGGACCACCGGATCCGCGCGTCACCCGCTCGAAGCCGGCGATCCTCATCGGCAACTAGTAATCGGTCATTCTCTATTCCCGCGCCGCTCCACCGTCATCTGCTCGTTGATGATCGTCCAGATTTCCATCCCCTTGACGGCGACGGTGACCTCGCAGACGCCGTCCACGAACTCGGTCTTCTCGATGAGCGCACCTTCCAGCACCGAGGCCATCTGGGCGGCGATCTCGTCGCGCTCGGTCACGAAATCGCGGACCTGCGTGTTGGAAACGATCGACAACCCGTAGATCCGCTCGGCCAGTTTGCGCTTGGCGTCGACCTCCGCGGCCCGGGCGGCCTTCAGCTTGCCCTGCGGAGTGTCCATGTCGGGGTCCGTGCCTTGCCCCACCGCCCGCAACCACTCGGTCGACCAGTCGGGGTAGGACACTTCCGCGTCGGCCGTCACCTTGCGCACGATCTGCATGTCCGGCACGCCCATGCCGGTGGCCTGGAACGTGTCGTTCTTCACCTGTTTCTTGATGTTGACGATGTCCGTGCCCGTGACGTGGTCGCCTTTGTAGTGCTCCTGGTGCAGCTTCTTGATCGTCGTGATGACCTGCTCAACCGGCATGGCGTAGGTCACCTCGACGATGGGCTCGTCCTGGTGGTAATACGTCTGGATCTCGTACGCCCCGACCAGGTAGCCCTTCGCGCTCAGTGAGATCTTGTCCCATTCCGTGGTGAAGTCACTCACCTTGGTGTCGGACGTGACCCGCAGTCCGCGGACGCGCTCGAGCAGCTTCCGCAAGGCGTCGACCTCCGCGGCCCGATGGGCTTTCAGTCGCTCCTTCGGCCCGACCTGGAGCCAGAGAGCGGGGATCGGCGCCCGCTCCGGCGCCGACGGCGGCGGCGGCAGGGCGGCCTCCAGCACCGGCGGCAGGGCGGGGATGTCGGGACGCGGGGCGCCCATGCCCGTGACCTTGATCACGTTCTTCTTGATCGTCTGCGTCATCTTCTCGAAGTCGGTGCCCTTGATGGCGTCGCCGCGGTAGTGACGCGTATGAATCTCCTTCAGGTGCGTGATCAGCTTCGCCACCGTCACCTCGGCGTCGATCTCGCACGACCCGTCCTCGTACCAGTAAGGCTCACCGAACCGGGCCCCCTTGACAAAGTCGTCGAACTCCGTCTCGATCACATCGCTCTCCGTGACAAAATCACGGACGCTCGTCTCCGACGTGATGGTCAGACCGCGAATGGTCTCGCCCAGCTTGCGATAGGCGTCAGCCTCCGCCGCCCGCTTGGCGAGTAGTTTGTTCTTGGCCAGTTCCGTGGCGTCCTGCTGACCCCAGGTCGGTCCCGCCAGCAGCACCGCCAGGCCCATCACCGTCAACACCGTTCGATTCCGACGCATGAGTCGCTCCTCCCAAGTGCCGGGACACGGGCCGCGCCGCGTCCCGATCCCCACGTACGGGGTGATCGGACACGCCCGCCGGGCCGTGACCGGCGTATTCGATTCTGTCTGTCCAACCGATCTGACAATCGGCCGATACCGATGGTTAGCTCGTGACCGGTCACCGCCGGCGGTTCCGCAGGTGGTTCCGACCGGGGTCCGGCCCGGTTCCCTCCGTTTCAGCCTTTCACCCGGATGCGATCCTTGTGCTTCTTGAGCCGATCCAAGGCCGCCAGGTACTCCTTCCGGTCGTCCTCCCGGACGGCCCGCTTATACCACTGGAGGGCGTCGTCGGGCCGATTCAGCTTTTCGCACGCCACGCCCGCCGCGAACATCGCCCGGTGGTCGTCCGGTTTCTCGACCAGGGCCGCCTCGAAACAGGAAATCGATTCCTCATAGTCCTCCGCCCGCAACGCCGCCACGCCTGCCGCGCAGGGCTCGCTGCGGCTCGACTCGACACCGATCTCCACTTCGACGCGGATGGGCATCAACTCCGCCACGAACTCGCGGGCCACCCGCTCCACCAGGGTGGCCGCGATCTGGTCGGTCATGGTCAGCCCGGCCTCGCCTTCGCTGCTTCCGAAGAACGGGCTGGGCTTGGTTTCTTCGGTGGAGGTAATGTGGCCTTCGTGGCTCTCCCACGCCTCGGCGGTGCGAGCGTCAATCAGGGTGAACTTCGCCTGGGCGGTGACGGTCTTCTTGACCTTTTCGACCTCGGTGGTCTTGAGTTCGGGACCGCTGTTGCGGGGCGGGTCGCCGGCCCGGTATGGGTTGCGGGTCCGGCGGTGGCTTTTGCGTTGATCCCGGTCGTGGGGCATACTGATGCCGGTGATCGTCCGCATCTTGCCCCGCGCGATGTCCTCCTTGATGTTGACCTCACTGACGATGTACGCCTGGAAGTCCGCGACTTTGGCCTGCCCCGTGCCGGCGCTCATGCCGACCGCGTCCATGTCGGCCTTCTCAAACACTTTTCGGGCCTCGTCGACCCGCACGATTTTGAGATCGATGTCGCTCGCCTGCGTGGATTCGAGGATGAGGGCCGCGAGCGTCTCCGCGGTCATCGCCGACCATTTCTCGTCGGTGGCCGCCCCCAACTCCGCGGGCTGAATCGCGATCGCGGTGAGCCCTGCCGGCAGCCCCCGGGACGGCGCGAGGACATAGTTCAGGGTCACGATCGCCTCTTCCTTCGGACCGCACCCTGCCACGTTCAGCGCCGCCAAGGCCAGCGTGCCCGCCTTCGCGAGTGCCACGACTATGCCACGCATCAACCGGTACCTCCTGCCAACACAACCACATGACCCGGCAAACGCCGGAACGACTCAGGGCCCGTTGGGGCGACGAGCGCGCGTGGACACGACCCTCCGGTGGCCGGCGTGCCGACCCGTCGCCCGGACCTCCCCGGGCAAAGTAGTGAATCAGCGCCCGATCCCGCCGTCAAGCCCTGCCCGCCCGGTGTGACGGGATGCTCGGGCACCGAGTGGCGTGCCTCGTCGAACACAACGCGCTTCATCAGCAACTGCCCGGCCAGCGCCAGGCCCATCAGCCGCACGGTGAGCGGTCGGTTTGACATGATACCGGGGCGACCCTAGCATCCTGCGGTTCTGGCTCGGTGGCGGGAGGATAACGGGGTACCGCTATCATGACACCACGCAGGAAAACCCGGACCGTGTACGTGGGTGGCGTGCCGATCGGCGGTGGTCATCCCGTGGCCATTCAGTCGATGACCAGCACCTACACGCACGACTTCGACACGACGATGGCGGAGATCCGCCGGCTGGCCGCGGCGGGAGCCGACCTTGTCCGGGTGGCCGTCCCCCACAAGGAGGACACCGCCGTCTTGCCGCGAATCGTGGAGGCCTCCCCCGTGCCCCTCATCGCCGACGTGCATTTTCATTTCCGCCGGGCGCTGGAGGCGATCAAGGCAGGCGTACACAAGATCCGGCTCAACCCCGGCAACATCAAGGACCGCGAGCAGGTCAACGAAGTCATCGCCGCGTGCAAGGACCGCGGCATCCCCATTCGCGTCGGCGTGAACGAAGGCAGCGTGGTCGAACGGGCAGACAAGCAGCGCCGGGCCGAGCAGAAGGCCGCGTTGTCCGGCGATCCGCGCGGTGAACTCGTGCAGTTGATGGTACAGACGCTCGAGGAGTACATGCGGATCTTCGAGGCGGCAGACTTCGAGGACGTGGTGATCAGCGCCAAGAGCATCGACCCGACCATCTGCATCGACGCATACCGGGCGATCAGCGAGCGGTTCGAGAGCCCGCTGCACCTGGGGGTGACGCACGCCGGCCCGCCCGACACGGGTCGGATTCGCTCGGTGGCCGCGTTGTCGACGCTGCTCGCCGAGGGCATCGGCGACACGGTGCGCATTTCCTACGCGGCCGACCCGGTGCACGAGGTCGAAGACGCGAAAGAGCTGTTGTGCTGCCTGGGTCTGCGGGATCGCACCGAGCCGGAGTTGATCGCCTGCCCGACGTGCGGACGCATCGAGGTCGACCTGATCAAGCTGGTCACGGACGTGCAGCGCAAGTTGGTGGACATCGACGTGCCGATCAAGGTGGCGGTGATGGGGTGTGTGGTCAACGGCCCGGGCGAGGCGGAAGGGGCGGACGTCGCGGTCTTCGCCGGCAAGGGCAAGGGCGTGATCTACGTGCAGGGCGAGCAGGTGCGAACCGTGACGGAGGCGGAGATGCTCGGCGCGTTGCACCAGGAGGCGGTGCGTTTCGCCGACCGCGTCCGAACCGGCGACGCCAAGCTCACCGGCCGGGCGGTGCAGATCCAGGTGCCGGGGTGAAACCACAAACGACCCGGTGCTGATTACCGATGAGGCAAGCAGTGGCGCGGTGGCTGGCGTGGCGCGCGACGGAAACGGCTGACGTTGGATGTGGTCCGATGCGTCAGTGGCGGCCCGAGCACGGCACCTCGTTCGCAATCCGTGATTCGCAATGAGCAATTCGCTATAGCGTGACGACCTTCTCCGCCTTCGCCAGCGCGTCCACAATGTCGTCCATGCTCCCGACGCGGCCGACCTCTACTTTCTCCGGATGGGCGAACTTGTTGACACAGGTGCCGCACGCGACGAGTTCGACGCCCCGCTCGACCAGTGTGGTCAGCACCGGCAGTAAGGCCGAGCCTTCAAAAACGACCTTCACGCCGCTGTTGTAGAATACGACGGCCTCGAGCTGATCGAACGCCGCGGTCTTGTTGAAAAACGTCTGCAGAATCTCGAGCCCCAGTTCGCGGTTTCCGTGGCCCATCCCGTTATTGTTGATGACGATGACGGTCTTCATGTCGCTCCTGTCCTTGGCCAGTCGGACGGTCTGAATCGGATGCCGATTCTGTCGCTCTTGCCGATCCTAGCAGATGCGTTCATGCCGTGGAAGCACAACTCGGGCCGCGGCGCCTGATCATGCCATCCGGCCGGTGTGCTGGTGCGACGAACCCTCCGCCTGCGGACGATCCACTGCCCCATGGGCAAGAAGGTACGAATCATCACGGGTGACGGACGGCGGGTGGAACTCCGCACTCATGAGCTGCTTGCCAGGCACACCGTCGTCAACCCTCTCCTGGGCGACGGGGCCGACACCGAAGCGTTCTGCGAAACCATCCGATCCGGCAAAGAGGGATAGCTGGCCGAGGGAGACGGGGAGGACAGAGGTGTTTCGAAGGACGACCGTCGACTCGCCGGTCACGGATGAAGCGGTCGGGCTCCGCCGGCCATCGGTGCGCCGCATCGGTGCGAGGACGCGTAATCGTGCGGCGCGTGCGGCAAAGCGTTCACGGTGAAAATCGTACGGGGTTCCCCCATTACGACCGAAGCCCGCTTCTGCTATCGTCCCCCCAAGGGCGGGGGGCGCGCAATGTGGAACGCACGGACGCTGCCACGGCCCGGCCCTCGCCTGTTGCGCGGCAGCCGTACGCGCGCCTCCATCGGACTTCGCTGGGTACGCACCAACCACGTCACGAGAAACAACCGTCCCCCGCGTGTCTCGCCTCTTTAGCAGTGTTCCCAACCCGTCCCAGCGCGATTCTACAACAAACACCCCGGCCCGGATCACCGCTGATTCGCTCTGGCCTCACAGCTACGGAACCGGCCGCCGCATCGCACAGTTCACCGGCCCCACGCCTCTCCCACTCCGCCATGGCGGCCACGCGTGACGCCCACCTGCCCGGCTGATCATCTGATCGGCTATCCGGCCGAACACGCCCCGGATAATCGGACGCACGAATGCCGGGCATGATGGTGGCCGGGGCTGGAAACCAGCGCTACCTCTGGCGATCGCGTTTCCGCCCCACGAGCGGTTCGCTGTCTTCCGCCCTCCTCAACCGCTGCACCGATCACCTGATCCACTCGGTCGGCCGACGGCCGCGGCCTATCGGACGTACCGTCGCCGGCCGCGACGATCGCCAAGGTCCGCGTATACCGGCCCCGGCGCGGTGCCACGGACATTCGCGGCGGTCATTTGCCTGCCGCCCCACCGTTTCTTACGTTGACAATGGAGCAATCTGCTTGGGTCAGGCTCTGACCGGGTGAAAGCCACGTCCGACCCAGGACCGGCAGCGGCGAGTCGCAGAAGGGAGTGTTGCCATGCGCCGCAAAACCAAATACGCCAGGACGGTTCGCGCGTTTCTGCTCGAGGAACACGGCCCGACCGCGGTCGAATACGCGGTGATGCTCTCGTTGATCATCCTCGCTTCGGCCACGGCGATCGCGACCCTCGGCTCCAAGATGATCGGCGTGTTCGAGTGGGAGTACGCGCGGTTGCCGGAAGTCTGACACTTCGTGCCATTTCTTGGCACCCGCCACGCGGCGTCCCGCGCATCCGAGCGGCGTCGTGTCGGGTGATGAGGCGTCGATCGGCGGCTGACCGGCCAATGCGGTGGAGCGCGACCAACGCGTCGCCCGCAGGTTCGTCCGCGAGCGGCCGGGTCCACTCGCGTCAGCCGGAGCGCGCGCCCAACGGGGAGCCGCCCGCATCACCTCACCAAGGACGATCCCGGTCCACGACCGAGAATCCACTCAATTGGCCGAGTAGCAGCGACGTCGCGCCGGCTGCACAAGGCGCAACGCGGGCGACGGAAGACAGGTGCCGACCTCCGCGCAAACTGACAGCAACTCCTGAAGCTCGTCACAGGCGTCGACGATCAGCTCGCCGTCCACCTGCAGCGCGATCCGGGCCAGCCGGCCACGAAGGAACCACGCCGTGATCTGTCCGAGGTGGACCTTCAAACATGAGGCCGGCAATCCGGTCTCGTCGACATAATAGCAGTTGTAGTGGTGGCGACGGGCCCACGCGACGATTGGTGCATCGGCATCTGAGACGACCACGGCCAGACTCCTTCCGGTGAGCGGACACGATTCGTCTCGCCCTCACCAACCGGAGTCCGGGTCTCCAGGATTCCTGTCTCGGCACGTGGACCGGTGATCGGGTCGAAAAACGGGCGGCCGGGCCGACGCCGTCCGGCGCGGCGGTTCGCACCGGGTACCGGGGTCCCTGCGCGGTGACCGGCGGCGTACACGAGCCGATTCGACGACTCGACCCTCTCGGCGGTCGCGCGACGCGCAAACGCCCGAACACGGTTGCATCGGTGAAGCATCCATTCTTCACCGATGCGGCTCATCCGGACGGGCCGTGGCGCGAAACGCCACGGGAAACCCCGTCGCACGTAAGAGCCAAGGCGCGGTTGTGTGGGACGAGGACCGCCGACCTCCTTGTCGACGGCATGGAGTCTATTTGCAGATGCGAGAGTCCGTTGGCGCGGTCGGACGCGTCGCGTTGCATTCTCGGCACGGCGGGGATCGCGTTCTCCTGAACTCCCGGATTCCCCCGTCGTGCAGTTCCGAGCTACCGATTATCTCTCCTTCGCAGTCGCCTGCCGCCACCTGCATCTTCGTCGCCCCGCCTACGGGCCGCAGGAGAACCAGACGGAACGCCGGTACTGGCCGATCAGGACTACCAGTCTTGCCACCGTAAAGGTAAGAATACTACCGAGTCCGGTAAATGCAAGTATGGAAAACACCCTATGCTGACAATTCGGCGTCAGATAGGTCAAAGAAGGTATGATTTCTATCCAAGTCTATACATCATCTAGTAGGTTTTGTCAAGATGAATCCATGATGTGGGAAAATCGGACGTCTCTCAGATTGATTTGTTTTCGCCGTAATCTTCAGTAAATTACTGAATCATCCCTTGCCGAAGGTTACGATTAGCCAGAGACTGTGAATTCTTCCGGCGGGTGCTTCTCAACACTCGTATCCCGGCCCACCCGCAACACGCCAGCCCCCCGCTCCGGCCTTCGACGCTGCCCCGATCTTCATCCAAAGGCCCAGCCGTCCGATACACCGGTGGAGTATGCGCCATGAATCCATGCCGGTCACAGGCCGTCCCAACCTGCCAGCGCGGCGGACGCCCCATCCTCGCCATCGGACCGCCGGCGTCGGGCCTCGGCGGGATGGCCACGGTGGCCGGTCAGTTGCTTCGGCTCGAGTGGCCACCGCGGTACCGGATCGCGCCGTTCGAAACCACGCACGCACCCCACGGCCAGGAGAGCCTGAGCGGCAAGGTGAGGCGGCATCTCCGGCGTTTGGGGCAACTTCGCCGCACGCTTCGACGGGATCCACCGGCCGTGGTGCATGTTCATACTTGCAGCGGATTCTCATTCTACCGCTCGGCGTTCGACCTGCGGCTCGCACGGCGGGCCGGATGCCCAACCGTCCTCCACATCCACGGTGGTTTCTTCGATGACTTCCACGCCGCCGCCCGCCGGCCGGGACGGTGGTTCGTCCGCCGGACGCTGATCGGCGCCGACCGGGTTATCGCCCTGTCCGCCGGGTGGCGGGACCGCCTGCAGGCCCTCGCGTCCGGCGCGCACATCGTGGTCGTCGAGAATGCCGTGGATGTGCCGGCCGAGATGGTCGTTCGGCCCTTCGGTGCGGATTGCCGGTTCCTGATGTTGGGGGCGATGGACACGGCGAAGGGCGTGCTGGACCTGTTGGCCGCGTGCCGGGAGTTGCGGGATCGCGGCTCTCACGTTGACGTCGTCCTCGCGGGCCCGGCGGGATCGGCGGGCGATCACTCGGCGTTGACCGCTCGCGTCCGTGACCTCGGGCTGGCGGAGTGCGTGCAGTGTCTCGGCCCGATCCGGGGGGAGGCGAAGGAGCGGTTGCTTCGCCGGGCGGATGTGTTCGTGCTGCCGAGTTATCGCGAGGGTATGCCGGTCTCGATCCTGGAGGCGTTCGCCCACGGGCTACCGGTGATCGCGACGCGGGTCGGCTCGATCGACGAGATCATCGAGCAGGGCGAACAAGGTTTGCTGGTGTCGCCCGGAGCCCCGCAGGATCTGGCGGCGGCGATGAAGTGGATCGCCGACGACGCCGATGCCCGCCGGGCCATGGGCTGGTCGGCCTATCGCCTGGCCTGCGAGCGGTTCAGCCTGCCGCGACTGCGCGACGATCTCGTGCGGTTGTACGACGATATGCTGGACGGGGCGGCTACGACCGCGGTTCGCCGCCGCCCGGCATCCATCGCCGGTCACTCCGGCGGTCTGGCCTAGCACGGCGTACGGCCGTGGATCACATCAAGCTGGAGCCACACGATGAACATATCCAGGGACACAAGGACAAAGGTGACTTCTGCCGCCGGCCGAAGCGGCGAGGGAAGAAAAAACCACGACTGTTGACGTTTCAGACATGCGTGGTGCAACGCAGGAATGGATTCGCGCTGTGCGTGATGGTGGTTCAACCGACAGCCTTATTTCTGTGAATGCCCCGCCCACGAAGGAAACGATCTCAGGATGATCCTCCTGACATCGTTTCCCGTTCTACGCTTCCGCGCTGGTCAAGCGGTCAAGGGCTTCGCGGTATTTACCCGCCGTGTTGCGGACGATCTCCTCGGGCAACTGGGGGCCCGGGGGTGTCTTGTCCCATTGGCGCTGATGGCACAGTTCGGTCAGGTAGTTGCGGACGTACTGCTTGTCGAAGCTGGTCTGGTCGCGGCCGGGCTCGTACTCGT
>CAZBUJ010000056.1:0-284 GCA_964495075.1 uncultured Phycisphaeraceae bacterium
AGGAGGCCCAGCGCTTCAACCACGAGTACATCGGTACGGAACACATTCTGCTGGGACTGGTAAAGGAGGGGTCGGGGGTTGGGGCGAACGTGCTCAAGAACCTGGAGGTCGACCTGCGGAAGGTCCGGCTCGAGGTGGAGAAGCTCGTCAAGAGCGGCCCGGACATGGTGACGATGGGCAAGCTGCCGCAGACCCCGCGGGCCAAGAAAGTCATCGAGTATGCCATCGAAGAGGCCCGCAACCTGAACCACAACTACGTCGGCACGGAGCACCTGCTGCTCGGT
>CAZBUJ010000056.1:294-19786 GCA_964495075.1 uncultured Phycisphaeraceae bacterium
GGATGGCGTGGCCGCCCAGGTCCTGATGAACCTGGGTCTCAAGCTGGAGGAGGTGCGGGAGGAGGTTCTGAACCTGCTGGGTGCGGGAGCCGAGACGGAGGAAAGTCCGGCCATGCCGTCGGCCCAGGAGGGCAAGCGCAGTCGCAGCAAGACGCCGGCCCTGGATTCGTTCGGGCGGGATCTGACCGAGCTGGCCCGCGAGGGCAAGCTCGACCCGGTGATCGGTCGCCTCAACGAGATCGAGCGCATCATCCAGATCCTCTGCCGCCGTCAGAAGAACAACCCGGTCCTGCTGGGTGAAGCGGGCGTCGGCAAGACGGCGATCGTGGAAGGGCTGGCCCAGCGGATCGTCAACAACGACGTGCCGGAGTTGCTGGCCGACCGGCGGATCGTGGTGCTGGACCTGGCGATGATGGTGGCGGGCACGAAGTACCGCGGTCAGTTCGAGGAGCGCATCAAGGCGGTCATGAACGAGGTGCGTCGGGCCCGGAACGTGATCCTGTTCATCGACGAGCTGCACACGCTGGTCGGGGCGGGCGGCGCGGAAGGGGCGATCGACGCGTCGAACGTGCTGAAGCCGGCGCTGAGCCGCGGTGAGATTCAA
This sequence comes from uncultured Phycisphaeraceae bacterium, assembly GCA_964495075.1. Classification (GTDB taxonomy): domain Bacteria; phylum Planctomycetota; class Phycisphaerae; order UBA1845; family UBA1845; genus JAFGJQ01. The sequence goes on from CAZBUJ010000056.1 coordinate 899, forward strand.
TGCATCGGGGCGACCACGCTCGACGAGTACCGCAAGTACATCGAGAAGGACGGGGCCCTGGACCGCCGGTTCCAGCAGGTGCTGGTGGACCCCCCGACCAAGAGCGAATCGATCGAGATCCTGCGGGGTCTTCGCGACCGATACGAGGCGCACCACCGGGTACGAATCACGGACGATGCCCTGGAGCACGCCGTGGAGTTGTCGGACCGGTACATTCCGGGCCGCGTACAGCCGGACAAGTCGATCGACGTGATTGACGAGGCGGGGGCCCGCATCCGGTTGCGGACGATGACGAAGCCGCCGAACCTCAGCCAGTTGGAGAAGGAGATCGAGCGGCTGATCATCGAGAAGGACGAGGCGGTCCGCAACGCGGACTACGAGCGGGCGGCGGAGCTTCGCGACAAGGCCGAGTCCCTCAAGATCCAAAAGCAGGAAGTGAAACGGGAGTGGCGGGAGCACTGCGAGGAAGCCGACGGGATCGTCGATCCGGAAGTGATCGGCGAGGTCGTGAGCAAGATGACCGGCATCCCGTTGCAGCGGATGGACAAGGACGAGGCGGCCCGCCTGCTCAAGCTGGAGGACCGCCTGCACGAGCGGATCGTCTCGCAGCAGGAAGCGGTCTCCGCCATCTCCCGCGCGGTACGGCGTTCGCGGAGCGGGTTGAAGGACCCGAACCGCCCGATGGGCAGTTTCATCTTCGTGGGTCCGTCGGGCGTGGGCAAGACGTACCTGGCCAAGTGCCTGGCCGAGTTCATGTTCGGCGACGAGGATGCGCTGCTGGTGCTCGACATGTCGGAATACATGGAGAAGCACAACGTCTCGCGTCTGATCGGTGCCCCTCCGGGCTACGTCGGCTACGAAGAGGGCGGCCAGTTGACGGAGCGGATCCGGCGGCGGCCTTACTCGGTGGTGTTGTTGGACGAGTTGGAGAAGGCGCACCCCGACGTGTTCAACATGCTGCTCCAGATCATGGAGGAAGGGCGTCTGACCGACTCGTTCGGCCGGTACGTCGACTTCAAGAACACGATCGTGATCATGACGAGCAACGTGGGCGCCCACAAGATCACCCACGAAGGAGCCTTCGGCTTCCAGCGGCGTGACGAAGAGGTGACCTACGAGAAGATGAAGGACACGCTAAAGGCGGAGCTGGAATCCAATTTCCGCCCCGAGTTCCTGAACCGCGTCGACGAGGTCGTCGTCTTCCACAAGCTGGTGCACGACGACCTCACGAAGATCGTGGACCTGGAGGTGGCCAAGCTGGCCAAGCGGCTCCAGGAGAGAGGTCTGAAGCTCGATTTGTCGGACGAGGCGAAGGACTTCCTCATCGAGCGGGGGACGGACGAGAAGTTCGGGGCCCGGCCGCTGCGTCGTGCCATCGAGCAGTACGTGGAGGATGCGCTGTCCGAGTCGATGCTCCGCGGCGAGTTCGAGGGCAGGAACCGCGTGGTGGTGACGGTGAAGCCGCCGGAGAACGATGACGATCTGCCGATGCTGCTGTTCGAGGGCGTGTCCGATCCGGTCGAGTCGGCGGAGCCGGTGGCGGCCGCCGACGTGAGCGACGCGACGTAAGGGCGTTATCGTCCGGGCGAAGCGTTGGCGAAGTGTATCCTGCGGCTTTGACGGGGCACGTCCCGCGGCTTTGTGCAGTCCGTCTTGCAGATTTCAGGCGTATTGACCGACGCCGTCGAGCGAAACCGCTCGGCGGCGTTATTGCTTTGCGGCGAGGGCGGCACGAAGGTCGGCTCACCGCGTGCGGGCTTGAATTGCGCGAACGTCGGGCCGCCGGGTCGATGACAGGCGTGATTCGCCGCCGGCGTTCCGCACGGTGGGTTGAATACGCGACGGCGCGTTTGCACGGTTGTCGGCCGTGCATGCCGGACGATTGTCCGGACCACGATCGCCGACTCTTCCGGCGGGTGGAACCCACCTTGTTCCCCGTGATCGCGGCTCCGCTGTTCGGGCTCTGTCAGGGCGGAATACCGGCGCCGCTCGCCCCAACGGGCGATTCGGGCACGTCTTTGCGGCGCCACGCGCGGAGTCATCGTCGGACCCGGCGAAGCCTGAAAAGGGGGGCCGGCGTGTGGCGCGGCGACGCGGCGTGGTCGGCCGGATGGCGCTGGCGCCCTGCACGCCCTCCTCGACTCGATTTTGGCCAAAAATCGGATTGATCTGATACCGCCGCCGCCGTTTATGCGCGTGGGACTATGTCGGGACCATGAGAATCCGCGCTTGGCCGTCTCGTGGGGGCCGTGCGATGTGTCCGCATTGCGTCGTTTCCAGGGGCTACCGCCCGTTCAGCGCGCCGTCCCGGCCAGGCGGACGGAGTTTCCGTGTAAGGACGGAGCCGGCCGGACGACCAATCACAGGACGGCGTGACCCGATGTTACACGTGAGGAACGAAAGGAGATCAAAACATGAGACTACGATTGTATTCCCTGATGTTGGCTTTACTTGTCCTGCCACTCGCGGCAGCGACGGGCGAGACGGTGACCGTCGACGTCACGAACATGCAGCCCGACGGAGGGTTCACGTTCTCGCCCCCGTGGGTGGCGTTTCACGACGGCACGTTTGATGCGTTCGACAGTGGTTCGGCCGCCTCCGCGGCCGTCGAGGCGGTGGCCGAGTTGGGCGATGGTTCGCTGCTGACCGCCGATCTCGGGGCGAGCGGCGTGGCCGGCATGGCAACGTCGCCCGACGCCCCCCCGCCGATCATCCCGGGTGAGACCGGATCGCTGATGCTGGATATCGGCGACGCGACCGTGAATCGCTACTTCAGCTTCGCGTCGATGCTGGTGCCGTCGAACGACTTCTTCCTCGGAAACGACGACCCGATGGCCTACGAGGTCTTCGATGCCAGCGGCAACTTCCTCGGTCCGCTGACCATCCAGGTCTACAGCGACGATGCCTGGGACGCAGGTACGGAGGTGAACGACATCACGTTCGGACCGGCCTTCATCGTCGGCCAGGACGCGACGGCGGGTACGTCCGAAGACGGCGTGGTTACACCGCTGTTTGACGTCGCCGGCGTGGACGATTACCTGGCGTCGATCGTCGGAATGGAGACGCCGATCGGTACGCTCACGGACGGACTGATGCCAGGAGAGTTGGTGGCCACCATCAACATCACTCCGGAACCCGGCAGCCTGGCGCTGGTGGTGGTCGGCATGGCGCTGGCGGTCACACGGCGGCGGTAGGTCGGTTCGGAGCGTCCATCGCGTCCATGCCATCGCGGCTGCCTCGACCGTCGGTGGGCGACGCAGCCGCATCCTGCCGTGGAGGGGCGGCGGAGTAATCCGACCCGAGGGTTGGAGGGGTCCACGTCGTTGTGAGCATGAGGAGGGCCTCTCGGCCTTGTAGGATGGGTTTATGCCCAGATCCACGTACACAGGGCCGGGAGGCTTTCGTGATGATGCCGTGCACATGGTGGACTGGCTGATTGCGCACGTGGTGTGGATCGTCCTGGTCCGGGTGTTGGCGTGGGGGCCTTGTCGGAGACGTCGCGGAATACATGCTGGAAGGGCGTACCCGCCGGTTCAGCCATGGGCGAATGGTAGCGTGGCGCCCTGCAACCGCCGGAATCCCGTGAACCGACCGCGTCCTGGACGTATCCGAACCGGGCACGGGGCATTGACTCAGGCTCGATTGGATGATTCCGGCCAGCATGGCGTTGCGCGACGTCGTACCGGAGCCTGGCACGGCTTGCGCTCGGCGCGATGAGGAGTTGACGCGTCCGTACGCTTCCGACGCATTCGCGCCGGGCGGGACACGACCTACCGGTCCTGTTGCGGAGGGGTCCCGGCCCAGGCGGCGTCGGAGGCGAGGGCCTCGCGCAGGGCCTTGCTGATCTGCGGGTAGCCGTCAGCGAATTCCGACTCGGTCATGTACTCGTCGACCACGTTTCCGGTCGCGTCCTCGACGGTGTAGCACCGCCCGGCGTACACCCGCACGGTGTGATCGCGCCAGCGAAAGGAGCCGAGCAGGACGGGGTTTTCCGGGGCCGATGCGGTGGCCGACTGCGCCGCCGCCGACTTTGCCGCCGTCAACCTCGTTGCCGCCTCCACTCCGGCCGATTGGGGTGCCCCCGGTGCCGGCCGATCGGCGATGACGGTGCGATCGGCACGTGCGGCTCGGTCCGCCGGTTCGCGCGTGTCCTTCGATTCGCACCCGCAGGCGCTCCCCGCCACGACGGCCAGCGCCACGAATCCAAGATATCGCATGATCAAAGCTCCGAAGCGTCGCCCGGTCCACGTCACACGTACAGTATACCACACCAACGCCGGCCGGGACGCTCAGGGCGAGAAGGCCCGCATGGCATGGGCCTTCATGCACAACGGCCCACCGCGAGGCCTGACTGTCAAGCAAAGCCCGACCGATTCGGTTGGGCGAGGCCATACGGTTTGCGGCCGGGGGTTTTCCGCGGGCCGGTCCCCGGGCGTTTTTGGTAAGATCTGGCGGCTCGGATGCCCGGGGCCCGCGGGCGGAGGCGAGTTGAGCGACCGACCGTTGAACACCGGGCTGCTGGATACCAGGTGATTGCCATGATGAAACGAACCAAGATCGTGGCGACGGTCGGGCCGGCGTCGGGGTCGCAGGAGACGATCCGGGCCATGGCCGAGGCCGGAGTCGACATGTTCCGCATCAACTTCTCGCACGGCGACGAAGAACAGCGGCTCGCGTTCTTCACCAACATCCGGGCCGCGGAACAGGACATCGGTCAGCCCCTGGCCATCTGCGGCGACTTGTGCGGGCCGAAGATTCGCGTCGGGCTGATCCAAGGCGACGAGGTGTACCTGCAAGCCGGCGACGATATCGTCATCCAACGCGCCCCGATCGAAGGTACCGCCGAACGAATCTCCACCACGCTGCCCGAACTGGTCGACGTGGTGGCGGTGGGCGAGAAGATCCTGCTGGCCGACGGGCGGCTGCGGTTCGAGGTGATCCGGACCACGCCGCCGGAGGCGTTCACGTGCCGGATCGTGGTGGGCGGACCGCTCTCCAGCGGCAAGGGCGTGAACGTGCCCGAAACCGACCTGCCGATCTCGGCCCTCACGGAGAAGGACCGCCAGGACATTCGCTGGATCGCCCGACACGACTTCGACTACGTGGCGCTGTCCTTCGTGCAGCGGGCGGCGGACGTGGCCGAGCTGCGTCGGCTGCTCGTCGAGAACCACTGCCCGGCCCACATCATCGCCAAGATCGAGAAGCCCCGGGCCCTCGACGACATCGACGCGATCGTGGAGGAGGTGGAAGCGGTGATGGTGGCCCGCGGTGACCTGGGCGTCGAAATGGACTTCCCGTCGGTGCCCATCGCCCAGAAGCTGATCGCGTATAAATGCGAGGTGGCGGGCAAGCCGTGCATCATCGCCACCGAGATGCTGGAAAGCATGACGCACCTGCCCACGCCGACCCGGGCAGAGGTGTCCGACGTGGCCAACGCGGTGTTCGATCATGCCGACGCCGTAATGCTGTCGGCCGAATCGTCGATCGGCGAGTACCCCGTCGAATCGGTGGCCGCGATGAATCGGATCGTCGGCGCGGCGGAGCAGTTCCTCGACGAGCACGGCGAAGCCGAACCACTCGCGGCGAGCGAGCCGCGGACGACGGCCGCCCTCGCCGCCTCGGTCCGCCGGATCATGGAGGTCCAGGAGATCGCGGCGATCACCGTGGCCACGGCCAGCGGGGCGACGGCCCGGCTGTTGGCCAAGAATCGTCCGCGGTGCCCCATCGTGGCGTTCTCCGCCAACCCGTCATTCGTGCGGCGGACATGCCTGTACTACGGGGTCATCCCGCACCTGGGGGGGCAGCCGAGTGATTTTGAGGGACTGCTGAGCGAGTCGCGTCGTATCGTGAAGGAGCTCGGCCTGGCGGAATCGTCCGATCGAATCATCGTGCTGGGCGGGCATCCCATCGGCATGCCGGGCAGCACCAACGGCCTGATCGTCGAGAAGATCGACTGACACGGCGACCGGCGGCCGACGACGCGACGCGTTCACCGTTCCGGTTCCACGTCACGTTCGTTTGCACCAGGTCTCCCTCGCACGAGTCGTACCGGACGCGCTTCGGGATGATACGGATCAAGCGGCGCCCTGGAGCCCCAGCGGCCGGCAAACTCGCCCAGCCCTGGTCCCGCCCATGGAAGCGCCGCGGCACGTCAACCGTATCGAAGACCGCTCAGGCGCCGCTTACGATGAACTTGTTCAGGTGCTCAACCTGCTTCACAATCCAGTCCCGGAACAACTGTCCGTCGAAAGAGCCGGATTGGGAAAGACAGTCGCGCAGATGCTGGTGGATTCGTGCGGAAAGCACGATACGGGCGGAATTGCGCAAACTCGGGAATAGACGTTCCAGGCTGTCGACGGTACCTGCAACCTGCTGAAAAACTTCTGCGAAAGCAGCTACCTGGGGTGAATCCTGGTATGCCGAACCCTTTCCATCCATGTCTGGGAGGAAGTGCGTTCCCTCCGAGGTTGCATGCGCCTGTTTGGTCAGCCAATAGCGCAAATCTCCCTGTCCCATCCAGGGTTGCTCTTCGCGCACCGTTGAGCGCACGGAGGTGTCGTATGTCATCCCTCCTTTGAGCAGCTCAATCGTGGAAAAGCCAAGCTCCTCAAGTCGCTTCGCCACATCTTGGTGGGTGTAACGCTTCAACATGGGCACGTACCAGTCATCGATGAATTCAGCGATGTGTCCAGTTGTCGTCCCATGTACTGCAAGCTGAGCTATCGTTTCCGCGATCGGGACCTCGCTGAGCCAATCGCGGATGAAATCAACCATGAACCAGTACAGCCCACCCGAACCGTAGAGGTAAAGCCAAAGGTGTCCGCCAACTTTAAGCACCCTTGTAACCTCGCGAAGCGCAAGATCAGGATCAACGGTGTGATGCAGGACGCCGTTGCACCAGACGACATCAAACGACTCATCCTCGTACGGAAGTGCCAGTAAGTTTCCGAACTGAGTCTTCACGTTTTGAAGATCAAACAGGCCGGCATGCCGCTTCGTCGTCCGGGTATTCTGTTCACTGAGATCGAAGGCAGTGACGCGGTTGGCTCCCGATGTCGCCATGAGGACAGTCCCGCGCCCTCCTCCACACCCCGCATCAAGACAGGTCTTGTCCTGGAAGACCGAGGTGGGAATCCCATTCTCTTGAAGCCGAAGCTTGAGGGGCTCAAGGAACTGCAAAAACTCCTCTTTGCTGTAACGGCCAAACGTTTCACCGTAGACGACCTTTGTGATTTCCTCAGCCAGACTTTGCTTCATAATCGTCCCCGATATCGTGGAAGAGGCGCCCTGTGCACCCTCACGAGTGTATCAGGGGATGTCTGACTTGCCAGCCAGTTCAGGCGATCACGACGGCCCGCGCATGAATGGTGGGGATGGTCCGCGAGCAGGAGGGTTCTGCGGAGAGATGACACGTTCCTGCCGGCGTTCAGCGGGAAGACTCGACGCGCCCCATACGCGCCGCGGCGTCCGCACCGGCCTGTGAGAAGCAGAAAGAGCCAACCATAAGTGGCTGACTCTCAATGATTTAGCGAATAGAGCGAACGATGCCGTTCTCGAACTCTTGTCGCGCGACAAAACGGACACACGGTTCGCGTTTGCCTGCCTCGGCCGGACACAACCGCGTGCGTTATGCTCGCCGCAACCGGACCGCACCACCTCCAATCTGATCGATGACGGATTGACGAAGTATGCGTGGTCGGCGGCCTGGTGCCTTTGCTGATCATCGACCAGCGTAATCGCGAAGAGGGCGTCCAGCCGGACCGACTGGACGATGCCGACCACCAGTGCCTCTAGAGCAGAGCGGGCCTCGTTGATCGCTGCGTGACAGTACCCGTCGGCCGCGGTCGCGTCGGATTGCTGGAGATGGTAGGCCAGCGTCCGCAGGTCGAGTTCGGCGTGCGGTTGCAGGTCGCGCAGCAACGTCATCAGGCCGAAGCACACCGGCTCGGGCGCCGTGGCCGGCGGCCCACGTCGGCCGTACGCAGCGCTCGTCGGACCCGGCCCATTCTGTGCAACCCGCGTTCGTTCTGGCCGCGCTCATTCTGGCCACCTCCTCCGAGCCTCGGGTCGGCCGACGCAGGGACGACAGACGCTGTTCCTTTTCGTTGGTTTGCTTGTCGTAGCTTCACTTGTCGTGGCCGTGCTCTTCGTGGTTGTTCGGACGGGCGGCCTGTTCCGCCGCCGGTGGTGTCTGCGTTTGACGCGTTCCATGACCGGCGCGTCGAGCAGGCGATAGAAGCACTCGGCGATAACGCTGAAGAGCGTGTCGCGGTCGGCCCTTTGCAGCGTGCGCTCCAGCCGCGTCGGCAGTTCGCGATAGCGCAGCGTTTCATCGCCAACGGTGTCCGCGACGACGATCAAGGCGCTGATGAATCGCCGGTCGCGTATCGGCAGGGCCTTCCAGGCCACCTCGAATTCGTTCTCGTCCAGGTTCCGCGGTTGGGCCATCGTGTACGCTCCCTTCTGTTGCCAGGCGTCGAGATGCCGGGCGCGCTGTCTCCGGCGCTGTCCCTTCGGCCGCGCGAACTCAGTGGGCAAGGCCTGCCTCCGCTCACTCGGCGGGCCGCACTGGTTGACTGCCGCCTACTGCTCGTCGTCTCTTGCGATTACGCGGCCAACACTCGTCATATATTACGTATCGCACGTTGAAGCTCGTGTCAAGTCACGTGTAAGAGAAAAATCTCGTATTGTATTATGTATTGTCACATTGGAGGTGGCGCGCGATGAGAATCGACGTAGCATTTGGACAGCGTGTACGTGAGCTTCGCAAGCGCTGCGGACTGACCCAGGCCGAGCTAGCCGAGCGATCTCCGGGAAAACTCGACATGCAATCGGTCAGCAAGATCGAACTCGGTGATCGCAATTGCACACTCGATACTATCGCCAATCTCGCCACCGGGCTCGGTTGTGAGCCGGCGGAGCTATTCCTGTTCGACCCGAAGAACCTGGAGGCGTCGCTCACGCTGCTCGACGCCCGGATCGCCGACCTGTGGAAAGCCGCCGACGAACCGACCAAACAGAAGGCGATTCGCATTCTGTCAGAGTTGCTTTGAGCACATCTCCACCCTCAAAACGGGCGATGCCCGCATGCTTAGATCCAAATGCAAGAATTGATCCTACAAGTTTTTTCACGGTAGAACGTGAGGTCGTCTGGTGGAGGACGCAGGCGATGGCGATACATGAGGAGTTTGGAAAGCGTCTCAGGGTGCTCCGCGGTCGCCGGGGCCTGACGCAGGAGGAACTCGGGGCCCGAGCGGGCTTCCACTCACAGCGTATCAGTGAATTCGAGCGGGGTGACTCGAACTGCACGCTGGAGACCATCGGGCGTCTCGCGGCAGGTTTGTCGTGTGAGCCGGCGGAACTGTTCCTGTTCGACCCGAAGAGCGTGGACGCGTCGTTGACGCTGCTCGACGCCCGGATCACCGACCTGTGGAAAGCCGCAGACGAACCGACCAAGCAGAAAGCGATTCGCATTCTGTCAGAGTTGCTTTGATGCGTGGTGTGTCGGGTGTAATGCGCGCTGATCACGCGCGTATCGAGCCGAGGGAGGAGGCGTCTGCACCATGGCACCCGGTCCGCTACTGGACATAGTTGGCCGGCTCGCTTGTAGTCGTGGTGTGGGCGCGAGCGGGCTTAACGTGGTGGCCCGTGCCGACCCGCGCGTCGGGATAGGAGTTAACGGGTACCCAAGCTCATGATGAGGAGAACCACGTGAGGGTTTTAGCACACGCCAAATGACAAAGCACATAGTGATCAAACTACATGAGGCGATGATCGCGTACAAGCGTCGGACGGCGGAGCGCATGACATACGAAATCCTCGCCGAGCGTACCGGCATCGCCGAGGGAACGCTCCGGAATATGGGCAGTCAGCCAGGGTACAATGCTACGGTTTCCACACTCACCAAGATATGCGTTGCCCTTGACGTGACTCCGGGCGACCTGCTCGAACTGACCGACGACCCAATGGGAGCCAAAGGAGCGGCGAAGAAGAAAAGGGGCTGACCGCAGTGCTGTCAGGGACAGGACGGTTTCCACCATACGGTGCCCAACCGCGAGGTGAGCCTAGCCACGCGGTGTTGGCTGCTAGCGAGATTTGCTGTCCCGCGGTTGCGGACGGGGTTCCCAACGCCGGGGCCCTTGCGTAAGGTGGCCACACCATGTCGGCAACGCCCGTAAGTTGCCTCCAGAGTTGCGGTTGCAATCCGTGTGCGGTGGGTAGAAGTACCAGGAGGGGGCCCAAAACCAGCGGTGTCGAGCGTCGCGGTGCCGCCAGTTCGCACTGATCTAGACGGCCGTGGGGGCGCTTTCGCCGACCGTGGAGTTGACAAACAACTCAACGTTGAGTATACTGTCAACATGAGGCCGACGTTCGGGCAGTTGCTGCGGGAGAGGCGGCGGCAGGCGGGAATCAGCCAGCGAAAGCTGGCCGAGGCCGTCGGCGTCGATTTCTCGTACGTGAGCAAGCTTGAAAACGACCGATTGTCCGCGCCTGCGGCCGAGACGGTCGTCCGGCTTGCGGAAGCGATCGGAACCTCCCCCGACGAGCTGTTGGCGGCGGCACGGAAGATCCCAGGCGAGGTGGGAGACGAGGTCGTTCGAGAGCCAGCGGCCCAGCGGTTTCTTCGAATGGCATCCAATATGAAGCTCTCGGGCGCGGAGTGGGAAGCGATGCTGGGAAAGCTCGAGGGCTTACGGGATGGGGAGTCTGGAGGCAACTAAGCATGAGGTTTTCCCGACAATCGGCGGCAGCCGGTGCTGGCTCAATGTTCAACCGTTGAGAGAGGTTGATGCCAGTCTCCGACGCCGGGTGGACAGAGACAGGAGTGGCATCACAGGAGCGAGGAGCATCGAATGAGCCAGGAATGGCTGGATATTCAGAGCTTCGTCGCGGACAACCAGATTCTTCGAGCGATAACGGACTTATCGCTTGCTACGAAATACGAGCTGGCTGGCGTTCACGACGAAGAACGTCTTCAGCGGGCCGACGAGGCGAGGAAGCAGCTTCGCGTGTTCCTTGCGCACCTTGAAAAGGCACGCAAGGAAGCGTCGCGGGGCCGGATGCTGTGCCTGGATAAGAGGTCACACGAGCTTGTCGATGCCATCGAGACCGCGCGGCGAGATCGTGTGAATTTCCACTCGGTGCTCATGCGTTCAGGACTTCGCACAGGAGCCGAACTGCTGGACGCGAGCGACCGACCGTCCAAGGAGGCACTGCTTGCGAGCCTCGATGAGCTCCGTCGGGTCGTGTCACGACATCAGCAGAGTTCATTCTCGGCGATTGTCGAGGACTTTTAGGCACTCAATGCACGCACGGCTTGTGGCGCCGTCGATCAGCATGGCCACGGCAAGGGCTTGCTTCCCACGTTTTAGGACGTTCATGACCTTTTCCCTTGAAAATCGGCGAAGAGACCGTACAGTTGATATGTTAGGGTTTAGGGTAGCCTGATCGCGTACATTTTGCCCCGTCGCTGTTGCGGCAGTAAGCGGGGCTATGCAAATGGTTGCCCCGTCGGGGCGGCAGAGCCTGCTAATCAGGTCAGGATGCCACACCCGACAGGGGTTGTAACCGCCAGCGAGGGTTAGTCTCGCTGGCGGCGTGCTTTTACAGCTTTCTTCGACTCCTCCCGCCCATCGGTCGTGATGGACGCCCGCCCAGCAATGACGCTCACCAACCCGGTGGATTTCAGGTTGTTTAACGTAGAGTAGAGCGTCCGCTTAATGTCAGTGGCGGCGCTGTCAACGACCGGCTCAACCTCGCGTACGACCGTCGAAAGCCCAACCGGCTCGCTCTGCTCGGCTAAGAACCGAAGGATAGCCTGTTTAGGGCCTAGTTTTTCGAGAGGAAACCCGCTATGGTCGCCGTCCTTAGGTATTTCGATTGCTTGCGACCGCAGGCGACGCAGGACCTCCAATTCAAGGGGCAACTTCTTAAGCTGCTCTTCAATGATCGCTATTCTGCGGTCGATCTCGCTAACCGGGATGTACTGGCAATTTGATTTCAACATTTCATTACAACCTTATCGCGACATTCGCCTGTAGTCAAGAGAAGAATGTACTAATTGTATTTTGGATTGTACAGGCTTGGATCAGCTTTGTGTGGTATTATTTGTGCAACAGAAAGGCTGTGGATTTATGACTGACGCCTTTGGGCAGTTCTTCAAGAAGGTTCGGATTCGGGGCCGGAAGACCCTGCGGCAGTTTTGCCTGGACAATGGCTTTGATCCGAGCAATATCAGCCGCCTTGAGCGCGGTCTTCAGCCGCCACCGCGCTCTAAGACTAAGTTGATGGCGTACGCTGCTGCGTTAGGGATTAAAGAGGGAACGGACGACTGGATTGAGTTCTTTGATCTCGCGGCGGTTGGGGCCGGAAGACTACCTGCGGCGATCATGGACGATGCGGAAGTCGTCGGCAAACTACCGGTCTTGCTCAGGACGATCCATAACAAGCGGCTGGATGCAGACAAACTGGACGAACTAATCGAGCGTATCCGCAGGGCGTAAGCATGAGCGTGGATTTCATACCCACGCATGAGATTGAGGCCCGAGCGGCTGCGTTCTTGGCCCGACACCACCCTTCCGGCAATATACCGGTCCCGATTGAAGAGATCGTCGAATTCGGCCTGGGGATAGACATCGTTCCAGTGCCAAGCCTACATCAAGCCCTTGATATTGACGGGTTCATCACTAGCGACCTTACTGAAATCCGCGTAGACGATTTCGTCTACCAAGATCGGCCCAGCCGATATCGCTTCACTCTCGCCCACGAGATTGCGCACGGGGAATTGCACCGCGAACTGTATTTAGCGTCGCCCTTTTCAACAATCGAGGGATGGAAAGAGTTCGTTTTGGGCCTCTCAGACTCCGACTATGACAAGCTGGAAATTCAAGCGAACATGTTCGCCAGCATGGTGCTCATGCCAGCCGATTCCACGCGGGGAAGTTTCATGGAGCACTTAGGTCGCGTTCCCAGCGACCTTCGAGCAAACTTACCGCCCGACCAAATCATCGAGGTTATCTCACGATCGATGTCGTCAGATTTCCAGGTCTCCCCGCAAGCGATGCAGATCAGGCTTCAAAAGCTCAACGTTGCTATGTAGCGAGCCAGGATCCAAATGAACAAGACACCGAGCGGGGCCCGGGGCGCGCACGTGCGTCCATGGCACCATCGGATCGCCGGTCTGGAACCCTCACCAAGACGATGCCGACCGCCGCGACCGCTCGCCAACCGATGCCGCGCCCGTCGCTCGTCACCCACCGCACGGCCGGGGCGGAAAGCCCTCGCAGGCGCGGCCCGACACTGGTCGCAGCCGCCGGGTTCTGCCACCGTATGGGCTGACCGAGCCACTTAGTGGCACGATGTGTGAGACCGCTTCGAGGATCACGGAAATCGTCGACGAGCCGTACGCGGTGGCCGACATGCGCCGTCTCGCCATCCGGCTGTGCCGGGACCGGAGGCACGGACGAAGGTTCTCGACGATCGCGGCTGAGATTACGAATTACGAATTACCAACAAATGAGGCACCGCGTTGAGAGGGCGTGGTGCGTGATTTGTAATAGGCGATTCTTCTGCTACCATCGTTTTCATTATGGACCTTTCCTGGCACCGTATCACCGCCCACACGAAATACCCCTTCCGGATCGCGCGGGAGGGCAGCTCCGTCGATGGTGATCGCGTACACCGCATCATTGTGGAAATCGAGCACGACGGGATCGTCGGCCGCGGCGAGGCCGCTCCGACGTCCTTCTACAACCAATCGCTCGACACGGTCGACGCCACGCTGGCCCAGCTCGAGCCGCTGCTGGGGAACGATCCGTTCGCGATCGGTCCGATCGTGGATCGGCTCATCGAAGGGTTCGATGACCAGCGGGCGGCGGTGGCCGCCGTCGACGAAGCGTTGCACGACTGGGTGGGGCAGAAGCTCGGCGTACCGGTGTGGCGGCTGCTGGGCCTGGACATTCGCGACACGCCGCCGACGTCAATGACGGTTGGCATCGACGATCTGGACCTGGTCGCGCGGAAGACAGGGGAGGTGCTCGACTTCAAGATCATCAAGGTGAAAGTCGGGACCGACCATGACGAGGCGATCCTCTCCACGGTGCGCGAGCACGCGCCGAGCCACAAGCTCCGCGTCGACGCGAACGGCGGGTGGCGCGCCGATGAGGCGGTGGAGCGCATCGCCGCGCTGCGCCGTTTCGACCTCGAAATGATCGAACAGCCGATCGCCCCGGGGCAGTACGACGACTTGCGCCGCATCACCGAGGCGGTCGACATTCCCATCATCACCGACGAAGACAGTGCGAAACCTTCGGACGTGCTGAAGCTTGCGGGCCGCGTGACCGGCGTGAACATCAAGTTGTCCAAGTGTGGCGGCATTCGCCAGGGCTTCGACATGACCCGGCTCGCCCGTGGGCTCGGCCTGCAGGTGATGCTCGGCTGCATGGTGGAGACGTCGATCGGGGTGTCGGCGGTCGCCCAGCTCGCTCCGCTGGCCGACTACGTCGACCTCGACGGCCACCTGCTGCTCCGCGACGACCCGTTCGTCGGCCCCGAACTCCGCGACGGCATCGTCACGCCGCCGGACCGCCCCGGCCTGGGCATCCGGCCGTCTTGAGTCCCAGCCCCCGCCGCCGCCCGGAGAGGGATGGATCCGTGGTTTCAGGGCTGGCACGGGTGGTGGCCGGGCGGCGCCGCGTCGGGGGGCGGCGCCCGCTCGGGGATGGAATCCGGGCGGAATAAGGCGGCGGGGTCGCGCGGCCGGCATCGGGGGAAGTCCCGGCCGCCACGCCCATTGCGTCAAGATATCCCCTCCATTCTGACGATACACGTTGGGTTATCGGACGATTTCGCGCGGCCGATGTTTGTGCCCGAGGACAACTAATTTCGGACCTTTTCCCTTCCGATGAGTGAACGTGAACGGCGCCCCGTCGGCCCGGCAGCGGGTCCGTTGCGGGACCAGAAACCATCGGAAGAGTCCAATCATGAAAACGCACGCTACAGCGCTTGTTGGCCTCCCGGTTCTGCTCATGAGTCTCGGGCCGGTCGGCTGCCAGGAACCGACGCCGGTGGAGCAGTTCGCAGCGGTCAACGCGGAGCCGCGCCCCATGTTGTCTTCGTCGCGCGATCCGCAGATCAACGTGTTCGGCGAGCTGCCCGACCGCACCGAGATCCCGTACTTCAGTCGCGGGAACTCGTCGCTGCTCCGCCACACGTTCACCGAGGAAGGCGCCGACTTCGACGCCGACTTGGACGCGACCGGCGAGCGACTCATCTTCGCCTCCACCCGCCACACGATGCGGCCCGACTTATACATCAAGAGCGTCGACGGCACGGCGGTCACCCAATTGACGTCCGACCCGTCGTCGGACGTGCAGCCGGCGTTCAGCCCGAACGGCCAGTGGGTCGCGTTCGCCAGCGACCGGGCCGGCAACTGGGACATCTGGGTCATTCGCGTGGACGGGACTCAGCCGGTCCAGGTCACCCGCGGCCCGGAGGACGAGGTGCACCCGAGCTGGTCGCCCGACGGCAAGCGGCTGGTGTTCTGCAGTCTGCCCCGCGGCAGCGGCCAGTGGGAGTTGTGGCTGGCCAACGCGGAGGCCGGGGCCACCAAGACCTTCATCGGGTACGGCGTGTTCCCCGAATGGCATCCGTCGGAGGACGTGATCGCGTTCCAGCGTGCTCGTCAGCGGGGCAGCCGGTGGTTCAGCGTCTGGACCATCGAGCTGGTCAACGGGGAGCCGCGGCACCCGACCGAGATCGCCTCGAGTACGGATTTCGCGATGATCAGCCCGTCGTGGAGCCCGGACGGGTCGAAGATGGCGTATTGCTCGGTGGCGACCGAGCCGCCGGCCGATCCGGATTATGCCACGGCGTTGGAGGTCGCGGACATCTGGGTGGTCAACGTTGACGGTCGTTCCCGGGTCCGCCTGACGGACGGGCACAGTGCGAACTTCGGGCCGGTGTGGTCCACGGACGATCGCATATTCTTCACGAGCTCCCGGGGCGGGTACGAGAACATCTGGTCGCTGGTTCCCGGACCCCGGTCCGAGGACGGGCCGGCCGGCGGCCCGGGCGTGATCAGCGACGGGCTGGAGCTGAGTCGCGAGTTGCGGGGCATGGACGCCTCATGATTTTTCGGACAAAGCGATCGGCACGGACTTAAGGCCGGTTCGCGGTTGGACGATGAGACAAAGGTCCGAGGTGACGGCGCAGGGTCCCGGCCTCGGGCGATGGGATGGCGTTACGGGCACGAGACCCGGTCCCCGCGGGGCGGGTTCACGGAGGATACGGATCAGGGATGATCCCCGGCACATCGAGCCAACTTGGCTGGACTCGACGCGTGGCGACAGTCGCCTGGTTGAGTGTCCTGGCAGGGGGATGCGGCCCGCAGGGGGCGGCGCCGGTTCGCGTGCCGAATGCGTATCTCGGCCCGTTGACGATCGCGGTGGCCCCGGCCTTGAACTTCAGCGGGTCGACCGACTTCGACCGCAGCGCGGTGGCCGACGTGATGGCCAGCGAGCTTGGATCGGTGGTGGGGGTGGAAGTCATCCCGGTCAGCCGGGTCTTGGCGGCGTTGGGGCAGGAAGGTCGAGAGGAGATCGCCTCGCCGGCCCACGCGTTGGACCTGGTGGACCGTCTGGGTGCGGATGCGATCCTGGTTTTCGCGGTGACAGAGTATGAGCCCTACAACCCGCCCATCGTGGGAATCGCCGCTCAACTGTACGGCGCACGGCGTGTCGGTTCGGTCGGCGGCCTCGATCCCGTCCGCCTTTCGCGGCAGGCCCGTTCGCCCGAAACCACTTACGCGGCCCAAGCGTTCGGACCCCTCGCCCAATCCGAGTACGTTTTCGACGCCTCGCACGAGTACACCGAGCAGGACGTCGAGGCGTTCGCCAAGGAGCGGGACGGCGGGAACAGTCCGTTCGGCTGGAAGGTGTACCTGCAGAGCCAGCGTCATTTCATGCGGTACTGCTGCCACCGGACGCTGCAGCGGCTGTTCGGGGGCGGGGGCGTCGACCTGGCATTGACCGCCGCCACGGCGGGTAACAGGGCGGACACGGGCGGGGGGCCGGAGGCCATGACGGCGCGGCCGTGAACCCCGCGGCAAGGGTACGAGCATTATGAGCGACAGCATTCGTCAATTGTCACTCGTAAAGGGATCGGAACGGTTCGTTTTCCGATATCAACCGGGGCGGGAAGCGGACGTGATTGATGCCTTCTCCGAGCTCGCGGCCGATTCGACGAAGGCTTTCGACTGGTTCGACGCGGCCGTGTTGAGCTATCAGATGGGGCGCCGTCTCGAGATGGAGCTCGACCAGATCGCCACGTAGTGGAATGCAGGCGAGTCGGAGCCGCCGCCGGGCTCATGACCCAGTTCGGGCGGCGTTTCGGGAGTGCGTTGGATTTCGCCGTAGTGTGGCTAGCGATCATGAGTGGAAATGATTTGATCAACGAGTTTTTGAACTACCTCAAGTTCGAAAGGCACTTCTCGCCGCACACCGCCAAGTGTTACGCCGCAGACCTCAGCCAGTTCTGCGGATTCTTGTGCGGGCAGACCACCGGAGGGTCCACCGCCGCGGGTTACAGCGGGGTCGCGGGCGGGGGCACGACGCCGCCGCACACTGCCACCGCCGTGCTCGAGAAGACCGATGTTCGGCAGAAGCTGATCGCCGTCACCACGGACCGGATCAAGGCGTTCCTTGCCTACCTGGCCCAGCAGGACTACTCCAAGTCCACGACGGCCCGGAAGCTCGCGACCCTGCGAAGCTTCTACAAGTTCTGCCTGCGGCGCAGCTACGTGCAAGCCAACCCGCTGGCGTCGATTCGAACGCCCAAGCAGGAACGGCGACTGCCCAAGTTCCTCGAGCCCGACAAAATCGACCAGCTGCTCAGCACGCCCGACGACACCACGCTGCTGGGGGCACGCGACCGGGCCATGCTCGAGGTCATGTACTCGACCGGCATCCGGGTCAGCGAACTGGTCGACCTGAACCAAGGCGACGTCGATTTCGCCGGCCAGTGCATCCGCGTGCGAGGCAAAGGCAAGAAACAGCGACAGACCCCCATCGGGCCCACCGCCCTGGCCGCCATCAACCGGTACCTCGAACTGCGGCGATCCGATCCGAAGTCCGGTTCGTTCGACCAGAACGCACTTTTCGTCAACAAGCACGGCCAGCGGCTGAGCACCCGCAGCGTTCGCCGCAAGCTGGACAAGTACCTGGCCGAGGCCGGTCTGGACCCGAGCATCAGTCCGCACACGTTGCGGCACAGCTTCGCCACCCACATGCTCAACAACGGAGCCGATCTGCGGTCGGTGCAGGAACTCCTGGGACACCAGTCCCTGTCCACGACCCAGATCTACACGCACCTGACCGCCAAGCGGCTTAAAGAAGCCTACGACGACGCACACCCGAGAGCGTGACGCAAGCCGTCACGACGGCGCCAACGAAAACCCCCACCGCGGCCTCGTGCCGCAGGGGGGTTTTTAATTACCAATTACTAATTACGAATTACTAATGAGTCCTCGTTTTCGGCGGTGCGATCGGCGTCCGCGCTGGCGCCGCCTTCCCGCTGGCTGCCGAGAGACTGCTTTGCCGCGGCGCCACGCCACGCCACCCGACTGTCCCCGCGGCCCACGCGAACGCCACGCCACCACAGCGCCCAATCGTCTTCGGCGGTGCGATCGGCGTCCGCGCTGGCGCCGCCTTCCCGCTGGCTGCCGAGAACATGCTTTGCCGCGGCGCCACGCCACGCCCCACCACCGGACTGTCCCCGCGGCCCACGCGAACGCCACGCCACCACAGCGCCCAATCGTTTTCGGCGGGGCGATCGGGGTCCGCGCTGGCGCCGCCTTCCCGCTGGCTGCCGAGAACATGCTTTGCCGCGGCG
>CAZBUJ010000056.1:19886-37858 GCA_964495075.1 uncultured Phycisphaeraceae bacterium
GGCGCCGCCTTCCCGCTGGCTGCCGAGAACATGCTTTGCCGCGGCGCCACGCCACCACAGCGCCCAATCGTCTTCGGCGGGGCGATCGGCGTCCGCGCTGGCGCCGCCTTCCCGCTGGCTGCCGAGAACATGCTTTGCCGCGGCGCCACGCCACCACAGCGCCCAATCGTCTTCGGCGGGGCGATCGGCGTCCGCGCTGGCGCCGCCTTCCCGCTGGCTGCCGAGAACATGCTTTGCCGCGGCGCCACGCCACGCCCGACCACCGGACTGTCCACGCGGCCCCCGCGGACGCCACGCCACCAGCGCGCCCAATCCGGTGCTGACCGGGATCGGCCCGGTCGCGGTGCGAAAGCCGCGCCTCATTAGTAATTCGTAATTAGTAATTAGTAATTCGCCGGCTGCCGGCGCTTCGACGACGCTCATATCCGAACAAATATCCGCCAGCGATAGAGCGGAATCAGCAGAAGGAGCCAAACGCACACGTAGCTGATGGCGTACAGCAGTGACCCGTTCTCCGCTCCTGCCCACGAGGCGAAGCCGTCACCATAGATCATCGTCTTGATCGACGACGCGCCGCCGTCGGCGGATACCACGAGCTGGCGCGATAGCACCACCGCCGCCAGGCTCGACGCGACGTACACCACGATCGCGTTCGTGCCGAACACCACGAACGGCCACGACCAGCGGCGCAGCCCTCGCACGTCGATCAGCCAGTAACACATGGCCAGGAAATGCATCGCCAGCCCGGCCGTCAGGACCACGTACGAGCTGCTCCAGATTTTCTTGTTGATCGCGAAGCCGTAGTCCATGCACAGAGCGGCCAGCAGGGCGACGTTGGCGGCCATGAACAGGCCGATCACCTTGTCGGAGGCCGCACGGGACGACCGCAGCCACTGCCCGGTCAGCATGCCCAGCAACACGGTGGCCACCGCCGGCATCGTGCTCAGAATACCCTCCGGGTCGGGGCGCTCGCCGTAGAGATGTCGGCCCAGCAGCGACACGTCGATCCAGTCGTGAAGGCGGCCGCTCGGCTCGACGACGTTAGCCACGTAGTCGGCCGGGGCGTCCACCCGCTTCACGATGAGCCAGTACGCAACGAGCAACAGGCCCGCCCACACCGCCCGGCCGCCGACGCCCCACACCAGTCCGATCAGGCTGGCCAGCAGGTAGCAGACGGCGATTCGTTGCAGCACGCCGGGCACCCGCAGTCGGCAGTCGTCGAAGTAATCGAAGTCGGATACCCACCACGCAACAGCCGCCACCGCGATCGCCCAGCCGACGACCTCCCGGGCGCGGACGGGAATCCACTGCCAGCAACGTCCCCGGCCGTGCGCCATGACAAGGCCGGCGACGAGCAGGATGTACGGCAGGATCAGTCGCCAGTTGGGGAAGCCGTACATGATGAGGCCGAGGCAGAACAGGATGATCGAGCGCCGCAGGACCTGGGCGAGCAGGCGGAGTCGGCTGTGACCCTCGGCGATGCGGCGGTCGAACGAAAAGACCATCGACACACCGACGATGAAGAGGAAGAACGGAAAGACCAGGTCGGTCGGGGTCCAGCCGTCCCAGTGCGCATGGCGAAGCGGGCCGTGGACGTGGCGCCAACTGCCCGGATTGTTGACGAGGATCATGCCGGCAATCGTGAGCCCCCGAAACGCGTCGAGTGACGTCAGGCGCGGGGAAGCCGATGACGGCGAAGGATGGGTTGCCATGGCGGGCGGTCTCCTCGACGGCGAGACTCAGTATCGAGGGAAGACAGAAGAAATTCAAATGTCCAGTTACAAATCGCGAATGAGGCACCGCGGGTGAACGCGTTGCTGGCGTGGCGTTGCCCCTTGGGCGAACAGCATGTCCCGACACAGCAAGTGGATGGCACCGCCTTCGCGCACACCAGACAAACCGCCGAAAGTGAGACATCATCAATGATCGTTGTTTGTCACTTGCGTCGCCTCCGGCGCTTTGACTTCCCGACGCTCCGCGTGTGCAATACCGCCATGTCCAGTGTTTCTGCCGAGCCTTGCCCCTTTCTTACCGCCGACCTTCCCGGCGTGGGCGGCGTGATCAAGCGCTACAACGAGGACTTCTTTGTCGAAGAGGTTCCACTCTACGAGGCGAGCGGGAAGGGGACGCATCACTACATCACGATCGAGAAGAACGGGCTGACCACGATGCAGGCGGCGCAGATCGTGGCTCGGGCGCTGGGGGCCAATCCGCGGGAGGTCGGGTACGCCGGGCTCAAGGACGCTCACGCGGTGACCCGTCAGACGATCAGCATCGAGCACGTCGACCCCGACGCGATCGAGCGGCTCGACCTGGGCCGCATCGACATCGTGTCCGTCTCGCGGCACACCAACAAGCTCAAGCTCGGCCACCTGCGGGGCAACCGGTTCGCGATCCGGGTGCGGGAGCTGCCGTCGGACCTCGAGGTGGCGGTCGCACGTGCCCGGGCGATCATGACCGTGCTGAGCCGGCGCGGCGTGCCGAACTACTTCGGCCCGCAGCGGTTCGGAGTCCGTGGCGACAACGCGGGCATCGGGCGGGCATTGCTCCGAAACGACTATGACGAAGCATTGGCACGAATGTGCGGGCGGGCGATCGCGAGCGACGGGCCGGATGTCCGCGCGGCGCGCGAGGCGTTCGACCGGGGCGACTACGCCGCGTCGGCGGAGGCGTGGCCGGGGGCGTTTCCGGAGCAGCGACGGGCGTGTTTGGCCATGAAGAAGGCCCGGGGCGACGCGAAGCGGGCGTGGGGCAGCGTCGACAAGAAACTCGCCCGGCTGTTCGTGTCCGCCACGCAGAGCGAGCTGTTCAACCGCGTGCTGGCCGCCCGGATCGACGGCCTCGACACGTTGCAGAACGGCGACGTGGCGTGGAAACACGCGAACGGAGCGGCGTTCCTGGTGGCCGACGCGGCCGTCGAGCAACCGCGGTGCGACGCGTTCGAGATCTCCCCCAGCGGTCCGCTGTTCGGTCACAGAATGAAAGAGGCCGGAGGCGCGCCCGGCGAGCTGGAGGCCCGCGTGTTATCGGAAGCGGGGTTGTCGGCCGCGGACCTGTCCGGTCACCGCCGCGTACAGGGTGCCCGCCGCTCGCTGCGGTTCCCGCCGGCCGAGTGTCACCTGACGTCAGGCACCGACGCCCGCGGTCCGTTCCTGGAGGCCCGCTTCATGCTGGAGCCGGGCTGCTACGCCACCAGCGTCCTTCGCGAACTCACCAAGACGTAGCGACAAGTGCACGCGAGTCCCGCAGGGCTCGGTCGGATCACGTGCGAATCCCAGCGCCCGGCACCGGCGCACGGGTTCAAACCGTCATTGGTTCGAGGTGGCGATGCGTGGTCACCCGGAACAAGGCCGGGTTTCCGGCGACCTCGGCGTCGGTGGGCCGCCGTCCGATAGATATGCACACCTTGTCGTCCGATTGTATCGACCCGCTCCCGGTCAATCTTGACGGGGTCAGACGGTTGCGACATCGTGGCAGGCCCGACACCGGCACTGTCGGCGCACTAGACTTTTGCCCACCACGCAGAACAGAACACCAAGCAGCACCGTCATCGCGAACTCCCCGTCGAAGGCGGAGTCGATCGAGTGGATGAGGGTTTCGGTGACCTGGGTCACCATCGTGACCGTAATGGCAATCACGCCGGACACCAGCAGTGCCTTCCCCAGTGGCGTGATTTCACGCCGTCGTTCGACCTGCGTTGATCCACAGTGCGGGCATTTCATGATTTCACCGATCCCTTTCATCGGCGGAACCAGCCGGGCAACCGAAGCCGAACACAGAATCGCGACAGCCTCCGACGGATCAAAGGGTTGCAACGAATCATCGGTAATCGGTAACCAGCAACTATCCTTCCGGATCTTCGGGAACGGCCTGGCGCAGCACCGCGCGGCCCTTGGACGATTCCGGCAGCATCTCGCACAGCGTCTGCCAACTGGCGGCGGCCCGGTCGACGAGCCCCATGTTCTGCAGCGCGAGTGCCAGGTTGGCGTGGAAGTCGATGTTCTTGGGGTCCTTGGCCATCGCGGTCTCGAACTGTTCGATGGCCAGCGTGAACTTCCGCTGATCCGCGAAGATCAGGCCAAGCGTGTAGTGCAGATCCGCGGCGTGGGGATCGAGTTGGACGGCATGGCGGAGGGGCTCCACCGCGGCGTCGTCCTCGCCGAGTTCTCGCAGGGACAAGCCGAGCTTGATCAGCGCTTTCAAATAGTGCGGGTTGATGGCCAGGGCGTTGCGGAAGCACTGAATGGCTTCCGGAATCTGGTTGCGATGCCGCAACAGCAGGCCGAGGCGATAGTGCAGGTCCGCGTGGTTGGGTCGCTCTTTGATGGCCTGCCGATGCCGCTGGACCTGGCGAGCGATCAGGTCGTCGGTGGCCGTCTCCGTCCGGGTCGTGCCCGCCCCGGTCACCGGGTCGCCGCCCAGGTGCCGGCTGGCCTCCCGGGCCGCCCCCATTTTCAGTTGCAGCCGGGCCATCTCGCTGAACAGCAGCGTGCTGTTCGGTTCAGCTCCGATGGCCAGGTCCAGGCTCGCCCGGGCCTCGTGCAGATCGCCGGCCTCGTACTGGGCCACGGCCAATCCGGCATACCCGGCCAGCAGGCGGTCGTTGATCTCCACCGCCCTGTTGAACCAGTGGGCGGCCTCGAGGTAGTTGCCGGCCCGAAGGTGCGTCGTACCGATCTTGATGGTGGCTTCCAGGTAGCCGGGATGGATCTGCACGGCCTGCTGGAAGTGCTCCAGGGCGAACTGGTCGAGCCCGATCTTGACGTACAGGTCGCCCAGCCGCAGATGCATGTCCGCGGAGTCGGGGCCCGATCGCAGCGACTTCTCAAGTTGATCGATGGCCTCGCGAAACAGCCCGGCCTCCTCGTAGGCACAGGCCAGGTCGTTGCGAGCCTCCCAGCTATCCGGCTCGATGGTCAGGGCGAACTGGAACCTTCCGATCGCCTCGTCCACCATGCCGACCTGGAGGTACAGTGTCGCCAGCGAGAGGGACACGCTCACGTCATCGGGCTCGGAGAAGCCCAAGTGCTCGTAGTGATCGATCGCCCGCTCGTAGTCCTGCTGCTTGAGGTAGATCGCAGCCAGGCGCTCGTGGCTGTTCCGCAGATGAGGAGCCGCCTGCACGGCGGCCCGATAGTGGGCTACGGCCCGGTCGAGCTGACCGGCCTTCTCGTGCATGTACCCGATGGCGAAGAGAATCGGCCCGTTGTCGGGCAGGGCGGCGTCGGCGGCGTGCAGGTGCAGCAGAGACGCCTCGATCTCACCGAGTTCGTCGAGGGCGCAGGCGAGCCCGGCCCGGGCCAACACGTTCTTCGAATC
Source organism: uncultured Phycisphaeraceae bacterium (assembly GCA_964495075.1). Taxonomy (GTDB): domain Bacteria; phylum Planctomycetota; class Phycisphaerae; order UBA1845; family UBA1845; genus JAFGJQ01. The sequence continues at coordinate 25,206 of CAZBUJ010000056.1, forward strand.
CAGGTCCACGCACCGGTGAAAGACGTCCCGCGCCCGCACGAAGTCGCGTTCGGCGAGACACCGCACGGCCCAACGCTGCTGAACGTCGAGATCATCGGGGTACTCGGCGGCGTCCCGTCTCAACTCGGCGGCGGGCACGTTCGGATCGTCGACGAGCAGTTGGCGGAAGGCGGCCGCCAGCTCGCAAAGCAAACCGCGTCCCAGGATTTCCAGTAGGTACGACATCGCCTCTCCGTCGGTCCGGGCGGTTGCCTTACTCGTCCCCGCCGACCGGGTCTGCTGCCGTCAGCGCTTCCAGCGCCTGCCGCGCCGCCGCGTACTGCTGGTTGATTCCCAATGCCTTGTCATACGCCCAGCGGGCGCATTCGACCCGCCCGCTGTCGCGGTACAGATTCCCCAGGAGCAAGTAGACATCCGGGTACTCCGCTCCCAGTCCGATCGCCTGCTCCAGGCGCGTGGTCGCGTCGTCCAGACGATTGGTCTGTCCGTAGAGACGGCCCAACTGGATCAGCGCCTGGATGCATTGCGGATCGATCCGGACGGCCCGCTCGGTCAGAGCGATGGCCTCACCGCGGCGCCCCAGTCGAACCAGCACGCGTCCGCAGTGCACGTACAGGTCGGCGTGCTCCGGCTGGCGCCGCAGGGCTCGCTCCAGCGTTTCGGCCAGCAATGCGAACAGGTCGGCCTCGACATCGTCCGGCGGGAGTGACAGGAAGGCGTCAACGAAATCCGGTTCGGCTTCGATGACGCGACTCAACTCTTCGATTGCTTCGGTGTCGCGATCCGCTGCGTCCGGCATGCTGGCCTGAATCGACACGGCGCCGCCCTGCTCGGCGGCTGCCTTGGCCGCCACGGCCAGGAGCAGGTTGATTCGGGTGTTCCACGGCTGAAGTCTCTGGGCCCGCGCCAGATGGCGAACCGCCGCCCGCGGCTTCTCGTTCGCTCCCTCACACAGGGCCAACCCGACCAGGGCGTCGGCGTGGCTCGGATCGAGAATCAGGGCCCGCTGATAGCAGGCCGCCGCGTCGTCGATCCGGTCGTCGGCGGCGATCAAAGTGCCGAGCTGGTAGTACAGCTCGGCCGACCGGGGGACGACCTCGATGGCCGCCCGGAGGGCGGCCTGGGCGTCGGCCGATCGTCCGGCTTTCCACAACACGATCGCGTGTCGCACCCGGGCCTCGACATCGTGGGCGTGATAGGCGATCGCCTGTTCCGTGACGCCGGCGGCTTCGTCGTGCCGACCGGCGGCGGACAGGGCGGCCGCGAGGTAGGACGGCAAGGACGCGTTGTCCGGACCCGTCTGGGCTGCCGCCGCGAAGGCACTGGCCGCGGCGTCGTACCGGCCGGCGTTGAGCTGCGCGATCCCGCGACGCAGGTGATCGCGACTCTCGAAGAAACGCCGCACGGCGGCCGCCACGCGGGCGGTCGTTGGGTTGCACGGCGAGCTGGACCCGTTATCGGGCATACCATACTCCTTCCGCCGCGTTGCGCGTCGGCTCCTGTATGTATCGGTTGAGGGCGAAGACGGTCTTACCTATCCCGGGAGCGGGGACCGCCCGTTTGATCGGCGCGATGGTGATCGAAGGGCGGGTAAGTGAACCAGGCGCCGGCGTGACGGGTTACCGGACGCTCGGGTGCGGCTCACGGCAGGACGAACGCGTCGGCGACGATCGAGCGCACGGCGTCGGCGGCAGCCAGTGCATCCTCGTAGGCCGAATAGCGACCCGCCTGGACGATGTAGCGCGGGGATCGGTTGCTCACGTCCTTAACAATTCGCGACGGGTGACCGTTGGCCTCCAGCGTGTTGGCGATCTCACGGGCGGATTCCACCTTGGAGAAGACACCGCACTGCAGCGCGAAGTGGCGATGCGGCCACGTGTAGTGACGGCGGGCCGGCTCGGCGAACCGGCCGCGCGGATACTCGGTGAACACCTGGGCGAACGCGAACTTCGACTCTCCAAAGTGCCCGCTGCGTTCCAGGGCGAGTCCGTACTGATAGAGAATATGAGCGGTGGCCGGGGCCGTCGGCAACGTATCTTCGGCTTTCGCGTATCGATTCGCAGCGTCCCCGTAGTTGCCGTCGTCGAAATCCATGTTTCCAAGCTGCGCGTGGACCAGGGCGGTGAGTTCCGGGCGCTGCGATCGGGCAAGTGCCTGTTCGAAATCCGCGCGGGCCGTCGCGCGGAGCCCCATGCGGAGGTGGCTCAGTCCACGGACGTACCACGCTTCGGCCACGTCGGGGCAATCGGGATACTCGAGAATGACCGGCGAGGCCAACCGCACCGCCTCCGTGTAGCGCTGGTCCAGGTACGCCTGGTTCGCGTTGCGCACCTGCTCGACGGCTTTCGGGGGAAGCACGGTACACCCGGCGAGCCCGGCGACGATCCCGGTCGCGGCAACCACGCGCTGCATCCGTTTGGATTCGTGCTGTCTCATGCTGGATCCAATCCCGCGTCTACGCCGCACCCGACGCGCCGTCGGGTCCGTCGTTCGCACTCGCCGCGATGATGCCAGTGGATATCGTCCGACGCAACCACTATTCTGCGTCTTCTGTTCAATCGGGCCTTCCGTTCAATTGGTCAGGCGGCGAGTCCGTGGTCGCCTGATCGGCGTTGGCGGGCCGTCGGACTTGTCCATCATGCTGGTCGATGCATTGCTGACTTCCGCTTCCCGTTCGCCCGGGGCGCCGGCCGTAAGCGATTCACGCATGCGGCTGACCTACCGCCAACTGGTGGCCGCCTCGATCGCGATGCGCGGCATCGTGCTCCGCCAGACCACGCGCGACCGGATCGGGATCATGCTGCCCGCCAGCGCGGGGTTCTCGGTCGCCCTGTTCGGCGCGCTATGGGCCCGCAAGGTCGTGGTGCCCCTTAATTTCCTGCTGACCGGCGCCGAGCTGCGCCGCATCGTGGACGATGCGGGCCTCGATCTTGTCCTCAGTGTCCATCACTTCGACGATCTGCTGGCCCAATGGCCGGTGCGGTCGCTGGCCCTCGAGGACGTCGGACTTCGGCGCAAAGCGCTGTGGTCGATGGTGCGGCGCCGACCGAAGGTCCCGGAAGTGGAGCCGGACGAGTTGGCCGTGCTGCTCTATACCTCCGGGACGGCCGGTGAACCGAAGGGGGTCGAACTGACCTATGCCAATCTCCGCAGCAACTGTGACGACAGCATCGCCACGGCGCAAATGACACCCCACCACCGCATGCTGAACATCCTGCCGCCGTTCCACGTGTTCGGGCTGACCGCCAACGCGATCATCCCGATTGTGCTGGGCGGGTCGTCACACTGCGTGCCCCGATTCCAGCCGTCGGCCGTAGTGCGGGCGATGACGGAGGAGAAGCCGTCGATTTTCATGGCCATCCCCAGTATGTACGCCGCGCTGCTGCGGATGAAGTCCGCCCCGGCGGACACGTATTCGGGTCTCTACCTGGCGATCACCGGCGGTGAGCCGCTGCACGCCACGGTCGCGGACGGGTTTCGCAATCGCTTTGAGGTCGAGTTGCTCCAGGGCTACGGCCTCACGGAGACGTCGCCCGTGGTGTCGCTTAACCTGCCGTGGGCCAACCGCCCCGGAACGATCGGACTTCCCATCCGGAACGTGGAGATCCGCATCGCCAACGACGCCGGGGAGGACGCCGGTCCGGGCGTCGACGGCGAAATTTGGATCCGCGGTCCCGGGGTGATGCGGGGGTACCACAACCGCCCCGACCTGACGGCGGCCGCGATCGCCGGTGACGGCTGGTTCCGGACGGGGGACATGGGGAGTCGGGACAGGGATGGGTACACGACGATCACCGGGCGCATCAAGGACATGATGATCGTGGGCGGCGAGAATGTGTTCCCCGGCGAGATCGAGGCCGTGCTGCTTGAGCACCCGGCGGTGACGGAGGCGGCAGTGATCGGCGTGCCGGATTCGAGCCGGGGCGAGGTCCCGGTAGCGTTCGTGGTTTGCGGGACGGGGGACCATAAGATCCCTAGCGAGGCCGAGTTACGGGGCTTGGTGCGGACCCGTCTCGCGGGTTTCAAGGTCCCGCGGGCCATTCGCGTGGCGGCCGATCTGCCGCGTGGGCCGACCGGGAAAATCAACAAATCACAACTGCGGGGGATGGCGTAGCGTCACGGGCCATCGCCCGGGCGGTGGTCCCACGAACCGGCCCGGGCGCCTTGTCACGGGCCCGCGAAACCGCTAAGCTTGCCCTGCTACGCACCATCCGCCGCGGTGATGGGAGGCGGGTATGGCCGAAACGGCCGACTGGATGCTGGAAAAACTGGCGTGCCCGCTGAGCAAGGCACCGGTGGTGCGCCAGGGCGAGTGGCTCTACTCCACCGATCCTGAAACCCGGCGTCGGTATCCGATTCGGGATGGCATCCCCACGATGCTGATCGAGGAATCGGAGACGGTGGATCCGACGGAATTCGAGCGAGTGATGGCCCAATGCCGGGCCGCGAAATCAGACGATCGCCCCGCGGGCGATTCGCCGAGGGAAGATTGATGGCCAAGAAGAAAAAGAGCCCTTTTCACAGGAGCCGCCGCTTTCCGGAGCGTGGCGGTCAGTCCTGGGTTGGTCCGCTGGTCGACTACAAGGAAGTCGAGCTGCTGCGGAAGTTCCTGTCGTCGAGCAGCAAAATGATGTCCCGCAAGCGGGCCGGCACCTCTGCCCAGGAACAGAACGATCTCAAGGCGGCGATCAAGCGGGCCCGTTTCCTGGCCTTGCTGCCGTACGCCGGCTCCTAGCCAGACCGCGTCGGCCGTACCCGGCCGACGCCGAATCGATCGACGAATAGCACAAGCGGCACGGTGAGAGCCGTGCCGACTCTATGCGCCGTCCGAGCGGGGGCGGGGCCTGCGTCTACTCCGCGGAGGGGTCGGTGGCCTGCGCGAGCGTGACGGACTGGCCGCGGCGGTCCGATGTCACACCGGAACCCCGCATCAATCGCTTGGCGATTTCGTGCCTCACGAACGTCTCATTGGTGCAGTCCGTATGGGCGCCGGCCCAGCCCAGCGCCATGAATTGGCGAGACCAGCCGATGTTCACCACCTTGTTGCGGTCCCCGCCCGCCGGATGCAATCCGACCTGGCCGGCCGAGTCCACGCCTCGTTTGCCATCAATCGTCCCGATCACCTGCACCGCCTCGAGCACCGCGTCGTGGCGGGAGTAGTAGACGTAAATGTTCCCTTCGATGTGGGGCACCACCTTGCGAATATCGTACGTGTTGGACAGCGACGAACCCAGCAGGACCATATTGTTGATGTGCACGTCGGGCGGCAGCGCCTCGACCGCCCACATCGCGACACCGGTGCCCGCGGACAGGGCGATGATATTGACCGACCGACCGGGGTACTTTTGGGCGTAGTTCTTGATCTTGCCGGCCAGCATGTCCGCCTTCAACTTGGCGTTGATCGTGACCAGTTGATCGACAAGCGGGTTGAACGAGGTGGTCCAGACGAAGATCTCCACGTCGCCCTTGTAGCCCGCCTTCCGCAATCCTTCCGGCACGGGGCCTGCGCCGAAGCCCCAGTTCCCGGCCCCGTCAAGGTAGAACGTCTTGCCGAACCGCTCCGCCCCGCCGGTTTTTTCGCAGCCGACGCAGAGGGAGCCGAGGAGCACGAGGGTCACTGCCAGCAAGCCGTATCGAGTCATCGTTTTATCCCCCCGCAACCGCCGCCAGGGTGGCCCGTTGCCAGAAATCACCCTCACGATCAGGCCGGCGGGTGCCATCGCGAGTCCCAACTAGTGTAGGCTCCACGATGGGATGCTCAAGCATGGGGCAGGGCAAAGTCGAAAAATCGAACGCCGCAGTCGCCTCGAACGACCCACATCGACGGCGAACAACCGGTCGCGGCAATTGACGCCTATTCGTTGGGTGCGTAGCCTTAGGGAGATCGCCGCCCGCGGGCCCGAGCCGGCTGTACCGGGGCTGAATCGCATGAGGATCAAGATTTGTGGCATTACCTCGGCGGCGGACGCGACGGCGGCGGTCCGGGCCGGGGCAGACGCCGTCGGGCTCAATTTCGTCAGCGGAAAACGACAAATCGACACGGCCCGGGCCGCATCGATCCTGCCGGTCCTGCCTCGATCGGTGACACCCGTGGCGCTGGTGACGGTGTCCGGGGATGAGCTGCCGGACGACGCGGTCCGCTTGCTTGAGCGTTTCCACGTCACGGACGTGCAACTCTACGGCAACGTAACACCGCAGACGGTTCGCCATCTGCGATCGCAAGGATGGCAACCCTGGGTCGTGCGGCACGCGCGGCGGGGCGCGTTCCCCCACGACACCCGGGATTTTCTGGATGCGTGCGGTGAGCAGCCGCCCCATCGGCTCGTGCTCGACACCGTCGATCCCGGTCAGCCCGGCGGCACGGGACGGACCCTGGACTGGTCGCTGGTGGCCGACGCACGCGAATCCGGCGCCCTGCAAGGGTGGCCGCCACTGTTCCTCGCCGGTGGCTTGACGGCCGGCAACGTCGGGCAGGCGATCTCGATCGTGCGCCCGTGGGGGGTCGACGTGTCGTCCGGCGTGGAGTCTGAGCCGGGCCGGAAGTCGGCGGAGAAGATGGAAGCGTTCGTGCGGGCGGCGCGAGGCTGACGCAACTTCCGCCATTCATGGTTTCCACGCGGCGAGATGCCGGGCCGTCGCGTCCGTGAGAATACGCCGGGCTTCGTCGAGCGAGGCGGGCAGGGCGCCGCCCGGCCCACCGGCCCCGAACACCGCGTCGAACAGTCCTTCACACGATTCGGCCCCCGGGCCGAGACACCCGCCGATGGCGATGACGCGTACGCCGAGCCGCCGAGCCCGCTGCGCGATCCCCGATATGACTTTGCCATGGCTCGACTGCGCGTCGATGCGGCCCTCACCGGTGATGACCAGATCGGCATCCCGTATGCGATCAGCCAGCCCAACGAGGTCCATAACGCACTCGATGCCGCGCTGTAACTGCGCCCCGGTGAACGCGACCAATCCAGCCCCGAGACCACCCGCTGCGCCGGCGCCCGGAAGATGGGCCACCCTGACGCCCAGGTCGCGCGCGATCACCGTAGCCAGGTGGTGCAGGCCGCGATCGAGTTGGGCGACTTGTTGGGGCGTCGCGCCTTTCTGTGGACCATACGTGGCGGCGGCTCCATGTGGGCCACACAGCGGATTGTCCACGTCGCACAGAATGACCACCTGTGCCGCGTCCAGGCGGCCATGGCGTCCGGTCGCGTCGATCGCGGCCACGCGGTCCAGATCGCCGCCGGCCATTCCGTCGGGGAACTGATGACCGGCCGCGTCAAAGAAGCGAATCCCCAACGCCTGCCCGCAGCCGCACCCTCCGTCGATCGTCGCGCTGCCGCCGATCCCGAGGAACACGCGCTGCACGCCGGCGTCCAGGGCGGCGGCCATCTCCTGGCCCGTGCCGAACGTCGACGTGCGGGTGGGATTACGGTCTTCCACGCGTACCAATCCCAGGCCGGAGGAGGCCGCCGCTTCGATCACGGCGGTTCGGCCGCCGTCCACCAGCGCGAATTCGGCGGTCACGGGGTCGCCGAGCGGTCCGCGGGTGGTCAATTGGCGGCGCTGCCCACCTCGCGCGTCCAACAGGGCATCGACCGTGCCCTCGCCGCCGTCCGCGATGGGAATGACGGTCACGTCCGCGGTCGGCCAGACCCGGCGGGCACCGTCCCGGATTGCGCGTCCGGCCTGGGCCGAGGTGAGGGTCTCCTTGAAACTGTCGGTGGCGATGACGATCTTCATGGTCTCAACCGTGCCACGTCACGGCACTTCACTCGTCGTGGCGGCGATCGCCGAAACGAATCAAGTCGATCTTGTCGAGACGCCAGCATTCCTCGATCCGCCTGGCCTGGTGCAGCCGGCGGATGAGCGCGTCGTATCCTTCCGGCCCCTGGCGCTCCCGGATTCGCGCGATCACCATCCACGCCGGCGCCGTGGTGGTCTGCAACGTATCAATCAGTGTCTGCAATTCAACGGGGTCTCGTGGAAAATGGGCCAGGAACTCGCTCGGTGGCTGCTGCGGGGCGGTGACCGGGACGATGCGATCCCCGGCCGCCAGGTAGTAGGCCAGGGCGCACCAGCAGTAGTCACGGTACACATAAACGGGCGCGGTCGCGGGCGGGTGCTCGCGGATGATGGTCGCCGCCGCCCGCCAGTCCTCATGCTGCAGCGGGTACTCCGGACACCACGGGCGCCACAGGCTGACGGCGATCAGCAGAGCCATGGCGACGACCGTGAACCGGCGGGCCAACAGGGCAAAGAGAATCACCGCGGCCGGCTGCGCGACAAGCGTGTACTTGATCTGAAAAACGGGCGTGGCGACCAGCGACCATGCAAATGGAATGACGACGGGAATCACCAGCCAGGTAGTCAGGAGCCCGAAGGGGACCGCCGGCGGATCGGCGGCTTCCGGCGGCGGTGGTGTTCGCGAGCGGCCGATGATCGCGTACAGGCCGACCACCGCCGCGCACGCCGCCACCGCGCCGGCCAGTGAGGCGACCGGGGCGAGGTAGTCGTACAAACACGCGAGCGGTTCCCAACCCGCCGGGCGCGTGATCCAATAACCCGACGCCACCCGCCGGACCTGCGCGGTCAGGACCGGCAACCAGGGGAGAAACACAACGACCGGCAGCACCAGGCCCATCAACGCCCCGCGCCACAGACGCCGACACTCGTCGGGATCCGACCGCGCACGGCGCGCTCGCCAGAGAACCCATGTTCCATGGGCAAGCAAAACCAGCCAGGCGTAGGTGTGCAACCACACGAACACGCACGCCAGCACGAGATACGCGATGCCCGCCCGGCGGCGGCGATCGACCACCCACTCGTGGACGGCCCAGGTGGTCAACATCGCCCACAGCTCCAGCAGTGCGTAGAACCGAGCCTCCTGCGAAAACGCCACCGCGGACTGGTTGATCGCCAATAGGAGCGTGGCCAGCGCCGCGGTTCGCCGGCCGGCCAGCCGACCGGCCAGCGGATACATCACGGCCACGGCCAGCACGCCGAACACGACCGATGGCAACCGGATCGCGCGTTCCGAGTCCCCGAACCCGCGGACCCAGACCGCCAGGAAGACATGGTAGAGTGGCGGGTTGGTGCCGCTCCGCCGCAAGTCGATGATGTCCGGGAGCGAGAGTTGCGAGTAGAGTGCGCTGAACGCCTCGTCCAGCCACAAGCCGCGATCGTCGAGCCCCCACGCCCGCAGGACGGCGCCCAGGCCGATCGCCCCCAACGCCACGACGGCCACCCACCGGCCCGACCGGATCGCCGTTCGCTTGGCCCCACACACGTCAGGCATGGTCACTCTCGGGCCCGGGCCCGGGGGCTCGGGCAACGCGGCTTCGCGCAGCGGGCTCCGGTCACCCTGCCGGGGGATCGTTCGGCCGGTGGGGACGGCCGGAGCCGATTGGACCGAATTTAGGCGATACAACCCCGGCGGCAAGCGGTCGGCGGGCGGTGTTCCGTTTGACTGACACGACACCGCCCTCTACGATGCATGGTTGGTCGCGAGGCCCAGCAACATGGAGCCCGACTTGGCGTAGGGTTTCCCAGCCTCAAGGCAGGGTGTGGAAACCACAGGCCGGGCAAGGGCCGCGTTGATGGCGGTGGCCGTGTCGCGCCTCGCACATCCGACGGGTGGGTCGGGGCGAGTGGGGTGGCTGGGTCGGGTGCGGGGGAAAGCCACCCGCGAGGGAGCGCGCCGATCGGAACACGGTTGCGTGGGTGCCATGACTGGAAACGAACCAACCCGCCCGCAGGCCGTCGCGGCGTCTCCGGCAAACAGCATGAGCCTGGTTGCCCGGTATCGAACGTCGATTTCGGTGGCCGTGCATGCATTGTTGATCGCCCTCGCGCTGCTGATCGCGTTCGGCCTGGCGTACAACTTCCACCACGCGTTCCCGGAGTACCAGTATATCGCCGCCCGCGCGGACGTGGTTCGCACCGGTGGCTGGCTGCTGTATCTGTACCTGCCTCTGTTGGCCGTGGCGCTTCCGTTGAAGCTCTTCGCGTTCGCGGTGTTGCAACAGTACCGGCACTCGTGGCGGTACGTCGGGTTGCGTGACCTGATGGGGGTGGCCTCGGCGTCCTACATCGGGTCGTTTCTGCTGATGGTAGCGTACTTCGGCATTGGGGCGGTCCAGCCCGGCGTCGTGTCCGCGATGATGGAAGAGTCCGGTCTGGGCTTTCGCCAAGGCGCGATCTTCCTGTCCGATCTGGTGGCCACGATCGCTCTCGTGTCGGTGACGCGGGTCCTCTGGCGGCTGTACCACGAGGAGGTCAAGCCGTTGCCGGAAGGCCAGCGTCAGCGCCTGCTCATCGTCGGCGCGGGGCGTGCCGGTGAAACGGTGCTGCGGGAGATCATCGCATCCGGCGAGCGCCACCAGGTGGTGGGATTTCTGGACGACGACTCGTCACGCTGGAACAACCGGATCCACGGCGTGGAGGTGCTCGGTCCGACGTCGGACATTCGGAGTATTGCCGAGGCGGAGGGGGTGGAGGAGATCCTGATCGCGTTGCCCGGGGCATCGCCGAAGGAGATCCGGCGGATCGTCGAATCCTGCCAGGGGGAGAGTATCACGTTCCGTACCATCCCGTCGGTCAGCGACTTGATCGAGGGTCGAGTCGAAGTCAGCCAGATCCGCAGCGTCAGCATCGAGGACCTGCTGGGGCGCGATCCGGTTCAACTGGACACGCACGCGATCGGCCAGGTTCTGGCCGGCAAGCGAATCGCCATCACCGGGTCCGGCGGCAGTATCGGCTCCGAGATGTGCCGCCAGATAGCGTGGTTCGAACCACAGAAACTCATCCTGATCGAGCAGGCGGAAAACAACCTGTTCGAAATCGATCGCGAGCTGCGGTCCCGCTTCCCGAAGCTGGACATCGTGCCGTATGTTGCCGACATCTGCGACAAGGCGCGGATCGAGCGTGTGCTGGCCGACGCCAAGCCCTCCGCGCTGTTCCACGCCGCCGCCCACAAACACGTGCCGATGATGGAGGCGAACCCGGGCGAAGCGATCAAGAACAACGTCCAGGGCACGCGGGTCATTGCCGACTGTGCGGTTGCGGCGGGGATCGAGAAGGTCGTGATGATATCGACCGACAAGGCCGTCAACCCGACGAGCATCATGGGCTGCTCGAAGCGGGTGGCGGAACTCTACGTACAGCAGCTTAGCCACCGCAGCGTCACGCAGTTCGTCACCGTCCGGTTCGGGAACGTGCTCGGCAGTAGCGGTAGCGTGGTGCCGATCTTTCGCCGGCAGATCGCGGATGGCGGCCCGGTCACCGTCACGCACCCGGAGATGAAGCGCTATTTCATGACCATCCCGGAGGCATCGCAACTCGTGCTGCAAGCCGGCGCGATGGGGCAGGGTGGGGAGATCTACGTGCTGGACATGGGCGAGCCGGTCAGAATCGTCGATCTCGCCCGCGACATGATTCAGCTCAGCGGTCTGCGGCCGAACATCGACATCGAGATCGAGTTCAGCGGCATCCGTCCCGGCGAGAAGCTGTTCGAGGAACTGGCGATCGCCGGCGAGGACGTCAGCGCGACGACGCACCCGAAGATCGGGATCTGGCGGTATCGACCGGAGGATTGGGATCGCCTCCGCGCGGCGATCGATGAGCTGGTCAGCAAGGCCGACGGTGCCGACCACACCGAAATCACGACCCGGCTCGTCGGAATCGTGCCCGAGTTTCAGCCGAACGGCGAGCCGGCCGCGTGCGGGCCGGGGGCGTCCGCCAAGCCGGCCGATGCCGCGGCCTCGTAATCCCCTGCATCCATCCCGGCGGCGTCCGGTCGCAATCTCGGCCGCCGTGGCATACCATGCCACGACCGGTTCCAGGTCGAGCCCCGGAATCGGCTCGGTACACCGCTGATCAGATGCCGGAGGGTCAGTGCTCATGTTCAAAGCGCACGTAACGTGCCACCACCACGATTGGGACTTCGGCGGCGGCGCCGACATGGCGGACTATGTCCGCGGCACTCTGGGGGCGACCGGGATTACCCTCATCGTCGCCGAGGCCCCGTTCACGCGGCTGCGTCGTGAACCGGACGGCACCCTTGCCATCGTCCGAACCGCTGGCGGCCTGGCGTGGAGACCCCGCGACCGAGCACTTGCGGGCACGCGCTGCAAGCCGGCGGCGACCGAGCACGGACCCGGGCAGACGCCGGTGACGCGCCTTGCGGAACGGATTCGGGCAGCGGGGTTGAGCCTGCGGGTGGCCCTATCGACTGGGCGACTCGGCCAGGCGGCGGGCCACAACCCGTTCGCCGCGGTCCGCAACATCGTAGACGACACGTCGCCGCGGCGGGTGTGTTTGTCCAACCCGGACGTGGTGGAGATGGTGGCCGCCCTGGTCGCCGACGCAGCCGCCCGCTTCGCGCCGGACGCGATTGTGCTGCGTGATTTTGACCGCGGTTGTCGCGACGAGGCGACCGGTGAGATCACGCCGGCGCGGGCGCTCGGCCCGGTGGGTGACGCCCTCCTGTCGCTCTGCGCGTGCGAGTCGTGCCGGCAAGGGGCCATGCGTGACGACGTGGACGTGGAAGCCGCCGTCCGATCGGCCCGCGTCGCTCTGGACCGCATCGTCGAGTCCGGTGCGGATACCGCCATGACCGTCGAAGACACGATCCGGTCCGCCCCCCCGTTGTCGGCCTACGC
>CAZBUJ010000057.1:0-37299 GCA_964495075.1 uncultured Phycisphaeraceae bacterium
ATATCGGGCTGGGGAGACCTGAGATCGGGGTGTCAGGAGCCGGGGCGCGAGGTGGGCGCGCGCGGTTCATTTTCCGGGTTCCGGCGGTTTGCATGATTTTGTCGCCCAGGTATGATGAAGCGTTCCCCAGTCCGGCGGATACGCGCGTGGAAGGTCTGCGCGACGGACGGGGCGGTCCTTTTTCAGGTGGCGGGCATTCGACGTGCGGGGGGCGTGGCGGTCCGGCGTGGACGGACGTCGACGACCGGCGGCGTGCTTCCCGACCCGTCGTGCAAGACTCTCATGGTAGATTACAACCTCATCAGCGAACTGGATGACACACACAGCGAGTTGGACCAGGAACTGGCCACGTTTGAGGGTGCCGACTCGAGCGAGTTCACGATGGACTCGATGTTCCAAAGCGAGTCGGGGACCCTCCGGGCGGGTACGTTGCTCAAGGGCCGGATCGTCGGCCGGGCCGGCGACGACGTGGTGGTCGACGTCGGCTTGAAGAGCGAGGGCGTCATCCCACAGAACGAGTGGGACGACAAGAGTTCGATCGACATTGGCGATGAGGTGGATGTCTGGCTGGATACCATCGAGTCGGACAGCGGTCTGATCGTGCTGTCGAAGAAGAAGGCGGACCGCCTGCTGAACTGGCAGCGCATCATCCAGACGAACGAAGAGGGCGACACGGTCACCGGACGCGTGATGCGGAAGATCAAGGGTGGGCTGCTGGTCGACATCGGCGTGCCGGTGTTCCTGCCCGCGTCGCAGGTGGACATTCGTCGTCCGGGCGACATCGGCGAGTACATCGGCCGCGAGATCCAGGCGAAGATCCTGAAGATCGACACGGAGCGGCGCAACATCGTCATCTCGCGCCGCAAGTTGATCGAGGAGGACCGGATCGCCGCGAAGGAGAAGTTGCTGTCGACCATCGAGGTGGGACAGATCCGCAAGGGCGTGGTCAAGAACATCGCGGAGTTCGGGGCGTTCGTCGATCTGGGCGGGATCGACGGTCTGTTGCACATCACCGACATGAGTTGGGATCGCATCGGCCACCCGTCGGAGCTGTTGCGGATCGACGAGGAGGTCGAGGTCAAAATCCTCAACATCGACAAGGACAAGGAGAAGGTGGCCCTGGGGCTCAAGCAGATGAAGGAGAGCCCGTGGGAGTCGATCGAGGAACGCTACCCGGTGGACAGCCGGATCAAGGGTGAAGTGGTCAACATCGTGGCGTACGGCGCGTTCGTGAAGCTCGAGCCGGGCGTGGAAGGGCTGGTCCACATCAGCGAGATGAGCTGGACGCGGCGGATCAGTCATCCGTCCGAACTGTTGCAGGAGGGGCAGGAGATCGAGGTGGTGGTCCTCGAGATCAACAAGGACAAGCAGGAGATCTCGCTGGGTCTCAAGCAGACCGAGGTCAACCCGTGGACCCAGGTTGCCCAGAAGTATCCGCCGAACACGCGGATCCGGGGTCGGGTCCGCAACCTGACGAATTATGGGGCGTTCGTGGAGGTGGAGGAAGGGATCGACGGGCTGTTGCACGTGTCCGATATGAGTTGGACGAAAAAGATCAGCCACCCGCAGGAGATGCTGCAGAAGGGCGACGAGATCGAATGTGTCGTCTTGAAGGTGGAAGAGGAGAAGCAGCGCATTGCGCTGGGGCTCAAGCAGTTGCATGAAGACCCGTGGCTGCGAGCCGTACCCGAAAACTACATCCCGGGCCAGATCGTGGAGGGAACGGTCACCAAGATCACCAATTTCGGCGTGTTTGTGGAGCTTGAGCAGGACCTCGAGGGACTGTTGCATGTCAGTGAATTGGCCGATCATAAGGTGGAAGACCCGCACGAGGTAGTCAAAATCGGGGACAAGATCCAGGTGAAGATCCTGCGAGTGGACTCGCAGGAGCGGAAGATCGGTTTGTCGAAGAAGCGAGCCGAGTGGTCGGCCGAGCATGATGCCCACGAGCACGCGGAGCCGGCCCGTCCCCGCCGCGGCGGATTGCAGAGTCCGGGCGAAGAACCGACGGATCTGATCACGGGGGTTCCGTTCGTGACGCCGTCCCCGGCGCTGCAGGAGGCCGACGACAAGCCCGGCGAGGCGACGGTCGGTGACGACGCGTCGAGCGATGAGGGTCCGGCTCCCGACCCGGACTAGCGGAGCGCCGCGCGGACGCAAGGGTTACATCGGAAACAGGCGTGGAGAGCGTTGCTGTTCTCCGTGCGTTGTCTGGGGTGTTGCTGCCATCGCACTCGAAAGCGGGTTACAGACCTACCTGCGGCAGATCAACAAGGCACCGTTGCTGACTGCCGAGGAAGAGCGGGCGCTGGCGACCACGATCCAGCGCGCCCAGGATCTGACGGAGGCCTTTGGAGAGGGCCATTGCTCTCTCGAAGCACGGGAGGAGGCGGAACGCGCCGCCAGCGAGGCCCGGGACCGCATGGTCAAATCCAACCTGCGCCTCGTCGTCAACATCGCCAAGAAGTACGGCAAGCGCGGAATGCCGCTGAGTGACCTGATCAACGAGGGGAACCTGGGCTTGCTCCGGGCGGTGGAGGGCTTTGACCCCGATCACGAGACGCGGTTCAGCACGTACGCGTCGTGGTGGATCAAGCAGGCAATCAAGCGGAGTCTGATCAACAGCGTGCAGCCCATCCACATCCCGGCCTACATGGTCGAGATGATCGCAAAGTGGCGGCAGGCCCACGACCAGTTCGAGGAAAAGGAGGGGCGCAAGCCGACCATCCCCGAACTGTCCGAGTTCATGCAGTTGCCCGAGCGGAAGGTGCGGATCATCCGGCGGGCGGTGAAGGCGTTCGCTTCGCCGACGCAGTCCGGGGACGATGAATCCGGGGTGCCGCTGACGGAGATGCTCGCCGACCAGAAGACGCCCGCCCCGGAGGCCGCGATGTTCTCGGAGTCCGAGGCCAAGATGATCCAGGAGATGCTCAACTGCATCAGCGAACGGGAGGCCACCATCCTTCGCATGCGGTTCGGGCTGGGGGACGGCGAGCCGATGACGTTGAAGGACATCGGCAAGAAGATCGGTCTGACGCGTGAACGGGTGCGACAGATCGAAGGTGAGGCCCTCCGCAAACTCAACGAGCTGATTAACTCCAAGATGTGAATTCCGACGCCCGGCGGTTGGACGTCGCTGCCCGGCAGCGGGTCGAATTCGCTCGACTGCCATGGTAAGATTCGGCCCGGTGCCCGCGGCGTGAGCCGGTGCGCCAGTTTCTGCATAGGTGGACCACCCCCGTGACGGATCAAAACAGACTCGAGACGCGCTGCGTTGACACGATTCGGACGCTGGCGATGGACGCCGTCCAACGCGCCAATTCGGGACACCCCGGTGCGGCGATGGCGATGGCTCCCGTGGCCTACCAGCTCTTCACGCAGCACCTGCGGGCGACGCCGGCCGACCCGGGGTTCCCCAACCGCGACCGGTTCGTCCTGTCGGCCGGGCACGCGTCGATGCTGGTGTACGCGACGCTGCACTTGTGCGGGTACGACCTGTCGATGGACGATCTGCGGCGGTTTCGCCAGTTGGGCAGTCGGTGTCCGGGGCATCCCGAGTACGGGTGCGCGCCCGGCATCGAGACCACGACCGGACCGCTGGGGCAGGGGGCGGCCAACAGCGTGGGGATGGCGATTGCCCAGCGCTGGTTGGCCGCCACCTTCAACCGTCCGGGTCACGCGATCGTGGGATATCGTGTGTACGCGTTGCTTGGCGACGGCTGCATGATGGAGGGCATCACCAGTGAAGCGGCGTCGCTGGCCGGCCACCTGGGCCTGAGCAACCTGATGTGGATCTACGACAACAATCGCATCAGCATCGACGGTCCCACGGACCTCGCGTTCACCGAGGACGTCGCGGCCCGCTTCGGGGCCCACGGCTGGAACGTGCTGCGGGTGGGCGACGCGAACGACCGGGCGGACCTGGACCGGGCGATGCGGGACGGGATCGCCGAGCCCGAGCGGCCGACCCTGATCGTGGTCGACAGCGTGATCGCCTACGGCGCGCCGACCAAGGCCGGCTCGAGTGATGCCCACGGGGCCCCGCTCGGCGAGGAGGAGGTCCGGGGTGCCAAGCAGTTTTACGGCTGGGACCCCGACGCCCGGTTCCTCGTACCGGACGAGGTCCGCGAGCACATGGGGCGGTTGGTTCGCGAGCGTGGCGAGAAGCTGGTGCTCGACTGGAGCGAACGGTTCGCCGCGTATGCGAAGGATCACCCCGACCTCGCACGGCAATGGCAGACCATGCAGGAAGGCGGCTTGCCGGACGGTTGGGACCGCGCGATTCCGATGTTCGAGGCGGACGCGAAGGGGTTGGCCACGCGCGGGGCGAGCGGCAAGGTCGTTCAGGCGGTGGCGGCCGGGGTGCCCTGGCTGATCGGTGGCTCCGCCGATCTCACCCCGTCCAACAAGACGTACATTACGAGCAGCGACGATATTCAGCGCGGCGGCTTCGGGAATCGGAACTTGCGGTTCGGCGTGCGCGAGCACGCGATGGCCGCCATTTGCAACGGTCTGGCCTTGTCCGGGCTTCGGCCGTTCTGCGGCACCTTCCTCGTCTTTGCGGATTATTGTCGCCCATCGATTCGACTGGCGGCCATGATGAAGTTGCCGGTGATCTACGTCTTCACCCACGACAGCGTGGGGGTCGGGGAGGACGGACCGACGCACCAGCCGATCGAGCAGTTGGCGTCACTGCGCGTCATTCCGAACCTCGATGTCATGCGGCCGGGTGACGCCAACGAGACGGCGTACGCATGGCGGTATGCTATGACGCATTCGGACCGCCCGGTGCTGTTGGCCTTGAGCCGGCAGGCGATGCCGACGATCGACCGGACGCGCTTCGCATCGGCGGAGGGCGTGCTCCGCGGCGGCTACGTGGTGGCCGACGGTGGCGGCGATCCCGAAGTCATCCTGTTGGGCAGCGGGTCGGAGTTGAGCTTATGTATGCAAGCGCGGGAGGTGCTGGCGGCTTCGGGCGTCGCGGCCCGCGTCGTATCGATGCCGTGCCAGGAGCAGTTCCTGCGCCAGGATGTCGGGTACCGTGACCACGTGCTTCCGCCGGGATGCCGGACGCGCGTGGCGGTCGAAGCGGGGGTGCCGTTCGGGTGGGAGCGTTTCGTGGGCGGCGAAGGGACGATTCTCGGCCTCACGACGTTCGGCGAATCCGGCCCCTACAAGGACGTGCTATCGCACTTCGGGCTGACCGTCGACGCGGTGGTCAGCGCGGCACGGAAACAACTGAGCAAACACAAGTCGTGAGCGATTCGAGCATGAGTATCACGTTTGGTCGGTTCGCGGAGTTGGGGCAGGCGATCTGGTGCGACAACATTCGCCGTCGCATGCTGGTCGACGGTGAGTTGCAGCGATTGATCGACGAAGGCATCCTGGGCATCACGTCGAACCCGACGATTTTTCAGAAGGCGATCGGCGGCAACTCGGATTACGACGCGGCGATCGAGGATCTGGTGGCCGCAGGGACCACGAACGCCCAGGCGATCTATCAGGCGCTGGCCTTCGAGGACATCCAGAGGACGGCGGACCTCTTTCGCCCGGTGTACGATCGAACGGATCGACGGGACGGGCTGGTATCGATCGAGGTCGAGCCGGCTCTGGCCAACGACACGGCGGCCACCGTCGGTCGGGCGCGCGAGATCCACGCGGCGATTAACCGGCCGAACGTGATGATCAAGGTGCCGGCCACCGAGGCGGGGCTGCCGGCCATCCGCTCGCTCATCGGCGAAGGGATCAACGTCAACGTCACGTTGATCTTCTCGGTGGACGTGTATCAGCGCGTGATCGACGCGTACCGTGAGGGCTTGCGTGCCCACCTGGATGCCGGGGGCGATCCGGCGGGTGTGGCGTCGGTGGCCTCGTTTTTCGTCAGCCGCGTGGACACGGCGGTGGACAAGCAACTGCAAGCCCGGATCGACGCGGGTGCCGCGGAGGCACGTGAGCTGCTCGGCACGGCGGCCATCGCCAACGCCAAGTTAGCCTACGCGAAGTACCAGGAGAACTTCGGGGGCCCGTCGTTTGGTGCCCTGCGGGCGCGCGGCGGCCGCGTCCAGCGGCCGCTCTGGGCCAGCACAAGTACGAAGAACCCTGCCTACCGGGACACGCTGTACGTGGACACCCTTATCGGCCCGGACACGGTAAACACGGTGCCGCCGTCCACGTTCGATGCCATGCGTCGCCTGGATCGACTGGAGGCCACGCTGGGCGCGGATCTGGAGGGGGCCCGCGTGACGTTGGCGCGGATCGAGGCGCAGGGTGTATCCATGGCGGCGGTGACGGAAGCGCTGCGGACGGCGGGCGTGCAGGCGTTTGCTGATTCCTTCGATTTGCTTCTGCGCGATGTGGCCGCGAAGGCATCCGGAGTACCGCAACGCGGAACGCAGTTTTAACTTCTTTTCTTGCATGATGATAACAGGGCACGGCAGGATGGCGATCGTCCGCGGTGGCGTTCCGGGGCCCGCACCCGTCACGGATTTTCCGTGCCCGACCGTGGTGGATGCCATTGTGTGGTACCGATATAGGTACGGAGCATCGAGACTGGTGGCGCGGTCGTTGCGGGGGCGGGGTGGGCAGCGCAGCGGTGGTCGCGTGATCCGTGGTCACCGCAGATTGTAGTTTGGGCCGGGCATTTTTGACGCATCTAGGACGCGTCGAGTGACCGCTAAACAGAAACCGCGGCCGTGAGGAGCGGTCTGAGGACCGTATCGGGGAGCGACGGCGGGTGTCGACAGGAGAGCAGGCACGTGTCCCTTTCGGACCATCCGGACTACGAGGATCCGCTGCTAGCGAGGTATCTGCCGTCGGAGCGACGCGCGATTCTCGTTCATCGGTACTTTTTGGGGATCGAGTACGGGCTCGACCCCGGGCTGCCGGCCGCCATCGCCAGTTGGGAAGGCGGCGTGGCGGCGGATTGGCGCCGCAAGAAGATGCACGCGGACCGGGTAGCCCAGATGACGGAAGTGAGTCGGCATCGTTCGCAGTTGTCCTCCACCAACGGTCGCGACGTCGGCTGGGAGGAGGCGTTGTGGGACTGGGTCCAGCACCACGCCGAGAGTTGGCGCCACCGGTGGGAGGCGACTCCCGCGGCCGGCGCGTAGCAGGCCGGTGCCCGTGGCCGTGATGGGCCCCGGGCGGTTGGTCGGTCGGCCGGAGTTCTCCGGCGTCATTCCGGGTTCAAATCGCCGCCTATGATATCGGGTCGTGCGCGGCACGGGATATGCAAACCCTCTTCGGGGTGCCGGCCCGAGCCTTCCGAGAGGGTGCGGTCCGCGCCGGATAGAGCGTTTTTCCACAACTACGTACGGGTGTCCGGTTATTCCGCGGAGGCGGGTCGGCCGGTACCGGAGAGATTCACGATGCCAGGCAGTTTGTTTATCTGCCCGATGGGTCCCGAGGCCGGCAGCAGCGTGGTTACGCTGGGCCTGTACGGCGTGCTGCGCAAGTCGGTTGATCGCCTCGCCTATTTCAAGCCGGTCGGTGGTGGACCGGATGACGAGGATGCGGTGGTCCTCAAATCGGCCTACCGCCTGCCCCAGGAGAGCAGCGAGATTTGCCCGGTGACCCTGGAGCACGCCCGGGAGCTGGTCGGCCAGGAGCGAGAGGGGGAGTTCCTCGACCGGATTCGCGGCTGCTTTCGTAAACTCGACGCAAAGCACCACCTGGTGGTCGTCGAGGGCATCAACTACCCGCGGTCGTCGACGGTGTTCGACCAGGACCTCAACGAAGTGATCGCGGCGCACCTGGACTGCCCGGTGCTGCTGGTGGCGCGGGGTCCGGCGGACCAAGGCATCACGGACGTGGATCAGTTGGTGGCGACGGTCAAGACGGCGAGCCGGGCGTTTGAGCATCGCGGCTGCGAGGTGGTCGGGACGGTGGTGAACCGCGTGGTGGACCAGCCGTTCGAGGTGGGTCAGGACCGGATCCGGGACGCTTTCGAGGCGGCCAGGTTGCCGCTGTTCGGGGTGATCCCGGACCTGCCGTACCTGGGCTGCCCCAAGATCGATCAGGTCGTCAGCATGCTGCGAGCCGAAGTCCTGTCGGGCGAGGACTGCCTGGGCAACGTGGTGACGAAGACGATCATCGCGGCCATGGAGCCGCGGCATTTTCTGCTGCACCTCGACACGGACCGCACGCTGGTGATCACGCCGGGGGATCGCGATGACATCCTGATGGCAGTGGCGTGCGCGCAGATGTCGTCGAAGCGGCGGGCGGTATCCGGCGTCGTGCTGACGGGCGGCTTGCGGCCCGATCCGGAGGTCATGAGCCTGATCGACGATCTGCACGCCCCACGCTTCCCCATCCTGGCGGTGGAGCCGGACACGTTCACCACGGCGAGCCGCGTCCAATCGATCGACACGCGGCTACGCGTGCAGGACGAGGACAAGATCTACACGGTTTCGTCGGCGGTGTGGCGGCACGTCAAGCACGACCGGCTATGGAGCAAGTTGAAGGTGCCCCGGCCCAAGCGCAAGCGATCCGGCTCCGAGGTGTTCCTGGAGGAGTTGGTGGAGCGGGCCCGGGCGGCCGGGAAGCGGATCGTGTTCCCGGAAGGGTCGGAGCCGCGGACGGTGCGGGCGGCGGGTCGAATCCTCGACATGGGCATCTGCCACCCCATTCTGCTGGGCGATCCCGACGCGATCCTGGGCGAGGCCACGGAGGCCGGCGTCAAGCTGGACGGGGCGACGGTGCTGAATCCCCAGCAGTCGGATCGGATGAGCGCTTTCACGGACGAATTCGTGGAGCTCCGCAAGAACAAGCGCGGCGGCATGACGCCGGAAGTGGCGCGGTCCTGGCTGGACGAGTCCGCGATCCACTTCGGCACGATGATGGTGCGGATGGGTGACGCGGACGGCCTGGTGTCCGGGGCGGTGCACTCGACCGGCGACACCGTTCGCCCGGCCCTTCAGGTGATCAAAGCGAACCCGGACGTCGGCATGGCATCGAGCGTGTTTTTCATGGCGTTGCCGGACCGCATCCTCGTGTACGGCGATTGCGCGATCATTCCCGACCCGAACGCGCAGGAGTTGGCCGGCATCGCCTGGGCATCCGCCGGTACGGCGCGGGCGTTCGGCATCGAGCCGTACGTGGCGCTGCTCAGTTATTCGACGGGCAAGTCGGGCTCGGGCCAGTCGGTCGACAAGGTGGCCGAGGCGACCAAGCTGCTGAAGGATCGCCACCCGAACTTCGCGTTCGACGGGCCGCTGCAGTACGACGCGGCGATCGATCCGGAGGTCGGCCGGCTCAAGCAGCCGGATTCCCCGGTGGCCGGGCGGGCGAACGTGTTCATCTTCCCCGACCTGGATGCCGGGAACATCGCGTACAAGGCCGTCCAGCGATCGGCCGGGGCCCTCGCGGTCGGCCCGGTCTTGCAGGGTCTGAACAAGCCGGTGAACGATCTGTCACGCGGCTGCAGCATCGACGACATCGTGTACACGGCGGCGGTCACGGCGATCCAGGCGGCAGCCGGGTAGGGGGGATGGGAAACGTACCGCGCACGCGGTACCGGTGCGGGGTCTCGTGTCGCGAGGCACGGGTGAACGTGGGGTCTGCCAAGGCGAGTGTGATTCATGAAGATTCTGGTCATCAATTGCGGTAGCTCTTCGATCAAGTACAAGTTGTACGACATGGCCCGGTCGGAGGAGATGGCGTCCGGCCTCATCGAGCGAATCGGGGAGAGCCATTCTCAGACCACGCATCATGTGAACGGGCGGAAGGTCGAGCGGAACGACCGCATCGCGGACTACGACCAGGGCGTGCAGCAGATCATGGTGCTGCTGACGACGGTGGGAGATCCCGCCCCGCTGAGCGACCCGCGGGAGATCGACGGCATCGGGCATCGGGTCGTCCACGGCGCGGAGAGCTTCTACGAGTCGGTGATCATCGACGCGGCGGTAATGGCGACCATCGAGGCGTGCTGCGAGCTGGCCCCGCTGCACAACCCCGCCAACCTGGGCGGAATCAAGGCGGTCGAAAACATCCTGCCGGGCAAGCCGCAGGCGGCCGTGTTCGACACCGCCTTTTTCCAGACGATGCCGCCGTCCGCGTTTCACTACGCGGTGCCGTACGACTGGTACGAGAAGAAGCGGATTCGTCGATACGGGTTCCACGGGACAAGCCACCGGTACGTGGCCATGCGGGCGGCGGAACTGCTCGGCGAGGACAAGCCGAACCTGATCACGCTGCACCTCGGCAACGGGTGCAGCATGACCTGCATCCGCGAGGGGAAGGCAATCGATCAGACGATGGGGTTGACGCCGCTGGAAGGGCTCGTGATGGGCACGCGGAGCGGCGACTTCGATCCGGCCATCATCTTCCACATGACGCGCGAGGGGATGAGCCTGGACGAGGTACGGACGGCCCTGGAGAAGAAGAGCGGGTTGCTGGGGCTCAGCGGCGTGTCGCGCGACATGCGTGACGTTCACGAGGCGGCGGAGCAGGGCAATCCGCGGGCCGCGCTGGCGATCGACGTGTTCGCGCATCGGGCGAAGAAGTATCTGGGGGCGTTTCTGGCGGAGTTGGGCCGGTGCGACGCGGTGGTGTTCACCGGGGGGATTGGCGAGAACGCGACGTTCATGCGGGCGAAGATCCTGGACGGGCTCACGCCGCTGGGCATCGAGCTGGATGCCGGCCGGAACGAGCATCGGGACACGAAGCCGTTCGCGGTGTCAACGTCCGGCAGTCGCACCGCGGTGTGGGTGATTCCCACGAATGAAGAGTTGATGATCGCCCGCGACACGGCGGCGCTGATTGGCTGACGCCGATCAGCAATTACGGATTACCAATGACCAATTACCAATGAGGCACCGCGTGCTGACAGGCGCGGCGCTTTGTTCACGGTTGGATCGCCGGGCGATCCACAGCACCGTCGGAAATCAAGTTCCTATCGCGTAAGACCGTACGAATACTTTCTCCTCGTCTCCTTTCTACCTTCTCCTCTCTCGCGTGGGCGGCATTTCGCCGGCGTCGAGGCGCTGGAAGTACTTGCGACCGGCCCGCAGGACGGTGGGGGACAGGATGAGGACGGCGGGCAGGTTACAGAGCACCATGAGTCCGACCGTGATGTCGGAGATGTTATAGACGATGTCGAAACTGGGCATCATCATTCCGGCGAACACGACGAGAACGAATACGATCTTGTACATCAGGATCGCCGCCGGGCCGAACAGGTACTCGGCTCCCTTCTCCCCGTAATAGCTCCAACTGATCAACGTGCTGAAGGCGAACAGGCAGACGCCGATCGTCAGGATATACTTGCCGAAGCCGGGCAGCGTGACGTCGAACGCGAACCGGGTCATCTCGGCACCCATCATACGGAGATGGATGGGCGTGCCGACCTGGAGGGAGGGGGTGGTGGGCGGCGTTTCGGTGGGCCTGCTCTCCGACGGGGTGTCCCCGGACGGTTTGCGCAGGATGAGCGACGCGATCTGCGACCAGTCATCGTCGCCCAGTCGGTCGATCTGCACGATCTTGAGGGCGATCGTGTCGGGGTCCTGGCCCGGCTCGTGGTTCAGATACGCGACCAGCGTCTTGGGTCTCTGTTCGTCGGAGCCTTCCTGGATCTCGCGGAGGTAGGAGGCCTGGAGATGCTCGGGCACAGCCTGGTTGCACAACACGGTGACGAGGTCGCCGTGGACCGCGGACACCGTGCCGACGGGGGGGCGGTTCCAGACCCCGGTGCTGAGCAGCACCATGGCGGTCATGGTGCAGATGATGATGGTGTCGACAAAGGGACCGATTCCGGCCACGACCCCTTCGCGGATCGGCTCTTCGGTGCGGGCGGCCGCGTGTGCGATGGGGGCGGACCCTTCGCCCGCTTCGTTGGAGAAGCACGCGCGTCGCAGTCCCCAACCGAACGCCACGGCGAACACCGTCCCGGCGAACGCGCCTTCCCCGGCGATCGGGGTGAAGGCGTGTTTGAAGATCAGCCCGAAGCAGTGAGGAAGTTGATCGGCGTTGGCGATCATGACCGCGAACGCGCCGACGATGTAAATGACGCACATGCCGGGGACGAGTTTCGCGGCGACCTGGCCGATGCGCTTGATGCCGCCGATGATGACCAGGGCCACCAGGGCGGACACGATCGTCGCCGACAGCCACGCGGGCACGCCGAAGTTGGCGACGAGCACGTCCTTCACGTTCCAGCCCTGGAAGATGTTGCCGCTGCCCAGAGAGTTGATGATCGTCGCCCCGGCGAACAGGACCGCGAGCACCTTGAAGGCCGTTGCCAGGATCGGGTGCCGTCGACGCAGCGGCTCGACGATTCCTTTTTCGATGTACCACATCGGCCCGCCGCGGACTTCGCCGCGGGCACGGGTTCGCGAGCCGGGCGCCGGCGGCTCTTCGCCGGGGTATCCCAGCGAGCGATTCTCGGCGTCGGCCTGCATCAGGGCGGGGGCGGACGGATCGGGCACGTCGCGGACGTCGCGGAACATGACGGCCAGCGTGCACTCCATGTACTTGAGGGCCATGCCGAACAGGCCGACGATCCACATCCAGAAGATGGCCCCCGGGCCACCGAGTGACACGGCGATGGCCACGCCGCCGATGTTGCCGATCCCGATGGTGGCCGACAGGGCCGCCGACAGGGCCTGGAAGTGGCTGATGTGCCCGGTGTCCCCCGGCTTGTCATATGTGCCGCGGATGCAGGCGATCCCGTGCGACATGATGCGGAATTGCACGAACTTGGTGGCAATGGAAAAAATGAGGCCACAACCGAGGAGCAGAAGGTAGAGGGGCGTCGACCAGATGTAGCCGACGACGATCTTGACCAGCTGCTCCGGCTGCGCCAAAAGCTGCACGAAATCGGCCATCGCGACCTCCTGAAAGCCCTTTCGGTGACGAAAGGCGACTGTATGCGATCGGCCTCGCCGCCGCAATGGTCTTGTTGCTCACTCGCGATGAAGCGGTCGTGGCACTATGGGTAGCGCGTGCACGGGGCAGGCGGGTCGGCGTACCTTTCTTTTTTCGGTTTCCACGCGTGATGACTTGCCTTGTCGCTTGCGGCTTGCCTAAAACAGATATGTGAAGACAACTCTTCTGCCCGATGGGCAATCAGCATGGTTGGGGGACGCGGCCGGCAGGATGGGATAAGGCGGCTTTGGGATGGGTCACATGGCTTGAACGGCGCCGTCGCACGGACGACGGGCGGCCGTCCGAGCGGTCTCCCTGGTGCTCTTCCCGACTTTTGACTTTGTGTGGTACGACAGCCGGCAGGATGCGTTCGTTGCGGCGGGGACGACAGTCCGCGACGAGCGGGTGGCCGGGCGTGCATCGACACGTCGGTTGACGGGGACGCTGCATACGGGAACTCCTCGGAGGGTTGCGCCCGCGCTGCTGCGTCCGTCGGTGGCCGGGCGCAGCAACCGGCGTCACCGGGAAGGGCACGACGATTCTCCGAATCGGTCGGAGCCGGTGTGGCGGCAACGGCGTTGTGATGGAGGTGCTTTCCGGAAGCAGGCCGCGGTGGAAGGCTCGAAGGCCAGCCTCGCGGCCGTGAAAGGAGCCGCCGTTCGCGGTGCACCATCAGCGCCAGGCGTAAGCCGGCCATCGCGTTCATCGGGACGGGGCTGATGCTGGGATGGTTCGCCGATCGCCCGCCGGTTCCGACTGAAGTGGGCACCGGGTGTGGAGGACGGGGGAGGGAGATCCAAGCCTGGGATTCCTCCGCGCCCGGCCCACGGCGCGGTCCGACGTGCCGCCCGGCGGATTGTGAAATCCCTTGTACTCACACCTTCCAGACCGACGAATTCCGACGATTGTATATCATACGAATCGCAGTTTTTACAGCGATTTGCGGTTTGGGGGGGTGGTCGCGCGATTGGCCGGTCGATACCATCGCAGGTTGGATTGCCGGTGGGTCGGCATGCGATTGGGCTCGCGGGCCCTTGTCCATCGAAGGAGATACTGTGACATGAAGCGAACCTGGACGATTGGGATGCTGGCGGTGGTGCTGGGTGTGCTGTCGCCGATCGCGTTGGGGCAGGACGCCCCGGCCAGGGCCTCGGGTTCAGGGACAGACTCGCTGTCGGCCGTGCCCGCCGATGCGTGGGGCTTCCTCTATGTTCGCAACTTGGGGGGTGCGGAAAAGAAGATCATGGAGATCGCCCAGGTGTTCGGGGCGCCGCCCGTGAGCCCGTTGATGATGGCCAAGGGGATGCTCGGTCTGTTGACCGGGGTCAACGACAACGGCGACCTGATGGTTGTCGTGATGCCGTCGGAATCCGCGGAGGATATGCAGAACAACATCGCGATTCTGGTCCCGACCACCGATTACAATGAACTGACGAGCATGCTGCAGCCCGAGCCGGTGGAAGGGACCGACGGGAAGATCTCGACCATCATGATGCAGGGGCAGCCGACGTATATTGCCGAGAAGGGCGGTTTCGCGGTGCTGGCGCCGAGTGCCGAGGGGGTGAAGAAAATCCTGGCCGCCAAAGCCGGGATCGGCGGCAAGCTCACGGCGCATCAGAAGGAACGGGCCGGGGCCGACGACATCACGGCATGGATGGCCGTCAACACGTTCATGACGAGCGAGATGTTCAAGGTGTTGACGGCGGACGTCGACTTCGCGGCCGTGAATCTCGATCCCGAGATGCTGTCCCAGATCACGACGCTGCAGGTTGGCTTGCAGGTCAGCAAGGATGGGATCCGGCTCGGTTACTACACGGACGTGAAGCCGGGGTCGGAGATGGCCAAGACGATGTCCTCGATGAAGGGGACGAAGGAGTCCCTGCTGACGGGTCTGCCGAAGGGACCGTTCATCCTGGCGTTCGGCGCCACGACCAGCAAGGAGGCGGCGGCCTTCGGCGGCGAGCAACTGGGCAAGATGTTCGACAACCCGCAGTTGGCGGAAGCGCCGGTCGATACGACGAAGCTCGGCGCGATCAAGGACCTGCTCAAGACCATGATGGGTTCGTTGCGGGCGTTTGCGATCGAGGTATCGGCTTTGCCCGGCGGGGAGTTCGGGTTCGTGGGGTTCAGCAAGGTCGTGACGGTTGACGGCGACAGCCGCGAACTACTCAAGTCGTTCCAGGCCCTGGTGGACCTCGTCAAGGGTGGGTTGGTTACCGACGAGGAGGCCAACGCCTTTCTCCAGCACGTCGAGTACAAGGCGGCGACGGAGACACTGGGCGGCATCTCGGTGGATCACCTGACGGTGAATCTCGACCAGATGGAGGACATCGACGAGGAGGAGTTGGAGGAGGTCAAGGCGGTCATCGGCAAGGAAGGCGTTCTGATCCGCATCGGCGCCGTGGATGCCAGGCGGGTCGTGGCCACTTTCGGTGGCGGCCCCGCCCGGTTCGAGGCGGTCGCCAAGACGGCGAAATCGGGCGAGGCGCCGCTGGCCGCGGACCCGGGCATCATCAAGACGTCCAAGGCGATGCTGAGCCCGCGTACGTCGGAGGGGTACTTCGCGATGGATACCTTGGTGCGTCTGTTGCGGGACATCGGCGAGGCCCTGGATGAGGATCCGTTCCCCGTCACGATGAAGAAGGTCGACGCGCCGGCGGGCCTGGTGAGTGCGTCGGTGAGCGCCAACGCCCAGCAGACCGACGTGTTTATTCCGATGGAACTGATCATGGAGCTGCAACCGTTCGTGATGAAGATGATCGGTGCGCCGATGCCCCCGGCGGGTGGACAGCCGGGTGGGCAGCCGGGCGGGCAGCCGGATGCGGGCACGCCTCCGCCTCCGCCGCCGCCGCCGCCGAGCGACGACGACTAGATCGCCGTTCATCTCCGAGTGGAACCCCACCGTGAGTTCGGGATCGCGCCTTGCACGATCTCGTGCTCACGGCTTTTTTCATGGTCGGCACGTGGTAGAATCGTCGGGGGTCGATGCACCGCCGCGGGGGCGGTCGGAGTTTTCCGGTCGCGTTCGATCCTTCCGCGGCGTCGTGCGTAGAATTCGGCAGGGCGATTGTCATTCCGTCATCCGGTGGAGGTTTGAGCCATGGCATTTCTACCGTTTCGCAAAGAGAGCCAATTGTCGCTGAGCGAACTGCAGGATCAGATGAACCTGATGTTCAACCGGTTGTGGCATGCCGGGTTGTCGACCGGGCCGCTCGACGGCCAGGACTGGGCACCGGCGCTGGACGTCCACGAGGAACCGGACCGGTTCATCGTGACGGCGGAGGTGCCGGGCCTGAGGGTCGAGGACATCGACGTGAGGTACGCCGGTTCGACCTTGACGTTATCGGGCGAAAAGGTCGGCGAGTCGGCCGAGGACCTCAAGCACGGGTGCCTGTGCCGCGAGCGGCGGTACGGCAGGTTCTCCCGGTCGATCACGGTGCCGAATGTGATCCAGGCCGACAAGATCTCCGCGACGTGCCGCAACGGCGTTCTGGAGGTGGTTCTTCCCAAGGAAGAGCAGTCCGTCGCGTCCACGATCAAAGTCGAGGTGACCGAGTAGCGGCGGCGGTTCCCGGCGTGTGGCGCGCTCCGGTCGGCGTGGCGGCCGCGTTGGCGGCGACCTTCGTCACGCGTTCCCGTTCCCGGGCGCGAGATCGGTGACGGGGACTTCGAGGTCCTTTGCGCCGGCGCCGACCACCACGGTCTGACGGTGGAGTTGGGGTCGGACCACCACGCCTTCGATGTCGAACGATTTCACGTAGACGGGGTCGCCCGGTTTCAGTCCGTTGATCCAGTCGACCCAGCGTTGGTGATCGGCTTTGGCCTCGTCCAGTTCCTGTGAACGTCGCGCGTATTCTTCCTGAAGCCGTTCGGCTTCGGCGCGGGCCTGCCCCGCCTCGGCCCGGGCCACCTCCGCCTGGCGCCGGCTGCGCAGGGTGCCGGCGATGGCCTGGTTGAGGGCCTGTGTCTTCTGGGCGAGGTGGCGTTTGGCGTTCTTGACGATGCGGGCGGGCATTCCCAGCCGATCGGCGATGATGATCGCGTTGCTTGAGCCGGGCTCGCCGATGCGCAGCCGGTAGGTGGGTCGCAGCGACTCCACGTCGAACTCCACGGACCCGTTGTCGGCCCGCAACTCGGTGTAGGCCACGCCTTTCAGGGCCGACAGGTGGGTCGTGAGAACCGCCGCGCAGTGGATTCGCAGGAGTTCGTCGAGGATGGCCCGTCCGATGGCCGCCCCTTCGTCCGGGTCCGTGCCGGCGCCGAGTTCGTCGAGCAACACGAGCGACTCCGCGTTCGCCCGCTGGATGATGCGCAGGATGTTGGACATGTGCGCGCTGTACGTGCTCAGCGATTGCTCGATGCTTTGCTCGTCACCGATGTCGACGAAGACGTTCTTGTAGACGGGCAGGGTCGCGCCCGGTTGGGCGGGGATGGGGATCCCGGCCTGGGTCATCAGGACGAGGAGGCCGACCGTTTTGAGGGCCACCGTTTTTCCACCCGTGTTGGGGCCGGTGATGATGAGCACGTCGAAATCGTCCCCGAGCCGGATGTCGATCGGGACGACGTGGCGCGGGTCGGCGGCATTGGCCGGGTTGGCAAACAGGTCGATCAGCACCGGGTGTCGGGCGCCACGGACGTCGAGCCGTCGCTGCTCGTTGATTTCCGGACAGACGGCATCGCGGGCCAGAGCGAACCGTACCTTCGCGGTGATGAGGTCGACGACGGCCAGGGCGTCGAGGGTACGGAGGATCTCTTCCGCGTTCATGTGGACGATGCGGGACACGGCGATCAGGAGCCGCGTGACCTCGTTGTGTTCATCCACGCGGAGGCGTGCAATGGTGTTGTTGAGTTCGACGGCCTCCGCCGGTTCGATGAACAGCGTGGCCCCGGAGTCGGAGCTGCGATGCACGATGCCCGGCACGCGGCCGCGATGCTCGGCCTTCAGCGGGAGGACCATCCGGTCACCGTGGTAGGTGGTGCCGCCGTACTGGAGCAGTCGTTGGACGCTGGATTGCTTCAGGAGTCGATCGAACACGGTTTTGATGTTGACTTTGGCCTGGTCGATCGCGGCGCGGATGGACGCGAGCTTGGCGCTGGCGGTGTCCCGTACGCGGCCCCGGGCGTCGATCACCTCGTTGATCTTGCCGGCGAGGGGCGTGAAATCGCCGACGCGTTCAGCGAGCCCGCGCATGTGGGTGGCGTCTTCGGGCAGAGCTTCGAACCATCGGCACAACGGCCCGGTGGCGGTGAGCGTTTCGGCGACCCGGGCCAGGGCTTCCGGCTCAAGGCCGGCGGGGACGCCCGCGTCGCGAATATGGGGCCGAACGTCCTTGATCCCGCCGAGCGGGGGCAGGCCATGCGCCTCGGCGATAGTCATGAGTTCGCGGACCTGGTCGAGCCAGCGGGTGACCTGGCTGGCGGCGCGGGACGGGGCGAGTCGGCGTACGAGCTGCTTTCCCAGGTTCGATGCGCAGTGTGCGGCCAGCGTGGTCCGAATGTGATCGAACTCGAGTTTCGCGAGAGTATGATCGTCCATTGCACTCCGTTTTCCGGCCGGCGACATGGGTCGTCCGCTTGCCGCCGCGGGTCGGCCTGATTTTCGGGCAACCTTTCCCGGTGGAGCACTATAATACATCAAAAACATGCCAAACGCGCGGCCAGTTGGGCGAGAGGACCGGAGTGGCGAAACGAATCGGAGCGATGCGGGAACTCGGACAGGGAATCAGGCGTGGCCGTGCGTGGCTGCCGGGGCTGGTGGCGGTGACGTTGCTCTGCCCGGCGGTGGCGGCCCAACGCCCGCGGGACGACGTGTATGACGTGGCGGATCTCCGCCGGCTTCAGCACACGTTTGCCCGGCTCGCCGAGCGTTCTCGGCCGTCGGTGGCGGCGATCCGGACGTACCGGACGGTTCCGCGCAGCCGCCGGTCCCGCGAGGAGATTCCCGTCCGCGTCGCGGAAAACCAGGGCAGCGGCGTCATCACCAGCGCCGACGGGTACATCGTGACGAACGAGCACGTCGTGGACGGCAGCGACAAGATCGAGGTCGTCCTGCACAACGGTGAGTATTACGACGGCCGGTTGGTCCAGGCGGACCGTCGCAGCGATCTGGCGGTCATCAAGATCGATGCGACAGGATTGACGCCGGCCAGGCTCGGCGATGTGTCGCGGGTTCGCCCCGGTCACTGGAGCTTCACGATCGGGAACCCGTTCGGACTCGCCAACGAGGACGGGGGCACGGCGTTCTCGGTGGGGAACGTGACGGCGCTGGGCAAGTCGTTGTCGCACCAACTCGACCCGACGGACACGCGCTACTACGGCAACCTCATCCAAACGACGTCGCCCATCAACCCCGGCAACAGTGGTGGGCCGTTGTTCAACATCGATGGCGAGGTCATCGGGATCTGCACCGCGATGTTGTCGAGTTCGGGAGCGAACGAAGGGCTGGGCTTTGCGATTCCCATCTCGCCGCGTACACGGCAGATCATTTCGACCTTGCAGTCAGGCGAACGTGTTCGCTACGGATACATGGGGGTGAGCATCTCCACACCGACCCGAACCCGGCGCACGCAGGTGGGCGTGCCGTTCATGGGGGGCGCGTACGTCGAGGGCCTGGTGGGGCGGGACGGACCGGCGGCTCTGGCCGGATTGAAGACCAGCGACGTGATCGTCGAGTTCGACGGCGTTCGCATCGAGGACTCCGATCACTTCGTGCGGGTGGTCGGGGCGACGCCGGTGGACTCGCTGGTGAACGTGGTCTACTACCGCGACGGTGAGCGACGGGAGACCCGGGTCCGACTGGCGGAGCGGCCCACCGGGGTCGTGTCCGCGCGTCCCCCGGCGACGCCGCGTCTGAACACGTGGCGGTGGCGGGGCGTCCTGCTCGGCGAGCCGACGGACACGATTCTGAGCGCCCACGGGCTGACCCGCGCGGAGGCGGGGCTGGTGGTGATCGAGGCCGAGGCGGGCCCGGCCCACCGGGCCGGTCTCCGCGAACGAGCGGTCATCATGCGCTACAACGGCCGGCGGGTCCGGACCATCGCGGAGTTCCAGCGCATCGACCGCGCGTCCTCGCGGCGTGCCGAGGCTGTGCTCGAACTCGAGGACGGCACGACACTTCGGATCGGGAAGTAGGCCCCGCCGCACCCCTCGGGCGGTCCCCTCGCCAAAGCACTGATTCCAGAGTACAGTTGACGTTTTGTCACACCAGGGCATCAGGCTCCCCGGCGGCCCGCCGCCGGCTGGTGAATCGGTTCGTGGAACCACGAGGCGGAGGATGGCCGTCATGACGTCACGGGAGATCCGGCAACAGTTTCTCGATTACTTCGAAGAGCACGGGCACGCGATTGTCCCATCGTCGCCGGTGGTGCCGGTCGACGACCCGACGCTGATGTTCACCAACGCCGGGATGAACCAGTTCAAGGACGTGTTTCTGGCCACCGGCACGCGGTCATACAAGCGGGCGGCCGACACGCAGAAGTGCATCCGGGCGGGCGGCAAGCACAACGACTTGGACGATGTGGGCCAGGACACGTACCACCATACGTTCTTCGAGATGCTCGGCAACTGGTCGTTCGGCGATTACTTCAAGCGGGAGGCGATCGCGTGGGCGTGGGAGCTTCTGACGGGCGTGTGGGGGATCGACAAGACGCGGCTGCACGCCACCTATTTCGAGGGTGACCCGTCGGAAGGGCTGGAGCCGGACGACGAGGCGGCTCGCCTGTGGGGCGAGGTGACGGACATCGACCCGAGCCACATCCACCCCGGCAACAAGAAGGACAACTTCTGGGAGATGGGCGACACGGGGCCGTGCGGGCCATGCAGCGAGATCCATATCGACATCACCCCGGACAAGTCCGGGGCTTCGCTGGTCAACGCGGGCCGGCCGGAAGTGATCGAGATCTGGAACCTAGTGTTCATCCAGTTCAACCGCGGCAGTGACGGGAAGCTGACACCGCTTCCCGCCCAGCACGTGGACACGGGCATGGGCTTCGAGCGCATCTGTGCCGTGCTGCAAGGGAAGACCAGCAACTACGACACGGACGTGTGGACCCCGATCTTCGCGGCGATCCAGGGTCGGACGAAGGCACGGGAGTACACCGGGCGGCTGCCCGCCGAGGGGCATCGCGGTTCGAGCGACCGGCAGACGATGATCGACGTGTCGTACCGCGTCGTGGCCGACCATGTCCGCTGCCTCACCTTCGCCCTCACGGACGGGGCGGTGCCCAGTGCGGACGGGCGGGGCCACGTGTTGCGGCGCATCCTGCGTCGCGGCGTCCGGTACGGGCGCCAGTACCTCGACGTGCACGAGCCGTTCCTGTGCGACCTGGTGGAGCCGCTGGTGGCGCACATGGAGCACGCGTTTCCGGAACTCCGCACCGCGCATAACGGGCGGAACATCGAGCACGTCGCGTCGTTGATCCGGGAGGAGGAGGAGTCGTTCGGCAGGACGCTCGACCGCGGGATTCGGCTGTTCAACGAAGCGGCGGAAGACGCCGTGCGGCATCACCACGGTCGGATCAGCGGCGACGACGCATTCAAGCTGCACGACACGTATGGATTTCCCATCGACCTGACGCAACTCATGGCCGAGGAACGCGATTTGACGGTCAACACCGGCGAGTACGAGCGGCTCATGGAGCAGGCGCGGCGACTGGCCCGTTCCGCCGTTTCGGCCGGGGGCACGTTCGACATGAACATCCGCACGCCGCCGCCCTCCACCGATGATTCACCAAAGTACGCCGGCGGTCCCACCGAGGCGACGCTGCTCGGATACGTCCGCGACGGTGACTTTGTGGCGGAAGGCGATGTTCCGTTTGACACCCGCGTGGCCCTTGTCATCGACCGCAGTTGTTTCTACGGCGAGCAGGGCGGACAGGTCGGGTGCACGGGGCAGATCGTCGGTATCGAGGTGGCGCCGGTCGAGCGCGACCAATCGGTGTTCGAGGTATCGGACACGCAGCGATTCGGAGACAGCCTCCTGCACATCGGGCAGGTGAAGCCGGGCGGCGAACCGCTGCGGGTCGGTCAGCGGGTCCGTGCGGTCATCGATTCGGATCGCCGGCCGAAGACGATGAAGAACCACACCGCGACGCATATGCTCAACTGGGCGCTGCGGGAAGTGCTGGGCGACGGCGTGCAGCAGAAGGGGTCGCTGGTCGATCACGAGAAGACGCGGTTCGACTTCTCGCACAACAGGCCCGTAACGCCGGAGGAAATCGCCCGCATCGAGTCGCTGGTCAACGCCCAGATCGAAGCGGATCAGCCGGTATACGTGCAGGAAGTCGATCAGGCGAAGGCGCGGCGGATCAACACGCTTCGGGCGGTGTTCGGCGAGAAGTATCCCGATGTGGTCCGGGTCGTATCGGTCGGCGCCGACATCGACGCCATGGTGGCCGACCCGGACGACGGCGCCTGGATGAAACACGCCGTCGAGTTCTGCGGTGGCACGCACCTGGCACGGACCGGCGAGGCGGAGCGGTTCGTGCTGGTGTCCGAGGAGGGGGTGGCCAAGGGGATTCGTCGCGTGGTGGGCATCACCGGCGAGAGCGCTCGTCGGGCGGAGGACGCCGGCCA
This sequence comes from uncultured Phycisphaeraceae bacterium, assembly GCA_964495075.1. Classification (GTDB taxonomy): domain Bacteria; phylum Planctomycetota; class Phycisphaerae; order UBA1845; family UBA1845; genus JAFGJQ01. The sequence continues at coordinate 22,435 of CAZBUJ010000057.1, forward strand.
GGCGCTGCTGGGTCGCGTGACGGCGTTGCACGGTGCGACGGCGGAAACGCTGGCCGACCAACTGCCCGCGATCCAGCGCGAGGCGGTCGAAGTCGCGCTGCCCGCCCGCGTCCGGCACGAGATCCAGCGAGCGGTGGTGGAACTCCAGAAGGCGCTGCGGCAGGCGGCGAAGCAGCAGGCGGCGGAATCGGGCGAGGCGGTGACCGAACGGGTGGCCGAACTGCTGGCGGGGGCGGAGACGGTGGGCGGTGTGACCATCGTGGCCGGTGAAGTGCCGTCGGCCGGATCGGATGCGCTGCGCGGTGCGATCGACTGGATCCGCAACAAAACGCAGGCGTCGGCCGTTCTGCTGGCGACGGCGGACGGTGACAAAGCCACGCTGGTCGCCGGGATGAGCAAGGCGGCGGTCGAGCGCGGACTGAAAGCGGGCGACCTGATCAGGGAGATTTCGCCGCTGGTGGGCGGTCGCGGCGGCGGCCGACCGGACATGGCGCAGGGCGGAGGGGGCGCGCCCGCGGGCATTGGCGACGCGGTCGAGCGGGCGAAGGCCTGGGTACGCGAGCGACTTGAGCGGTGACCGGCCGCGCAGCGAGCCCGCGGGCTCGAACGACCGACTTACCGGCAACAGATCACGCGTCGGGGCGGCGCGGCCGGCGCGGTGCGGCGCGCTTCGTCCGGGCCGCGTTGTGTCGTCGCGTGGCCGTTTCGTTCGTCCGTCAGCTCTTCTTCGGTTCGCTCGTGGGCCGGGGGCTTTGTTTGCCGGTCGTTCCTTGACGAATCGCCAGGGGTTTCAGGGGCAGATTGGGCCTATCGGTTTCTGGGGTGGCGGCATCGGCGCGTCCGGGGCCGGGGAGCCAGGAGACCCGGCCGGAGTCGAGATCGTAGAACGCGCCGAGGATTTTCAGTTTGCCCTCCTGGGCGAGTTTCTGGACGCCGGCGACTTCGGTCAGCACCGTCTCGATCGTGTTCTGCACGTTCGCCTTGATGCACTTGTCGAGCAGGTCGTCGCCCTTGGCTTGCGGGAACGCTTGTTTCGCCCGGTCGACGACCGGGCCGACGCGTTCCACGAGCTTGCCGAAACGTCCGGCCGGCCGGGTCCCTTCGACCGCCGCCTCGACCACGTCGCAGTCCGAATGGCCCATGACCACGAGCAACGGGCTCTTGAGATGGTTGATGGCGTAATCGACAGAGGCCAGCATGGAACTGTCGGGGACGATGCCGGCCACGCGAATCACGTAGAGGTCGCCGACGCCCTGGTCGAAGATCAGTTCCACCGGGACGCGTGCGTCGGCGGCCGCGATGACGATCGCGATCGGTTTCTGGCCGGCCGCGGCGGTTTCGATCCGCCGGTTGTGGTCGAGATGCGGATGCTCGGTCTTGTCCGTGATGTATCGCACGTTGCCCGCGCTGAGTTGCCGGAACGCGTCGTCCGGGTCGACCGGGTCCGCGGCGGCATATGCGGGAGTCAACGTCATCGCAGCCAGCATCGCCAGCGCCTGAAAGAACTGGATCGCTCGTCCGTTCATGGTCCGATCTCCCTGCTGTATCGCCGGGGTGAAAGCGTCTCGATGGCGGGATTATCGCTCGGCGACGTACCGTCCTGCAATGGAAATCCTGTCAATTGCTGTCGAGCCGGGAATCCGGGCGGACCGGCCCCGGCGCGTTTGGCAACGGCCACCGGCGGCGTATAATCGCCGTCTTGTTCTCGTGCCGGCCCAATCCGGCACTCCCGTCGCCGCAGCCGGCGATCGCAGTGACCGGCCGGATCGGCATCCCAGTGATGCTCGTTCCGGTGAACTCGCTCTTGCGGAGGACCAAACAGAATGGATCACGTCACACTGGACGGGAACTCGCTGTCGATCGAGCAGATCGAGGCAGTCGCCCGGCGTGGAGCGGAGGCGGTCGTCGCACCGGCCGCGCGGGAGAAGATGCAGAAATCGCGCGATGTCATCGAGCGATGCGTGGCCGAGGGCAAGGCGCTGTACGGCATCACGACCGGGATCGGCGAATTCGCGCGGATCAAGATATCACCGGAGCAGAGTTCCGAATTGCAGCGGCGGATCATCTACAGCCATTCGGCCGGCACGGGCGACCCTCAGCCGGAGGACGTGGTGCGGGCGGCGATGCTGCTGCGGGCCAACACGCTGGCCAAGGGGTACTCCGGCGTTCGGCTGTGTCTGATCGACACGGTCATCGACATGATCAACAAGGGCGTCGTGCCCTACATCAACGAAAAAGGCTCGGTCGGCACGAGCGGTGACCTGTCCCCCTTGTCCCAGTTCGCCGAGGTGGCGATCGGCGAAGGCCGGGCGTGGTACAAGGGCGAGTTGATGTCGGGCGGGGCGGCCATGAAACAGGCCGGCGTGAAGCCGACCGACCTGACGTACAAGGAGGGGCTCGGCCTGATCAACGGCACCCAGATGATGACAGCCGGTGCGGCGCTGCTGGTCTACGACGCCGAGCGGATCCTGAAGACGGCCTGTATCGCCAGTGCCATGGCACTCGATGCCCTGCGTGCCGTCGAGCGTCCCTTCTTCGGCCGGGTGCATCGGGTCCGCCCGCACCGCGGGCAGAACGCGGTGGCGGCCAACCTCCTGCGGGTGTTCGAGGGCAGCGAGGTGATGGCCTACCGGACGGGCAAGGTGCAGGACGGCTACAGCATGCGGTGCACGCCACAGATCCTCGGCCCGTCGCTGGACACGCTCGAGTACGTGCGGACGGTGGTGAACACGGAAGTGAACGCGGCCGCGGACAACCCGCTCTTCTTCGGCGAGGAGGGCGAATACTACGCGGCCGGCAACTTCCACGGGCAGGGCATCGGCATGGTCGTCGATTTCCTGTGCATCGCGATGTCCGAAGTGGCGAACCTGTCGGAGCGGCACACCAACCGCCTGCTCAACCCGGTCCTGTCCGGCCTCCCGGATTTCCTGGTGGAGGGCAAAGGGCTCAACTCGGGTCTGATGGTGGCCCAGTACACGGCGGCGGCGCTGGTGTCCGAGAACAAGGTCCTCTCGCATCCGGCGTCGGTGGATTCGATCAGCGTGTCGGCCGACCAGGAGGACCACGTGAGCATGGGTCCGATTGCGGTCCGCAAGTGCACGGAGATCCTCAGGAACGTGCGGGCGGTGCTGGCGATCGAAATGATGGCGGCGGCCCAGGCGTTCGAGTTCCAGGACGGGCGACGGCCGGGCAAAGGCAGCGCCGTCGCGTATGACCTGATTCGGCGGAAGGTGCCGAAGCTCGTGGATGATCGCGTGCTGTACCCCGACATCGAGGAGATCCGCAAGATGGTCGAGGACTGCACGATCCTCGACGCGGTGGAAGCGGACGTCGGCCCGCTGCGGTTGGCGCGGGACATGGAGCTGCCGACGCCGAACGTGCCGGCGTGATCGGTGGCGGTTGTGCCCGTCGGTGTGTTGCATGATGGCCAACCGCGGTGTATGTGATGTGTGCCCGTTTGTGATCTGATCTCGTGTGTTCACAAGAGCCATCCCTGACGCCGTACGACCGGTCGGACGAGCCCGCGTCGTTCGAGGTCACTGGTGATCCGATTCGCCTGGAGTGGCTGGATACGGCGTACGGGCGGCCGCTCCGCGTGGAGGTGTCCGACAAGGTCTGGGAGCGGGTGGACGCTTCGCGGGCGGTGGTGGAGGATATCATTGCCCGGGGCGACGTCGTGTACGGTCTCAACACCGGGTTCGGCACGTTGTGTAGCAAGCGGGTGGACGCCGAGCAGATCGAGGCGTTGCAGGAGAACCTGATCATCTCGCACGCGGTCGGGGTGGGGCCGCCGGTGCCGCCGGAAATCGTGCGATGGATGATGCTCTTCAAGATCCACGCGTTGGGCTTTGGTCTCAGTGGAGTGACCCGCGGGCCGATCGAAGGCCTGCGGCGGTTGCTCTCCGCGGACGTGCTGCCGGTGATTCCGTCCCAGGGTTCGCTCGGGGCGAGCGGTGATCTGGCGCCGCTGGCGGCGATGGTGCTGCCGCTGCTCGGTCGAGGCAAGGTCACGCGGGCCGGTCGCCCGTTACACGTGGCCGCGGGGTTGGAGGCGGCCGGCGTCGAGCCGCTGCGCCTGGGGGCGAAGGAGGGCCTGGCCCTCATCAACGGCACGCAGTTCATGGCGGCGTACGGGGCGGCTTTGGTGGTGCGGGCGAAGCGATTACTGAAGCACGCGGACGTGATTGCCGCGGCATCGCTGGACGCTGCATTCGGCAGCGTGGCGCCGTTTGACGATCGACTTCACCGGATCCGACCGCACGTCGGCGCGATCGAAACCGCGTTGAACGTGCGCAAGCTGCTGGCGGGCAGCGGCCTCAACGACGCCCATCGCGACTGCGATCGCGTCCAGGATCCCTACTCGCTACGGTGCATCCCGCAGGTCCACGGTGCCACCCGGGACGCGATCCGGCACGTACAGCAAGTGATCGAGACGGAGGTGAACTCGGTCACCGACAATCCCATCGTGTTCGACCGGGACACGGTCATCAGCGGGGGCAACTTCCACGGGCAACCGCTGGCTCTCGTGCTGGACTATCTTTCCATCGCGATGTCCGAGCTGGCCAACATCTCGGAGCGGCGGATTTATTTCCTGCTCAGTGGCACGGTCGGCTTACCCGGTTTGCTGATGCACGACACCGGGCTCAACAGCGGATTCATGTTGCCACAATACACCGCGGCCGCCCTGGTGAGCGAGAACAAGATCCTCGCGTCGCCGGCATCGGTCGACTCGATTCCGACGTCGCTCGGTCAGGAGGACCACGTGAGCATGGGGGCGACGGCCGCGACGAAGGCGTGGCGGGTGCTGGAGAACGTGGAGACGGTGCTGGCGATTGAGGCGATGTGCGCCGCGCAGGCGTTGGACTTCCGGGCGCCCCTGGTCTCGGGGGCGGGCGTCCGGGCGGCGTGGGTGGAGATCCGCAAGGAAATCAGCTTCGCGGAAGCGGATCGACCGTTCGGCGACGACATTCAGGCGTCGCTGGCGCTGCTGCGTTCGCAACGTATGACCAAGGCCGTCGAGGCCGCGATCGGGCCGTTGCAGTGACGGGAGGCTCGTCTGAACAAATTATCTCGCGACGGCGGTCCGCCGAGTGGCTTCCGTTGTGGACCACGCTGGCCGGCCTCGTGTTCAGCGTGGTCATGGCGGTACTGTCGCGCGGGACGTATCACGATGACGGGCTGACGCACTATCTGTACGCCAGATGGGCGTGGTCGTGGTGGCCCTACCTGCTGGACGAGTGGGGTCGTCCGGGTCTGACCTGTCTGCTGTTCCCCGCCGCGGCGCTGGGGCTGACGGCCAGCAAGGTCCTGATGGCCTGTGTAGCCGCGGCGACGGTGTGGATGACGTACCGGGTCGGGGTGGTCCTGCGGCTGCGATCGAGCGGATGGGTGCCGCTTTTCTGTTACGTCCAGCCGCTGTTTCTGCACATGTCGTACGGCACGATGACGGAGACGGCGCTGGCGTTCTACATCGCGGCCGCGCTGTGGTTGCACCTGACGGACCGTCCGGAATGGGGTGCCTGCGTCATGTCGCTATGCTTCGTGACGCGTTACGAGTCGCTGGTGTTGGGGGCGGTCTGGGCGGTGGCGCTATGGCAGGTCCGGGCGAGCTGGGTGGCGTACGCGTGCCTGGCGTGGGCACCCATGCTCCACAACGGCCTGGGGCTCATCTACCTGGACCGGCTGCCGCTGGCGTTTCTGGTGGACAGCCCGCAATTGGCGGAGTACGGGGCGGGGACGCCACTGACCATGCTGACCCGGGCCATGGCGGCGTTCGGACCGGCGGCGACGGTGCTGGCTATCCTGGGTTGCGTTCAATCGTGGCGGACGAGGCGGGGATGGATCGTGCCGGGGGTGCTCGGCGCGTACCTGCTGACGCACACCGCCGTCTACTGGCTGGGCACGCACGGCTCGGGCGGGTACCCGCGGTTTCTGGTGGGGGTTTCGCCGTTGGCGGCCCTGGCGGCCGTGCACGGGCTGGACCGGTTTGGACGGGGGCGTCTGGCGGGGCGCCGCCTCGCCGTGACGGGGCTGGCCGTGGTGGTGGCGGTGCTCTGGCTGGCCACGGAGTTAGAGTCGAAAGCCCAGGACGAGGCCTGGATCTACCTTCTGTCCACCGCCCGGCCGGTGATCCGGGTGATTGCGGCGGCGGTTCTGCTCCTGGCGGCGTGGTGGCTGGCCCGCCTGCGGCACGAGGTCGGACGCGACGGAAAGGGCACGGCGCAATGGCTGCTGGGTGTGTTGGCCATCGGTGCCAGTCTCGTGCCGCTGGCCATCTTCGTTCGACCGCATCGCCTCTCCCCGGACGCGCAGGACGTCCGGTCCGCCGTCCAATGGGTGATGGACCACCGTCTGGCGGATCGTCCGGTTATCGCGACGAGCACTTGGGTTTCGCACTTCCTCGACGGGCGGCCCAACGTCGTTCCGCCGGACTCGGTGGGGATTCTGGGCGGGGCTCGCCCGGGCACGGTTTTCGTTTGGGATGCGGATTACAGTCGCAGTGAGCGGTTCGGCCTGACCCGAGAGCGGATGGATCAGTTGGCCGGCACGTGGGAGCTGCGGTGGGCGAGTGCGCCACGTCATGGCGAGAGCTTCGCACGCGTTTACGAGCGGCGTGGGTGACGAGGTTCCGAGATCAGGTGGCGACGTCCACGATGCCCAAGGCCAGCCGGAGCGACCCGAAGACGATGTCGGCCACGCCATCGCAGCCTCCACAGAGCAAGATCGTGAGCGCGAGTCCCAGTGCGAGGCGGATGCGATTGACCTGCTGCCCCATCGATTTATCCTCATTCTGTCGACGGACTTGTTGGTACGCGCGAGTGTCGCTCGCCGGGCCCATGTCGTCGACGGACATGGGACGGCGCAGCGTGCGCCGGGCGGCGATCCCCGTCCCCGCCGGCTAATCGTAGCAGCGAGAAAGTGTCCCCATCGGCGGATTCGTTGAATTCGAGTTGAGGGAGCGGTAGGCTTGCGTCAGTGTACCATTTCGGCGGCACCTATCCATAAGGAGACTGTCATGGTCGGCGCCACTTCCGGTGTTCAGACACTTCAGCAGCATATCATCGAAAAGCAAAGGAAGATTCCGAATGCGACGGGCGAGTTCAGCTGGCTTCTCGGCGGGATTACCCTCGCCACGAAGATCATCCAGGCCAACGTGCAGCGGGCCGGCCTGGTGGATGTGCTCGGCGACACGGGCAACCAGAATGTCCAGGGTGAACTGGTTCAGAAGCTCGACGTCATCGCCAACTCGACCATCCAGCGGTGCCTGGGTTACCGCGGCAACGTGGGGATCATGGTCTCCGAAGAAGACGATGAGCCGCGCGTGGTGCGGCCGGAGGACCCGTCGGGGAAGTACATTGTCTTGTTCGATCCGCTGGACGGTTCGAGCAACATTGACGTGAACGTGTCGATCGGGACGATTTTCTCGATCCTGCGCAAGCGCGAAGACGTGCCGCGCACCGGCGGTCCGTTGCCGCACGTACTTCAGCCGGGAGTACACCAGGTGGCGGCGGGGTACGTGGTGTACGGCAGCAGCACGGTGATGGCGTACACGACGGGGGAGGGTGTGCATATGTTCACGCTGGACCCGTCGATTGGCGCGTACCTGTTATGCCACGAAAACGTTCAGCTGCCGTCGGCCGGCAAGATGTACAGCGTCAACGAGGCGAACCTGTGCTCGTTCCCCAACGGCATCAAGGCGTATCTCGATTGGGTGAAGTCCGCCGAGGCGGGTCCGTACACGAGCCGGTATATTGGATCATTCGTGGCGGATTTCCATCGTACGCTGTTGCGGGGCGGCGTCTTCCTGTACCCGCCGACCGCCGTCCAGCCGGAGGGCAAGCTTCGGTTGCTCTACGAGGCGAATCCGATGGCGTTTATTGCCGAGCAGGCGGGCGGAGCGGCCAGCGACGGGCATCAGCGCATTCTGGAGAAGGTCCCGACGGCCCTGCACGAGCGGACGCCGTTGATCATCGGGAGCCGCGGCGAGGTGGATCGCGTGCTCTCGTTCCTGAGCAGGTAGGGATTCGGCGACGGGCCAAAAAGAACGGGCGGCGGTCGACCGGTGCGACCACCGCCCGGTTGCATTCGGGCACGCCGGGTCCCCCGGGGGCCGGCGTTCGATTCTCAGTTCACGCAGTGCAGCACGTCGCCGGACTGCTTGAAGTGCTTGACGATTCGGACGGTTTCGTCGGCCACCGCCAGTTGGGCCTGCTCGGTCGAGGCGCCGATGTGGTGGGTGCCGTAGACTTTGGGGTGCTTCATGACCGGGTCGGTGAACTCCTTGTCGCTGGCCCCGGGCTCGGTCTCGTACACGTCGAGGCCGGCCCCGGCGATCTGCCCGGCGTCGAGCGCTTTCACCAAAGCTCCCTGGTCGACCACGCCGCCGCGGCTGCAGTTGATGACGAAGGCGGTCGGCTTCATCGCTTCGAACTGCTTCGTGCTGATCATGTGTCGGGTCTGGTCGTTCATCGGCACGTGAAGGCTGACGAAATCGGACTCCGCGTAGAGCGTGTCCAGGTCGACCTTGCGGATGCCGGTTTCCCGCTCGAGGTCCTTGGCATCGATGACGTCATAGTAGAGTAGCGCCATCTCGAAGGCCTTGGCCCGGCGGGCGAGTGCCCCGCCGATCTGGCCGACCCCGATGATCCCGAGCGTCCGGCCCTTGAGACCGCGGGCCTTGCCGTAGAGCTTCTTGTTCCACACGCCGTTACGCAGGTCCACCGTGTTGTCCACGATGTGGCGGTCCAGGGCAAGGATCAGGCCGAATGCCAATTCGGCCACCGCGATCGAGTTCATGCCGGGACAATTCGCGACGGCGATACCGCGGTGCCGTGCGTGTTCGAAATCGATGGTGTTGTATCCGGCCCCGGCTCGAATGATGAGTTTCAGGTTCTTGGCGGCATCGATGACCGGGGTCCGGACTTCCGTCGACCGGACGATGAGAAGGTCGCACCCGGTTTCCGTCACGGCCGCCCGGAGCGCGTCGCCGGAGAGGTCCGCGTCCTGGACCACCTCGCACCCCGCGGACTTCAACTCTTCCACGCCGGCCGACTCGAACTTGTCGGCGATCAACACCTTCATCATTGCACCTCGCACGAATGAAATGTTGGACACTGACGTCGGGCAGGCTCGCCGTCGTGAGCCTGTCGCACCGCGTCGCTGAGCAGGCCGGATTGTATCAGGTCGGATCGAGATGTCCCAGTACCGGGGAAGTTGCAGCGGTGCCGCGCGGCCGCGGGCGCTGTGCTCACGGCCCGTCTGCGATCAGCCGCTGCCAGATTGCGAAGTCGGCCAGATCGATGTGGAGGTCGGCGTCGAGGTCCAGGGTGGCCCCGGACATCACCTCCGCGGCCGGCCCGGCTAGGCACACTTCGAACTCCGTGTAGTCGTCGTTGTCGAGGTCGCCGTCCCGGTCGAAGTCGCCGGGGGGCGGGGCGGGGGTGGCGACCCGCGCCACGCGAAAGCCCAACTGGCTGTACGCGCGGTCCGGGAAGACGAAAAGTCGGCCGGCGTTGTCGATGCCCGGACTGGCGGCGTCGCCGAACGCCCACGAGCCGCCGCGGATGGCCCGTTTCGTGTACCCGCCGTACAGGTCCGTCATCCATTCGAACGCGTTGCCGGTCATGTCGTATGCTCCGTATCCGTTGCTGTTGACGTGGGTGGCGAAGCCGTCGTGCACCTCGCCCTCGTAGTAGCCCGCCGGCGTCGTGCCGGGGTCGAGGCCCTCGAACGGGTCGCCGCTCGCGTTACAGTTGGCGTCCGAGCCGGAATAGGTGTCTCGGCCGTAGCCGTAGATCATGTTGCGATTCAGATCGGAGCGCCAGGCCGCAGCCTTGTACCATTCGTTGTAGGGGTCCGCGGCGAGCGTTTCCCCGTCCATCGGCAGGCGGTAGCCGCGGTGAAGCGTGATGAGGGCGTGGCGGTCCGCGGTGGGCATCCGACCGGCCAACCAGTCGGCCTCGCTGACCGTCACCGGTCGCCACGACCCCAGGGCGTCGGCGGTCCCTTCACCGTAGCAGCGCTCGTTTGGGCCGAGCCCCTGGTCGACGGTGAGCCAATTGCAGAACTTCACCGCGCCGTACCACGTGACGCCGACCGCCGGATGGGCACCGTAGGCCGGGTCGTCGAGCCCGTACGCGGCACCGTCGAAGGTGATATGCCCGTTGACCTCGGCATCGAACACGAGGGTGTCGCCGATGTCCGGGCCGACCGTCCCGATCCGTTCGGTGTGGATGAATACGCTGCCGGTGTCGGCGTTGATGTAGAGGTACTCTCCGCGTTCGTCGTCCGGATGGGCGAGGGCATCGTTCAGAAAGACGACGAACTGGTCGTTGGTGGTTTCCAGCGTGCCGATCAGGAAGTCGTAGGTCGGGCCGTTCGGCTGCGGATCGGAGCCGGGCACGGCGGCCATCGCCGGCGGGGCAAGCTGCGGGACGGTGTCCGACAGGATTACCGCCATGCTGAGCGTCGTGGCCTCCTGGCCGGTGGTCACGTTTTCGAAGGTCACGCCACAGGATTGATCGGACTCGAACGCCGCTGCGGCCTCGGGGTCGATGGTCACCCGCACGCGGGCGGAATCGTAGGGACCCAGTGTCTCGGTGGCGCCGAGTCCGCAGTTGATCCACACCCAGTCGCACCCGTCCTCGACCCGGACGCGGAACGTGTTGTTCGCGATGTCGTGATTGGTGACGGTGTAGGTTTGTTCGAACGGCACGAGCGTTCCGTCGGCGGCGCGGTGGGCCTGAATGCCCTCGGGGGGATCGACGGTCAGGTGTGGGCCGATCGTCAGGGCGGCGTCGCGGGTGTGGACGTAGCCGGTGTCATGGTCCACGAGGCTCACGGTTCCCTCGTGGGTCCCTTCGGTGAGGGTGGCGGCCGCGGTCGGCTCGATGGACACGGTCAGCGTTTCGGATGCCTCGGGGTCGAGAGTCCCCGTGGCGCTGGACTCCCCGTTGACGCGAAGCCAGGTCGTGTCCACGGACGCAGACCATTCGATCGGGTAGGGGAAGCGGTTGGTGACGGTGTAGTCCTTGGCCGGGGTCGGATCGAAGGGGCCGCCGTACTCGCCGTCTGCGATGAAGGCCTCTTCCGGGGTGAGCCGGAGGGGGTCCTCCACCGTCAGGATGACGGCGCGTGTCACTTCGCTTCCGACGGTCGTGTTCGCGAAGGTGACGGTTCCGACGTGCGTCCCGACGCCGAGGGCGGCCGAGTCCTCATTGACGCTGAGGGACACAGTCTGGCCGGCGGTTTCGCCCGGCTCGAGCGTGGTGCCGGGGATTGATTCTTCACCGTTGAGGCGGATCCATGTGCGATCGGCCGTGACCTCGTATTCGATGGCGGTGTCCAATCGGTTGACCAGCAGGTAGTCCCGCGGGTCCGCGGCGGCCGGCGTCTGGTACAGCGTAGTGACTTCGTAGTCGGCGTCATCGCCAGCGGGGGAGACGTCCAGTGGGTCTTCCACGGCGAGCGATACACTCCGCGTCTCGGTGTACCCGGTGGTGGTATTCGCGAGTTGGACGATTGCTTCGTACTCGCCCGGTGCGAGTTCGTTGGCGGAGTCGGTGAAGCCGATCTCGACGACGACCCCGAGGGGCGGCGCCAACTCGCCGCTGGCGGACGGCACGCCGTCGACGGCGACCCACGGCTGGTCGGTGCTGACCTCCCAGCCCATGGTCGACGCGGATTCCGAGTTGATCACGTATGGCACGGTCTGCGGAAACGGTCCGCCGTACATACCCGCGGCGACGAAGTCCGTGTCGGGAAAGAACGTCATCGGCTCACGGACGTTGAGCCGCAGTTCCTGGTAAACGGTTTTCGCAACCGTGACGTCGTGCACCGCCACGCTCGCGAAATGATCGATGCGTGCCTGCACGACGCGGAACCCGGTGACCGCATCGACGGTGTCGGCGGGCAGCACCTGGCGGGAGTTCGCCAGCAATTCGGCGGCCGCGGCGTCATCCGACCAACTGCCGCCGCGCACCGCCCGCATGGCGATGTTGTCGCCCCGGTCCTGCATCCACTCGCGCACGTTGCCGCAGAGATCCGTGAAGCCGTTGCTGCTGAAGCGAGTCGGAAAAACGCCGCCGTGATCGCTGCCGTCGTAGTAGCCCATCGGCGTGGTGCCGGCGGTCGACTCGTACGGATCCCCGCTGTTGGCATAGTTGGCGTCCGCCGGCGTCAGCGCGTCCCGGCCAAACCCGTAGTCCCGGTTCCGGACGAGCCCGGCATCCCAGGCGGCGGCTTTGTACCACTCGTTGTACCGGGCGGCGGCGGACGCGTTGTGGTCCATCGGCAGCCGGTAGCCCGCGTAATTGTTCACGAGTGCGGAGCGTTCCGCGTCGGTCAGCCCCCGACTCAGCCAGGCCTGTCCGCTGATCACGACCGGGTGCCAGTCTTGGGGGCGGGTCCCTTCACTGTACGCGCGGTGAGCCGGGTCCAGGCCATCGTGCAAGGTCAGCCAGTTGCAGTATTTGACGGCCCCGAACCAGCTAACGCCGACGACCGGATGGTCGGCCAGGCTCTCGCCCGCCTCGGTCAGGACATAACGCCGTTGTTCGTCATCGTACCGGATCGCGTTGCCGACGCGGCCGTCGAAAAGGAGTGTGCCCGAGCCCCGGGTGCCGACCTCGCCGATTTCGCTGGCCGGATGGATGTATATACGACTCGAATCGGTGTCGTGGTAGAGGTAGGCCCCGCGCGGGTCGTCGAGCAACGCCAGCGCATTATTGAGGAACGCGAGGTACATGTCGTTGGAGACCTCGAACACGCCCATGCGAAACGAGTGAAGCGGCCCGAATGGCTGCCATTGCGTGCCCGGCACAACTTCCATCGGGACGGCCGGGACAGCCGGCGGCAACAGCGAGTCGGCGTCCGCCGCGAGTTCCACCGTGATCTCCTGGGAGCCGGCGTACGGCAGCACGCCCGACCGCTCCGTTTCGCCGTCGATCGTGATCCAGGATTGCCCGGCCGAGGCCGTCCACTCGATCGGGGCGAGCGAGTCGTTTCGCAGGGTGAGCGTGCAGGGCGTGGACGTGTACGGGCCGCCCGCCGGCCCACTCACCGTGCACGGGCAGTCGGTGCCATCCGGGCAGGGCTCGTGGATCACGGTCATCGGGGTGAGGGTCCCGGCCTGCGCAATGCGAAACCCGATCCAGGCGCGGGTTGCGGCGGGAGCGTCCTGACGGATGAATCGCGTTTGCAGGTACTGTTCGCTCACGACCGACCAGTGGCCGCCGCGGACCGTGCGGGTCGCCGGATCGTCACCCTGGTCCTGCATCCACTCGGCGACGTTCCCGCAGGCGTCGTACAGGCCGTAGCGGTTGTCGGTGTCGGTGGTGGCGAACGTCGCGTGTGTCGACCCGTCAAAATACCCGACCGGCGTCGTGCCGTCGTCGTAGGGGTCGCCGCTCGACTGGTAATTGGCATCCCGACCTGTCAGCACGTCGCGGCCGAAGCCGAACCACGTGTCTTCGACACCGTTCCAGGCGGCCGCTTTGTACCACTCGTTGTAGCGGGTGGCCCCGGTGGCGAAGTCGTCCATCGGCAGCCGGTAGCCGGAGACGGTTGCAACCAGGTCCGCCCGCTCCGCGTCCGTGAGATCGCGGCTTTGCCACTCGAGTTCATCGATGACGGCGGGACGCCAGTGTCCCGGATCCGTGCTCTCGATGTAGGCTCGCTGCTGCGGGTCGCCGCCTTGCTCAAGCGTCAGCCAATTGCAGAACTTGGCGGCCCCGTACCAACTCACGCCGACTACGGGGTGGCTCTCGAATTCGGGCGTGACCGTGTAGACCCCGTCCGTGAACGTGATGGCGTGGCCGACACTGGCGTCAAACAGGTAGGTACCGGCCCCGTCCGTGCCCGTTTCACCCTCGATTCCATTGGTGTTCAGGTAGACGTCACCGGAATCGATGTCATGGTACATGTACTGTCCGCGGCCGTCGTGCGGGGCGAGCAGGGCGCAGTTCAGGAAGGTGGCGTATTCGGCGTTGGTGATCTCGTAGACACCCACGCGAAACGTGTGCACGGGGCCGTCCGGTTGGGCGTCGTCGCCGGGAACGATCACCAGCGGGATCGTCGTTGGATCATCGCCGTACGCTCGTGGTCCGGCCCAGCCGGTGACGCAGGCGAGCAGGAGCGGCGCAGCGATGGTCAGGCGGGCAATGCGCAGATCTGGGAGCGAGAATCGGTGTGGCATCTGGCGAGCGTCTCCTTTCGCCGCGGGAGCACGGACCTTCCACGCCTCATCGAGCGGTGCCCGGCGTCAGTGTCTCTACCGGTTATCGGAAGGCTCGCGGCGCGGGCGATAGGGCATTTCGAGGCTGGAAACAGTGATGGCGGACACCTCGGCAGGCCGGGAACCGCGGCGGTCAGGCCCCGTAATGGTCGAGGAACGCGACGTTGTTGGGGAGCACGTCCGGGTGCCGTCGGATTTCGTCCGGGGTCATCCAGCACCAATCCTGGACTTCGGCCGGGTTGGGGCTGGGAACGTCGCTCAGGAGGCGGAGCCGCCACCATTGCAGTTCGAGGGCCCCATCGTCGCGGTGCCAGGTCCAGAGGTGTTTGAGGGGGACCACGTCGAGATCGAGTTCCTCGCGCATTTCCCGGGTGATCGCTTGCTGGGGCGTCTCACCGGGCTGGACCGCACCGCCGGGAAAGCACCAGGCCCCCGGGGCGGCGACGTGGCGGGACCGCTGAATCATGAGCATGCGCCCGTCGACCTCGGTCACGCCCACGACGCCGCATACGCGTTCACGTTCCGGCTGAAATGGTTCCACGATGCGGCTCCGGTCCAAACGAGGGGGGCGGGGGGGGCCCCCCCCGTGGGGCGGGGGCGCGCGCCCCCCCGATGTGGGGCCCCCCGAAAGC
>CAZBUJ010000058.1:0-36115 GCA_964495075.1 uncultured Phycisphaeraceae bacterium
CCCTTGACCTCGCTCTCGTCCGGCGCGATGTCGCCGGCCGCATAGATCAGGCACAGTCGCCCCCGCATCGCCTGCGATGACTCGATCAGGGTCGTCGTGGTGATGGACTTGCCGTTCAGCGAGATCTGCGACAGCGGGAAGACCTCGCTGACCAGGCGGATGTCATCAAACACCGAATTCCATCGCAGAAAGTCGTGCGGCGGTTGCATGGCCAGCGTCAGCTCGTACTCGCCCGGCTCCGCATCGTCGCGTTCCCCGGACGGCTGCACAGCCATGATCCGGGCAATGGCCAGCGACATCGGGAACAGCCCTTGCGTGGGTTGCGGGATCAGGATGGTGTACTCGTTCTCCGGGGCTGTCGTGTCGCGATCCAAAAGATCGCGCCACGGCACGGGCGGGGCCGGATCGAACGCGAAGTCCGGTGTCTCGTCCTTCTCGCAGCCGGTTGCGCCGAGCAGCACGAGGGTAGTCAGGACCGGGATGTACGCTTTGAACCGTTGCATGGTTTCAATTCGCATTACGAGGCGGCCGTCAAGGCGGGTGGAGCCACGCGCGGGGTCGGGATTCATCCGCGCGACCGCCCGTGCCGGCCGGCGGCCGCTTCTCGCGACACAGTGCTTGTGATATCGGGCGAACGCACCGTCCACTGGGGCAAAAAACGCCAGTCCGGCGGCCGCGGTCCGAGAAGGGCGGCGGCCCCCGCCTTGAGGGGTCGACGGCCGCGTGGCCGCCCCGCCGGGCGACAAAATCCGGGCTCCGGGGTGACCCATAACTCAGTTCGGCCGGCTGGGTGTCCGATTCCATGTTCAAGGTACCGGAGGCCGGCCCATGGCCACCCAGGCAGTCATGGGGCCCGAAGCAGGGCCCTGCTCGCAACTCGACACGGTCCCGTTGTCGGACGCCGCATCGTCTGCCCCGCGGACACGATTCGGGCCCCAGGCGGTCCGCGTGATCGGACGTTTGCTGGTCAGCCTGCCGCGGCTGAGCTGGCTGGTGGCCGACACGCTCGTCCTCGCCCTGGGC
Organism: uncultured Phycisphaeraceae bacterium; assembly: GCA_964495075.1. Lineage (GTDB taxonomy): Bacteria > Planctomycetota > Phycisphaerae > UBA1845 > UBA1845 > JAFGJQ01. The sequence continues at coordinate 1,024 of CAZBUJ010000058.1, forward strand.
ATCCGGCTGGGATACGCCTGGTTCGTGGAAAAGGCGCTGCTGCTCGAGCTGCACGTCGGCTACTGGGCAGCCACCGCCATTTTCACCGCCTCCCTGGTCATCTCCGGGTTGATCTTCGGACTCTACGAACGCGAGACCCTGCTCGGTCGCTCGCGCATCCTGACCCGCATGCTGCTCACCGCGTCGCTCGCCTGCGCGATCGCGTATGCGTGCGTGTACGTGCTGATGTACACCTGGCTCAGCCGGCGGGTGGCCGGTTGTGCGATTGGCACGTACCTCGTCTTCGGCTTGGCGATCCGATCGCTTGCCTGTTGGGCCGCCCATCACATCAAGCGGCGATTGCTCGTCGTGGGCGGTCGCGCCGTGTTCGAATCGGTGCGGCGTTCGTTCCGGGAGGGCTCCCTCTCGCACTACCGCCTGGCCGGGTACATCAACGCGGTCGAGGAGCCGCAGCCGGAGGAAGATGAAGGTCGGGTCCCCGGGACGCCGTCCGACCTGCCCGATTTGTGCCGCCGTCTGCGCATCGATGACATCGTGATCAGCACACGGGTGGCACGGCGGGCCGACGTCATGAACTGGATCCTCCCGTGCCTGCGCATGGGCTGCCGGGTCACCAACGAGGAAGTCTATTACGAGAAGGCGGCCGGGCAAATCCTCGTCGACCGGATCACGCCCAACTGGTTCCTGTTCGCCGACGTGCAATCGCACTGTGAGGAGCGGGCAACCCTCAAGCGCCTGACCGATGTCGTGCTCGCATTCGTCGGCTTTGTCGTCTCGCTCCCGCTCTGGCCGATCATCGCCCTCTGCATCAAGCTCAACGACGGGGGCCCGGTTCTCTACTCGCAGGACCGGGTCGGACAGCACGGCCGCGTCTTTCGCCTCTACAAGTTCCGCACGATGATCGTGAACGCGGAGAACGGGAAGTCGGTCTGGGCGTCCCGCAACGACCCGCGGTGCACCCGCTTCGGTCGGCTGCTGCGAAAGGCTCGCCTCGATGAACTGCCGCAACTGTACAATATCCTCATCGGGGACATGTCGGTGGTCGGGCCTCGACCGGAGCGACCGTCCATCGTGCTCGAACTGGCCAAGGTCCTGCCTTATTACGAGCTGCGGCACGTCGTCAAGCCCGGGCTGACCGGCTGGGCCCAGATCAGCTACCACTACGGCAGCTCGACCGAAGACGCTCGCCGGAAGCTGCAGTACGATCTCTACTACCTCAAATGGATGTGCCTCGAGCTGGACATCGTCGTCCTTTTCCGGACCGTGGGCACCTTCCTCCGCGGGGCCTGCTGAACCCCATAACGTAGCGCATCCGAATCCGCCTCCGCAGCGGCCGATGGTCCGTCGCGCGTTCTGCCGCCGCGGCAAGTCCCGGGCGCGGGGGCGGCCCCGGTGCTTATCGGCCGGTCCGGGAATTCATGCCCACCCCGGCCTCCCCGGCGGCCGGGCACGAACGTGGTCGGATTGCGAATCGAATCGTACAGTTGAAACGGGTACGACGGTCGACGGGCGACCGTCCCGCAGGTGGGGCCAGGGAACGAATGCCGTCCACCACAGACGATTCTCTTCGACCGGCACCGATCGCGCAGCTCGTGGCTGGGATGATTCTCCCCGGCCACATTCGCGACGCACACGGACGTATCCTCGTGCGGGCCGGACAACTCCTTACACGGAGAACACTCGCCACTTTGTCCAGGCAGGTGCTGACCGTCGGCGCGGACTGGCCCGAGGGCTTTCCGGCCCGGACTATCGCCGCCGCCAAGGCCGTCCGCGGCGGTGACACGCATGTCCTCGACGGCCTCAAGTACGAGCGACGGAGACGCAGGCACAAGCGTCATCCGTTGAACGCGCAGATTCAGATCCGCGTCATCGAACTGGCGGGCTGGTCGGCGCGGGATCGCGATATCGCCGTGCACGTGTTCGACATCTCGTCGGGCGGGATGGGCTTCGACTACGACCAGTACATCCCCGTCGGTGCCCGCATCGAGGTTGTGCTCAAGTGGTTGCAGACGGATGCCCGCATCATCGGGGTCGTGCGACACTGCCGCTGCGTCGACGGACGCACCCACCGGATCGGCGTCAAGTTCATTGCACGAGAACCCTCCAGTTGATGATTCCGTACAACCGGCGCTCGCCAGCGGACACCATTCCTGGCCGGGATAGTGTGGAACGGCGGGCCCGCCCCACCTAGAATCTGCTGTTCGGCCCGTTCGGTTTCCCAACGGGAGTAACGTGATGGGTGATACGCTGATGCCGATTCCGGAGGCGGCGGTCATGGACACCGCCCCGCCCGGCGAACCGGTGGAGTTGATCTGCTCCGAGGTCTGGGGTGGCAACCGTCCGGCGGATACCGTCGTGACGCTGCCGGGGCTGACCTCCTTCGTATACTCCAATCCGTGCGGCGGGTCACGGGGCGGCGACGTGCATTACATCACCACCTGCTCGGCGGGGATGGTCTCGCGGCTGCTGGTGGCCGATGTGATCGGACACGGCGAGCAGGTCGCCGCAGTGAGCGGATGGCTGCATCGCCTCATGCGGCGACAGATGAACACGTACGATCCCCGCCGCGTGCTGCGCAAACTCAACGCCCATCTCGCGAAGCGCGGTACGGCCGCCATGACCACCGCCGTCTGCCTGAACTACCGGGCGGACCTCGGTCGCGTGACCTACTGCTACGCCGGCCATCCGCCGGCCTGGGTCCACCGGGGTGCATGCGACCAGTGGTCGGAGTTAAGACTCTCCGACGCAGTGGCCCAGAGCGAACCCGACGCCCCCACCGATTCGATCACCAATCTGCCACTCGGCGTGAGCGACGACACCCGGTTCGAAAGCGCATCGGTCGACCTTGAGCCCGGGGATCGCATCGTCGTCGTGTCGGACGGCATCCTGGAAGCGCGGGATTCGCGGCATGCGATGCTCGGGACGGACACGTTTCACGCGATGCTGCGGAGTCATACCGGACTCGACATCGTAGAGTTCGGCCGGGCCGTGCTCGGCAGCGTTTTCGAGTTCGCGGGTGCGAAGCCCCTGACCCATGATGACGCTACGCTCATCGCGATGGAGGCCGGTCCACGCATGGAAGGCATGAAGATGTGGGTCATGTTCAAGCAGCAGGTGCGCAAATTCATGCGCAATCGCCGCCACGATTGATCGTGCCCATCGACCCGGTCAGCCGGCCATCCCGGAATCCCGCTGCTTCACGTCGGCCATCTGTAACAGGCAACCGACCACCGTGGGTACGAACAGCAGGAACGGCAGGAAGAACCAGTAATGCGTCGAGATGCTTCGGAAGAAGTTGAACAGGCTCGGCGTCTCGGACACGATCGCCACCGCTCCCGACACGAGCAGGACCGCCCCCTCGAACGCGGTCACGATCACGATCACCTGCCGCATGTAGATGTACGATAACGCGGTCGAGCCTGCGAAGCAGAGCACCAGGGCGATCCACAAAGGCCAGGACGCGAGCCCCACCTCCGAAAGCGTGATCTCCGCGATGCCGGCGACGATGATGCCCCCCAGCGCCGCAATCGAGTAGGGTGCCGTGGGTGCCGACGCGGCCCCGAACATCACTGCACCCGCCGCCGCGTAGAGCAGGGACTGGCTGCTGTCGCTGGCGAGGAGTGTACCCACCACCCATCCGATAATCGCGAAGGTCACCACCACGGCGACCTTCCAAATCCGCCATCCCGCCAGCGCCAGCACCAGCCCCACGGCGCAGAACGGCAGGCCGATCAGCCAGTCGGACCGCTGGAGATAAGCCGCCCATTGCCCGATCGAAGTGAGCACAGTGAAACCCCAGTTCGGCGAGCCGTCCAGAATGAGCCAAACGGACTACTCGGCGGCGGGCTCGGCTTGGGGGCGACGGCGGGTCAGCACCGTCTGCAGCAGCAGGGACGCGCCGAAGAACGCCAGCACGGCCACGTTCACCGTCGCCGCATGCGTGGGAAGTAATGCCCAACGGTCAGGCCAGTAGCTCCGAAGAGCCATCGCCAACGCGGACCACACCAGCACCGTCCCCACCAGCGCCGTCGACAGGACGAGCGTGAACCGGGACGCCAGCAGGCCGATCAACAGCCCGAACAGGCCCGCCGCCGCCGCCGCGAGCAGCGTGTACGTTTCTACATCGGCCTGTTGGGTCTTGAGGTGTGCCCAGAATTCCGTGGCTTTGTCGCGAATCACCAACCAGGGGTCCCGCTCGGTGGCCGGCACGTCCGGGACGACGAAGTCGGCTACGGTCGCGGCCGGCTCCGGCGGGTGAAAGGTCGCCAGATGCGGAACAATGTGGAACGAGCCGTAGACGGCGATGGCGATCATTGCGCACAAGACGCCGGCCGCCAGGCCGACCCACAGGCGGAACAGCACGTAGCCGGCCAGTCCGCCCGCCACCGCACCGCCGATAATCACCAGCGGCAGCGGGGCGTCGATCACGTGGCCGCACGCCGCGGCGCCCAGTCCGCCCACCGCGATCAGGCCCAGCACGACGATCGGTCGCGCGAGCAGCGCCCCTAACGTGCTGACCAGCACGCCGGCCACCAGCAGAATGCCCAACACGAGGTCGCCTGACGGCAATTGGTCCCTCGGGACATGCTGCTCGATGAAATCGCAGATGGGGGCGAGAAACTGTCCGAGCTGGTCAATCATCGTTCTGCCTCCACCCGGGTATTCGGAGGACCGACCCCACTATTCTAGGCCGCCGGGGACCGCCCACTTGCGACTAAAGTAGGCCTTCAGACGCCCCGGCCGGGTCACCTACGCCGGTGTCATGAACCGCTGCGGGTGGATCGAAATGTCGATCGTCTGGCGTTGTGCGTCGACCCGCCCGTACCGCCGGAAGTTCTCGCGCAGAATCGCGATTTTCTCCGACGCCGTGGTCTCTTCCAACTCCTCGCCCGGTGCCGATCCCCAAATGATCGTCCCGCCGGGCCGGTCGGTGGCCAGCCGGATGTGGGCGGCCTCCTTGTCGATCCGCCCGCCGTAGTTGTCCACCAGGACGCCGGTGATCTGGGCGGCGAAGGGCTCGCCGTCCAGCCGGTCGGCCACCGCGAGGCCCGCCCGCAACGCCGGGGCTTCCCAGACCGTGCCGGCGGGCGGCGGGGCCACGGCCACGCCCTCGATCACCAGCAGGGAGGGATCGTACGCGTACTGCCCGGGCAGCCGGATCGCGTCCCGGGTGACGAGGTGCAGCGCCTGATTCCCGCGGACCAGCGCCACCGGCTCGTGATACCGGCAGTCGATGTCGACCCGGCCCGTCCCGTACTTGCGCACACTCCGCACCCGCGCCACCCAGGGGTTGTTCTCCAGGATGACACCAATGTCGCGGCAGAGGTTAGGATCGCCCCAAGCCGTCTCGCGGACCGGCTCCAGGGCGGTCAGCAGGTCCGTCTGAATCCCCGGCGGGGCGTTGAGCAGGTGCAGGTCGGCCGGTCGAAGGAAACGGTCGTGCTGCCGGGCCACCCGCTCCAGCCGGTGCAGCCCGACCATCATGCCGACGAGGACGACCACGATAGCCAGCCCGATGACGGTTCGTCCCAACAGTCGTCGGCGCGTGTCGGCCGCGACCGATAACCAGGTCGGCCGAATGAGTCGGCGCCGTCTGCCCTTGCGTTTGGACCGTTTCTGTCTGGACATCCGTTGTTCGCTAGTGTCTGCTCGTACGATGGCTGGCCAGATCCACGATGCGATGGCACAGCCCGGTGAAATCGAGACCGGCGCGGGCCGCCGCTTTCGGCAGCAACGAGTGGCTGGTGAAACCGGGTATCGTGTTGACCTCGAGAATGAACGGCTCGTGGGTGAGCTGGTCGACCATCCAGTCCACGCGACCGAAGTCGCGGCATCCCAGCACCTCGAATGCCTTGAGGCTCATCGCCTGGACGCGCTCGAGCAACGCGTCGGGCAGGATGATGTCGAACCGGTACTCCGTGTCGTCATCGATGTACTTGGCTTCGTAGTTGTAGAACTCGCGGCCGGTTCGAATCTGGCAGACCGGCAGGGCGGTGTCGCCGACCACCCCGACGGTCAGTTCCGGCCCCTCGATGAACTCCTCGAGCAGCGCCTCGCCGTACTTGCTCACGACCCATTCGACCGACTCGCGCATCGCCCCGGCGTGGCGGGTGATATAGGTGTCCACGCTGCTGCCCGACGCGACCGGCTTGATCACAGCCGGCGTGCGCCAACGCGAGACCACCTGGTGAATCCGGGATTCGCAGGCGATGTCGTGGGCCGGTGTCGGCAGCCCGTGCTCCAGCAGCCGGACCTTGGTCGCGACCTTGTTCATGCACAGCGCGGAACTGGACGCATCCGACCCGCAATAGGGGATGCCTCGCTCCTCGAGGATCGACTGGATCGCGCCGTCCTCGCCGAACGTGCCGTGCAGGGCGATGAACACCAGATCGGCCGGCACGTCCAGCGCCGACAGGTCGTTCGGGTCGATGTCGCGGAGCGTCACGCGGTGCCCGCGCTCGACCAGGGCGTCGTGGACCGCTTGACCGCTGGCCAGGCTGACCTCACGCTCGTCGCTCGGGCCGCCCGAAAGGACGGTGACGGACAGCGTGGCTTTTTGCGTCTCCGGGTGGGCGGGCGGCTGGCCCGACGTGATTTGCAGTGTCGATCTCATGGTTTGACACTCCCTTGTCAAACGGTACATCCCGCTTCGACGCTCGGTCGCCACACCTCGATTTCCGTTTCGAGCTGGACGCCGAACTTCCTCATGACGGTGTCGCGAACCTCGTCGACCAGGGCGAGCACGTCCGTGGCTGTGGCGCCCGGGTCCGCCACGATGAAGTTCGCGTGCCGGTCGGACACACGGGCCGATCCGTGGGTGCGGCCCTTGAGGCCGGCCTGATCGATCAATCGGCCGGCCGAGTCCCCCGGCGGGTTTTTGAAGATGCAGCCGGCACTGAAGTCGGCCAGCGGCTGCGACGCTTTCTTGACTGCCCAGTAGGCCTTGAACCGGGCCTTGATTTCTTCCGGGTCACCGGATTCCAGCGTGAATCGAGCCGACAGGACAATCGCACGCCCGAGCCCCGTGTGGCGGTAGCGGAACCCCACCTCGTCACGCGTCAGCGTGCGGACCGTCCCGTCGGTCTGCAGGATTCGGACCTGCCCGACGGAATCGGCGATCTCGCCGAAGCGCCCGCCTGCGTTCATCCGAATCGCACCGCCGACCGTGCCCGGAATGCCGGCCAGGCATTCGAGCCCGGACAGCGCCCGGGTGACGCACGTGTTGGCCAGCTTCATCAGATCCGCCCCGGCCGCCGCGGTGACGGTCGTCCCGTCGAAGTCGACCTTCGTGAACGCCGGCTCGTTGAGACGGATGACGATCCCGTCCACCCCCGCGTCGCTGATGAGCACGTTGGCGCCGCCGCCCAGCACGCGCCAGGGTAGCGCCTCCGCCTCGGCCCGCCGCACGATTGCGGCCAGTTGCGACTCGTCGCGCGGATAGACCACGCATTCGGCCGACCCGCCCAAGCCGAACCAGGTATGAGCGGCCAGAGGCACGTTGCGGTCAATTCGACTGTCGAATTCGTTCAACCAGTCCATCCGCCACTTTCCATACGTCGCCGGCCCCCATGGTCAACACCAGGTCGCCCGGGCCGACGTTGCGCTCAAGGTGATCGGTGACCTCGTCCAGGCCCGGAATATGCCACGCCTGGCCGCCGTACGAGTGAATCCGATCGACCAGATCGGCGGACCCAACCGCACGGCGATCCTGCTCGCTGTCGCGGGCGGCGAAGATGTCGGGGATCAGAATGAGGTCCGCGTCGCTGAACGACTCGGCGAAATTCTCCATCAGAATCCGCGTGCGGGAGTGCTGGTGCGGCTGGAACACCACCCAGGTGCGTTTCGGGTTGTACCGGTCACGCACGGCCCGGATCGTGGCGCGGATTTCGGTCGGATGATGGGCGTAATCGTCCACGACGATCACACCACGCTCGTACCCGCGTAGCGTCATGCGCCGGGTGACCCCTTCGTAGGTGGCCAGCGCGGACGCGATACGGTCCGCCGGCGCGCCGGCGCGATGGGCCAGGGCGATGGCCGCCATCGCGTTCAGTACGTTGTGCGCGCCCGCCAGTTTGAGCTGGGCGTGCAGAACGAGACGCTGGTTGTACAGCACGTCGAACCCGTACCGTCCCAAGTCCGCGGTGAGATGGCACGCCTGCCAGGTCGCTTCCGGCCCGAACCCGAAAGTCTCCACCGGGGCGCTTGCGTCTTCGGCCGCCCGGCGGCACACCTCGTCGCCGGCCGGCATGACGATCAGGCCGTCCGACGGTACGTTGGCGCAGAACGAGTTGAATGCCTCGACCAGGTCGTCCAGGTTGCGATAGTAGTCGAGGTGATCGGCCTCGATGTTCAGCACCGCCGCCAGCAGGGGGCGGAAGTGCAGGAACGAACGCCGATACTCACACGCCTCGACGATGAAGTGCGCGCCTTGCCCGACGCCGGACCGACCGCCCAGTTGCGGTGCGTCGGCCCCCACGATGTACGACGGGTCGAAACCCGCCTCGCGGAACAGGTGGGCCGTCATCCCGGTGGTGGTGCTCTTGCCGTGCGTACCGGCGATGGCCACGCCGCAGCGCGTGGCCATCAACTCCCCCAGCAGGCGGGCGTACGCGATGGTCGGAATGGACAGCTCGCGGGCGCGACTGAGTTCCGGATTATCGGGCGGGACCGCCGCGCTGAACACGACGAAGCTGCAGTCAGGGGCCACGTTCTCCGACCGGTGCCCCACGTGGAACGTGATGCCGCTGTCGATCAGGCGCTGCGCGTCTTCGGGGACGTTCATGTCCGAGCCGCTGACCGTCGCGCCCAAGCGGCGCACCACCGTGGCGGCGCCCTGCATGCCGCAGCCCCCGATACCGATAAAATGCGCCTTGCGATTGCAAAACGGATGAACCGGCGGTGCGTGGTGAGTCGTGCTCGTGCCTTCGGTGCGCATTGCGTCCATCCAGTTGCTCAAAAGTGTGTCGGTCGGAGGCAGACGTCCATCGCCGTGTGCGTGCTGGGGATGCACTCCGGCGTCTTGCGCGCGGAACCCACTGTTCCTTGTATCGGGTCGACGATTCCCAATCCTTAAGTCCCCGCCATCCCGAGCGAAAGCCCGCCACCACTCAACCGCACGAGCTCGGTGGCGATAACGTCCGCCGCGTTCCCGCGGCCCAGGCTACGCGCCGCTTCCGCCATCCGCGCCAATTCCCCCTTGTGCCCGAGTAAGTGTAACAATTCCTTGCGTAACGCGGCAGCGTTTTCGTGAGAATCAACTCGGTCCGGCACGATTACCGCGGCGCCACGTCGCGCCAGGACCTCCGCGTTCGCCTGCTGGTGCCGGTCGCGGTGGTGCGGATAGGGCATCAGCATCGAGGGTCGACCGACGGCTGTGATTTCTGCCAGGCTGGACGCTCCGGCGCGGGCAAGCACGACGTCGGCGGCGGCCATCGCGTCGGCCATGTGCTCCGTGAAGGGCACCGCTGTCGCCGCTACGTTGCGCGATGCGTAGGCCGCACGGACGCGATCGATATCGAGCGTGCCCGTGACGTGCAGAACCTGGAGATTATCGGAAGCCGCCAGATCGTCGACCAGGGCCAGCATCGCGTCGTTGATCGTCCGCGCCCCCAGCGATGCGCCGGTGACGAGCAACGTCTGCTTGGCGGGGTCGAGCGCGAATCGCCTTATCCCACCGTCCCGATTGGCGTTAAGGAAGTCGGGCCGGATGGGACAGCCTGTGACTTTCATGGGCACCCTCGGAGGGAAGTACGCGGCGGCCTCTTCCCACTGCGTGTATACGGCGTCCACTCGCGAGGCCAGATAACGGTTGGCACGACCCGGCATGACATCCGGGTTCAGCAACGCGGTCGGAATGCCTGCGCGGCGGGCCTCCACCACGGCCGGACCGCTGGCAAACCCGCCGCTGCCCACCACGACGGCCGGCCGCTGCGCGGCCAGGTAGGCGCGGCACGCCCGGCGCGAAGCGATCCAGGCGGCCACGAAGCCGGGCCAGGCCCACGGTCTGGCCGCTCGAATCGGCTGCACCGGCTGTGGGATCAGCTCGCAACCGGAACCGGCAAGGATCGTGCGGTCGATCGGACGGTGGGTGCCGAAAAAAACGACCCGCACGTCGGCAACGAGCTTGCGCAGGGCGCTGACAATCGCCAGCGGCGGGTACAGATGGCCCCCGGTCCCGCCGCCTGCGAACACGACCAGTGGGCTGGCGCTCATGACGTGGCAACCGAGGTAAGCGTTGATTCGGGCAGGTCGACCGACTTCGACCTGCCGGCCGGCGCGTCATACGTGCCCGACCGCGCCACGGCCGCCAGTAGTCCGATCCCCGCCCCTAGAAACGCGATCCCCGACCCGCCGGCGGAAACAAAGGGCAGGGCGATTCCCTTGGTCGGCATGCAGACGGTGACCACGCCAATGTTCATCACCGCCTGCAACGTGACGGCCAGCGTCACGCCGAGGGCCAGCAGCCGGGTCAGCGCGTTCGGCGCGTGCACGACGGCGCGACCGCCGAGCCACAGCAACGCCACGAACAGCAGGATCACCACCACGCCGCCCACGATCCCCGTCTCCTCGCAGATCACGCTGAAGATGAAGTCCGTTCGGCTCTCCGGCAGGTACCCGTACTTCTGAACGCCCGCCCCCAGCCCCCGACCGAACCAGCCGCCCGATGCGATCGTCACGAGCGACTGGATGGGGTGGTAGCCGATCCCCCGCGGGTCCGCCCAGATGTTTCGGAACGCGACGAGCCGCTCCAGCCGGTACGGATGGGACACGATCAGGTGCACCATCGCCGCCGCGGCGGGAACGGCCAGCAGCAGGAGCTGGTGGGGGCGGCACCCGCCGGCCAGAAGCATGCATCCGCCCACCGTCGCGAGCAGGGCGGCCGTACCGAAGTCCTCGCGCCCGACCAGCGCCACGAACACGCCGAGAACCGCCGCACAGGGCAACAGCGTGCGCCAGAACGAACGTACCTGCTCGCGGCGGCGAGAGAGCATGACGGCCAGCACGACGATCAGCCCGAGCTTGGCCGCTTCAGACGGCTGGAACCGAAGCCCCATGCTCTCCGGTCCCAGAGGAATCCACCGCCGGGCTCCATTCACCTCTTTCCCGACGCCGGGAACCAGCACCGCCACGAGCGCGACCGTCGTCAGCAGGAACGCCAGCCACGCGAGAACCGCCCACGCCTTCCGGGGCCAGTGCAGGGCGCGCCGCGCGACGGCGGCGGTGATTAGAACGGTGGCGAAGCCGCCGGTGACGAACAGCAACTGCCGCCCGAACGATGTCGCCCAGAACTCCAGTCGAAGGACCGAGCGGTCCAGGCTCGCACTGGCCGACCCGATCATCACCACGCCCACCGTCATCAATGTCGTGACGATCACGATAATGGCGGTGCCGGTGGCTCGTGCGCGTGGATGTGGGGAGAGCATGGTTGGTCTTCCTTGACAACGACGGGCCCGTGCCGGCGGGGCCCGTGACTCGGCCTTCGTGCGTCATCCGTGCCGCACGACCGGGCGGTTCGACTAGCGTAGCTTGACCGTCGTCAAGGCGAAGATGGCGAACACGGCCGCCAGCAGCCAGAACCGCGCCACCACCTGACTCTCGGTCCATCCGGTCAGGTGGAAGTGGTGATGGATCGGCGTGCACTTCCACACGCGCCGACGCCCACCGCTGAGCTTGTACGCGCCCACCTGGATCATCACGGACAGCGCTTCGATGACGAACACCCCGCCCACGATCAACAGGATCAGCTCCTGCCGGGTCACGACCGCGATGTACCCGATCAGGCCGCCGAGTGGAAGCGAGCCGGTGTCCCCCATAAAGACTCGCGCCGGATGGCAATTATACCACAGGAAGCCGAGACATGCACCCACAATCGCGCCGGCAATGATGGCCAGTTCGCCGCTGAGCGGAACGTGCGGGATCAACAACTTGGCCGCGATGTCCTGATCACCGACGATGTACGTCAGTACCAAAAACACCAGGCTGCACATCGCCACGCAGCCCGACGCGAGCCCGTCCATCCCGTCGGTGAGATTGACCGCGTTACTCGTGCCGGTAATCACCAGCACGGCCACGCACATGAACGCGTACGTCCCCAGGATGATGCCCGCCTTGTAGAAGGGTACGGAGAGCACGCGGTACGCCTGGACCTCGGTGCCCGGCGAGACCGGGCCGAGCACCGCGTGATTGGTGCGGCCGAAACTGTACACGAAGTAGCCCAGCACCACGGCCAGCCCGACCTGGAACAGCAGCTTCTCGTAGAACTTGAGCCCGTCGCGCGACCCCGCCCGCGAGGCGGCGGTCAGCTTGAACCAGTCATCCACCGCCCCCAGCAGCCCCAGCCAGACGGCGCAGATGATGCCCATCCGCACGTAGAAGTTATGCATGTCGGCCAGCAGCAGTGTGGCCAGCAGCACCGTTCCGACGATCAAAATCCCGCCCATCGTCGGCACGTTGCGCTTGTCGGCCATCAGCGTGTTGAGCGATTGGTGGTCAAACTCCGGGTTGTCCCCGACTTTGGCGGCCACCAGCCGCCGGATGACCCACGGCCCCGTGAACACCACGAACAGGAACGCGAACAGGGCCGCGCACGCGCCGCGAAACAGCACGTTCTCGTACGCGTAATGCTGGCCACCGACGAGATATCGGATCAGGTGGTATAGCACGGATGATCAAGCCGTTGCTCAGTGGTTGGGGGACGCCGACGCCCCGCCGGGCAACGCGTGGCCTTCAAGGCACGCGGACGGCGGCCGGCTCCCCGTGGTAATCCCGTATGGCGCGGGCAAGTTGTTCCAATCCGATCCGACGCGACCCTTTGAGCAGGACCGTGTCGCCGGGCTCCAGTCGACGCGGGAGATCCTGCCGGGCACGCTCGGTGTCGGGATAATGTACGCTCTCCGCCCGGCCGGCGGATGCCGCGACCGTGTCGACAATTCGCTCGGCCGCCGGGCCCACGCCGATGATCAGCTCGATGCCGGCCTGAACCAGTTGCCGGCCGATCGCGGCGTGCCAGTGGTCGGACGCGTCGCCCAGTTCGAGCATATCGCCGGCCACGAACACGCGGCGGCCGGCGGAGACGCTGGCCAGCGTGGCGATGGCCGCCGCCATGCTCGTCGGGTTTGCATTGTAACTGTCGTCGATCACCGTGACGCCGCCCGCCTGCTGCTTGCTCAGACGCATGTCGGGCAGGTGGAACGTCGACAGGGCCTGCACGATCTCCTCCGGCTCCATCCGAAACCGCCGGCACACCGCGAACGCGGCCGCCGCGTTGGTGGCGTTGTGCCGGCCGGGCACTGGCATCTCCACGGCGAACTTGCCGTTCAACGTGAAGCGCACCCGGTCGAGATCGCCGTGGACCTGCGAGACCCGAATATCCGCCTGGTCGGACGTGCCGAACGTGACGTACGTGCAGTCAGGACCGTGGTGGCGGTTGATCGGCCTGGCCAGGTCGTCGAGGGGGACGACGCAGAGCCCCCCCGCCCGCACCTCGCCGAACAGTGACAGCTTCTCGGCCCGTACGCCGTCCAGCCCGCCGAACCCGCCCACGTGCGCGTGGCCCATCGACGTGATGACGGCGATGTCCGGCGACGCGAGCCGGCCCAGACCCGCCACCTCACCCGGCGCGTTGGACCCGATCTCCACCACCAGGAACTCGTCACCCACCTCGGCCGACAACAGCGCCAGTGGCAGCCCGATGCGGTTGTTGAAGCTCTTGACCGAGCCGCGGCCTCGCATTCGCGTCCCAAGCACATGCTCGATCATGCACTTGGTGGTAGTCTTGCCGTTGCTGCCGGTGACGGCCACCACCGGCGCGGTGGTGTGCTGTCGATGGTGGGCGGCCAGCCGACCCAGCGCCTCGACCGTGTCCGCGACCCGCAGCACGCAGTTCGGGCGGCTGACCTCGCCCGCGGCGGCGGTGTCGTGACTGGTCACGCAGCCGACCGCCCCCGCGTTGAACGCGTCCGGCACGAAATCGTGCCCGTCGAACCGCTCCCCGCGAATCGCGACGTAGAGATCGCCCGGCCGCAGCGTTCGCGTGTCGGTCGACACGCCGGTCACCTGCATTGGCGCGATGTCGGCCGCGCGCCGGGCACCGAGCGCCCTGGCGATCTCGTCCAGCGTCATGAGGATCATTCGGCCACCTCCGCGTGTCCAAGACACGCGCGGGCGATCTCCGCGTCATCGAAGTGCAATCGCTGGCTGCCGACGATCTGGTACGTCTCGTGCCCCTTGCCCGCGATCAGCACGGTGTCGCCGGGGCGGGCGGCGGCGATCGCCGCACGGATGGCGGCCTCGCGGTCGGGGTCGATATGGACGGCGCAGCCGCCCTCAGGCCCGAAGCCCGGGAGCATTTCGTCGATGATGGCTTGCGGGTCCTCCGACCGCGGGTTGTCACTGGTGACGAACGCCACGTCGGCCCGCTGCGCGACGGCCCGGGCCATCCGCGGCCGCTTGGTACGATCGCGGTCGCCGCCGCAGCCGAACACGCACAGCAGCCGGTTTTCCGTGATCGGCTGCACCGCCCGAAGCGCATTCTCCAGCGCGTGATCGGTGTGGGCGTAGTCGATCATGATGGTGAACGGGCAGTCGTCGGGACTGATCCGCTCCAGCCGTCCCGGCACCCGTGACACCGCGCCGATGCCGCGGCGGATCGCGTCCGCCCGCACCCCGACGGCGCCCGCCGCGGCGGCCGCCGCCAGCGCGTTCATCACGTTGTGTCGCCCGACCAGCGGCGTCGTCACGCTCTCGACCGTCCCGAACGCGGAAACGATGTCGAACAGACTGCCCTTGGCGTCACTGTGGCGCACGACCCCGCGTACGTGCAGGCCCATGCCGTCCAGGCCGAACCGCACGACCTGGGCGGGGCAATCGGCGACCATCGTGTCCGCCACCGCGTCTTCGCCGTTGATCACCGCGAACGTGTCGTCGCGCAAGCCGTCGAACAACCGCTTCTTGGCGCGGCAGTACTCTTCGCTCGTTCCGTGATAGTCGAGATGATCGCCGGACAGGTTGGTAAACACGCCGACGTCGAAGCTCAATCCGTCGCACCGTCGTTGGGCCAGCGCGTGGCTCGACACTTCCAGGGCCGCGTAGGAGGCGCCAGCGGCCGTGGCCCGGGCGAGATGCTCGCACAGTTCGATCGGGGGGGGAGTCGTCAGCGACGCCGGGACGCAGCCGTCGAGCAGGTCGTACGTAATCGTGCCGAGCAGGGCGGTGGGGTGCCCCGCCGCCTGTAGTATGGATCGGATCAATTCGACCGTGGTGCTTTTGCCGTTGGTCCCGGTGACGCCGAGAAGGCGTAATCGCTTCCCGCCCTGCACGCGGCCGACGCGGTAAAACGCAGCGGCCAGTCGGGCGGCGGCGGCGTGGGTGTCCGCGACGCGGAGGCACGCGACCCCGGGCGGTACCTGGACGTCACGCTCAACGACCACGGAGGTGGCACCGCGTTGCACCGCGCCGTCCACGAAGTCGTGGCCATCGACCGACGTCCCACGGAGGGCAATAAAGCACGAGCCGGGGCCGGCTCGGCGCGAATCAAGAGCCAGCCCCGTGACAGGCTGCGCCGAGGCGCCGCCGTCGCCACCGAGTATGGTCAGTTCCGCCTGCTTGATCAGGTCGCCCAGGTTCCAGTCTGCCACGCGCCAAGTCCCTCGCGCCAACGTACCGTTGAATCATAGCAGGCCGCCGGCCGTTGTCCCATTCGCCCTGCTCGCCCGGCACAAACGCCGCGCGTCCTCCCTCGTTCAATCGGCGGAATCCCCGTCGCCGCTGCACTCGGCCGGTTCGCGCCGGGTCCCGTTCCCGGCCCCGAAAACGCGGGCTCGCCAGACCCCAACCCGCGGCGATCGGTGGTGCATCCCTCAAAGCCTCGCTTGAATTGAGCCTCGCCCGGGCACGCCCATGTAGGAAAGGGTGGAGAAAAGGATTTCCTTCACCGCCGGTGCCGCGACCTGCCGCCCATAGTACACGCCGGTGCTCGGCTTGCGGATCATCACCAGCGCGACCGCGCGAGGGTCTTTCGCCGGCGCCGCGCCGATGAACGAGCTCAGGTAGCTGCCCGGTTGGTAGCCGGGCCGATCCGGGTACGGCAACTTGGTCGTGCCGGTTTTGCCCAGCATCGGATACTCGACCAGGTCCAGTGACCGACCGCCGCCCGCGCCGCCGCGCTTCACGACATCGGGCAGCACCTCCTCGGACAGGTAGCGGGCCACCTCGGTCGGCAGCACGCGCCGCACCACAATCGGCCTGTCGTGCGAGTCGATGATCTCGCCGGTCGAGTCCAGGGTCGCCTTCACAATGCGCGGCCGCACGAGCATCCCCCCGTTGACAATGGCACAGTACGCCGTGGCCAGTTGGAGCGGTGTCACCGCGATCTCGTAGCCCATGGGAATCGACGTGGTGGAGTACGAGTTCCATCGCGAGAGCGGCAACACGGTGCCCGACTCCTCACCGAGCATTCGGAGGTCGGACGGCGTGCCGAAGCCGAACCGCTGCACGATCTCGTGCAAGCGCGAGTTGCCCAGCCGCACCCCGATCTGGGCCATCCCGATGTTGCTGCTGTGCACGATGATGTCCTTGACCGTCGCCATCCCGCAGGCATGCGTGTCGGTGAGGGTGCGTCCGGCGATGATATGCGTGCCCTGGTGGCAGTCGATACGCTCGGTCAGGCTGACCACGCCGCACTCCAACGCGCCGCCGACGATGATGGGCTTGAACGTGCTGCCGGGCTCGACCGAGTCGGTGATGGCCCGGTTCCGCCGGGCGTCGGGCGTGCTGTCGGAGGGGTCGTTCGGGTCGAAGGTCGGCCAGCACGCCATCGCGAGGATGTCCCCGGAGATCGGATCCATCACGATGGCGACGCCGCTTTCCGCCTTGAATTCCGCCACCTGCCGTTCCAACTGCGCTTCCACCGTTTCCTGGATCACCGCATCGAGCGTCAGCATCAGGTGTCCGCCGTTGACCGGTTCGATCGTGTCCGGGACGGACTTGGCAATGGCCCGGCGGCGTGCATCGTACAGGGCGGTGTGAAGGCCGGGTTGACCGCGGAGGTGCTTGTCGTACGCCCGCTCGAGCCCCTCAAGCCCGTCGCCGTCGATGCCGACCACGCCCAGGACATGGGCCATCAGGCGGCCCAACGGGTAGGTGCGCTGCATCTCCGGCCGCAAGCCGATGCCGGGGAGGTCGGCCTGGCGGATCGCCTCCGCTTCCGCCTCGTCCACCCGGCGTTTGACCCAGTGGAACCGGCGCGACCCCCGCGCGCGGATCTGCTGTTCGAGCCGGTCAGCGTCGCGGTCGAGGATGGCAGCGACGCGCTCGGTCACGGAGGCGACGCGGGTCGTCCCCTCCTCTTCCGCGGCCAGGATGTATGCGGGGTCGGCGAAGACGCTCGATACGAGCTTGCTGCCGGCGGCGATTCGACCGCGCCGGTCGAACACCAGGCCGCGCCGGGCCGGGATCTCGCGCTGCCCACGCTGTTGCTCGCTCGCAATCGCGCGAAGCCGCGGGGCCATGGTGGACCCGATGTAGACGACACGCACGCACAGTCCCGACAGACCGAGTCCGACCAGTCCGAGCAAAACAAGCCCGACCGTGCACTGCCGACGGGCGTTGATGAATTCGTCGGTCTTCATGGCAGTCTCCCGCCCTGCACGTATTGCGCAGGCCGGTGGGGCAGCATGCGTTCGGGACCCGCGGGCTACGGTGCGCCGGCCAGGCTCGTGTCGGTTCGCCACCCGGGACCGGGGCAGGGGGCCAGTACGTTGAGCCGCCAGCGATCAACGCGGTCACGGATCTGATCCGGGGTCTTGAGCCGGGCGATATTCATCTGGAGTTCCCACGCGTCGTAGTGAAGCCGGAGTTGCGCCACTTCCAGGTTGTGGATGTGGGCCGCTGCTCGCATCTGCTCCGCGCGGAGGTGGACGACGCTCAGGGCGATGACGGCGAAAGTCACCAGCAGGGCGGCGGCACGGGAAACTGTCATGCGAATGGGCCTTTCGCGACGTTTCGGGTCTCCGGCGGTTCCGCGCCTCCCGGCGTGGAGGGCGCCCGCAGCGTCAGGCCGCGGCGCGGACGCGATGCGTTCCGCCGGCGTTTTTTACTGTTTCGGGTCGTTGGGGATCTTGATCCGGACCCCCCAACGAATCTTCGACGAGTCGGGGAAGACGGCCTTGTTCAACTCGTAGATTTCCTTCCAGCGACTGGCGTCGCCCAGTTCACGCCGGGCGATCGTCTCGTAGCGGTCCCCTTTGCGGACCTGGTACCATCGCCACGTCTGTTGCTCGCCCCGCGACGAGTTGCGCGTTGCGGTCTTGTCCCTCGCCGTTTCCGTTTTGACCGGCCGAGCCGCCCGGCTCGGCGACCGGGACGAAGCCCGTATCGTTCCCACCTTCGGCGCGATCCCGTTGATCTCCGGGAGCACGAGCGTCTGTCCGACCTTCAGGTGGTCCGGGCTCGTGAGCTGGTCGCGATTGGCGTCGTAGATCGCGTCGATCACGGACTTCAGCCGCGTGCCGTAGGCCTTCTGCGCGATCTTGGAGAGCGAATCGCCGCTGCTGACGGTGTACTCACGCCGCGGCGCGGCCGCCTCGGTACCGGTCGGCGACTCCGCCGGCAGGGTGGCGGTCAGCCGGTCTTTCTCGTCGGGCGGCCGGCGGGTGTGTGACGCCGTGGAAATCGGGCTCCGGGCCGGCTCGGGCGGCGTGATCGACGCGGCGCTGGACCGGTCGACCGGAATCACGTCGCTGAGCGTGCGGGTCGGACCGGTGCGGGGCGTTGCCGCCGCGGTGGTTTCGGCCGGGTTGAGCCCGGGCAATCGCTGTGGCTGCGGGGCGCCGACCGAGTCCGGATGCGGCCGGGGCGCGGACCGCGTCTCCCGCGGGTCCGGGATCCGCGCCTGGGCTCCGTAGTCCCGGGCCCGGCGTTCGGCGACCTGCGGTGAGGCGTTCGCGTCGTTCGCGTCGACCACGGGCGGGATGGCGCGCCGCACGTTGGCCGGGTTATCGGTGCCGCGGTTCGACAGTATGATGGCGAAGCAAACGATGAAGCCCATTCCCACCAGAAGACCGATCTTTGTCTCACGCGCCATCACGTGCTCCTTCTCGCCGTGCGTCATGGAATCGCAGGTTCGCCGTCACCGCCGAATGTCGTCTGTCACCCCCGGTTGCCCGACCGCGGAGGGGCGGCCGAAGGGGACCGTCATTGCTTTCGTCGTCTCCTCATCGGGTCCACGTTAGTTCCGCTCCCGGTCCATGGGCGGCCGACCGCTAGGCGATGCGCTGGGCCACCCGAAGCTTGGCACTGCGGGATCGCGGGTTCGCCTCACGTTCGTCCGGATCGGCGATTACCGGACGCTTGGTCAGCAGGCGATACTCTCCATTCTGTCTGCGCCGCGCGAAATCGCGTTTGACGACGCCGTCCTCGACGCTATGGAAGGCGATCACCGCGATGCGTCCCCCGGGTCGCAGCAGGCGGGGCGCCTTGTCCAACAGCCCGCCCAGCGCGCCCAACTCGTCGTTCACGGCCATTCGCAAGGCCATGAACGTGCGGGTGGCCGGGTGAATCTTCGACCCGCGCGATTTCGGGTCGACCCGCAATGCGTCGCAAACGACCTTGGACAGTTCCTCGGTCGTGGTAATCCGCTTCTCGCGCCGGACGTCGCAGATGCGCTTGGCGATGCGCCGACTGAACCGTTCCTGCGAGTTGAAGTAGATCAGGTCGGAGAGTTCGTCTTCCTTGAGTCGGTTCACCAGATCGGCCGCCGTTTCTGTCAAGGCCAGGTCAATCCGCATGTCCAGGGGGCCGTCGTGGGCGAACGAGAATCCTCGCGCCGGATCGTCGAGTTGATTGGAACTGACGCCCAGGTCGGCCAGCAGGACGTCCACCGCGTCGAGATTCGCTTCTTTGAGCACGGCGTCCACGGCGGCGAAGTTTGCATGGAACAGCCGGAACGGGGCAGGGCTTCCTTCCAGTCGCCGACGCGCGATGTCGAGGTTGCCGGCGTCGGCATCCAGCCCGATCAATTGTCCGCCGGGGCCCGTTGCGTCACTGAGCAACCGCGCGTGTCCCGCCAGGCCGACCGTCGCGTCGCAAACCACCTCGCCCGGTCCGACCCGCAGCAGTTCCTGCACGGGTCGAGACAGGACCGGGACATGTTCCGCCGGACTGTCGCTCACGACCTCCGCCTGACAGTGTGCGAAAAAACAGGGGGCCGGTCGCCTTCCCTGGCGACTCAGGCGCTCCCCGCGCACAACGCGGGTTTCGAGGCGCACAATCGGACCACGTCGGGTGAAACACGGACACTACTGAACTCCCGACCCAGACGCTGCAGGCGCCGCACCCGACGCCGCAGCTCCCCAACGACCGAGTCGACGTCCAGGCCGTCGATCGCCCGGCCGTTCTGGAGCCTGAGTTGAAGTTGCCGGACCACGCGATTGTCACTTCCCGACATCATCTGCGTCCTCGCCTACCGGCTGTGCGTCACCGCCGACCTCGCGACTCCCTTCGCGACCCTTCGTCGGCGGCTTGTTTCATCGACACGGGTCTCCGTTCCCGCGTCCCCTTCAAACCACCCCGTCGAGGCGTCCCTGCCTCGATCGCGATGGTCTGCTGCTCACAATCACGACTCCGTTGATTCGATTGCGTAGCGTCGAAGCGATGATGGTGGAAAAAGGAGCGGCGAGGTCGCCCGTCCGCGCCAACATCACGGGCGACCCGCCCGAAACCGCTCCTTCCGTTCGACGAACCTCGCCCCAGATTCTTTCGTCGAACGCACTTCCACTCACTGCGGCCCGCATTCTTCCGCCGCCCGGGCCGGCATCCGCATATACTTCCGGAACGTCTCCCACCGCTTGCTCATATCCGTCGCGCGGAAGGCCTCGTAATCGCTCTTCCGCCAGATGTCGATCCGTACCTTCGCCCCCGCCAACACCACCTCCCGACCGAGATCGACCATGCCCAGGATCTCCTCGGGAAAGGTGACACGACCCTGACCGTCCAGCTCCTGACGCAAGACGGCCGCAAAGAAGGCCTGCTCGAAGTCCAGCGAGTCCGGCGCGTCCATGTACTCCGTTTGCATTTGACTCGCCCGGTTCTCGAAGTAGGCTTCCGTGTAGAGGGACAACGTGTTTTCGCGTACGCCCGGACAGATGTAGACCACCGGCCGGTCCCGCGACGGGTCCCACGCCGCCCGCCAGGGGGCTGGGATTTGGAGCCGGTTCTTGGCATCAATGGTCCGTTCATACGCGAAGGTGAATATCATGGCTTCGTTGTGATCGGTATCCCACTCTTAGGGATTTCTAGGGCAAGCGTACCACGACGCCCCACTGATGCAAACAGAAAATCCACTTTTTTTGCCGACGTAACCCGTGCGCGTGGGCTGCTTTACGCGCATGGTGGCGTGGCGATCATTATGCCCAATCTGTTGTGGGTGAACATCGTCCGAACCAATCGTTAAGAGCGGAATCGAAACGACTACGGTGAATTCTTCAGGCGTCGGAGTCGGCGGTGCGGGCGTAGAGATTGCAGTACGCGGCGTAGGTGCGCGCGATGTCGAAATGAGCGCGGACGGACGCGCACCCCGCGGTCGCCAGCCGCCGAGCCAAGCTTCTATCACGCAAGACCTTGACCAGCGCGGTCGCGAGTTCTTCTGGCGCGCGGGGCGGAACGAGCAGACCACTGATGCCGTGCTCGATCACGTCGCGGTTGCCCGGCACGTCGGTGGCGACCACCGGCAACGCGGCCGCCATCGCTTCGAGCAACGCGTTGGGCATGCCTTCCGTCCATGACGGAAACGCGAAGACGTCGGCCATGCCCAACAGGCGTGGCACATCGTCGCGGCGGCCGGCGAAGTGGATGCGGTCGGCCGCCCCACTTTCCCCCACCAGGCGTTCCAGCCGCTCCCGCTCCGGGCCCGCGCCCACGAGAAGCAACTGTGCCGGCAGGTGACGGTTGACCTGTGCGATGGCCGTGATCAGATCGTCCAGGCCTTTGACGGGATCCAGGCGTCCGGTCCACACGATCAGCGGTTCCTCGTCCGGCAGGTCGAAGTCCGCACGGCGGGCGGGGACGGCGTCGCGAATCGCCGCCGCATTGATTCCGCCCTGGACCAGCACCAGGCGGTGCGGCGCGATTCGGGCCCGGCGGGCCAGGTGCGCCACCACCGACGGCGAGTTGCCCACCACGAAACGGCACCAGCGCTGCGTCAACCGGTCGGCGGCCAGATGCCAGCCCCGCTCGATCTCGACCGTCTGAATCTCGCAGATCAGCCGATCCGGTCGCAGCCCGCCGATGAGTGCCATCGCGCGGCACGACATGTTGGCATGAAACAGCAACGCATGCACGACGTCGGGGCGGACGTCCCGGATTACCGCCCGCAGCCGCCGCAGCGCCCCGACGTCCCAGACGCCGCGGGCGCCGCACGCGGTGGTGGGAATGCCCGCGTCGTGCAACTGCCGTGACACCGGGCCGGGCGGGGCGAGGCAGGTCACGTGCACCGCATGGCCGCGATCGCGCACGTGCGTCGCGAGACGAAGAAGGTGCAGCGGCACGCCACCTGTCTCCAGGTCGGTGATGACGTAAAGGATGGTCCAGGAGTTGCCGGTGGACATGCCGGACCGGTCACTCAGAAGTCTTGACGAGAGAACCTGCGCATGGCGAAGATCACAATGAACGCCTCGAACAGCAGCGACGACCCGATCGACGTCCAGGGGCTCTTGGCAATTTGCCGCTCCTCCCATGCGACCGTCCGCTCCAGGGTCCCCGGCGGATACGTGTACGCGTCGTCGTCGGGCCCGCTGGATTGCATCTCCTTCTTCACCGTAGACGGCGTCGCGTCCATGCTGGTGCCCGCCCCCGACCAGCGTGCGGCGATGTACGGAATGTCACCCGTCTTCGGCGGAATCCACGCGACGGCCTGCGTGACCCGATACGTGTTTTCGTTCTTCTTCAAGTCGGGAAACGTCTCAAAGAACAGCGGCGCCTGGTGCACCAGGGAGAATCCGATCCACGCCGCCAGGCTGACCAGGATGGCGGCCACCGAACTGCGGGTGTGAACGCCGACCAGCACCGAGACGCAGTACACGTAGCTGAACAGCAGCAGCATGAGGGGGATCGTGAGCAGGTAACCCGGTGCCCAGACGCCCCACCGAAAGCCCATGACGAGAAACGTCAGCCCCACGAACAACGCGGCCTGCAACAGGACGAACACCATCGATGCGACGTATTTGTAAAGAAACAGCAAGGGGCGGGCGATCGGCTTGCTGATCAGGATGTCGACGGCCCCCGGCTCCATCGTGGCCGGGAAGATGCTGGCCGTCGCGATGATCATCAGCGTAATGCCGACCCAGCCCAGAAACAGGTCCGAGATGCTGTGGACCACGATACCGAGGAGCCGGGTCCGACCGATCAGGGTCAATGGGTTGTACTCGTCGCTCTGGGAATCCCATAAGCCGAACAGGAACGAGACGCGGTTGCCTTCGAAGCCCACGCTCGCCATGGCCAGCGTGACCAGGACCGTGATGGCCAGCACGACCCAGAAGATCTTGCGATCGACCGCGTGCCGGAAGCTGTCATGAATGAGCGCCCACAGTTGCATCGGTAAACGAGTCTTTCCTTATGGTCCCGCGTTCGGTCAGGTTTTGTCCGGCCGTCGAGCGACCGGCACGGGACGGCCGTCCGCGCCGCCCACCACCTCCACCAGCACGTCCTCCAGGCTGAATCGTTTCGGCTGCACCGACTCGATCAGCCGTCCCTCCCGGCGAAGCATGTCGATGAGGGCGTTGACCCGCTTCGCGTCGTGCCCCTCCACGATGATCTCGCTGCCCTTGCGCGTGCCGTGCAGCTTCTGGATGGCGGCGTCGAGTCCGTCCAGCGTGCCCGACACGGCAATGCGGTACTCGAGGCTGTGCTCGGTCAATTCGGACAGCGTGCCCTGCCGGGCCACGTACCCGCCGACCAGGATGGCCACCCGGTCGCACACCATCTCGAGTTCGCTCAGCATGTGCGAGTTCAGGAATACGGTCTTGCCCTGGCCGCGCAACTCGAGCAAGAGCGCCCGCACGTCACGCCGCCCGATCGGGTCGAGCCCGTCCGTCGGCTCGTCCAGGACGACGAGGTCCGGATCGTTGACCAGCGCTTGGGCCAGCCCCAACCGCTGCAGCATGCCCTTGGAGTACTTGCTCACCCGCGTGTCCGCCCACTGGATCATTCCCACGCGGTCGAGGAGCACCGGGGCCCGCTCGCTCCGCAGGCGGCGGGGCACCTTGGCCATCGCCGCGTAGTAATGCAGCACCTGGCGCCCCGTCAGATACGGCGGGAAGCGGTGATTCTCGGGGAGGTAGCCGATGCGGGCGAGTTTCTTGCGATGCCCGAGCCGGCGACCGAGCACCGTTCCGTGCGCGGTGTCCGGGCGGACGATCGTCATCATGATCTTGACCAGCGTGGTCTTGCCCGCCCCGTTGGGACCGAGCAGGCCGAAAATCTCGCCGGCCCGAACCTGGACGTTCACACCCCGCAGGGCGTGGATGCGTTTGCTGTAGGTCTTGTGGACGTTGAGAAGGTCCACCGCCCAGTTGGTGATTTCCGTTACTTCCACCACGCCGTCTCTCTCGCGCCGAGCAGCCGGGTCGCCACCGCCTCCGTGGTGTCGTCCGGCACGAGGTCGATCCACTCCGCGCCGTGGAATCGCTTGAACCACGTTCGCTGCGATTTGGCCAGCCGACGCGTATTGATTTTGATCTTTTCCGCCGCCTCCGCAAGAGACAGCTTTCCCTCCAGGTGCTCGATTATCTCCGCGTACCCCAGCGCCTGGCGGGCAGTGGTGCTCAGCGGCCTCGGCTCGTCGAGCAGCGCCTGCACTTCCTCAACCAGCCCGGCTTCGATCATACGCTTCACCCGGGCGTTGGTGCGATGATTCTGGTCGTCCCGCGCCCGACGCAGACCGATCAGCCGACACTCGATGTCCCGGCGCCGCTCGCCCCACTGCGTCTGCAGCACGCTGATCGGCGTTCCCGTGATTTCGTGGACCTCCAGGGCCCGCACGATGCGCCGCAGGTCGTTGGGGTGGATGCGCTCCGCCGCCACCGGGTCGATCCGCGTCAATTCACGGTGGAGGGCGGCGGAGCCGTGCTCGTCCGCTTGTCGCTTCAGACGCGTCCGGATCGCCTCGTCCGCGGAAGGCCCTTCGAACAGCCCCTCCGTCAGCCCCTTGATGTACAGCGCAGTGCCGCCCACGCACAGGATCGGCTTGCCCCGGG
The DNA here is from genome assembly GCA_964495075.1 of uncultured Phycisphaeraceae bacterium. GTDB lineage: Bacteria > Planctomycetota > Phycisphaerae > UBA1845 > UBA1845 > JAFGJQ01. Next base: position 26,271 of record CAZBUJ010000058.1, read on the forward strand.
CGTGAATGGCGCGGGCCGCCGCTTCCGCCTGCCCGACGAACTCGGCCACCGAGAACTCCTCCGACGGCTCGACGACGTCAATCAGATGGTGCGGAATCTGTCGGAGAATGTCCGCCGCGGGCTTGGCCGTCCCGACGTCCATCCGGCGGTAGATCTTCATCGAGTCGACGCTGATGATCTCGGCGTCGAGACGGCCGGCCAGCTCGCGGCCTAAGGCGCCCTTGCCGCAGCCCGTGCAACCGAGAATAAACGTCAAACGAATGGCCACCGGACCGTGTCCTTGACGGTAACGAAAGTCCCACTTACGTTGACATCGGCGGTCAGGCTAACACACGGAGAGGCAATATGAAAAAGTACGCTTTGAGCGTGATGGCGGCGGTCGGTCTGCTGCTGGCGGTCGGGTGCGTGTCCGTCGAGGCACCGAGAGAGGTCAAGATCGGCTCGGATAACCGTCCCCCCCGTCAGAAGATCGACAGCGCCCATGTTCCCCACACGAGCTCGCACGAGGAAGCACGGGCGGAGCTGGCCAAGGCCTACAGCGAGATTCGCGCCCTCGAACGTGAGAACGAACGGCTTCGCAAGAAGTACGAAGACGAGAAGCGCAAGAAGAACGACTGCGAGAAGAAGCTGGATCGCTGCAAGGACAAGCTCGAGCGCTACGAAGACGACTAGCACGGCGGTTGCCCCGTGCGTGTGCCGGTGCCGCCTGCACCGGCCGCTTCATGTCACGCCTTGTCGGCCGTCGCGCGGTCGACCGGCGACCGTGCTCCCCTCGTCACGGTTGCCGCCGGGAATGGCACGGCAGTTTCTATCATCATTTTTTTTAGTATGTTATGGCGTTTCCTGTCATCGGATCCCTGTCATCCTGGCAGTCCCGCCGTGAGCAAACTCGGAGCATCTTCCTCGTAACTGACTGCCGGCAAGTGACTTATGACGATTCCCCCGTCTGGCACGCACCTTGAACACATTTCCTGTGACGGGTTCGTGATCGCATGGCCGCGGGGCCGCGACGACCCGAGACGAGATGAGCGACAGGAGGTGTACCATGTTGCCTACTTTGTTTACGCGTCGCAGGATTCCGGGGAACGTCTGGCCGGCCGCTTATTCGCCGTTGGGACGAATGCTGGATCTGGTCGACGGAATCGAGAACTCCACCTGCATGCGAGGGTTTGACGTCGACGTCCGCGAGGACGAGTCGGGCTACGTGATCGAGGCGGATCTGCCCGGTATCGAGCAGGATCGGGTCAGCGTGACCGTCGAGGACGGCGTACTTCGCGTCACCGCCCGCCAGGCGTCCGACCACGACGAGAAGCGCGAAGGCTACCACCTGCGGGAGCGCCGCAGCGGGACAGTCTCCCGCGCGTTCAGCCTGCCCGAGGACGTGAACGGCGACGCCATCCATGCCGACCTGAAGGCTGGCGTGCTGAGGGTGACGCTTCCCAAGCGGGAAGAGGCCCAGCCGAAGACCGTCAAGGTCAAGGTCAACTAACCGAATCGCGCGGTGCGTTGATTCGACGCACCGCGCTCACGGGTGTGGCGGAGAGAGAATGAGTCGGAGCAGGGGCGGGACCCGCGGGTCCCGCCCTCGTCTATTTTACCCCGTGGAATGTCCGCTCTCGAGTTCCCCCGCTGTCGCCGCGGCAGGGGTTTGACAGATCCCCCTGGCGACTGTATTACTTAGTATGTCGGCGGGGTGGTGGTGGCCGCCCGGCCACGCGATTCGCGGAGACGGGCGTGCGGATGCGCAGACAGTTTGCCGTCATCCTGATGCTTCTCGCGGTCGGAGCGAGCACGACGGGCGCGCTGCAGTTCCTGCATCTTGCCGGTGAGGCGGCGCAGCGGCACCGCAGACACCTCGCCCGTGGTGAAGACCGCGCGACCCCCGGTCATCACGAACCGGGGCCCGCACACGCGGAACAGGAGCAGGGGGCCCCGAGCGACTCCGGCTACCCGCACGACCGCGGGCACTGCGCCGTGTGCTGGCTGGTGGCGACGGGCTCGACGGGCATCCTGCTGGATGCCGCCCCCGCACTGACGGGAGCCGCGCCGCCGCGATTCGCGCAGCCCATTCACGCCACGCGGCCCACCGTCCATGTCCTGGGCCCGGCTCACCGCCCGCGGGCCCCGCCTTTTCAGCTTACCTGCGCTGATCCATCTGCATAGCCCGTCGTAGCGGCTGATGTGCCGTTACGGGCGGTCCCTTGCATCAGTGCCATGCGATGTCATTCCAGCCCGTGTTTTCCGATGGGGACGGAGGTTGCGCCGGGCGGGCCGGTCCGCCCGCCCGGCTCGGTGTGCTGCCTCGTATGGAGACCGCCCATGAAGACGCGACGCGCGTTTACGTTGATCGAGTTGCTGGTGGTCGTGTCGATCATCGCATTGTTGATCGCGATCCTGCTTCCGAGCCTGCGGCGAGCCCGGGAACAGGCGAAGGCGACCGTCTGCCTGAGCAACATGCGCAGCCTCGGCGTGGCCGTCCATGCCTACGCCGACTCGAACGGTGATCGACTGGTCACCGTCGGACTGGCTCACGGTGGAACAGCCGACGAGCATGCGACCTGGCTCCGCACGCTCCGCCGCGAGTACGGCAACGAATTGCTGGCCCGCTGCCCGTCGGACAAGAGCCCGTACTGGACCGAGCCGATTCCCGACTCGGATGACGCCCGGCGGCGCACCAGCTACGCGGTGAGCTACTACACGGTGGCCGAGATCGCCGATCGAGGCCCGTACGACCGGCTGAGCCTGTTTCGGCGACCGTCGGGCACGATCTACATCGCGGAGCTGGCCGACGGCGTGGGCGAGGTGCCCGATTTCGCGGCGTCCGATCACGTGCACCCGGACGACTGGTGGTCAGACCCGCGTCGGCTGGCCGGCGAGCAGGTGGAGCTGGAACGCCACCTCAAGCGGGCCAACTACACGTTTATCGACGGGCATGCAGAGCCGCACCTGTTCGAAGACACGTACGCACTGAACGAAGACGAAAGCGATTTCGGCGACCCCATCGTGATCGTGTGGATCCACAACCTGTGGGATCCGGCGATCGCCCGGTGAGGATGCCACCCGACCATCTCCGGCGCAGGTGATGAGACGAACACCAACGCAATGACAATACGCAACCAGGAGGTTAGAGATATGAAGCGGATTGGTTTCGCGATACTGATCGCATTGGTTCTTTCGGCGGCATCGGTCGATGCCCTGGCCCAACATGGACACCACGACATCGTGATCGGGCAGGATGGCAGCGGTGCGTTGCTGGCCGAGTTCGACGAATGGGCCCCGGCGACGCGCGAACTGGATTTCGTCTCCGGCCTGGGCTTGACTGGGTTTCTCGGAGACGATCCGGGATTCGAGGCACTGGACGAAGATGCGCCCGATGAGGGCATCTTCACCTTGGCCGCCGGCCACGCAATATTCTTTGAAGTCGTGTCGCTGACGCCCGGGTTCATCGTCGATCCGCTCGGCGGCGCCCTGGATTCGCCCGGGGACTCGGCGTTCTTGATCGATGATGCCGAGGACCACACGCACCTCGATTGGTTCATCGATGCGCTCCATCCGGATTTTGCGTCTACGCCGTACTGGGACGTGGCGTTCAAGTTCATGGACGGTGGGACCACAGGGTACGCGGATTCGGCGGTCTACACGCTGCGGTTCGTGCCGGAGCCGGCCACTATGGGGCTGTTCTGCCTGGGTGGCCTGATGACGCTGCGGCGTCGACGGTAATGCTTGCCGTTGACAATCGCGCGGGTGGCCGACCGGCGGTCGTGGTGCCAGAGGACCGACTGTCGGGCCACCCACTCTGCCACGTAAGGAAGGAGTGATAGGATGGCACGTCGGACTTTGGTTCCAACGGTGTGTGTGAGCGTGCTGGTCCCACTAATGGCCGCCCGCCCGGCAGTGGGGCAGCACCGCGGTGACGTGTGGATCGGGCGGACGGCCGACGAAGGGGCACTGGCCATCAGCCCCAGCGAGCGGAGTTTCGTGCCGGAGGACAACTATGCGGTGCTCGGTGCGTCCGGTGGGGCGCTCCCCGGCTGGACGGACGACGATCCGGGTTTTGATTCGGTGTCGATCACCACGAACGGGGTGCTGCCGCTGGAGCCCGGCGCCGAGATCTGGATCGAGCTGGTGGACGTCGACCCGGCCTTTCGGCTCGTGACCGATTCGCTCCAGTCGATCGACGAGCCGGGCGAGGCGGCCCGGTTTCCGGGTGGTTACCATGTACACGAGCACTGGACGTGGCACATACAGAGTGCGCACCCGGCGTTCGATCCGGACCAGTGCGTCTGGCGGGCGACGTTTTTTCTCCGGGATGAAGGGACGACCGGCTACGGCGACTCGCGCCACTTCACGTTCCAATTCACGAACGTGGCGCTGCGGACGGCCGATGGGGATTTTGACCAGGATGGCCACGTGGACCTGCCGGACTACGCCGCGTTCGCCGCGTGCCTGTTCGGGCCGAACGCGACCCCGCAACCCGACGACCCGGCCGTCACGACGTGCGAGGTCGAGTGCTTGAACGCGTTCGATTTCGACGAGGACGACGACATCGACGCGCGCGACTTCGCCGTGCTTCAGCGCCTGCTCGGCGGTTGACCGGCGGGTGGATTCGACGACGTGTCGGGCTCATTTGGCCCGATGGCCGGCGGGGCCACCGATTGACTTGAGTTTCGCACGGGCAAGCGGCGAGTGTTGCCGCGGTGGGTGGGTCGGCGTTGCGCCTGCCCCTGTGGTTACGCCACGCCGATCCGCGCGCTTTTTCGACTTCCGTTTGTCTTCCGTCCGAAAATCCGCTTGACACGTTCTCAATCACCTTGTAATGTTTGGAATTAGTTAGGGTTTGCATCGCCGGCCAGCCGTTCGGCCGGGCGAGGTGGAACGGGGCCGGACCGAGATGGGCCCAGATAAGAGAGGCGCGGGCGGCCCGCAACGGGCCGGAACAGGTGGGATCGAGGCGGCCAGATCACGCCGGCCTGAGCAGGCGGCACACATCAGGGCGGGTAGATCCAGCGGGTCGCGCGGTCCGACGCGGCCGAGGTGGCCGAGGCGATCGAGGTGATTGAGGTGGCTGAGGTGGCTGAGGTGGCTGAGGTGGCTGAGGTGGCTGGGTGGTTGGGCGGCTGGGACGGCCGGGGCGGCTGAAGTCGATCGGCATCATGGTGGCTGAATGAGGTTGTTCATTGCGGTTGATCTTGAGGAGCGGGCGAAGGGCGTTCTGCGGCGGTTGCAGGAGTCGCTGAGTCGGTTTGATCGTGTGGTCAGGTGGGTCACGCGTGATCAGATGCACCTGACGCTCGTGTTCCTGGGTGAGGTGCCCGACTCGAAGGTGCCCGCGGTGTGCAGCGCCGTTGAGCGGGCGGCGGGCGCGGTCGGTCCATTCGAGATGACCGTTGCGGGGAGCGGCTGCTTCCCGCCGCGGGGCCGGGTTCGCGTGGTGTGGGCGGGCATCGAGGAGCCGACCGGTGCGCTGTCGCGATTGCAGTCCGCGTGTGCCGGCGAACTGGAGGCGGAGGGGTATCCCCAGGAGTCGCGGCCGTTCTCGCCGCACCTGACGCTGGGCCGGGTGAAGCAGGATACGTCCGACGGTAAGCTGAGGGATGTGGTGGTGGCGTTGACCGTCGAGTCGATGATCCAACCGGTGGGCGCGTTGCGGGTCGTACAATCAACACTCACTCCGCACGGGGCCCGCTACAGCACGGTGGCGGAATACCCGTTACGCGGGTGACCTGTAAGAGTTGGACTAACTGCCGTAGGAGATCGATTTCATGGCCACGATGACGGACCACGATTCGGAACGGACCAAGTCGCTCGAGCGCACGGTTCAGCAGATCGAGAAGGCCTACGGGCAGGGTTCCATCATGCGGATGGACAAGATGCGCACCGAGGTCGATGGGATTTCAACGGGAGCACTGTCCCTTGACCTGGCGCTGGGGGGTCGCGGGCTGCCCCGCGGGCGGATCGTGGAGTTGTTCGGGCCGGAGTCGTCGGGCAAGACGACGCTGGCGTTGCACGTGGCCGCGGCGGCCCAGAAGGAGGGCGGCATCGCGGCCGTCGTCGATGCGGAGCACGCGCTCGATCCCGGCTGGGCTCGCAAGTGCGGGGTCCGTCTAGAAAAGCTGCTCGTCTCGCAGCCCGATTCCGGTGAGGAGGCGCTGGAGATCACGGAGATGCTGGTCCGAAGCGGCAGTGTGGACCTGATCGTGGTGGACTCGGTGGCCGCCCTGATCCCGCGGGCGGAGATCGAGGGCGAGATGGGCGACACGCACGTGGCCGTGCAGGCCCGGCTGATGAGTCAGGCCCTGCGGAAACTCACCGCGGCGATCAGCAAGAGCCGGACGTTGGTGATCTTTATCAACCAGATCCGGATGAAAATCGGCGTCATGTTCGGCAACCCCGAGACCACGCCCGGCGGTCGAGCGCTCAAGTTCTACAGCTCGGTGCGGCTGGACGTGCGCCGTATCTCCACGATCAAGGACGGCGAGACGGCGATCGGCAACCGGGTGAAAGCCAAGGTCGTCAAGAACAAGATGGCGGCCCCGTTCCGGACGGCCGAGTTCGACATCATGTTCGACTCCGGCATCAGTCGCGAAGGCGACCTGATCGATCTGGCGATTAGGGCCCGGGTGGTCGAGAAGAGCGGGGCGTGGTTCAGCTTCGGCGACGTCCGATTGGGGCAGGGCCGGGAAAACGCCAAGTGCTTCCTGCGCGATAATCCGGACCTCGCTGAGGAGATCCGTCAGAAAGTGCTGGCCTTCGAGCGGGCCAAAAACGAACCGGAGAACCCGGACAACGCACCGCCCCCCGCCGACGCGGCCGGCAAGAGTGCATCGAACCCGGCCGGCTTCGGAACCGGCCCGGCCGACACCGCCAACTCCGCCCTCCGCGCCGCGAAACCCGTCGGCCCGACGAAATCTGCCGGCCCCACCAGACCCGCCGGCCCAACAAGGCCCGACGCCGCCGCAAAGCCTGCTGGCAGGACGACCGCGGTCAGCGCCGGCAGGCGTAAGCGGGCGTAGCCGGAATCGACCGCGGGCAGCGGTCTTCGGCCGATGTACGTAGACCAGTTGAGTTGGGCAGGAGAGGTTGGCCGGCCGGTTTCCGGCGGGGTGCGGCCGGGCTCTCCGGCTCAAGTGATCTGTTGTTTCAGCCGAAGGCCAGTGCTTGCGGTGCAGTCGCCCATGTCCATTTCCGCGCGACCGAGCCGTTCCCGCGGTCGGTCGACGGCCTCCGTGCGATGCGGTCCCCGGGGGCAGGTAAACGGCGCAGGCAGGTCGGTCCGTAAGCACTATTCGGGTGGCCCAAGGCGGCGGAGTTGGCTGCCCGCGGGCGCGCGGGAATGGGCTGACCGCATGCCAAGTTCGTCCGAGTTGGTCGGCGGCGGTCGGTGGCAGGGCGCCGTTGCTCGTACCCTCCAGGATGGTCCGATAACCCGTTTCAGTGGTCAGCAGGCGTGAATCGACTCGGGCTGACGTCCCGGTTCCAGGGCGGAGGCGGGGCGGGTCTGACGCCGCTGCATGCCCTGTTGAATGGGCGCGGAAAAAAATCTAGTCGAAGTTCATAAACTCGTACTTGCCGTTACGGTAAGACTGCATTTATAATGAATGTGGCGGGAGTGAGTGGGTGGTGATCGGTTGCGGTCGAACAACCTGGGAGAATGGGCGCACTTAGTTAAGCAACTCTGATGTCCAAGCCCTGCGCATGGCACTGAACGGTTCGACGACGGTCAACACCTGCACGCGGCCCACGCGTCGTAGAAACGGTCCGCGGAGAGACACGCCGCCTGAATGGACCACCGGGCGAAGACAGGGCGTCGGTGGTTTCCCGATCACGGGAATCAATGGACCGACCGTGCCGTCGGACACGTCCGCGTCGGTTAAAATGCGGAGTCTATTCCGATTGCACTGTATTCAAATAAAGAGGGCGTTGACGCAGTGTAGCGGACCTGAAAAGCGGCAGTCCGCACGCGTCGAACTTGTCGAGTCGCCGTCTGACCGCCGCCGGACCCGTGCGTGCATCGGATCGCACGGAGTGGTCCGTGCGGGGCGGCGCCGAGATTCGGGCCGGCGGATCGGTGATCTGGTGACGGTCGGACCGCCATCCGGCCGTGGCCCGGCGATGCGTCGGCGACGGTGCGGCGACGTTGGGAGTGCGAAGTGACGGTGATGGGGGAGAGACGGGGCAGCCGCCCGGCGGTGAATCAGTGGCGATTTACTGGCAGGGCGCTAACGCCCGAGCGGTGAGTCGGGGGTGGTTCGGGCGTGAAATGCCTGTCGGGTGGCCGCGAGGTGCCGCGGACCGGCTGCGAATCGCCGGCGCTTCGACCGTGATGCCGCGAACCGCCCGGGGTTCGCGATTGATGCTGCCGCGAGTCGGGCGCAATCGGCCTGGGGATCGGGCAGCCGGTGATCGGATGTCATCGCGACGGGAATGCGCGAGTCAGGCTTGCGATCGAGTCAGGCTCGAGATGTAACGGAGTAGCCAGCGGAGAACAGGCACATGGCAGTTCGGCATCATATCAAAGTACTGGTCATCGACGATGATGCATCGGTCTGCAAGACGTTGGGGCTGTTGTTGGCGGATCATGGGTATCGGCCGCGCACCTTCACGGAGGCGGAAAAGGCGCTGGAAGCGGCGAAGAACGAGTCGTTCCAGATCGCCCTCGTCGACCTTCGCATGCCCGACATCGACGGGGTCGAGGTGGTCGAGATGCTGCGCGAGTTGGACGAGCGCATGTCGATCATCGTGATGACGGCCTACCCTGACCTGGAGACCGCCACGCAGACCATGCGGTTCGGCACCTGCGATTACATTCCCAAGCCATTCAAACAGGACGAGTTGATCAACGCGATCGATCGTGCGTGCCAGAAGCTCGGGCTGATCTACACCAGTGAGACCGAGTTGAACAAGCTGATCGGCAAGCGCATCCGCGAGGAGCGGCTCAGCCAGAACCTCACGCTCCGTCAGCTTTCGGATCGCACGGACCTGACGACGTCTCAGCTATCGCAGGTGGAGCTCGGCAAAAACGCGGCCTCGGTCTGGGCGCTGGCCCGGGTCAGCAACGCGCTGGGACTGCAGTTGTCCTCCCTGCTGGGGGGGCTGTGACACCGGATTGACCGCCGTATCCGGCCGGTTGATTGACGGTGGACCGCGTCGTCCCTCGTGCCATGGATTGACGAACAGGGAGTCGTGCCCTGATGAAGTCGCATCGACGTGAGCTGGCGTTTCACGTGCCCACCCGCCGTGCCCTGATCAACATCACGCCGCAGGTTGAGGAGGCGATCCGCGAGAGCGGGGTGCGGGAGGGCCTGTGCCTGGTCAACGCGATGCACATCACGGCCAGCGTTTTCATCAACGACGACGAATCGGGACTTCACCACGACTACGAGGAGTGGCTCGAGAAGCTGGCCCCGCATGCGCCGATCGAGCAGTACCGGCACAACGACACGGGGGAGGACAACGCCGACGCCCACCTCAAACGCCAGGTGATGGGGCGGGAAGTGACGGTGGCCATCACGGACGGGAAACTCGACTTCGGTCCGTGGGAGCAGATCTTCTACGGCGAATTCGACGGGCGACGCCGCAAGCGGGTCCTGATCAAGATCATCGGGGAATAGGCGGCGCGGTCGGGCTGGGCCCGACGGCGAATTACGCACTGCGAACGGGGTGCCGTGCTCGGCGTGTGCGGCGCACTCGGAATGGCATCGGGGGAGGCATTCTCCCGCTGAAGGTCGGCCATCATCCGGTCGCAGAACTCTTCCCGGCAGAGCATATCCTGTTCTCGAAAGACGCGCTGATGAAGTTCCGCGCCCAGTGCCGGGCTCATTACGATGCCGGACGATCGCGTGCCT
>CAZBUJ010000059.1:0-35676 GCA_964495075.1 uncultured Phycisphaeraceae bacterium
ATGGTAACGCCATCCCCGAAGGCCAGCGCAACGCCACGCTCGCTCGCCTGGCCGGGGTGATGCGGCGGGCCGGCATGTCAGCGACGGAGATCCTGGCCGCCCTGAATCAGGTCAACGTGGAACGGTGCACTCCTCCGCTCGACGCGCGCGAAGTGAGTCGGGTCGCCCACAGCATCGCCCGCTACGCGCCTGACGTCGTCTCGGTCGCGCTGGTGGAGGACCACTTCGGTCAGGATCGTCGACAGCGATCGCCTGAACTCTTACGCGTGAGGGAAATCATGAAGCATCATCTGTTGCGCCAACCCGTGATCCACGGGCTGCTCCGCCGGGGCGAGACCATGAACGTCATCGCGCCACCGAAGACGGGCAAGTCGTGGCTCGTTCTGGCACAGGCGATGTCGATCGCCACGGGGCGGCCGTGGTTGGGGTTGTACCCGACCGAGCGCGGCCGCGTACTGATCCTCGACAACGAACTGCACGTGGAGACTATCGCGCACCGCATTCCGCAGGTGGCCGCGGCGCTGGATATCGGGATCGACGAGATCGCCGACAAAATCTACATCCATCCGCTGCGCGGGCAGATCCGCGACATCGTCTCCATGTCATCGTACTTTGAAGCGATCGAGCCCGGACGCTTCTCCACCATCATCCTGGATGCGATGTACCGGTTCATGCCGGTGGGCGTCGACGAGAACGACAACGCCGCCATGGCCGGCATTTACAACCAACTGGACGCTTATGCCGCGCGACTCGGATGTGGTTTCATCGCGATCCATCACACCACCAAAGGGAACCAATCCGCCAAGTCGGTGGCCGACGTTGGTGCGGGAGCCGGCAGCCAGAGCCGCGCTGCCGACGCGCACCTGGTCTTACGTCCGCACGAAGAACCGAACGCCGTCGTGCTGGAAGCCGTGGTGCGTTCCTGGCCGCCGGTCGAGCCGATGGTGTTGCGGTGGGAGTTCCCGGCCTGGGTGCCGGCGCCTGACCTCGACCCGACGCTGCTGCGAAGCGAGAAGCCCAAACGAGCCAAGCCAGTCGCCAAGCCGCCGGAAACGCCTGAGCCACCGGCGTGGGATGTCGAGCGGTTCGTGGAGGCGTTCATCTCCGAAGAGCCAGCCTCCAAGGGCGTGATCCGAGAGGCCGCCCGGGGCGAGGCCGGCCTCTCGTGGCGGCGGGTCGCCGATTTCCTCGAGATCGGCGTCTGTCAGGGGCTGATCGAGCGTGTGAAATTGCCCGGCCAAGGCGGGCCGGTGGGCTATGTCCGACGTCAACAGGAGAGGGTCAAATGAGGTCGAACATAAAGCGCGCACAAAGTCGGAGCGCTCTCAGTTCAAACAAAATGCGCTCAAACTTCGGCTCAAACTTAAAGCGCGCACACCCCCCTGTACCCCCCAGGGGCGGGCGCTAAAGCGCCGCCACCTGCGGGGTCGCTGGTGCGCGCGCTTCAAGTTCGGCGCTCGAGGTTCGGGTCCTACCTGGCCGGACGATCCGGATATGGTGGCGGGAGCAGCAGCCAATGTAGACAGACTTTCTTTCGGGCCGCCGGTTTTTTGCCGGGGGCTCCGGGAGTGGCCACGTGGGCCGTTTGGGGCCGTTCTGGGCCACCCTGGGCGATCCAGGGCCCCTGGGGCGTACGTTCGTCCCGGCCGGCCCGGGCGCGACGCCCCGGGGGCGTGTGCCGCGATGTTGCGAGCTGCCGGGGCGGCGGACGCTTGGCCCGGTTCCGCCAAACATGGAGGTTGAAGGATGAACATTGAACTCCGGCCGCTGGCCGAGATCATCCCGTACGAGCAGAACCCACGAGTCACCGACCAGGCCGTGGATGCCGTGGCCGAGTCGATCCGGCGGTTTGGGTTCCCACCGTCGGGGGCACGTTTCGTTTTTGCGGCGGCCTCCTTCTTGTCCGCCTTGGCAGAGCCGCGCAGGCGCTGGGCGCTCTTGATGTGGATGCGCTTGCCCGTCGCGGTGTTCGTGGCGTTCCACCCTTCCCGGCTGTGCACGCTGTCGATCCGGACCGACACCAGCCAATCACTCACTTTGGCGATGTACAGACCGCCGACTTTCACGTCGCTCTTTTTCATGGCATTCCTCCTGGGTTTCGCGTGCCGCCCCATGCGACGCGCGTCAGGAGCCATGAGTCCATCCGGGCGACGCTCCCTGGTGCTGATCGACGACCCGCAGACCGACGAGTCGGCCAGGTCGCCCTCGCAGTGCGCCGCGCGGGAACGCATCCTGGCCGGCGCGATCCTCGGCCTGGCGTACAACCTGGGGAACTTCCTGCGGCGGTTGGCGCTGCCGAGGTCGGTGAGGCACTGGTCGCTGACCACGCTGCGAGAGAAGTTGATCAAGATCGGAGCGAAGGCTGTGACCCATTCGAAGTTATGTGATCTTTCAAATGGCGGAGGAGGCGGTGCCGCGTGAGTTGTTCGCGGCGATCCTGGAGCGCATCCAGCGGTTCGGTGTACCGCCGCCGTTGGTGCAGCGTGGCTGACCCCCGGAAGCGCAAGGGAGCATTGGTGGTTGGTGCGGGGACCGGGGTCAGCCCAGCGCGGAAGCGCGCCGGGATCGTCCCTACCAAGGCATCAGGGACAGGATTTGTGTGTCGGAGCGGGCAAAGGGGCGTCATTCACGGCGACGGAGACCGTTTCCGTTTGAATCGGGGGGCCGTTCCGGTAGGATGACGGCTTGAAGTCCGGTAAATGGGAAATGTCGGTAGAAACAGTGGCACGCGGAAGAGTCGGTCGGTTACGGAGCGAGTTATCGAGGTAGCAGGGCCATCACTTCGCCGCGCGTGCGGGCGTCGCTGCGGCAACGGCCTCGGACGGCGGAGGTGACCATCAGCGTACCTTCCTCCTTGATGCCGCGGCAGGTCAGGCAGGCGTGGCGGGCTGCAATGACCACCGCCACCCCTTTCGCGTGCAGCCGTTCCATCAACATGTCGGCGATTGGTTCGGTCATGCGCTCCTGCACCCGGGGGCGGTGGGCGAAATCGTCCACCACGCGGGCGAGCTTCGAGATGCCCACCACCTGACCATCTGGGATGTAGGCGATGTGGGAAGGAAGAAGCGTGAACAAGAAGCCGCTCCGTTCTTTTGTTTGGATCGTGGGAGCGATGGTTGTGATCGCTGCCGCCAGTGCCATCATCCGCAGCCGGGGGGGCAATGAAGAGCCGGCAACCGAGCAGGTTCATGTGGCTGTCGCCTCCAACTTCACGGATGCCATCCGAGACATCTCCCGGCGTTTCGAGGTGCGGACGGGGCACCGGGTGATCCTGAGCTTCGGCTCGACCGGCAAGCATTACGCCCAGATCAAGAACGGCGCCCCGTTCGAGGCCTTCTTCGCCGCGGACGTCGCCCGGCCGGAGCTTCTGGAGGCTGACGGCACAGCGGTGGCGGGCAGTCGCTTCACCTACGCCTTCGGCCGGCTCGTGCTGTGGAGTCCCCACCTCGACCTGGTGGACTCTCGGGGAGACGTCTTGCGGAACGGGCGCTTCGACCACGTGGCGTTGGCCAATCCGCGACTCGCCCCGTATGGTCAGGCCGCCCGGGAAGCAATGGAGGCGCTGGGCGTTTGGGAAGATCTGCAGGAGAAGATCGTACGCGGTGAGAACATCGGGCAGACCTACCGGTTCATTCAAAGCGGCGGCGCGGAGCTGGGATTCGTCGCGTATTCCCAGTTGCATCGGCCCGGCCAGCCCGCCGTTGGTTCCTACTGGGAGGTCCCGTCGTCCCTCTGCACGCCCATCGAACAGCAAGCAGTGTTGCTCAAAGAGAGCGCGGTGGCGCGGGCATTCCTCGCCTTCGTGCGCGAAGACGAGGCCAAGAGGATCATCCGCAGTTATGGTTACGGAACACCCTGATGCCCAGCGAAGCTGACGTCACCGCCTTTTGGATTACGCTCAAACTGGCGGGGCTTACCACCGGGATCCTGCTGCTGCTGGGCACGCCGCTGGCGTGGTGGCTGGCGCGGAGCCGTTGGCGGCTGAAATTGCTGCTGGAAACGCTGGTCGCGCTGCCGCTGGTGCTGCCGCCGACGGTGCTGGGCTTCTATCTGCTCATTGCCCTGGGACCACACGGGCCGGTGGGCAGCGTGCTGGAAGCGTTCGGCTTCCGGCACCTGGCGTTCACTTTCTCCGGCTTGGTGGTGGGCTCGGTTTTCTACTCGTTGCCGTTCGTCGTCCAGCCGCTGCAGAACGCGTTTGCCGCCGTGGGGCCGCGACCGCTGGAAGTGGCAGCGACCCTGCGGGCTTCACCGCTGGACCGCTTTTTCACGGTGGCGATTCCGCTGGCGCGGCGGGGGTTTCTGACCGCCGCGGTACTGGGTTTCGCGCATACGCTGGGCGAGTTCGGCGTGGTGCTGATGATCGGCGGGAACATTCCCGGCAAGACGCAGGTGTTGTCGATCGCGATCTATGACCATGTCGAGGCTTTGGAGTACGGGCATGCCCACTGGCTGGCGGGCGGGATGCTGTTGTTGTCGTTTGTGATGTTGCTTTCGGTGTACGCCTTGAACCGTCGTTTCGCAGTGGTGCAGCCATGACGATCGAGGCGCGATTTCACTTGCAGCGCGACAGCTTCACGCTCGACGCCTCGCTGCAGATCCCGGCGCAGGGCATCACGGCGGTTTTCGGCCCGTCCGGTTGCGGGAAGACCACGTTGCTGCGGGCGATGGCGGGACTGGAGCGCGATCCCGCGGGCTATCTGGCGCTGCCGGGGGAGGTCTGGCACGACGGGGCGACCTTCGTCCCGACGCATCGCCGCGCGTTGGGCTACGTCTTTCAAGAGGCGAGCCTGTTCGCGCATCTGACCGTGCGCGGCAATCTGGAATACGGCTTCAAACGGGTGGCGTCTGCCGAACGCCGCGTATCGTTCACGGAGGCGGTCGACCTGTTGGGGCTAGAACACCTGCTGGACCGCGATCCCGCGGATCTCTCGGGAGGAGAACGCCAGCGGGCGGCGATCGCGCGGGCGCTGGTCACGAGCCCGCGCCTGCTTCTGCTGGACGAACCGTTGACCGCGCTTGACGCCAGGAGCAAGGCGGAGATCCTGCCGTTTCTGGAACGCCTGCACGGCGAGCTGCAGATCCCGATTCTCTATGTGAGTCACTCCTTCGAGGAGGTGGGGCGGCTGGCTGACCATCTGGTCTTGATGGACGCTGGGCGAGTGGTAGCGGCCGGTTCGCTGGTGGAGATGCTGAATCGCCTCGATCTGCCGCTGGCACACGCCCCGGACGCTGAATCGATCGTGGATACCACCGTCGCGGAGCACGACGAAACGTATCAGCTTACGCGCCTCGCGTTCCCTTCCGGGCACTTCACGGTCACGCGTGTGGAGTTGCCGGTGGGGCATCCGGTACGAGTGCGGGTGCTGGCCCGGGACGTCAGTCTGACACTGCAGCGCCAATCGGAGACCAGCATTCTGAACATCCTGCCGGCCACGATCCGGGCGGTGGCCGAGAATCACGCGGCGCGAACGACGCTCGTATTGGATCTGGGCGACGGCGTGTCGATCCTTTCCCGCGTCACCCGCAAGTCCGTCGCGGCCCTCAATCTCGAACCGGGCAGAAGCGTGTTCGCGCAGGTCAAGACCGTTGCCCTGCTGGGGCCGGCGCAGACTGGCGAACGGAGCCTCCCGGCGGCGGGCGGGGAGAAACAGACCAACACCCGTGACACTCAATGACGAGTGTCGCGGTTGCCGGCTATTAGGGGCGGCGCCGCGGTCATCAGCGGTGGCTGAGTTCCTCTTCCCGGTCTGCGAACTTTTTGGTCATCTCATCGAAATCAACGGTACGCGTGGTCGGCTTCGCGAAGCGCGGCGCGTCGATGCCCGGGCCAACCGCGTCCCTGCCAGCGGTGGGCCGGAGACCGTGGCGGACTTCCCCCTGTGCTGGGTGGGGAGGGAGGAGCCGGAGGGGGAAACCCCGGGGCCATGGTTCTCCCCTCCGCGTTCACCCGTAAACCACCACTATGCCAAAACGCTCGATTGTCTCACTTTCGCTGAAACGCTACAGTGGCGAGTACGCTCATGGACCCTCGGGGCAGGACAGGTGGGTCACGGACCCGGATTTCGGTTCACTCGTCGGGTGATTGGCAGTGAAGGAACTTACTGAGGACCATTTAAGAGACGTCATCCTCGATTCGGTCGCCGATGGTGTGTTCACAGTAGACAAGGACTGGCGGATCACATCTTTCAACCGGGCGGCAGAACGGATCACCGGCGTGGAACGCCCAACGGCCGTGGGACGGCCGTGCTGCGATGTCCTCCGGGCCAACATCTGCGAGCATGAATGTGCTCTGCGTGAGGCGCTGCGGAGCGATCGTCACATCGTCAACAAAGCCATCTATATCCTCGACGCCCAGGGCCGCCCGATCCCCATCAGCATATCTGCCGCCGCCTTGAAGGACGCATCAGGCGAGGTGATCGGCGGTGTTGAGACGTTTCGGGATCTCAGCCAGGTGGAGCAATTGCGCAAAGAGCTGGAACAGCAGTATACATTTGCTGACATCGTGGGCCGCAGCCCGCGCATGCGCCGGCTATTCGATGTCCTGCCCCAGTTCGCCGAGAGCACCAGCACGGTCTTGATTGAAGGTCCGAGCGGGACGGGCAAGGAATTGTTCGCCCGGGCCATACACAGTCTTTCGCCGCGTCAGGGCAAACGTTTTGCGGCCATCAATTGCGGGGCGCTGCCGGATTCCTTGCTGGAGTCGGAGCTTTTCGGCTATAAGGCCGGGGCCTTCACCGATGCCCGTCGCGACAAACCTGGCAAACTCGCGGTTGCCGACGGGGGCACGGTGTTTCTCGACGAAATCGGCGACGTCTCACCGGCCATGCAGGCCCGATTGCTTCGCGTCCTGCAAGAAAGAACGTTTGAGCCGCTGGGATCGGTGGAACCGGTGGAAATCGACGTCCGCGTCATTGCCGCGACAAACAAGAACCTCGGCGATCTGGTTCGTGAGGGCTCCTTTCGAGACGATCTCTACTACCGCATAAACGTCATCTCGTTGACACTTCCTGCCCTGCGTGACCATCGGGAGGATATCCCTCTCCTGCTCGATCACTTCATCGCCAAGTTCAATCGCCTCCAGAACAAGGACATCGTCGCTGTCTCCGACGACGTGCTGGCAACTCTGATGCAATACGATTTCCCGGGCAATGTCCGCGAGCTCGAGAACATAGTCGAGCACGCGTTCGTGCTCTGCCGCGGTGGCCTGATCGAGCCAAACCACCTCCCACCGGCGTTTCGTAGTCGGGACGATGACAGGCCCGCGAGACAGCAAGGTCCTCTCACGCTGAAAGCGGTGGAAGCGATGTACATCGCGGATGCGATCCGTCGCCACGAGGGCAACCGCACCGCGGCGGCCAAGGAACTGGGTATCGATCCCAGCACTCTGTACCGGAAGATCAAGTCCCTGGAAATCGACGTTCCGGGCTAAGACCGCGCCACCCGAGCAGGACTGACCGGGCATTCTGCCGCCAAGCTGTCGATGTCGCCGTGCAGACTACCGGCGCGGCGTACACGCGGCGCGGCTATTCACTGGGGTTTCCTCATTGCCAGCAACGACTTACGGGCATTGCTGCACAATGAGTCCCTCCGGCACGTAATCTGCTGGTACTCCTCTGGCGGAGGGGTCTTGCCGAGAACGAAGCCATGGGCAGCGGGTTGCATCGCCTTGGCCTGGAAAGTCAGACAACCGTGGACGGCGGCGCCAGGCTACTTTCGATGGCGCTGCGAGAGAATGGCTTGGGTGCCCCACCCCGTTTACGGACTAGATGGCTCTCCGGCGGGGTGGGGACGCCACGCTCCTCTTCCGTGACGTCTTATTCGCCCAACCGCATGAGCCTATAACAAGCGAATTCCGCACATCGCATGACGACAGTCATCCGCAACCGTGCAGATTGCAAGAGCCGGTTGCATGCCGCGTGGGTCCTCGAATGTTCTAAATCATTCCCTGCACGTGCGTTAGCCGCCGGTTCGCTCGTCTCGCCGATTGGCACGGCTATTGCAATTTCACTCATTGTGCGAATCGCCTTTCCCACCGGGAATGGGAGGGCGTCTGCCCTTCCCGACGTGGCGCGGCGTCCGGCGTTGGCGACGCTTGCCGACGAAGCCGAGATTGGGCGGGGCCGAATTGCCGTTGGCGCGATGCTGTCCATCGCCGGGGCGAAGCGCGTCAAAGCTCTTGGGGCTGATGTGGTGAATCGCGAAGTGATCCGGGCAACGGCCTTGGCGTATGTGACCTCTGCCGATGTCCCGAGGAGAACCTCATGCAAGTTGGGAACGGGAGAACGGTGATGAAGATTGCGATCACATCCTCCGGGCCGACGCTGGACGCGGAAATGGATCCGCGGTTCGGTCGCTGCCCGTACTATCTCATTGTCGATACAGACTCGATGGGGTTCGAAGCGTTGGAAAACCCCAACGTTTCCCTTGCCCGCGGGGCGGGGATTCAATCCGCGCACCTCCTCGGCGAGAAGGGAGTCCGGGTCCTGCTCGCCGGTGATTGCGGGCCAAATGCGCGGGACTCCCTCACGGCGGCAGGCATTGGAGTGATTCTTGACTGCGAGGGTACCGCGGCCAATGTCGTCGATCGATACAAGGCCGGCATGCTCGACATCACAACAGCCACGGGTGCGACCACTCGGTCCGGCCCGGTCCGTGCACCGCAGGGGCAAGCTCGGCGCGCCACCGCTCAATCCGGCCGCGCTCTCGGGCCCTTGCCGTCCCCGTACCCGGAGGGTTCCCGGCGTGCTTCCGAGGGTCCGGGGGGGAAAACCGGGCGGACCGGACGCGGCGGCGGTAAAGGTCAAGGCGGAGGTAAGGGACGAGGGCGCAAAAGCGAGTCGGGCCGGGGCCGTGGGCGAAACCGTGGAGCTGGCTCATAGAACGGATGCCTTAGACCCCGCGTGACCGGTTCGGCCGGGCGTCGCGACGCATCGGCCGAGGTTCTTCTCAGCCAGCCTGCCCTGCGACCCGTCGTCGGGTCGCTGGGCGTGGGTAAATAGACTGACGCGTCGAAATGTTCAGAGACATCCCCGGTGAACTAAGAGCCCATGCCCCGTTCACTGCCTTTGGAGCCTCCACCGGCATCATCATCATGGCGGTCTTTTTCTGTGCCGATGTCCCGCGATCCGCGTCCGCCACATTGTTCTGGACCCTGCACCCGCTCCATGTTCTGCTCAGCGCATTGGTCACGGCTTCGATGTACCGGCTTCACAGCAGGGGCAGGCTTGGGGCAACCGTTGTGATCGGGTATCTGGGGTCTATCGGCGTAGCTACCCTAAGCGACTCGATCATCCCGTATGCAGGTGAGTGCTTGCTCGCGTTACCCAACAAAGGCTTACACTTCGGTTTCATTGAAAAGTGGTGGGTGGTAAACCCCCTGGCGTTTATTGGGATTGTCATCGCGTGCGGTCGCCCCACCACGAGGTTTCCGCATGCGGGACACGTCTTGTTGAGCACATGGGCCTCGCTATTCCACACGAGCATGGCGCTGGGGACACATCTGAGCATGACGACCATGGGATTCATCACCGGGTTCCTCTTTCTCGCCGTATGGGTCCCCTGTTGTACGAGTGACATAGTATTTCCATTGCTTTGCTCGCGAGGCCGGACACACTCACGAAGGAGTAACAACGGCCCATGCGGGTCGATCGTGGATTTACCCGAGTAGGTGGCGTCGGGAGTCTTGGCAGTATGAGAATCGCAGTGGCAAGCGGCAAGGGCGGCACCGGCAAGACAACTGTCGCCACAAACTTGGCGTATATCGCGTCACGCAACGGTCAAAGCGTGGCTTACCTCGACTGCGACGTGGAGGAACCGAACGGCCATGTCTTCCTGGCGCCAGACCTTGCCTACAGCGAGCCGGTGCATGTAGCGGAGCCCAAGGTCGACGAAGCCGCTTGCACAAACTGCGGGAGATGCAGCGAGATCTGCCAATTCAGCGCGATCCTCTGCATGATCCGCCAGGTGTTGGTTTTCCCCGAACTCTGCCACGATTGCGGTGGCTGCTGGCGCGTCTGTCCCGAAGGCGCCATCACCACGACCCCCCGGATGGTAGGGTTGCTTGAAACCGGGTGGGCCGGCGAAGTGCAGTTCGTCCAGGGGACGCTGGCCATCGGCGAGCCAATGAGCCCGCCGGTGATCAAGGCCGTTAAAGCCGCAGCACCGCAGGCGAATCTGATCATCACCGACGCCCCGCCGGGAACCTCGTGTCCCGTCATCGAGAGTGTTCGTGGAAGTGATTACGTGCTGCTGGTGACCGAGCCGACTCCGTTCGGGCTGCACGACCTGAAGCTCGCGGTAGCGATGACCCGGGCCCTGGGGCTTCCTTTTGGCGTGGTCGTCAATCGAGCGCAGCCCGGCTATCGCGCGGTGCAATCGTTCTGCCGCGAGGAACGCATCCGACTGCTGTCCGAGATTCCGGAGGACCGGCGGATCGCCGAGGTGTACTCGCGCGGTGAGTTGATCTGTGAGGCATTGCCGAATCGTGCTGACATTTTCGCGGATCTTCTGCTGAACGTCACTCGGGAAGTGGCTGGCCTGGCAAGGGTTTGAGACCATGCACGAATTGGTCGTTATCAGTGGTAAAGGTGGGACTGGCAAGACATCCATTGTTGCGTCATTCGCCGCGTTGGCCGATGGATGCGTGCTGGCCGACGCCGATGTCGACGCCGCCGACCTGCATCTTGTGCTGAATCCAAGCACTGTCACGCGCGAGCCGTTCTCTGGAGGCTCACGAGCGGAGGTTAAGGTCGCCGATTGCACGGCGTGCGGGAATTGTGCTGACGTCTGCCGATTCGACGCTGTCACCTGTGACGGCCCATGTAACGACAAAGGGGCGACCACGTACCGAATCGACCCGATCTCGTGCGGCGGCTGCGGTGTCTGCGCCCACTTCTGTCCGGCGAAAGCCATCGAGGTGACCAAGGTGGTGAACGGGGAGCTGTTTGTATCCGACACCCGATACGGCCCCATGGTCCACGCCCAACTCGGTGTCGCGGAAGAGAACTCGGGCAAGCTCGTCAGCCTGGTTCGAGCCCGCGCCAAGACCATTGCCCAGGAGCAGAAACTGGGCCTGGTTCTGATCGATGGCTCGCCGGGGATCGGCTGCCCCGTGATCTCCTCCATCAGCGGCGCAGACTACGTACTTGTCGTGACCGAGCCGACACCATCTGGACTCCACGATCTAAGACGCGTGACCGACCTGACGAGCTACTTCGGCATTCAAACGCAAGTCTGCGTGAACAAATGGGACTTGAACCGATGGCTCACCGCGGAGATCGAGCGTGAGGCCAGCGATCGCCACCTGCGAGTGGCCGGCAGGATTCGCTACGATCAAGCGGTAACTCGCTCGCAGATCAAACAGAAGTCCATCGTGGAATACGCCTGTAATGGTGCGGCACTGGACATCAGAGAACTCTGGTCCGAAGTCTCTGCGGTGGTCACCGCGGCACCACCCACGGCTGCAGCAGGAGGATCCTCATGAAACGCAATCAGGATTCAAGACCAGACCCGTCGGACGAAGCCCGTCGGCAAGCGGAGGCTCAAGCGCTCCAAAGAAGAATGAAAGGCATACGGCATAAACTGCTCGTGTTGTCTGGCAAAGGTGGCGTGGGCAAAAGCACGGTGGCCGCCAACCTGGCCGTTGCATTGGCGTCGGCCGGGAAGACGGTTGGCTTGCTCGATGTCGACGTGCACGGGCCAAGCATCCCCAAGCTTATGGGCTTGGAAGGCCGGGACGTTGAACTCTGTGGCGAGGACCTGGCTCCCGTCAAGATGAACGACCGCCTGGGGGTGGTGTCGATCGGCTTCCTGCTGCCCAACGACGCCGAACCGGTCATCTGGAGAGGGCCAAAAAAACACGGCGCGATACGTCAATTCCTGAAAGACGTGGCGTGGGGCAGGCTGGACTACCTGGTGGTCGATTCGCCGCCCGGCACCGGGGACGAGCCCATGTCGGTAGTTCAACTTGTCGGGACGCCGGCCGGCGCCGTAATCGTCACTACGCCACAGGACGTGGCTCTTGCTGACGTGCGGCGGTGCATTTCGTTCTGCCACACCCTGACTTTGCCGATCGTGGGCATTGTGGAGAACATGAGTGGCCTCCTGTGCCCCCGATGCGGCGAGCAAATCGATCTGTTCAAGAAGGGTGGCGGCTGGGCGTTGGCCAAGCAACTTGGTATTCCGTTCCTCGGCAGCATTCCAATCGACCCACGGATCGTCACGTCCGGAGACAGCGGGCTGCCTTTCGTCGACGCGGAGGAAAGTACGCCAGCGAGCGAAGCCTTCGCGAGTATGGTCCGATCGATCTTGGTGTGGCCGGGGCATCACGAGGTTGGCGTCGATACTGAGTCAGAGAAGAGGAGAACCATCGCATGAACATCGCCATTCCCGTAACGAACGGTCGCTTGAGCGCTCATTTCGGCCATTGCGACGAATTCGCCGTCTTCGAAACCGACGCGAAGGCAGGAAGCATCATCAGCCAGTCCCTGCACCGGCCACCGCCACACGAACCGGGAGCACTCCCTCGGTGGCTGGGCCAGCTGGGGGCCGACGTGGTCCTCGCTGGTGGCATGGGCCAACGCGCCCTCCAGCAATTCGCGCAGCACGACATCGAGGTCGTAATCGGCGTGCCTGCCGAGACGCCCGAGCGACTGGCGTTAGCGTACCTTCGCGGAACACTTGAGGCCGGGGCAAACCTCTGTGACCATTGACATCACGACCACCGAGATCGCTACGAATCAGCCAGCCCGCACTCATTCAACCTGTTTTGCCTGCGGTCCTGAGAACGGTGAGGGATTGGCTCTGCGCTTCAAGAAGGAGGCAGGCGGATCAATAGTCGGCTCGTTCGCCTGTGAACCCAAGTATCAGGGATACCCGGATCGGCTCCACGGAGGTGTTGTCGCCATGCTGGTGGACGCGGCCATGACTCACTGCTTGTTCCGTCGCCAGATCATTGCCGTGACGGGCAAGTTGAATCTCCGGTTCGTGCATCCGGTCCTGCTTGGCACGCCCGCGACGGTACGGGCGAAGCTGGTTAGGGATTCTCGCCCGTTTTTCAAGCTTCAGGCAGAGATCGCACAGGCCGGAACCGTCCGGGCAACAGCCGAGGCACTATTCGTGGAACAGGGTCATGAGGAGGACGTAAGTGGCTGGACACCTGTCCCTCAAGCCCATTGACTCGAGGATATTGATCCCGCCACGCTGCCGCGCGAGGATTAACCATGTCGCAGGGTCGGAAACAGAGTCGCCCGAAAAAAGAGCGTATAGGAAGTGTGTTTGGACCGGTGCCTTCACGCCGGCTGGGCCGTTCGCTCGGGGTAGATCTCGTTCCCTTCAAGACGTGCAGTTATGATTGTATCTATTGTCAGCTTGGCCGCACGACCTGCAAAACGACTGAGCGAAGGGAATGGGTTCCGCTCGACGACGTCGTTGATGAGGTTCGGTCGCGGCTGAGCAGTCAGCCGGACCATATCACGCTCAGCGGTTCCGGCGAGCCGACACTCTATTCGCGGCTGGGTGACCTCATCGATCGAATCAAAGGCATGACAGACATCCCAGTTGCCGTCCTGACAAACGGATCGCTGTTGTGGCGGCCCGACGTGCTTGGCGAGATTGAGAACGTAGATCTGCTCATCCCGTCACTCGATGCGGGCGATGAACGGAGCTTTGGGCAGGTCAACCGCCCACACGACGCCGTCTCCTTCGAAAGGCTGGTGGATGGTCTCGTGAGCGCCCGCAAGACCTGTCGAGGCGAGTACTGGCTCGAGATGCTGGTGATGCTGGGTTTCACGGCGAGCGAGGCCGACATAGGCAAGCTTGCCCAGTGGGTGCAACGAATCAAGCCCCACCGCCTCCAGTTGAATACGGTAACGCGCCCACCCGCCGAACGATACGCCGAGGCGGTGCCGCGGGAGCAGCTTCTGGATTTGGCGCACCAATTCGTTCCCACAGCGGAAATCATCGCGGATCGACGGGATGTGCGCAATGAACCGCATGACTTCGCAGGACTGATGGAGGTGCTGAACTTGCTCCGAAGACGTCCGTGTTCCGTGGAAGACATTGCGATTGGTCTCGGGATGAACCAGAATGAGGTTGTGAAGTGCGTGGAAGCGCTTCAGAGAGAAGAGCTGCTCGAGACCGCCCACACCTTCGGCAGGTGCTACTACCGGGCGATCAACCGAGGTGCACGAAAAAACGAAGCGCAGATTCAACTGTCGCGATAGAAACTCAACAACGGCGATACGGATCCGCCGCCCTTCGGACAACCGGCCCGGCAACGCGGCGAGCGCCGAGGGCGCACCGATGC
Organism: uncultured Phycisphaeraceae bacterium; assembly: GCA_964495075.1. Taxonomy (GTDB): domain Bacteria; phylum Planctomycetota; class Phycisphaerae; order UBA1845; family UBA1845; genus JAFGJQ01. Next base: position 14,309 of record CAZBUJ010000059.1, read on the forward strand.
ACCGCTGGCTCAGGCCGAGTAGATCGAATCAGAAGGTCGGCACACTGCCGAAGCCGAAGTCGGCAGACGTTCGAGCCATCCGCCGCGCGTACACTAACGCCAGACCACGGTAAAGCATGTGGGCGAACTTCGAGTACGGCATGTAGAACAGAAGAAAGAACACGAGCACCAAGTGACCGAAGTAAATGGCGATGGCCGCGATATGCCACCCAGCAATTCGCGTCAGCCATGTCAACAGACCAGTGGTTCCAGCTCCAAACAGCACGTACAGGAACAAACGATCCGAGTACTGATTGGCAGCCACGCGATCCGGAGCAGACATTCTTCGCACGATGAGGATTGTGCCGCCGATGATAATCGCTAGGCCGCTGACTACGCCCACGATCTTGATCGGGTTGGACGGGGGCAGGGGCAGTTCGGAGGTTCTCGTGATCTCAGTGAATACGACGGCCAGCCCCGCCGTGAGCATCGCCCCGAAGAAGCCGTAGAGCAGCAACACGTGCGCCACGTATCGCGGCCGGTTCTCCCCGCATCGTTTGAAGTTCCTGTGCGTCAGGATCTCGGCGACCGCTTGAAAAAGCGCCCGAGCGAAACCCATTCTTACTTCCCTGGGACCGGCTGCGCAGAGCGACTTCCAGAAACGATGAAGACCCTGTGCTGCCAGAGCGAAGACCACCACGCCGCCAACCGTGAAAAACGGTACGAGAAAGTGATGCGAGAACACATCATTGAACTTTAGTGTTTCACTGGTCACGAAGCTGAAGTCACCACGCGTCTGGATAAGCGCCGCTGTGCCGAAGATCACAATCGGTACGACCATCAGGATGGGGAGAGCCTTCGGAGCAGCGAGGGCGCGCCCCATAAAGCGTGGAAAGGCAAAGCTCTCAATCGTGTAAGATCGTACAGCGGCAAGTACGTCGCCCGGGCGGGCACCACGCGGACATGATTTCGTGCAGTCGTTGCATTGATAACAAAGCCACACGTCCGGATCGCTCAGTAGCCGGCCTTTCAAGCCCCACTGAGCCCACATCATCTCCTTGCGCGGGAAGGGATTCCGTAGGGGCGAAAGGGCACAGGCCACCGAGCACGTCCCGCACTGATAGCACTTCTTGACCGAATCTCCTCCCAGAGAAGACAGCCGCTCGATGCATTCCGCGTCGGGTTTGACAGTTAAGCTCGCGGCCACTTCTGCAATGCTCCCTCATGGGTCCCCGGGCCGATTCGGAAACCCGAGCGGTCGTGGCTACAAGCCACACGCGTGGCGGGAAGAGTCTCGAAACATGCCCAGCATCGCACCCACCTCGCGATTGCGCTCCGACCAGATTCTCCCGAGAGACTGCTGCATCCGCAGGGGAATCGGCTCAAGTGATCCCCGCGGGACCGACATCGGGGCGCGATCAACTCGGTGCAGGCATCGGGCGACCTGGTCCCTTACTCCCCTTCTATGCCGTAATGGCGGATCTTGCGCCAAAGCGTCGTGCGGTGCATGCCCAGCTCACGGGCGGTCTTGGATTTGTCTCCCCGGTTCCGGAGCAGGGCTTCCCGGATGATTGCCTCGAGCGAGGACTCGCCAAACTGGGTCGGCGACCTGCCCTGATCCCGGGCCCCGTTGACGATTCGGTCCGGCAAGTGCTCCGTTTCGATGACCTCGTCCGGGCATAGCACGAACGCGTGCTCGATCGCATTTTCCAACTCGCGGATGTTGCCAGGCCAATCGTAGCGTCGCAACATGGCCATGGCCTCGTCAGACAAGCTGGCGATGTACTTGCCACGTCGATGCCGGAAGCGGTCCAGGAAATGGTTGACGAGCCGTGGAAGATCCTCCAGTCGTTCGCACAACGGCGGTATTTCGACGCTCACCACGTCGATGCGATAATAGAGGTCCTCCCGGAGGGCCCCCTCGCCCACCATGCGCTCGACGTCACGGTTCGTTGATGTGATAATCCGGGCGTCGGCATGCAGGGTGCGTGTCGAGCCGAGCGGCTGAAACTCGCCGTTATTGAGCACCCGCAGCAGCTTGACCTGCAGGGGCAAGGGCATCTCCGCGATTTCATCCAGCAGCAGCGTTCCGCCCTCGGCGAGTTGAAACTGACCGGGTTTGTCGCGCTTGGCATCGGTGAAGGCACCCTTCACGTACCCGAACAGCTCCGATTCGAGCAGCGTGGCGGGCAGGGCGCCGCAGTTTACACGGACATACGGCCCGTGGCGGCGCGGGCTGAGGTTGTGGATGGCCTGGGCGATCAGTTCTTTGCCCGAACCGCTCGGCCCGCGAATGAGCACGTTGCACTCGGAGACGGCGATCTCAGGCAACAACGTGAGGACCCGTTGCATCTGTTCATTGTCGCTCCGCAGGTCATCAAAGGCGTCGCACTGCGTCAGTCGATGGCGGAGCTCCTCCTCGACCGACAGGTCGCGGATGAACTCAACCGCTCCCACGGGTTTGTCGCGTCCGTCACGGAGCAGCGTGGTGCAGACGCTCACCGGCAGCTTTCGCCCATCGCGGGTCATAATAGTCACGCGGAGATTGGAGACCGGTTGACCATCCTCCAGCGTGTGGCGGAGGGCACAGCGAGTCTGGCAGATCTCCGAGCGGAAGATGTCAAAGCAGTAACACCCGATCGCCTGCTCGCGCGTGAATCCGGTGATCTTCTCGGCCGCCGCATTGAACGCGGTGATTCGGCAGTCGTGGTCCGTGGTGAACACGGCGTCGCTAATGCTGTCGAAGATGATCCCCGCGATCTTCTGCGTTGCGGCATCGCGGTCACTGCGCGCATCTCGTACGGATGGGTAGTCATCCACGACAGCACCCTCTTCCGGCCAGCACTTGAGAACCGGCGACGACACCCGCGTAGGCCAGTCGGAGTGCAACTGGTTACCCTCCGTTCATTGTAATCCTCTGGCGGGGCTCCATCAAACGCGTTGCCAAACCCAAGCCGAAATTCATGGACTTTTCAACACGCATGGTCCGCCCCTCGCCAACGGCCCGCCGTCGACTATGTCCCCGCGGGCGCTTCTGCCTCGGAGTCCAGCACGCTCCATTCGTTCCTGGACAGACCCAGCTGCGGATGGAGCAGCACGGCCGGCGGGTTGAGGAAGTACTGATCTGGACGATCGGGACCCACCAGGACCACTGGCGCGTTGAATCGGTAGGCGAACGTCTCGATCGGCCGCCCCGCAAACAACGAGTCGATCCGTATGTAGGGCAGCACCAGCACCTGGTAGTCATGGTGGAGGAGGCAGCGGCGCAACTCGGCGTCAGCGAAGCCTTCGCAAATGCGGAACCCGACCTCCACAAAGTCACCGAGACGATCGTCGTAGTACGAGCGCACCCGGCGCTCCAGGTCCACCGCCGTTTGGAGATCCAGTGGCGGCGGGGGGTGCGGTGCGTCCCAAGTCAGATCGGGCACATAGAAGATATTGAGGCCGTGGTGCAGGGATCTCGCAAGATTGAAGGCGTAATTGAATGCCCAATCTCCCTGTTTGGAAAAGTCAGCGCAGAGACCGATGTCATAGACGGCGATGGTGGTCACGATTTTACTCCTTCGTGCGAAAGGGCCCTGCTGGTCTTCGTCTCGGGCTGGGTCTGCTCCGCCAGTTCCGCCAGATAGTAGTTCGAGTACAGGGCCCCCACCGGGTTGTTGGCCAGACAGCGATCCTTGACGAAGAGCGTTGTCACGGGGGCAATGCTGTGTCGCGTGAACAGCAGGTCGCACCCCATGCAGAGGCCGACCACGGCGTTGATGTCCGTTCTCGCGCGGTTCAGCTCGGCGGCTTGTCCGATCGGATTGCAGGCTATTTGAGTCGCCCCCGACGCGTCGAGGTCTTCATCCAGGCGCTGTCCACCCACCTTGCAGCAGACCGCCGATACCCGCAAGAACCGCCGGAGCAGATGCGTCAGGATCTGGGTTTCCCGGAAGAGCTCCACGCAGAATGCGACGCCGACGTGCTGGTAGCCCACGCCATGGCAGAAATGCACGAACTCGGCGACGCGGCAAAGCCGTCGCTCGGTCTCCAGGGCGATGTCCGCGGCCACGTCGAGGATCTGCGTATGGTCGCCCGGCGAACGTGCGCCGTGCAGTTCGGGAACGAGGCCGGCACATGCCTTACCCGACAGGCAGACGCGGTCGAGGCAGTTGATGCAGTCGAGGGATGCGGCGGCCGACGCGGCCGAGCCGTCGGCGTACGTCCCGTGCCCGGGCACCAGGCGACCGCAGGCCACCAGGGAAAGTACTTCGTCCACGTCGCCGGCCACGTCCGGGATGATGCGGATGTCCAGGGTGCCGGCTTCGGTCAGAAAAGCTGGATCGGCGGCCCCGCAGACAAACTCCTCGATGCCCAGGGCCAAGAGCTGCTCCAGTCGCTGTTGGTCGGTGAGGCCCTCGGTGGCCACGGCTTCCTGCCGCACCGTCTGGCCATTGTCCACTTCCGCCACCAGCATCGTGTCGGAGAAGGCGAAGCGAGGCGACACGCGTTTTCCATACAATGGCACAGCGACGCGCATGAGAGGTTTCCTGCTTACCGGACATCATGCAATCTCCGAGCCAGAAGCGGGGCATGGCTGACGAACCCGGCGTAATCCCTCTGCGAGCAGCAGACGGCCGCGCTGGGCTGTTGCACGGGGCGTTGCATGCAACGGCGTGCAGCAGCGTCTGCAACAGATCGGTTGAGATAGTCGCATCAACTGAGCGGTCAGGTGCATCGCTTAGCGGCAGTGCACGCGCCTTCCTCCAGCCACCGCAACCTGCCTGCAATCGCCGGGAATCCGGGGTAAGAGACCGTGCACGATCCTGTGAGTGCACGAACGCGCAAACGCCAGAGCCTGCAACGGCGTCGCGTGTTCGCGGCTGGCACGATGCTTGCTCTCGTGTCATGCAGACAAGCGTTTCGTCTCCACACACCGGGGGCAGGCCCGGCCGGTCGTACCGACTGGATGCACCGGAGAGAGGGGTTCTATGTCCACCGTTCTCAACTCACCGCAACTGACAACGGCACAACAGTCGCGGCCCCGCGGACCCGCGCATCGTTACGCGTACCACGTGGAACAGCCCGTCACGGACGGACGGGTGGCCGCGTTCCTGCGCACGTTCGAAGCCGTCCTGGAACACACGAATTACGGGCCCGTGCTCGACACATACGCCCGCGGTACGACGCGATGCACTCGCTGCGCCTGCACGTGCCAGATCTATCAGGTGACGCACGACCCGCACGACATCCCCTGCTATCGCTCCGAACTGCTACTGCGTATATATCGGACGTACTTCACCTTCGGCGGGTGGCTGCGCAGCCAGATGGGCGGCAACGGGCCTCTCACCGAGTCTCATATCGACGAATTGGCCGAGTCGGTCTATCGCTGCACGGCTTGCCGCCGCTGTAGCCTGGAGTGCCCCATGGGTATCGATCATGGGCTGCTCACACACCTGGCACGGTACATTCTCAGCGAGATCGGCGTGGTGCCCAAGGCCTTGCAGGTCAGCGTCCGCGAGCAGCTTCACGGGAAGACGCACAACACGTCCGCCGTGCCGGTGCCCGGACTGTTGGACAACCTCGAGTTCCTGGAAGAGGAGATCGAGGAAATGAAGGGCGTGCGTATCAAGTTCCCCGTCGACGTGCCGGACGTGGACTACGTGTTTTTCCCCGCGGTCAGCGACTACCTGATGGAGGCGGACACCCTGATGGGCAACGCCGCCGTGCTCAACGCGGCAGGAGATGGCGAAAACTGGACGATCGGCACGCAGTACTTCGACGGGATCAACTACGGGCTGTTCTACAGCGATCGCGTCCTGGAGCACATCATCCGCCGGCTTGTCGCCGAAGTCACGCGGTTACGGGCCAAGGTCATCCTCGTCGGCGAATGCGGACATGCATCGCGTTCAGCCAAGTCCTACGTTCCCCAATTCGCTGACGGCAAGTACCCCGTGATGAGTTTCCTAGAGTACACCGCACTCGCCATTGGTGACGGACGGATCGAACTCGACCCCCATGCCGTCACCGAGCGTGTCACCTATCACGATCCGTGCAACATCGCCCGCTCCGGTTGGCTGGTCGATCAGCCGAGACAGATCCTGAAAGCATTCGTCCGGGACTTCGTAGAGATGACGCCCCGCGGTCGAGACAACTATTGCTGCGGCGGCGGCGGTGGAACGGTGTCGATGGATGAAACGCACGAGTATCGCATGACCATCGCCGGCAAGGTCAAGGCCGATCAGATCCGCCGAACCGGTGCCCAAATCGTCGCCACGCCCTGCGCCAACTGCAAGAAGCAGTTACGTGAACTTGTGGAGTACTACGAGCTTCCCGTTCAGGTCGTCGGCATTCACGATTTAGTCCTGCGGGCCATTCGCCTGCATCCCAACGGGAATGCGAGCGGGAACGGCAACGGTCGCGGCCATACCACTCTAACCGCGGCCCCGAGCAGCGGCACGGGAGCTGTCTCATGAATGCCGCACTGGAGTTCGCCCGTGGTCCGCTCTTCGTGGCCTGTTTCCTGCTCATGGTGTTGGGCTTGAGTCGGTTGGTTTTCCTGCGAGTCTATGAATACCGTCGCGCCTGGAGGCGGGCATCCCGCGATCACTTTCCCTTCGGCCGCGTCTTGCGAGACATGGGCCAGTGGCTCGTGCCGGTCACGCACATCTACCGCGCGAGCCCGATGATCGGCGTGCTGTCATTCCTGTTCCATATCGGGGTGATCCTGGTGCCCATCTTTCTGGCTGAGCACGTGCTGCTCTGGGAACGGGGCACGGGCGTAGGCTGGGTGACGTTGCCTCGGGCGGTCGCCGAGGCATTGACGATCCTGGCGATCGTGACGGGACTCGGCTTGTTGGGATTCCGCACCTTTCAGGCCGCCGCTCGTTTCATGAGTCGCCCGACGGACTACCTGCTGGTGCTGCTGTTGCTCATTCCATGCGTTTCCGGGTTCCTGGCGTCGCACCCGGAATGGAACCCGTTCAGCTATCAGGCCACAATGCTCGTGCACGTGCTGACGGGGGATCTGGTGCTGGCGCTGATGCCCTTCACTAAGCTTTCCCACGCGGCACTATTCCCGTTCGAACGGGTGTCGGCCGAGGTCTACTGGCGGTTTCCCGCCGGGGCCGGCGACCGCGTGGCGGACGCGCTGCATGGAAAGGAACCGGCCGTGTCATGAAAGCGATCCTCAATGACGTCACGCGCTGTACCGGCTGCGCACGTTGCGTTCGGAGCTGCGTCGAATGCAACGGACTCGAGCAGGAACTGCCAGCCGTTCGGGCACACCCGGATGGTCTCTCGGGACGTCGGCTCGTCTCCCTGGTGGAAGCAGCCGGCGGGGCATACGCTCGCAAATCGTGCCTGCACTGCCTCGAGCCCGCCTGCGTCGAGGCGTGTCTGGTCGGGGCCATCACGAAGACGCCACAGGGTCCCGTGGTATACGACGCGGACCGGTGCATCGGCTGTCGATACTGCATGCTGGCCTGCCCGTTTGGCATCCCCCGATATGAGTGGGACAAGACCCTGCCCCTGATCACCAAATGCACGATGTGTGCGAAACGTCTGAAAGACGGTCAGGCGCCCGCCTGTGTCGAGGCCTGCCCGAATGAAGCGATCGTCTTTGGGGAGCGGGGCGAACTCGTGGCGGAGGCCCGTCGCCGAATCGAGTCGAAGCCGGATCTCTACCTGCCGCACGTGTACGGCGAGCACGAAGTCGGCGGAACGTGTGCGTTGTACGTCTCCCACGTGCCATTGGACGTGCTGGGCTGGCCGGCGCGCATCGGCAACAAGCCCGTGCCGGCCTACACCTGGCCCGTCATTTCGCTCACCCCGGGAATCGCTCTCACGGTCGCGGGCATGCTGTCGGGGGTGACCTGGATCGTGCAACGGCGAATGAAGATCGCCGCCGACGGAGCAACACAGGTTTGGGAACGATCGCCGGAGCGGGAGGAGTAGTCTCGTGAGCACACGGATGACCATGGTCAAAGACGCCCTGGGGGTCCTGGCCCTTCTCGGCCTCGTCGCGATCGTCTTGCGACTCGCCTTCGGGCTAGGGGCCAGCACGGCGCTGTCTGACGCCGTGCCCTGGGGTCTGTGGAAGATCGTGAACATGGTGGCCGGCGTGGCGCTGGCAACCGGCGGATTCACCTTGGCCTGTGCCGTCTACCTTCTCGGGTCGGAGAAGTATCGCCCGCTGCTTCGGCCGGCCATCCTGGTGGCTTTCCTGGGCTATGGATCTTCCTGCTTCGCCTTGATGCTGGATATCGGGCTGCCGCACCGGATCTGGCACGCCATCATCTACTGGAACGAACACTCATTCCTGTTCGAGGTGGCATGGTGCGTGATGCTCTACTTCACGGTGACCGCCATCGAAATGACGCCGATCATCCTGGAGCGGTTTCCGTACCCGCGCGTGTTGCGTTGGCTCCATCGTGCGACGAAGCCTGTGGTCATCATCGGAATCACCCTGTCCACGCTGCATCATTCGTCGCTGGGCTCGCTGTTCCTGATCACGCCCAGCCGATTGCATGAGATCTGGTACACCGGCTGGTTGCCCATTCTGTTCTTTGTATCCGCCGTCGGTGCTGGGATGATGTCGGTGGTGTTCGTGACGATAGCATACGGCTGGCTGAAAGAACGCCAGCCTGATTACACGGTACTGCGCGGCATTGCCTCGGCTGCTTCGTTGATCCTCGCAATGCTGTTGGCCCTCAAGCTCGTCGACGTAAATCGTCGTAACGCCTGGGACGCAGTTTTTGCTGGCACACCGGAAGCCTGGCTGTTCTGGTCCGAGCTGCTGTTGGGCTGCGTGATCCCAGGCGTCTTGATCGCTTCCCCGACCAGCCGGACGACACCGGTCGGCCTGGTCACGGCCTCGGCCAGCGCCATGGGGGGGCTGGTTCTGAATCGGTTGAACGTGGGTATCTTTGGATACTTTCGTGCCGCCGATTCTTTTTACCTGCCGACACTCCCCGAATGGGCGTTGAGCGTCGGCATCATCGCAGCCGCCGGCTTGGTTTTCGTCTACGTTTCTGAGCGATTCGCGGTCTTTGACGCGGCCCTGGCGCCGGTGAAACCCGCACCGCCGCCACTGCTTCTCGATGAGGCTACGCTCAGGCCGAGGTGGCAACATCTTCGCCAGCACGGGCTCAGCCATGCGACGTTCTTGCCGGTCCTTGTGGTTCCACTCGCGGTCATCATCTTCTGGAATGATGCCATGGGCGGCTACCCACTGCTGGAAACGCCAGTCACTCCTCCCACGGCGGCGGACGCGAGGCGCTCGGCGTTGCGAATCGACGGCGACGCGGACGGCGAGGCCGTGATCTTCGATCACGCCCGGCATCAGGCTGATTTCGGCCAGGCCGATTCCTGCCACCGGTGCCACCACGTTTACCTTCCGGGCGATCCGCAAACGGCTTGCCATCGTTGTCATAGGGACATGTTCCGTGTGAGCAACATCTTCGACCACGAGCTGCACGCCCTGCGAATCGGACAGCGCAAGGTCGGGGGACTGCCCAGGCAACCGTGCGCGGACACATCGTCGCGAGCGGGCCTTGCGCTTCGACCGCTGGCGGGGGCACGTTCCGGGCCCGCTCGGGTCCGGTTGCGGAATCTCTCGTGTGTGGAGTGTCATCCTGTCGGCCAACCCAAGTCGGGCCACACGGCCGTCGGCTGTGGAACCTGTCATGGCCAGGAGATGGGGCTGTCAGCGGCAGACAGGTCGTCATTCGGCGCATGGGCAGTGAGCTACACGGATGCCATGCACGGGCGGTGCATTGCGTGCCACACAGACCAAGGGAGGATCCAGGGCCGTCCAGACCTGGCCGATTGCCAGACGTGCCACAAGCCCGAAGAAAGCCGATCACGATCGGCGTCGGTATGTCGCCACGATCCGAGGCATCAACGATGCGCCGGAACGGGGCGCGCCACCGGACAGCGATCTCCTTAATGTCGACTTCTCTCGACGCGGCGACCGGCTATCCGTCGGACACCACTCGTGCAGAATGCGATGAGCCTGCACCGGAAGCCTCTGCGATCTGCAATGTGTGGACTCTGCGCGGCCCGGTCGGCCCTGATCATAAAACGCTCGTTCGAGGCAACTTAGATACATTTCCAGATCCATCGCGCGCCTGGCATGCCTTGTGTGACTCCTTCTTGGCGATGAATGTCGCAGTTCCAGTGTGGGAGGAGCGGGTCGCGCCCGTACTCGACGTTGCCAACCGGTTGCTGCTGGTGGAGTTCGATCGCGGCATTGAACTCGGGCGTTGTGAGGCGGAAATCACGGCCTCCCGACCCGCCGAACGGGCCAGAGAAATAGCCGACCGCAACGTGAACGTGCTGATCTGCGGTGCGGTCTCGTGGCCGCTCGAGTCGATGCTGACGGCCAGCGGCGTGCAAGTCATTCCGTTCATCTGCGGGTTCGTCGAAGACGTCCTTCGCGCCCATCTCGGGGGCGACCTGCTGCGTGGCTCGTTCCGGATGCCGGGCTGCCGCGACGATGACCGGAGCCAACGTACTGTGCTCGGCCCCGTGCGGAGGCATGTGTACAAGAATCCAGTTGCGAAAGGCAGTCGATCATGATGCCAGAACAGTCGCGCATGGACCCGATGCCCGGGTTGTTCCAAGCAGCGCTGCGGCGCAAGGCAAGGGTGTGACCGCCTCGAACGCGTCAGGATGCTGGGCCCGACGGACAGCGGGCGCTGGCAACTGAAATTGACACCGGCTCGTTGCCAAGGACACAAGAAAGGAGGCCGTCAAGATGCCGGCAGGCGATGGAACTGGACCAATGGGCGTTGGCCCAATGACTGGACGAGGGGCAGGGTACTGTGCGGGCTTGTCGACGCCCGGCTACATGAACCCGATGCCGGGACGGGGCTGGGGGATCGGGCGCCGATGGGTCGGATGGGGCCGACGGCGCGGGCGAGGTCGAGGCCGGGGGTGGGGGCAGGCGTACTATCCGGTGGATGTTCCCGCCGCGGAAGGAGCCTCGGGCATGACACCGCACGGCGCGCGACCGTCAGGCGAGCATGAACTCAGGGCCCTCCGAACGCAAGCCGAGTATCTTGAAGACACGCTCAACGACATCAAGAAACGACTTGCGGAACTCGAGACGGCCTTGGAAAAAAAGCGTTAGCCTTTGCCTTTCGCGCGATGCTCTCGCTTACACGAGCGCGACAGGCGCGTGCGCTGTCCGGCACGCGACGACGGCGACAGCGTCGTTGGGCCCATTCACAGCACGCTGCAGTCGCCGAAGAACGCCAGCATGTGTGCAGGTAGACGAATGCGCGGGCGCGTATCGTCACAGCCAGGAACGACTCGGCCGCGTCGGCAGGGTGGACCATGACCGTTCTGTCGTCAACAGCTCCACTGGCTGCGACCGATGACACGGAAGTGGCGATCGCCCGAGAGATCCAGGCCGCGTTTCTCCCACCAGAATGCACGGGATGCGAAGGAGTAAACACCGCGGCTCGTCGCCGACCGAGTGGAAGCGTTGGGGGCGACTTCCACGACTTTGTCCTGAACATAGACGGACAATACTCGCTGGTTATCGGAGACGTAATCGGGCATGGCCTGCACTCGGCATTGGGCATGGCCCTGGTCTTGGGGGCGATCCGCGCGTTGGGGCCTGGTGTCCTTTCACCACTCCCGGTCACCCAACGGATCAATGAGCTTCTTTGCCGTATCAACACGCGTTTGCGAGAACACCTGGTGCTGTGCACATTATTTTACGGCATTGTAGACCCGGCGCGCGAGGTCATGCGATTCTGCAACGCCGGGCATCCGTATCCACTCGTTTGGACGCGCAGTGGCCAAGTGTTGAGCCTGTCGAGTACCTGTCCGCCTCTCGGTGTGACGCCTGAATGGAAAGGGGTAGCGATGATGGTGCCTCTACGGCATGTCAGGCGAGCGGTTTTCTACACGGATGGAGTGACGGAAGCGCGATCGCCCACAGGTGACTTCCTCGGCGTGGATCGCATGCAGCAAATTCTGGAACGCACGTCGTCGCTTCCCGTTGCGGCGCAGGCCGATGCCTTGTTGTCTGAAGTCGCCCGCCATGTTGGCGACGGCAAGCCCTTGAACGACGACGCCACGGTGATTGTGGCAGACTTCGGTGCGAGCGAGGCATATCAACCGGATCATGCGGAGACACAGGTGATCGTCGTGTCCGAACCAGGACGGTGACGCGCTCCTTGCAGGAACTCTTTGGGTTTCTGTCGCGCGCTTGCCGCCGGACACGTCGTTTTCAGCAAGAAGTCGACGGATGACGATCAGAACAGCGATTCTCGCGGTTTCCATGGTGCTGCTGGGCGGTTGCGACTTTCAACCCATCGCGAAGCCGGAATCCGCGACGCAAGCCGAATCCGAGTCTACCGTTGTGCAGAAGCCGCGCGGGCTGGTCCAGCTCATTGAGTTCCATGACATCCAAGGGCTGAGGAATTGGGCACACGAGCTGGATCAGCGACGGCTGAAGGCATTGGTCAACGTTCAACGGAACATACTCGAATGATCCCGGAGAACCGCGAGGTGAAGTACACCACGCCGACCCCCTCTGTTCCACTGGAAGAACTGGAGGATGTGGACCAGATGTACAATCCTTGCGCCGGGCCGGTAGCGGATGGCGGTGGGGAATCAGGTGACAACAATGCGGATGGTGCAAACAAAACGCTCCTCGTGTTCCACAACAACAGCGGTCCGATGTGTCGTGCAGCGTTGGACTGGGTCGCCCGCGTAGAGTCCACGCACCCGGACCTCGAGATCGAAGAGCACCTGACTTATGCGGCCGGCTAAAGCGGTCTCTTGGCACAGCTCGAGGCACAGTACAGGGCGAGTGAGGGGATATCGACTCGCTTCGAATACCTGCCGATCGTATTTTTCCACGGGCACGCGTTTTCGGGGTTCAATGATCAGATCGCCGGGGCATTGGAGAGCCTCCTGCCCGTCTCGGCAAGTGCTCGCCAGTAGCACTGAAGTGTAGGATTGTCATTTAATCCACCCGTCTGGTCCAGCATCGCCGTCGCGGGCCACGACGGAAGATAGGCAGGTCGGCACAAGACCACTTCACGCCCTATGAGTGCGGCCGCTCACTGCACTTTCTGGGCATGCGACGACGTCAATCAACGGCGCACAACCGAGCGGAAACGACAGGTAGCCGACGTGCGACAGCGAGTCGCGCTGGAACTGCTGGGAATCGGCTCGTCCGTCCCGTGCCCGGCCGCTTTCAGCATCCGGCTTACACTTCCTGATGGTCTCGCCGCCGCCAACTTCGTCGTCCAAGCAGCGCGGTGCCGCGTCGCGACCACTCCCTCCGGGGCATTCGCCGTCTCGCCGCTCGCCCCACCACGTGCGATTCGCATCAGCCTTGGCGCCGCGGAGAACGTGGACCAGCTAAAAACTGGCCTGCGAATCGGCGCAGGTATGCTCCATGGCGAGTCCCGCCGTCAGGTCGCACTTGTCTGAGATCCGAAGGCCGGGAGGAGCCCTGCATAGCACCCGCGGTCATTCCCGAGGGGCGGCGTCTATTGTCACGATGACAAGCTGTGCGACTTGTGTTGACACGCGAATGATATAATAGCCGCCTGGACGCGAGGAGCGCCAGCCGGGCCGTCAGCGCAGCCGCGGCCCGCTTCTGGCCCGACTGGCTCGTATTCGCTAAGAACGACACGGTACGCACGAGATCAGTGCTGGAGCGCGCCCCGTGGGAAGTCGCGGACGTTGCTTCCATGTGCTCCATGATGTCGCATTCGAGCGGCGGCTCACGTAGGCTGACGGCGTTGTTGTCGGGCGCGAGCCCGACTCACGCCAGGAGAGCTTCAGCCTGCGACGCTCGACGCGACCCTCCGACCGCTGGGCGATGTGGGTGTCGGGGTGACCGGATCGATTTCACGCGACGCGTCCGATCCCGACGCCGGCACGTAGCGGAACGCTTCTTTTTTCTGAGCATTGTCAACGCATCCTCCAACATTCTCCGGGCTACGGCCACGATGGCCGTCGGTTTATTCTTCTTTTGTGCGATGCGGTCAAACATGTGGCAATATGCAGGCATGCGCAGCACCGCTATCCAGGCCTGTCCATACCGAATACCTCATCCGATGTGAACCGGACGGTGGGGCGATGTCGGCGGAGTCGATCGAAGCGCGCGGACCATGCCACCAGCCGTGGCATAGGTCTTGCCATAGGTGCGTTTCGTGACCCTGGCGCAGGACCGCTCCAACTGAGCAGGTCGGTTCAGAGAGGATAAGGTAGCGAGAAGCTGGCGGTCTCAGGCGGCCCGCGTGTATCGGTGGGGCAGGCCGCCGAGCTGGGGAATCGCGATCACCATTCCTTCGGAGGGATGCTCGACTCGACGTGGCACCGGTGCTTTACGTTCCAGCGAAAGATGAGTGCGTGATTCATGGTAGTGGGCGAAGTAGCTCGTCAGAATCCTCCGCCGGTGCGCTTCGTTGAGCACGATCACGCGGTCCAAACACTCGCGCCGAGTCGAGCCGATCAGATGTTCTACATACGGACTTTGCCAAGGAGATCGATACGCGATGGCGACTTCCTCGATACGCCTATGTTTCACTCGCTCGCGGAAGTCGTGGCCGTAAATGGAGTCATGATCTCGTATCAGGAACCGAGGCGCTTCGTCATACGGAAATGCTTCCACGACTTGCTGGGACGTCCAACGCGCCGTCGGATGAGCCGTGACTTTGAAATGAACGACGCGACGTCGGTCATGTCGAAGGATAACGAAACGATACAGCAGTTGAAAACGCACGGTCGGCACGACGAAGAAGTCGATCGCGGCTATGTCGCGTACATGACTCGCGAGGGATGTCCGCCAAGTCTGTGACGGCGGTTTGAGGTGCCGGTACATGTATTTCGCTACCGTGGACTGGTCCGCCGTGCAACCCAGCAGAGCCAGCTCAGATTGAATCCGAGGCGCGCCCCACGTGGCGTTCTCCCGAGACATACGCCGGATCAGACGACGGATCTCTGCGTCGATCTTCGGGCGGCCGGGTTTCTTCCGCGACTTCCAGCGCCAGTAGAGCCGGAAGCCATCGCGGTGCCAGCGAATCACTGTCTCGGGCTTCACGATGACGAGACTCGACTTCCAGTTCGCCCAAAGCCGAGACAGCCAGACCCAGAAAATCCGATCGTGACTCTTCAACCGGGGGCGCCGGACTGATCGTCGCAAGACCGCGAGTTGCGGGCGGAGGGCCAGGTTCTCGGCGGCCAAGGCTGTTCGGGCGAGCAGGTACGCGCGGAAGAAGCCAAGGATTAGCCGTATCAGGTCCATCGAGTCGCTTCTGTTCGGGTTGCGTGAGGGTGAATTGTAGCGGGTCAGTCCGACGATGGCGAAGTACCAAGTCCTTGTGAATCAACGAGGCCGGAGTTTTCCGCAACGACACCCCCCGCAGGAACCGGACGCCGCCCCAGAGCCGGCGGTCTGGGGCAAGGAGGCGCCGGGCGTCGGTTCGGCGGGGTCCGGCGATGCCCTGACCGCGCCCGCGCTGGGATGACCGACGGGTGCCCTACCGCCGGCCGCAGCGGGGGATTGAGGGCGGCTGGTTGCGGGCGACGCGCGGCGGGACATCGCCGGGCGAACCCCACGAGCGGTCGGCCCCCGCTGCGGCGGCCCTTGAACGTGGAGTGCAGACCATGAGCACGCGAGGTGAGAATCCAGGCGCGGCCGCGGCCCTCCCTGCAGAGCAGCGGCCGTCAGCGGGCGAGGACCGCGACGCCAAGGGCCGGCTCGTGCAGGGCAATTCCTACGCCCGGGCGCCCGGCCGGTCGGGCAACCCGAGGGGGCGGCTGCCGTGCAAGCGTCTGGTGACGTACCTGCGGCAAATGCTGGATAGGCAGGTCACGAACGACGCGGGCGAAACGATGTCGAAGATGGAACTGCTGGCCTGTGCGATGATCCACGAAGCGCTGGTGAACGGCAGCGAGGACGCGCGGCGGGCGATCCTGGACCGCATCGACCCGAAGCTCCGCGGCCGGGCGAACGTGGAGATCCAGAACACGCAGGTGATCTACGCGCCGGGCGACCACCACGCCCCGCCGCCGATGCCGGACGGCCCGCGGCCGCGTATGCCCGTCGAAAACGACACACAGGACTCCGAGGATCAGTGATGCGATTCACGCCCGATGGGAAATGCCCGCGTGCGGCGACGGCGAATCGGTAGCAGGCGGGGGCGTCCCCACCGCGCCGGTCATTCACGCCCCACGCGTCTGCGTGACCGACGGTCGCCCAAGGGCGTTGCCAAGAGTGCGGCCATGACCTGACAGGCAACGAATCGCGCGCGTCCCCGGAATGTGGCCACGCGTTATGATCAGCGCACGGTCCGTGGAGCGTAGCTCTACGCGTTCATCGCGTTGTCCCTAAGCGCGGATGCCACGAGCCCGGCCGGACCATTCAGAGACGGTATTAACTTCTTGTTTCACAATGACTTGTATTTTCTACGAAAGAATTCGTTTACTTTTACGAACGAATTCGTAGAATGGTGAGCACGGGGTCATGATGAGGGGTCGACATGGCACGACGCGTTACCAACCGGCCGACTGATGCGGAACTTGCGATCCTGCAGGTGTTGTGGCAGCGCGGGGACTGCACGGTTCGGGAAGTTCAGGATGAGCTGAGCCGCCGCCGCCCGATGGGGTACACGACGGTCCTCAAGCTACTCCAGATCATGGTAGACAAGGGGCTCGTTACGCGGGACGCGTCTCAACGCACCCATGTCTTCACGGCCCGCGAGCCACAACAGCACACCCAACAGCAACTCGTGCGGGATCTGATCACCCGGGCGTTTCGCGGCTCGACCCGGCAGCTCGTGATGCAGGCCCTGGAGGCAGGTGAGGTGTCGGCAGAGGAACTCGCCGAGATCCGCAAGCTCATCGATCAACGGACGGAGGAGCAGTCATGAACCACTTTACCGCGATCGGGGACGAGGCCGCGATCGAGACGCTGGGGTGGACGCTGCTGCACTTCGTCTGGCAGGGGGCACTAATCGGATTGGTGTGCGCGCTGGTACTCGGTGTGCTCCGCCGCCGGGCGCCGGCGTCCCGCTACGCGATGGGGTGCGGTGGTCTGCTCGTGATGGCCTTCGCACCGGTGGTGACGTTGGGCGTGCTCAGTGCGAATCGCAGTACAATGGAGTCGACCCCGGTCGCGTTGACGCCGGTGCCGAACGCGATCGATGCGGACGCCGGGGATGCGAACCGCGGTGCTGATGATGAAAACGATGCTGCATCGACCGCGGTGTCTCGCCCTCTTGCGCGACGCCCCGCGGGCGAACCGTTGACGGGGGACGGTACCAACGCGATTGCCGCGGCCGACACCGCCGTATCCAAGGGCGGTGAGCGTGCCATCGCCGTCCCGTGGCACGTTCGCGTGAAGGCGTGGTTGGTCGAGCACATGGTGTGGATCGTCGCGGTGTGGCTGGTCGGCGTGGTGACGTTGTGCGGCCGACTCATCGTGGCGTGGATCGGGGTCTGCCGGTTGAAGTGGGTGGGCGTGACGGTGGCCGGCGCCGCGGCCCAGGCTATGCTGCGCGACGTTTGCGATCGGCTCGCGATACGACGGGTGGTCCGACTACTCGAGTCCACGCTGGCCGACGTGCCGATGGTCGTGGGCTGGTTCGCGCCGGTGGTGATCCTGCCGGTGAGCGTGCTGAGCGGTCTGCCGCCGGAGCAGGTACGCGCATTGCTCGCGCACGAGCTGGCCCACGTTCGACGCTACGACGCGTTGGTCAACGCCGTGCAGGTGGTGGCGGAGACAGTGCTGTTCTATCACCCGGCGGTGTGGTGGTTATCGCAACGCGTGCGGATTGAACGCGAGCATTGCTGCGACGACCTGGCCGTCTCGGCCTACGATCAGCGGGTGACCTACGTGAAGGCACTTGCCGAGGCGGCGTCACTGGCCCGCAGCGCCGCACCGCTGGCCATGGCCGCTACGAGCCGAGGAATGCTGGGCCGCGTGCAGCGATTGCTGGGCGTGGCCCCCACGCCGTCGACGCGCACCGCGTGGGTGGCGGGGCCATTGCTGATCACAATCCTCGCGGTGGTCGTGATCGGCGCGAACGCCAGTCTGTCGCTTCCGGTGAATGGGACGCAGAATGACGTGGAAGCGATAGATGCGAGCGCCCCTGGCAGCGAAGCTCTCCCCGCGGCCGACGCGGAACCGATTCTTGAAAACCGGGCTACGCGCGGTCTCGTGTCGACTCCACTTTGGGTACGCCGGCCCTGGCCGAGTAACATCACCGATGCGGATCAGCCCCGTGTCGTTTCCGTGTCACCCGCCGATGGATCCTGTGTCACCGGCGGACCATCGGAGATTCGCGTGCGGTTCGACCGCCCCATGAACCCATTGACGGTGGAGCTGAACTGGTATTTCCGGCAGGACGGCTACCACGCGTACGGACCGGCTCGCTACGACGACGAGCGATACGAGTTCGTGATTCCGATTACCTTGCCCGCCGATGGCGATTATCGTGTCGGCGTGAACGACCCGTTCCACGACCGACCATCGAATGGCTTCCAGTCTGCCGAAGGGATTGGCGCCGCTCCGTTCGAATGGTCATTCATCACGCGCAAACTGGACTATGGTTCGAGCGATCCTGGCCCGCAGGTGGTTTCGATCGAGCCGCCGCCGGGGTCGGATATCACATTGATCACCGAGGTCCGAGTCCAGTTCGATCAAGACATGATCCCGGACGAGTTCCGCACCATCGTGTCGGACAAGGACACCCCACCGAATAATACCAAAGCGAGTGTACTCCCCACGGCGGCGTACGACGAGCAGGAACGGACCTTTACCTTTACCCTTGCCCTGCCCGCCGACTGGCAGGGCAACGTGGAACTGCGTGACCTGCGCAGCCGGATCGGGACTCCCGCCGCGCCGATCCGACTCGATTACACCACTCGACAAACGCTGTACACCGAGAAACAACGGGCACAGATCGAGCGCGGCCAACGGGATCCGATATTGCGCGAAGTACTGCGGAACGTGAAGGAATCGCGGCGGCGGCTCGCGTCGGCGTGTGAGACCTACTATGAGACGCGGTGCTTCCGCCGTCGGCAAACGGGCTACCTGGACGATTACAGGTCGTACTGTGCCGTGTTCAAAATGCAGGAGCCGTGTCAGTTCTATGCCGACGTCAGCGGAATCATGCAGGTTCCGTACTGCATCGGCAGCGATGGAGAGCGTTGCTGGTGGTACTACGAACGCGAGGGCGAGCGGAAGCTCGAGGTCTGTCCGTACGACGAGATGGACGAGAAGAACGTGCACATCTGCGACCTATTCTTGACACAGGAAAAAGGCATCGAAGAGGTCATTGCTGACCGCAACCTGATGTACGCGGGCGAGAAACGGTTGGCGGGTCGGCGTTGTCACGTGCTGGAACAGCGGTACACGAAGCTTGAGGACGACGAGACAGAATACCGGGTCCGACGATGGTGGATCGATGCCGAGACGTGGCGGCCGGTGCGGATGACGGAGGACTGGGCGTTCGGACTGCACCGAGTCATCAGCATTGCATACGACCGCGTCAACGAGGTTATTCCCGACTCGGAGTTCAACCCGCTGGCCGTTGAAGGGCTGACCGGGTCCGCCTCGCCTCCGTTAGGCGAGGAGTTTGACACTCGCTTCCTGAATGTCATTGACGGCAGTACCGGTCGGATGAGCGTGCGGTGGGGCAAGAAAGGTCCCGGCCGGCGATCCAGCAGCGGGCTCAACTGACGTCTGCAACGGGTTCCGGACCGCAGTTGAAACGGGGAGGTGACGTATGCAGTGCACGCGAATCACACTGGGGTGGGTACTTCTGACCCTGGCGGCGACCCCCGCGGGGGCGAGCGGCCTTCGACAAGCGGGCGACGCAGAAGTCGATCGACCCCGCGTCGTCGAGGTGTCGCCAGCAGACGGCGCCTTCATTACGGAGATGAAAACTGAAATCCGAGTTCGCTTCGATCGCCCCATGAACCCCTTCGCGGTCAACCTGACGTGGGAAGGGGGCGGCGGATACTACTGCGACGCGGGGCCGGTACGCTACGACGAAGCGAAGCACGAGTTCGCGATCCCGGTCGTGCTGCCACCCGACGGCACGCACCGCGTGTGGGTAAACATGTACGCGGACAACTGGAACGCCCACCGAACTGGAGGCCGGTTCATGTCCGTGGATGGCATCCCGGCGCGCCCTCTCCGATGGGTTTTCAAAACGAGGGCGTTGGACTATGACCTGCAAGGTCCGCGTCCCACCGTCGTGTCGATCGACCCTCCGCCCGGATCCCGCGTTCCCTGCATCACAACGGTCCGCGTGCGGCTCAACCAGGCCATGTACCCGCACGAGTACTTCCTCTGGATCCCTGAGAACGACGATCGAGACCGTCAGCGTGTCGGCTACCTGCCGTTTGCCGACTACGATCCCGACTCCCGCACGTTCACCTTCACGCTGGTGCTGCCGCTCGATTGGTCCGGCCACTTGGAAGTGCGCGGTCTGCGAAGTCGGCGCGGCATCAAGGCCAAGCCCATCCGACTCGAATACAGCACGGGGCAGACGTTGTTCAGCGACGAGCAAGAAACCCTGTTCGCCGAGGCCCGACAGCACCCGATGCTGCGCACGGTGATGGAGAACGTGGGGCGGGCCCGGCGGCAGTGGACCTCGGTGCGCGAGACGGCTTGTCTCCTGTTGCTCAACCGCGATTGGGAGGGTCGCCTGACCGGACTGCAATCGGGCGGGGGGGTCTTCAAGATGCAGAAACCGCGGCACTACTACGCCTGCGCGACCGGGCTGTTCGATCTGCCAGTTTGTGTCGGCAGCGACGGCGAACGATGCTGGTCCTACCGCGTAAACCGTGAGCAGATCGAGTATACGGTCTGGCCGGTCGAAACGCTTGACGGCGACGACTTCGCCATTGGTGACCCGTTCATGGCCCGGCAGGCCGGTTACGTTGGGGGGTTTCTCCATGCCCGCGATATGCGATACGTGGGAGAGACCACTCTCAACGGTCGCCCGTGTCACGTTCTCGAACTGTGGTCCATCGGCGATTGGCACGACGGCGTGAAAACATTCACCATCGACCGCTGGTGGATTGACGCCGAACACTGGCGGCCGCTGCGTCTGGAAGTCGACCGGTCGAACAAGGACCGTTTCGCCCACAGCTTTCAGTACGATAATGTCAACGAGGTCATTCCCGATGCCGAATTTCGTCCGCCGGTGCTTGCAGGGATGTCACCGTCACCGCCGGAGTCTTCCGGCGACGGGTGCTGCCGATGTGCGGTGGAAGCTGATGACGGTGCCAGCGGAGGGCTCATCAGCGCCGCAGCACGGTGTCGCCAGTAAGAAGGGCGGCGGGCCGTACAGAATTAGGGACAGTCCCAATCCTGTTCGGCACGGTTCTTGCTCAGTCAAGGTAAGCAGTCAAGCACT
>CAZBUJ010000060.1:0-35431 GCA_964495075.1 uncultured Phycisphaeraceae bacterium
CGTCCGCCGCGCGGGTATGAGGAAGGAAGGGGGCGGCCGAGGGGGGAACCTTGGGGCATGGTTCCCCCCTCGGGGATCGCCCGCAAACCGTCACGATACCAGAACGCCCGATTGTCTCCGTTGCTTTGAAACACCAGACCAAGTCGTGCGACGTGCTTAGCGCCGACGACACAGCAGGCCGGCCACCAGCAGCAACGTCAGCGTCGTGGGCTCCGGAATCACTAAGGTTATGAACGCCTGGCCGATATCAACGCCAGCGCCGTCGCGCAAATCGGCCGTGAAGTACAGCACGCCTTCGTCGGTCAGGAACATGTCGTCGTTGTTGAAGATGTCGATGTACGCATCGTCGTCGAACAGCCCGTTCCCGTCGAGATCGATCGGGTCGCCCTGGCGGAGCAGAACGGACTCGTTGTTGAGCACGAGCACGGCGTCGAAGTCGGGGTCCTCGTTGCTCGTCGTGCCGCCATAGACGAAGTCACCCACGTTGTTCGAGGTCATCGCGAAAAAGCAGGCACTGTACACGTCATCGCTGAACGTCTCACCCATCAGACCGCCCGGCACCAGGTCGCTCGTCATCGCGAGCGTCTCGCCGTTCTTCAGCACCCAGTCCTGCTGATCGTCATTGTCACCGCGGGCGAACCAGTCGCCGTTCGGCGTCATCATGGACTCGACGATGGTCTCGACCGGCATGCCGAAGCCCGCAAGCGTCGCACCTTCCTGGACGACGATCTGGTTGTTGAAGGCCAGGATATCATCCTTGGCGGTGTCACCGGTCATGTCGCCCTGGGCGAGCCAGGCAGTTCCATCTGCACTGACGTAGAAGTCGTTGGTGTCGAAAATGTCCCAGGTCTCGACCGGCTCCCCGCCGGGCATGGTTACGCCTTCCTGGGCCAGCGTTCCGGCATCGAACACCAGGAAGTCGTCGAAATCGGTGCCCAACGAGCCAACCGTCGACGGGGCCCGCGCACCCACGCGGCCGTCGGTCGTGATGGAAGCGGAGTCGATCGTCGAGCCGAAAGCCTCGCCGACGAAGCCCGGGACATCCTGGCCCTCGGCGAATACGGCGCCATACGTACCGGTCCACCGCACGACCTGCTCGTCCCCCGAACTCGGAGCGTCGCCGCCCAGGTTCGTGCTGAACGCGAAGTGCCCCGAGTTGTTGATGCTCAGGTTGCGGTCGATCGGGCCGACGAGGTAACCGAGGGCCGCCCACGGAGCCTGGGTACCCTCGCGAAGGGCCACGGTGCCCGTCAGGCCCTGACCCGTGATGATCACCTCGTCTTCCGACGTCGCGAGGTCGCTGCTCGCCGAGATGATCCAGTGTTGGCTGTCCTGGCTGCGGTAGGGACGGTCGAAGCTGTCAAACTTCGCGCCGGGCAGCCCCGGGACGTCCGACGTCGAACTGGTTTCAATCGTGGAGTACAATACGATGGGAATCGACGCCCACGCCAATGCCGGCGACAGAACAACAACGGCCGCAAGCGCGGCGCACACCTTCACAGAAAGCTTCATCCTCCTATCCTCCTTATTTGGACTGTTCGAGGCGAAGTCTGCGCACACGCGCACCTCGGATATGACGTGGTTAGCACGCGTGCCCCGGCTTCATGCCTCTATTCCTGGTACCGGCTCCGTTTGCCCGGCACAAATGAACGGAGCCCTTAAGCAGAGAGCCTACTTGCAGATTACCAGATTCGACACGACGCAGTCAAGGAGCCTTGGGCCTGCGTTCGTGGAGCGGGTCCGATTCCGCCGTCGGTGGCCCAGCGCGATGAGATTGCGCTGGGCTAACGTAAATGGGAAAACGAGGGACAGCGGGCTGGCCCCACGCCGGTCCATGGCAGCGGGTGTCCAGAATGTGGATCACCCTCTGCTGCGTTAGCGGGAGAGACCTGGAGCGATGGGAAGTGCCCCGTTGATCGATGTGGAGAGCACGGAGGCCGTCGCCTGCGGTCGCGGGGATGGGCATGACGCAGAAATGGCGTACAGGCGGAAGGGTACAACGGCCAGAGATCCAGACGCTACCCTGCGTCGCGGTAGTAGTGGCGCAGCGGGCCGCCGAGGACACGTTGGCCTCCCCCGGACGCCGTGACCAGAGTCTGCCGTCGGTTTCGAGAACAGTGTCGTTCGCTCACCGAACGGAACGCAGGGGGTTGCCTTCGCAGTAGCGAAGCATACGCGAAACATGTCTCTGTTTTGCCTCTGATTTGTCGCGCGACAGTGTTTCGAGGACGGTCTCGTTCGCTCTAAGTTCTAAATCACCGAGGGCCAGCTACTTACGGCTGGCCCTTTCTGTATGTCACAGGTCGGTTCGGGGGTCTGGGGCCGCATAGGGAGCGTTTGGGATCGTCGGTATTGGCCGGTCGCGGCGAGCGGGCAGGACTCGGCCTTGCGGGCGGGACAGTTCGGTACCGATACAATCCACAGGCGACGAAGTTGCTCAAAAAGCTGGTTACGCCCGCAATCTACCCGGGTTGCTCGTAACCGGCTGGCTGGAGGCTGACAAGGGAGTAATCTAACGAGGAGAAGGTTCCTTCAGCCTCGGCCAATTGCTCGAAGAGAAGATCACGCTGACCGGTGCGACGCTGGATGAAATCCGAGTGCCAGGGCAATCTCCGCAACTCACCGAGGGATTCCTGGAAGTCGTGATCCCGGGGATTCATCTTCTAACGGATGCATGAGGTGTGTTACTGCGGCCGGGTGTTCAGAATGAAGGCATGCAGGGAATTCTGTCAGAGGAGATTGCTGTGGCGACACTCAGAACCGTTGGCGGTTTGGTGATCCTGGCGTTCCTTGCGGGTTGCGGGAACAACATGAGTCCTTACCGTCAAGAGAATCACGGGACGTTCGAGGAGGAGTTCGCGCCACATGAGGGCGTGCACGGCTGGTGGTACATAACCGGCTATGCGAGCGATGTCGAGGATCCAAGCCGGCTGTACGCATTTCAGTACACGCAGCTTTGCGTCAACGAAATCCCGCTCGTTCCTGTGTACTCTCTTCAACTCAATCTCACCGACATGACGACGGGGCAGGACCTGTTTGAGGGAAGTATCAGACCAGGTGACACCACGGTTTACGCAGGCGGTCAGGAAGTTGCATTCGGGACCAGCAGTCGCCTGACCCGCACGGCCGACGGCATGGACTTCTTCGGCCAACTGGATGGGGCCGAGATGAACCTGCACTTTGACCTCGGAAAAGGCGCGGTCTGGCATGGTGACAACGGCGTGCTCGTCATGGGGACACCCGAGGACCCCGTCCAAAGGACGGTGTACTACTCCTACACGAACATGCCCACGACAGGTCAGATTTCCATCGTGAACGAAGCCGGCGAAACGGTCAATGTGCAAGTCAAAGGCAAAGCATGGCTCGATCGGCAATGGGGACCGTATCGCCTGACGGACACGCAGTCATTTTGGGAGTGGTTTTCGCTGCGTTTCTTCGATGAGGAAGAGGTCATGCTATTCGCATTTCCGCAGCACGACTACTACGATGGGACGTACGTCCGCGCCGACGGTGGCAGCGAACGCCTCCAGAGCTACACATACGACCCCACGGACTACGTGGAGAAGGATGGGACCTGCTATTCCTTTGGCTGGGATCTTGTGCTTCCCGGCGTCAAGGAGAAGCATTATCGAATTGAGCCGATGCTCGACGACCAGCACCAATTCCATTGGAACTACTTCGAACTGATGGCCCGCGTCGTGAACGACGATGATGAGTTGGTGGGCTACGCGTTTGTGGAGTTGCTGCCTGGCCTTCGAGATGGCGAGTGTGGCCCGTGATGCAGGCAGAATCGCCTTCAGGCGTCGTGCTTTCGCCGGTTACGATTGGTCACGGGCCTGCCCCCCAGGAACGAGTCCAGGTCGTATGTTAGGATTCATGCGATTGGATCGGCCCCCATTTCTGTACCAGTCGAAGTGAGAAAACCTATCCCGATTCGGCCAAGTCCACCTGGCAGGATCGGCCAAACTCCTCGGGCGCCATGCCCTCACAACCCGATATCCAGAAGACGGGCCAGCGAATCTGCGAGATGGTCGACGGCGCTGGCGTCGCGTAACGTGACGGTCAGCGTCATCCGACCGTCCTCGCTCTGTCCCATGCATTCGACCAGACGCCGCTTGACTGTCTCCGCGAGGCGCCGTGTCTGATCGGACTCGTCGCGCGGGGGTAACAACTGGCCGACGAAGGACAGCGCGGCCCCAAGCAACTCCCCGCCCGCCAGGGCAAGTTGCTCGCGCCGGGCCGTGCCGGCCGCCAGCGCCTCTTGCCGGCTCTTCTCGCTCTGGTCGATGGGGGCGTCGGGTTTGGCGCCGAGCAGCACTTCGAGTCGACCCTTGAGCTCTTCTGCGCCGCTGACCAGGTCCACGGCATCGACATCGGATTCGGCATCCAGGGCGGCCATGGCGAGATCGTGCTTGGCCGACAGCGTGGCCAGCAGGCTCTCTTCAATCGTCCCCTCGGTAATCAGCACGAATACCTGGACGGCGCGCTTCTGCCCCATGCGATGGGCACGGGCGATGCGCTGCTCGAGCACCGCCGGGTTCCAGGGCAGATCCACGTTGATAACCGTGTTGGCCGCTTGAAGGTTCAAGCCGGTGGCCCCGGCGTTGGTGGTGATGAACAACCGGCAACTGCGGTCTGTTTGAAACCGGCGAACGAGGGTCTGTCGCTGCTTCTGCGGCACCGATCCATCGAGGCGAACGTAGTCCACGCCGTGCCCGTCGATCAACCCTTCGATCAGCCCGAGCATCGTCGTCCATTCAGAGAACAGGACGATCTTGCGATCATCCTCCATCAGAAGCGACCCGAGCAGGTCGTCCAGTGTTTCGAGCTTGCTGGAGTATGCCGGATTCCGCTTGTCCACCAGGAACGTGCTGTCGGCCGCCATGCGGCACAACAGTAACGCCTTGCGCAGGCGGAGCAGGTCCATCTCGTTGATGTAGGGCTTGCGAACGATGGTGCGGACGATGCGCGCATTGGCGCTGTGCAGTTCGGCTTGTTCGTCGGTCGGCGCGATGCGAACCACTTCGGTGGATCGCTGCGGCAACTCGTGCATGACCGAACTCCGTGTGCGGCGCAGGAGAACGGGTCCGAGTCGCTCGCGCAGTTCGGCGAGGTTCTTGTAGCCGAGAACGTAGCCCTTCTCGTCCACCACGCGGTGCCGGTTGAAGAAACGAAACGCCGGGCCCAACCGCCGATCGTCGATGAACTCCACCACCGAGTACAGTTCGTCGAGACGGTTTTCGAGCGGCGTGCCCGAGAGCACCAGCGCGAACCGGGACCGCAGGCTCTTGATGACGTGGCTGGTCTTCGCCTCCCAGTTCTTGATCCGCTGCCCCTCGTCCAGAATGATCAGATCCCATGCCACCTTTTCAATGGGGAGGATGTCACGCAAGACCTGCTCGTAGTTGCAAACGGTGAAGAAGCGACCGTTATCGTACTGGCCGGCTCGCTCGGCCGCGCTGCCCAGCACCAGTTGGCAGCTTCGGTCGCAGAACCGGCGAATCTCGCTGCGCCATTGCGACTTCAACGTCGCCGGGCAGACGACGAGCACCCGCCGGATTCCCGCTTCCCGCCGGAGCAGTTCGGCGAGGCCAATGCCTTGAATCGTCTTGCCAAGTCCCATGTCGTCGGCGAGGACAGCACGACCGGCCCCGACGGCAAACGCGATGCCATCGAGCTGGTACGGCAGCAACTCGGCTTTGAGAAGGGCTTGGCGCAACGGATGTCGCTCGGGGTCGGCGCGAATCTCGGCCACCATGGTCTCGATGCGTTTGCGGAACAGCTCCCGGTCTATGTGCTCCTCCGCGTCCGGGTAGACCGTCACCCGCTGGCCCCGCTTCTCCAGCTCGCCGAGAATGCGAACCAAACCGGGAACATCATCAATCGGGCGATCCTTGATCGGATCGACGATTCGTACGATCGGCTCAGCCAGCCGCCTGGGCAGCAGCAGCCGCAGTTCCACTTCCTTACCGTACTTCAGGTGGACGGCAATGCTCCGGTGCGAATAACGCCGCCGCCGCACCGGGGCCGGGAATGTCCGCTTGGCCCGGCTTTGCACTGCGAAAACATGCTTGCAGACGCCCAGTGTGTTCTTGCGGAAATCGGGACACGAGCAGTATGAATCGCCCGGCTCCCAGCCTCGCAACGCCACACGATAGCTCTTGCCCGACTCGGCACTGGTAACGATGTAATCCGTCCAGAGCCTCGTCGGTGCCGTGGACCGGACGGTCATGCGCTGCGTGCGGGCCCGTTCCTGTCGCTCGGCGATGGCACGTTGAACGAGTTCCTCTTCACCGAGGCTTTCGACCGGCACCCGTTCCGGCGGCGGCGCGGCCAAGCCCAACGCGATCTTCTCCTCGAGGATCAGCGACAACGCCGCGCCCACATGCTCGCAGGCCGTCTGGCATTGCGTGCAATTCCAATGCAGGCGCTGGTCGGCCTCCGCCATCGATGTGACGGTGACGACGGCTCCATTGAGACGCAGGCGGAACACGTCGTCCGCGAGATGGACGTCGCCGCCTACGTCCACTTCGTACGTCCCGCCGCGGCGAATGAGTTGCTCCGCGCCGGTCCCAAGCAGTCGGCATGCCTGACGGTACGTCAGGCGCGAAAGCCGATCCTTGAGTGTCAGTCGTCGTGCCGACCGCCCAGACTGCCTCGTGGCACCAGTGTTCATGTAAACCCCCTTCCCGCGGACTTCTGGACGATGGTCGTTGCGACGCAATGACCCATCAAGCCTGTAACCTGTAAAACGTGAGAACGGTCAGAAGGAAATCTCTTCGTCGCCGTATTCACAGGGCAACCCGCGGTTCCGGTCATACAGTACTTCACTTCCACCGGGAGCCAGCCCCTCGGGCCGAAACGCGAAGTTCGCATGCTGCCGAAGGAACGAAGTGGCGCCGCACCCGACCACCTGGCATTCCGGACTCCCCTTCGGACACTTCGCAAAGATGCAGAGCCTCCCGAGATGTCGATCCGTGCCGGACTCGAGAATGAACACGTCCACCGGATGGTGGGCCACTCCGATCTTCGGGTCAACGTACAACTCAGTCAAGGCCCGATTCGCGCCCTCTGCGGCCGCCTCAAATCGCTCAGATCGTCGAGCCAGACCGCCTGTGGCAACGAATGGATTCGCGGGTTGTGCGACAAGCCCCCCTCAGGTGCGCCGCGTGCCCCCACCGCCGCTATCTACCCGTCACCGACGAGCGATCCGCTGGCATCATTCCGGCCGCGATGAAGACGGTCGCGAATTTGTGATGGGCGTCTACGAGCGTCATCTCCTGGCGCCGATGCCCGCGCCGTCGACCGGCTTGCCGTCGGAGTCCATCACCACCCCGCCGTCCACGTGCTCCGGCTTCAACTCAGCCTCCACGACGGTGTTCTTGGCGGCCTCCACCTGCACCTCCTCGAGGTCCGGGGCATGGCCCGCCAAATGGACGGTCACCAGGTGCGTGCCCGGCTGCACGCTGATCACCCGGCATTCCCTGTCCCTCGTGTTTATTCCGTTCTCCGCTGGCCCCGTGAAGGCCTCAAGCTCGACCGGCGCTGGAAATCGCGGACGAAACCTGGCCTCCCGAAGATCGTCGCGGACGGAGTGTTTCGCAGGCAGAACGACGGGTCGTTGCCCCGTTCCCTCGCTTGGCCCGCGTGTTGCTGACGCCTCTACGGCACACCCGTGTAGGTCGCCTGAAAGTCGGCGAAGTCCGCCAAATCCACGTCGCCTTCATCATCCAGATCCGCGTGGTCGCAGCCGCCAGGATAGGCAAACCCAGGCCCCGTCATGCACCCTGCAAAGATGCTGAAATCATCGAGATCCACGTCGCCGTCCTCGTCCATGTCCCCCGGCAGCGGGGCGACGGCGAAATGGATGATCGTATCGCCGCCAGGCAATCCGTCCCCACTCGGCAGCAGGGGGTCCCACGGGCCGACCTGCATCTCTCCGTCGAGTGACAAGCCCGCGGCCGCATCGACGATTTCTGCGGAGATCACCAGCACGTATTCACCGGTCGCGAGCGGCGTTGCTGGCGTCAAGACCACAGCACGCGTATCTGGATCGTAGGAGTAAGCGACGGCTACTGGATTGCCCAACTCGTCCGTCAGCGCGAAGTGCCCTGCCTCCGCCACGATTTCCTTGTGGAATCCGACGGTCACGGCACTGACCGTGTCAGGCGGGCTCGTGCTGTCGGGCCGGGGGTCGACTGCGATGATCTTGGGCGGGCCCTCGACGAACTCTCCGCCGCAGCCGCTCCCGAGGTGTAGCAGCCACCAGTCCGGATCGAGCACGGGGGAGTCGAGCGGCGCATCGACCGGGATCAGCAGGTGCTCGGTCCGCGCATCGTTCCAGACCGTATAGCGCACCACGCCGGCGACCTCGCCGACCTCCACGGGCACGGCAAACACGGGATAGTCTCCTGGTTGATCCTGGTGCAGATACAGCTCCAGATAATGTTGTCCGCCGATCTGCTCCTGTCGCGCCCCGCAGTCATAAAGTGGATAGCCTTCTTCGTACAACCACTGGTCAAAGAACCAGGCCAGCTCCAGCCCGCTTACGTCCTCCGCCGCGGCGATGAAGTCGGCCGTGCTCGCGTGGAGGTACGCATGCCGGGTCCGGTAGGTGCTCAAGAGCTCGAAGAAGGTCTCGTCGCCGACGATGTACCGCAGCATATGCAGCACCCAGGCGCCCTTGTCGTAGACCGCGAGAGTGTAGACGTCTGACCACTCCGAGATGTCGGGCAGATAGACGGTCCCGTGCATGTCGATCGGATGACGGCCCCACATGGCCCATTTCAAGGCGTCTGGCGGGGCGCCCGGCTTGTGCTCACTCCACAGGGCTTCGGCGTACGTGGCAAATCCCTCCTGCAACCACATGTCATGCCACGTCGCCGCGCTGACCAAGCCACCCCACCATTGGTGTGCCAACTCGTGTGCCAGGACGAGTTCCGTGGAACTGGGCTCGGGTGAGAAGACCTGAAAGCACGTCAGCGTCTGGTGCTCCATCCCGCCGCCGAAACTGAACTGGGCCACGCCGTACTTCTCGTCGACAAACGGGTACGGCCCGAAGAGCGCGCTGAAGACATCGAGCATCACCAGGTTGGACAGAAGCACCTCGCGATGCGCCGGCGTGTCGTCCTCCGGGAACAGGTAGAACTCGACCGGCATGAGCCCGTCCTCGTGCTCCCAGTATTCGACGAAGGTACTGTAGTCCGTCGCGTTGACACAGTAGAGAGAGTCCACGGTTGGGTAGTTCGTCTCCCACACGTATTGTGTCCGCCCCGGCCCACCAGATGTTGTCTCGGTGAGCACGCCGTTGGACGCGACCACCAGCGGATCCGGCACCGTGATACGGAAGCGGGCGGTCGTCTTGTCCTGGTTGTCATCCTTGGTCGGCCACCAATGGTATGCGAGCCACGGTTGGCTGTACGTCGAGACGGTGGCAGCCGGCCGCGGCGTGGGCGTCTGAAAGCGGAATCCCCGGCAGCCGAAATCCGCACAGTCGTCGCCGACGGGCGAGCCGCTGTAATCGATGAGGACCGTGAACTCCTCTCCGGCCGCATACGACCGATCGAGTGTGATCTCGATCGTGGGATGTTCCAGTCGTTGCCAGGGCGCCGGCTCGCCGTTGACCCGGACGTCGGTGATCGCCAGGACCTCGTCGAGACGCACATGGAACGTCGACACGTCGTCGGCCACGGCCCGCACGGTGATGATGTT
Source organism: uncultured Phycisphaeraceae bacterium (assembly GCA_964495075.1). Classification (GTDB taxonomy): domain Bacteria; phylum Planctomycetota; class Phycisphaerae; order UBA1845; family UBA1845; genus JAFGJQ01. Next base: position 9,712 of record CAZBUJ010000060.1, read on the forward strand.
GCTTCCGGTAATCCACTGGTTGTCGGGATCGACGTCAAGGCTGAGGTCGTAATGCAGAACATCCGTCTCCGCCGGGCCAGCGAAGACGGCCACGCCCAGCGCCATCACGATGCCAAGCGAGCACATCGGTTTTCCTCCGCGAGAGTTGGCAGTGCCGTACCCCGAAGTCGCTCGGCGAAACCGCCGAACACGCTGCGGCCCTCAAGTCCATCGCTCTTATTCCGTCCTCCGCGCGCCGCAACATCTTACGCGTTTCGCGTGGCGCTGTCCAATCGGCCACGATAGCGCACTATAGAACCGGACCTGAATGACCGTGATAGGCGTCGTCAGAAGTATCGTCTGTTTGTCTCGCGCCCCACCGCGCAAGAATCACTGGACCATCGCAGCAACCACGATGGAGAGATGACTGCCTCCGTTGATACCGCCAAGATGCCCCTGCGCGTCCGGGTCAGCCTCCGGTGAAACTCAACTGGAAGTCGGCGAAATCGGCGAGCGTGACGTCGCCGTTCTGATCGAGATCGAAACAGTCGCAATCCGGTCCCAGGCCACCACCTGGACCCAACAGGCAGTCGCTGAAATCGCGGAAGTCGACGAGATCCACCACGCGGTCGCCGTTGCAGTCGCCGGGTAGAGGTTGCCTGGCACCAACCGCGCCAGACCAGAAGCCGCCGGTAAGCTCGAACTCGCCGCCGGTCATGGCGCCCGCGTCGGGTTGGCCGACGGTGCCCCCCAGTTCATACGGGCCGCCGGTGGTCCACACGAATCCCCCGCCGTCGATGCTCCACCAGTCGAGGCTGAAGTCGTTCGCCGCGACCCTGGCGGTAGCGACCAGGGCGATGATGCCGAGTGTGAGTTTGATGGGTTTATCTCGCATCGCGGTATCTCCTTCTCTGTGCGGTCCACAGAGCAGAGCGCACAAGTGCAGGGCCAATGGGTCCTAACGAATGACCATCCCGGCACCACCGCGGATCTTCATCCCGCCGCCCTGGATCAGGATGCGCGTCATGCCCCACGGGTCACCGTCGAGGAAGAAACGCGTATGAAGATCCGGCTCCCCGTAGAACCTGATGGCGTGGGCCGGCTCGCCGCTGTTGCGCAGCAGGAATCCGGACTTGAGGATCTGGAGCAATTGCCCCGCACCGAACGTGGAGTTGGTGCCCGAGGTATCCCGGTCGAAATAACGCCACGTGCCCGGCGCGCCGGGATAATACGATCCTAGCGAGCTCCCGATCGCGGCGTCGGGGACGACCGCGGCGATGAAGTACTCATCCGAAGTGCCGAGGTGCAGCTCGTCCAATGCCCACCAGCCGTCATAGGAGTCGTTGGGCCAGCCGTAGTTCATGTGATACCAGTAGTAGCGACCGTCGATCCACTCCTCCTTCCATCCGTCCCCGACGATCGCGTGGTTGTCGACTCGATACGGCACGGGGCGGTTGATGTTGAACTGGCCCTTCAAGGCGTCGAACCAGGCGACCGGATCGTCGTAGTCGTCCCGGTAAACGACCCAGCCATCATGGTCGTAGCGGAAGTAATCCTCGAAAGCGTCCTCCAGGTAGAGGGTTGGTGTGCTTGATGCGCTGCAATCGTAGTCCATATCTGCCGCTACCCCGACTTCGCTGCAGAGGTTTGCCACGGCATTGATTTGATCCCACGTGACGGAGACTTCATCCTCGTTGTAGAACCAGCCGGCTCCATCGTAGATGTACTCGTTACACATGTTGGGCCAGTCAAACCAATCGTCAAAGGGTGACGGGCCCTCGCCGTAGGGTGGCCAGCGCCAGTGGTACATGACCTGGGCACCCGCCGTGGCGACACACCCCACTCGGGCGTTGTAGTTGAAGTGGCCGTACGCCGACCAGTCGCAGCTCATACCGGGGCAATCGTCGTTGTAGGGCGGTTGCTGGTGCCAGTTGCAGCGGAGCAGCACCTCGCCTTCCTGGTAGTCCATCCCCGCACCATCGCGGCTACTCAGCGGCTCTCTGTATTCGTTCGGGTCGAAGGCCTCGGCTGCCAGGGCATCGGATACGGAGCGGTAGTTGATCTCCAGCAGGCCGTTGATCAGGTCGTCATGCTGGAGCGGTCGGCCAAGTTGCTTCTCGACCGCATCGAGGATGCGCTCCATCTTGTCCTTGATCAGATCAGTCAGGCCCTCGTCGCTTTCGGGGTTCAGGTTGCACCGGCCGGAGTAGGCCTTTACCGGCGCCAGTTCCTTGTGCAGCGAGAGGACCAGGAACCCTTGTGGCTGGACCGGACAGAAGTACCCAAGCGTGCGGTCGCCGCGTTTGAACTCCTCGACCGAGGTGACGTCCGCTCGCTCCGATCCGCCCCAGTTGCCTTCGTTGCTGAGGATGAAGCTGACGTAATTCCGGGCAATGGTCAGCGCCTCCTGCTCGTTGGTCAGCTCCGCTCGCGCGCAGAGCGTGCATGTCAGCAGGACGGCAGGGGCGGCTAAAACAGTGCTTGTTATCGGTCTCATGGTGATCACTTCCCCTTCTTACTGCAGCGTGACGAGGACCAGGATCTGACTCTTCTCGCCCTGCTTCAGCGGTTGCATGGCCTTGCCGAGGACGGCGCCCGGGGCCTTTTCGTGGTCGGTTGCTTTCATCGCGTAGCCGGGCGTGGGCGACGTCGTCAGCAGGTCGCCGGGCTGGATCGCACCGAACGAGGCGTCCACGTTGCAGTACACGCGACCGGCCAACGCGACGTCGAACTCGTACTGACCCGCGCCGAGACGCACCGCCGAGCCCAGACCGTTGGCGCCGGCGACAATGCCCGCCACCTTGTGATCGTAGGGTCGGTTGCTCACCGCAAGCTTGCCGGCGTTCTCCGTGTCAATGACGAGCACGGTGCCCGGCGCGATCTGGCTCTGGTCGGACACATCGAAGCCCTCGGCGTAGTCCAGGCCCTCGCCCAACTCGATGAGGATCTGCCCGGTCGACTGACTTGCAATACGGACGTTCCCCACGAAACGGGCGGCCAACCCCGTTCCCGAGGCTTCGGCGTACAGAGCGTCCCCGTTCAAGGATTGGGCGTAGACCCCAAAGCCGTCGGTGGATTCACCGACGACGCCTGCCCCGCCATAGGAGACGCCGTACACACCGGTTCCGTAACCGGCGTGGCTTCCCTGCACACCACAGCCGCTCATGTTCGTGCCGTAGTTGTGGCCCTTGACAGCGGCCGACCCGGATCCGGGCGACGTACCGGTGAGGTAGCCGCGGATGGCGGTGGCTCCGCCCGACAACGAGGCACACTCGGCGTGAATGGCGGGCCATGTGCCGGACGTCGAGGTGCGAACGGCAGCCACGGGAATGGCGGACGTCGTCGCCCGGATTCCGTGCACGCCGGTGGCCGATACCGCTTCCAGCAGGGCGATGGGGGTCGTCGTTCCGATGCCCACTTTGCCGTCGCCGTCCAGTATCATCTGCGTGGTGCGATCGACGGAGCTCATCGTCTCTTCCGTCTGGAACTGCAGCATCGTACCCGCTTCACGAACCAGCCTCGTGCCGGGAGCCGGCCCCACCAATTCGCCTCCGACCTCAATGGTGAACCAGTCGTTGAGGCTGGTGCCCGGCGGGACGACGCCCAGGAACCGCTGAACCCCCAGCCTCGCCGGAGGGATGAATCCACCCGTGAACCCGTCCCGGTAGACGTGAAGGTTGAAGTTCGGGTTCGACGTCCCGACGCCGACGTAGCCCTCGTTGTTGTTGTAGATGTGGTCGCCATTCGGCGTCCAGTATCCGCTGCCGCCGGGCGCGTTCAGCGCGTACTGGGCGTACGGCGCCGCGGTGAGCGGCTGTCGTGGGAGTAGCGCCGTGTATTCGCCCGTATCACAGCCGGGCTCTTGGCTGACCCGGATGTTGACCTGCAGCCAGCGTGCTTCGCCGTTGAATACGCCGGTACCGAAGTCGAGCGGCGCCGTAATGAGACCGTCAACAATCGTGCGATCGCACGCCAGCAGGAGCGGCCCCACCTGGTCGGCCGGTTCGCTGCTCGTCGCGTCGCGCCACAGTGAGTACTGGAAGTCGTACTCGCCATTGGCGGGGACGCCGGCGTCCTTGAGTTCGCCCTGAAACGTAAACGCCGTGCTGACGGCGTCCGCCCGGGCGGTCGCCATGGCGCTGGCCCATGCGAGTGCGGCAGCCAACACAATCAGTGGTGAGCGTATCATCCGGTTTCTCCTTAAGCAGTGCTGCGAGGAATTCTCGACGACCGCGCGCAAACGGCCGTATTAATGCCACCGACGACCCTGCAAAACAGGTACAATGGCCGAAGGCGGGCCAGGAGCCCGGGCTGGATGCCCGAGGACCACGCGGCCCGCTACAGGTAACTCCGCCGTTCGAAGGCGCAGGCCATCAGATCGTCGGGCGTCCAAATGGGATCCGCACAAAAAGGAGAGGTAACCCGCATCCTGCGGGCGGCCGAGGCCGGGGACGCCGAGGCACCCGCCAGGCTCCTCCCGCTACTCTATGCTGAACTGCGCGGATTGGCCCGGGCGCGGATGGCCGGAACGCCGCCGGGCAACACGCTCCAGCCGACGGCCCTGGTTCATGAGGTGTACCTGCGCCTGGTGGGGAAGGATGACCCGATGATGGGCAAAAGCCGCGGGCACTTCTTCGCGGCGGCCGCTCAGGCGATGCGCGACATCCTCGTGGAGCAGGCCCGCCGCAAGAGCCGGCAGAAGCGCGGCGGTGATCGCAATCGTGTCGACATCGATGCCGTGGACCTCGCAGAGGTGCCGCTCGAATCGCCGGTGGAGGACATCCTGGCCTTGGATGAGGCGCTCCACCAACTCGAGCAGGATGAGCCGCGCCTCGCCCAGGTCGTCAAGCTGCATTTTTTTGCGGGGCTGACGATGAAGGAGACGGCGGCGGCGCTGGAGGTCTCCGTGCCGACCGTCGAACGGGACTGGCGATTCGCGCGCACGCTGCTCTACACGCAACTGGGCGGGTCCCGGCCGGACGCGTAAGGGCCAACCCACATGACGGGAAAACGACTGCAACGGGCCCGGGCACTCTTCGACAAGCTCGTCGACCTGCCGGCGGATCACCGCGGCCCCGTCCTGGCGGAAGAGTGCGGCGACGACGAGCCGTTGCGAGACTTCGTCGAGGAGCTTCTGGCCAACTACGAAAGTGGCTTAGGTGGCTTCCTGGAGAGTCCGGCTCACCGCTTGAACCCGGATCCGACTTTGGCTGGTGTCGGCCAATTGCCCCAGCGCATCGGGCGGTATGAGATCGTTCGCGTGCTCGGCGAGGGTGGGATGGGCACTGTGTATGAGGCCCGGCAGGAGAATCCCCGGCGGCTGGTCGCGCTAAAAGTCATCCGCGCCGGCTTGGCGTCACGTCACTTGTTGCGGCGATTCCAGCAGGAGACCGACCTGCTGGGGCAGCTCCAGCATCCGGGCATCGCCCAGATCCACGAAGCAGGAATGGCCGAGGTCGAGACCGCGGCCGGCACAGGCCAGCGCCAGGCTTTCCTCGCGATGGAGTTGGTTCGCGGCGGGCCGCTGCACGAGTATGCCCAGAATGCCGGGCTCGGGACCCGTGAACGTCTGGAACTTGTGGCCCGTGTCTGTGATGCGGTGCAGCACGCTCACCAGAAGGGCGTGATCCACCGCGATCTCAAGCCCGGCAATATCCTGGTTGACCAGACGGGGCAACCGAAGATTCTGGACTTCGGCGTCGCCCGCGCGACCGACGCCGACTTGCAGACGCTCACTCTGCAGACGAGCGACGGCCAGCTCGTCGGCACCATCCCGTACATGAGCCCCGAGCAGGTGAGCGGTGACCCCCAACAGGTAGACACACGCTCGGACGTCTATGCGTTGGGTGTAATCCTCTACGAACTACTGACTGGCAGACTGCCCCATGACGTACGCAGCACGCCGATTCCCGAGGCCGTCCGGAAGATCCGTGAGGACCAGCCGCCTCGGCTCGGGTCGATGGATCGGTCGTTTCGCGGTGAGATCGAGACAATCGTCGGCAAGGCGTTGGAGAAGGACAAGGCGCGGCGATACCAGACGGCGTTCGACCTGGCGGCGGACGTTCGTCGCTACCTCTGCGGCGACGCGATCGAGGCGCGGCGCGATTCGGCGTTCTATGTGCTGAGGAAGATGGTGGCCCGCTATCGCGGGCTTGCGGTGGCCGCGGTGCTTTTCGTGGTCCTGCTGACCGTTTTTGGGGTTGTCTCGTTCGTTCAGTCCGAGCGGAACCGCCGCCTGGCGGCCGATGAGCGCCGAGCCCGGGAAGCCGCCGTGGCGGCCCTCGACGTGGCCCACCGCGAGCAGGAGCGGGCCGACGCCGCGTCGGGCCGATTGCAGGCCGAGCTTTCGGCCGCCAACATCGAACGCGGGCGCCTGCTCGGCCGGACGGGTAACCTGACCGCCGCGGAACGGCTCATCTGGCGTGAGCATCTCCGGAATCCCGCTTCTACCCACTCCTTCTGGGCCCTCTGGGAGCTTTATTCCAACAATCCCAGCCTCGCCACGCTGGGAACGCACGAAGGAGCGCCGGGGGCCGTGGCGTACGCCCCGGATGGTCGGCTCGTCGCCTCCGCCGGCGACGACGCACTCGTGAAACTTTGGGACCCCGTTGCGTTCCAGTTTCTGGCGACGCTCGAGGGACATAAGGGGCCTGTGCGGGGACTCGATTTCAGTCCCGGCGGGCAGTACCTCGCGTCGGCGAGCCTTGACGGCACGGTCATCGTGTGGGACCTCGCAACGCATGAGCCTGTGCAGACATTGCGAAGTTTTGCGGCTGCTGTACGCTCAGTCCGCTATTCGCGCGACGGCGCCGAATTGACCTGTGGAACGAGTGACGGGGCGATTCACGTCCTGGACGCTGCGGGCGGCGACGCCATCCGGACGCTCCGCGGGCACGAGGGGGCGGTCGTATTGTTGCGTTTCAGCCCAGATGGTTCGTTGCTGGCTTCCGCATCGGTCGATCGTACGATCCGGCTATGGCGCGACCTCACGGGCCCGCCGGTCGCGACGCTGTCCGGTCACAGGAGCGATGTCGGATCATTGGCATTCTCACCGGACGGTCGCACGCTTGCCTCGGGGAGTAACGACAAGACCATCAAGATATGGGATCTGGCGACGCGTGAATGTATGGACACAATCAGGTCCGCCAATGGCACCGTCAGGTTCCTGAGATTCTCGCGGGACGGCAAGTCGCTGTATGTCGGCGGGTGGTGGCGCGTTGACGCCTGGGATTGGGGCACGCGCACGCGCCGGCCATTGGCGGCTCACGGCGTCGAGGGCGCCGACGTCAGCCCGGACGAACGGTTCCTTGCCCGCGGTATCGGGGATGCCCGCTTGTCGCCTGGTTACGCTGTTCGCATCGACGAAATCCACCGGGACGCCGGCGTGCTCCGGCTCAGCGGGAGTTCCGGAAGCCGGCCGGCCGCCGTCAGCCCCTGTGGCCGCCTCATCGCCGCCAGCGACGCTGCCGGGCGCGTACGACTTTGGGAAACGGCGACCGGTCGCCTGCTCGCGTCGCTGGAGGGACATCCCAATTGCTGGGTTTCCTGCCATTTCCATCCCGGGGGCAGGATCCTCGCCACGTGCTGTTCGGGCGAAATCAAGTTCTGGGACCTCGCCACCGGCGGCATGCTCTACGCACTGAGCGGACACCATTCAGGCGCTGCCCATTCCATGTCCTTCAATCCCGACGGCAGGACCTTCGCCGCGACGTGGCAAGGCGGAACGATCCAGATCCGCGCGGCGACGAGCGGCGAGCTCATCACGACGATCCCCGCCCGGCAACACGAGGCGCTCAGCGTGCGTTTCAGCCCCGACGGGAAGACGCTGGCCGCCACGTATCGCGAGGGGATGATCCGGTTGTACTCTGCCCGGGGGGATCTGCTGGCGGAATTCGATGCGGTCATCACGCCCTGGACCGCGACGTTCAGCCCCGACGGTAAGAAACTGGCCGCCGCCTGCTGGAGTCGCGTGATTCAGGTCTGGGACCTGGCCACGCGGTCTCGCGAACTGGAGTTGGAGGCGTCGACGGCCGTGATCTGGGACGTGGCATACATGCCGGGTCATCCCAACCTCCTGGCCTCGTGCAGCGATGATGGGCGCGTTCAGCTCTGGGACCTGGGCGGGCGACGCAATCTCCTCACGTTCGACCGCTTTGATGGCGCTGCCGGCTCCGTGTCGTTCACCCCGGACGGCAAGACACTCATCGCCACTGGAGGCGGTGACAGGCAAGTTCACATCTGGGACCTTGAATACTACGAACGCCACATGGCCGGTAATCTGCGTTCGAACATCGACCTCCTGAGTTCCGAGCTGGGCGACGCGATCCAGACCGACGAGCTCATGGCCTGGGCGGACGAAGTGCTGCGCCGTCCGTGGCCGCGGATCGGGCCGCACGCAAAACGCGCCCAGGCCCGGCCGTGCACCTCGACCGACACCGTCGGTGTGGATCCCGACGTCATTGCCGCGTGGGGAGACGCCTCGGCCGCGACTGATGACTGATCATACGGCTGGGTCGGCGTCGATGAAGCTGTCCGTTTTGAAGACCCTGAACACGTGGAGCCAAAGTGAAACGCGATGACTCACCGGCGTTTCTGTAAGTTATGATCGCTGACGGGGTCGGCCGACATCGCCCGGGAGGAGCCGGCTCGGGCTCCTCACCCGGAGGCACCCTGCCTGAAGAAAGCATGAAAGCACTCCTGAACTGACTCCTCACCGTGCATTTGCGCGTCCAACTGACGGGTGAAACCGATAAGCCTGCCTATTTCTTCCAGTATGCGCAGCACCTCCTTGGCCTCCCACTTCTTCAGCCGCGCCACCACAAGGTCACCGCTCACCGTTGCCTTGAAATACAGCTTTTCGAGAATCTCCTTGATGAGGATCGCTCGCAGGTGTCGCCGTTCAGTCTCGGTGACCCCGCCCACAAAACGGAAGTAAATGTAATTGTCATTCACATTGTCGGAGACGTAGGACTCTATGACGTTAAAATGATACCCTAGTTGCAGGCTTATATTGGCGTAACGGTCGGAAATAACGGCCAGGTTGTAGCCTTGGTATTCAGCAGCCTGGCCGGTCATCGTGTATCGAGTGAAGCTGGACACGAGGCCACCGAATCCCAGTTGCGTTGGCTGTGTACTCCACGCACCGGGACAAGTGAGGCCTTTCAAAATGGCCTTCATGGGAACGGATCGAATCTCGTCCAGGGAACCGATCTCGTGGTGACCTACGTGGGGAGCCAACCCGCCACCCAAGTCAATGACAGACAGGCCTAAAGGCACCGAAAGTTTGAGCGCCCTCGAATGAGCGCCTCGCAAGAGGCGAGAAGACACGTTGAGGTCTATCAGTTCTTGCACGGCCTTTTCGTGGCTGAAGTGCACCATGTCGTGGTATGTGCGGCACTCTTTTGCCGTGAAGTTAGGGCTGTTCGGATCGAGCAGATAGAGCGGGGACACCCTCCTCAGAAGACGCCGCAGAATGTGGTATTCCTTGAGGTCTCTGAATACGTCTTCGGCTCCGGCCCTGTATTCCAGCAGCTCCTTCACAATCCCGTGGTAAACGATATTGTCTTCTGCATCCACGGTGACCTCGGCCCCATCGCTCAAAAGCCGGGTGGCATCCGCGGTATTCACTATCATGGGAATGCCGAATTCCCTGGCGACCGTGGCCATGTGCCCGGTTGAGCTTCCAATATCGGTAACGATGGCGGCAGCCCGGCGGATGATCGACGTCAATCTTGGCGTCGTGTATTTCGTAACCGCGATGGCCCCTACAGGAAACTCGCAGGGATCATCACTCTCTTCCACCTGGCAGACTGTTCCGGCGGCAATCCCTCTTTGCGCTACGAGTCCTTGGCCACGCATTATGATTGGTTGTTTGGCTAACGCGTGCCGAAGGCCCACGTCCCGCGCTGGCGGTTTCCGGGGCAGCATGAGAGGGCGGCACTGAAGTAGGTACAGCTGTCCCGCACTGTCGAAACACCATTCGACATCCACCGGCCGTTTGAAGTACCCATCCAACAGCAAGGCTCTCTTTGCCAATTCACTCACTTGGTCATCCGTCAAACACGCCTGCCTTTGCCTATCGCCTCGAACGAGGGCCGACTCCACGCCCCCATCGCGCGAAGGCCGGAGTTTCGTCGTTTTGGCCGCTGTCCGTCGTTCCACGATCTGCGTTGTGTCCAGCCTGGAGACTCGAAACTGATCGACATCCACCCTGCCGCCAACTGCGTCGACCGGCAGTCCGAAACCGGCCGAGATAGTCATGCAGTCGATCCGATCCCCCGAAGGTTCCACCGAGTAGAGTACGCCTGCCGAGCTGGCACAAATCGTGCGCTGAATGCCGACGGCCATCGGCAGCTCCGCTTCATCAAGGATGCCCCTGCCGCAGTAAACCGATATGGCATGCCGAAAACGGCTTGCAATCACCTTGACATACGCCGGCAGAACGTCAGCCGCCGGGCAGTTCAGAAAGGACTGAAACTGGCCGGCATAGCTTTGTCCTTGTACGTCTTCACCGCAGGCGCTCGAACGTACGGCCCATTTGGCTTCCGTCTTACGCCGTTTGCGCAGCGCGTTGAGCCGCCTGCCAACCGGCTTCGCGACGTCCGGAGGAATGCGCGCCTCGCCAAAGAGAGCATCAATGGCCCGATCGTATTCCTGGGCGGAGTCCCCATCCTCGGCCCCGTGCAACTCGTATATCCTGCGGATCTTCTTCCACAGGTCGTTGTACTCCATGAATCGCCGATATGCCGCGGTGGTCAGCACGAAACCGTCGGGGGTAGTCATATTCAGGTGGTTTCTGATTTCTCCCAGGACAGCGTTCTTACCTCCGACAATCTCAGTGAGGTCGCTGTCTATCTTGTCATAGTCGATGATGTATTCATCACCGGCCCATACGGCGCGCCCGTTGATGATGTTCTCCAGTTCTTCCTGGATCGTCGCCTGGCGAGAGAAAAGCTCCGAGTACCGGTTTTGGGCGATGGCGTTCAGATGCGAGATGATCAGACACACCTGCTCTGACAACCGCTCGGTCGTATGGAGAAGGTAGTTGATATCGAATATGTACTCTCCGCTCAGTTTGTCGTCCAGCTCCGATATGAGTTCGAGAACCCGGTTGTTGCCCGCCAGAATCTGCTGAAATCTCTGGAAGAACTCCGTGAACTGTTTCAGGTCGACGCCTTGACGACGCCGAGCGAGTCTGAGTATGCTATCGAAGATCACAAGGCGCACCCCACAGCAGCACTACTCGATTTCGTGGCTGCGATAATCAACTTCGAGCCGATTATCGACGCTGTATACCCCGGGCACCTGGCTCGCCGCGTCGAGGATGGCGTCGGAAGCTGCCTGCAGTTTCAAACGGCCGCGTAAAGCGACTGCCCCGGCATCGGCCTTTACGTCAATCTGCTCCAACCGGATATTCGGAATGTTGGCCAGGGCCGCTCGCACTCTGCTGGCCGTCAGCAGATCTTGCATCGCCTTGGTCGACTCCGGCGTCGGCTGAAACGGGGGCTGCCCGACCGCGTGCTGGACCATTTGGCAGACGAACTCCAGATCCACGCGCTCGAGATTAAAGACAATGTCGTACAGGGCCGGCGATCTCCAGTCCCTGGCATAAAGGAACTTAGTCCACTTCACGCGCTCCCGGTCAACTCGCTTGATGTACTTGACAGCGTCTCTTTTGCACAATCCGAACTGTTCCATCGCCGCTTGCACCCTGTAGGGCATGTTGGCAACGATGCGAATGCTGAGAACGTGAGATACTCCCTCGAGGAGCCAGTGACCACCGTACCCATGATAGATGAGGTTGTCCTTGCTGGCGTATTCGCACAGCGTCGCCTGGATGTAAGCGAGGTAGCGATCCCGGTCAAAAGTCAGCTTTTGTAGAACGGACGGGCCTTTCTGAATAGCCTCAAAGAGCCTGGCTTCCGGCACACCGTACTCGTCGGCGCTTTTGGTGATGATCTCTCGGCTCACGCACAGGTAACCAAGCCTCTCCGCCAACATGGTGGCCAGCTTCTTACCGCCGCTCATCGTTCCTCGGGAGATGGTTATAATTGCCATGCGGTCACGTCCTCGTGTAACTGTACTTGAGCGGCGACCAACCGCCGGTCGTTCCTGCGGATTCAGGCGGCGCCGCCGGACATCCACCCTGTAGAAGGTAGCTGGAGCCGATCCCCTGCCCACCCGAAACCCCTCTCGAGCCCGCCCCTGTGGCCCCCTTTAACCGGTTGTGGGATGGGCTGTTATCGCTTGGGGAAGCCGTTGATCTCAGCCGCGATGCCATCGATCAGTTCCTTAAGTTGGGCGATTTTAAACGGCTTGGCGATTACGTCGCGGACGCCCGACTGCAAAGCGATTCGAGTGACGTCGACCGTGGCAAAACCGGAAATGATGATCACCTTCACCTGGGGCCATTTCTCCTTGGCGAACCGAGACAACTCCAGCCCGTCAATGTTGGCCATTTTGAGGTCTGTCACCACGATATCGAATGGCTGCTGTTCAAGGCTGGCTTTTGCCTGCCTGCTGTCGGTGAAGGTCTCGACAGCATAACCGGCCTTCTCCAACGCCGGCTTGAGCCGCGCACAAACGACTTCTTCATCATCGAGAATCAGTACGGTTATTTGTCGGTCCATCGTGTTTCATTACCCTGCCGGCATCACGTTCACTTCTTACGCCTGGTTTGTGGGTTGAAAACGATTCCCATGGTAATCCCCGCCGCCAGAGCGGCGAGAATCGCGACTATGCCGTGGGCGGCGGGGTGCTCAAAAGCAAGGGCAGTTATCAGACGAGGCACGCCCACCGTCTCTATCGAGATTCGCGCCGCAGCATCCTCCACGAGACGCCCGTGGGCAAAACAGTAAAGCCGAAGGGTGTACTGTCCGCAGGACATGGCGGGGGGAATGGGCAGGGCAGCAGACAGTTCCTGCGTATTCCCATCGACGGGGCTCAGGTCGACATCCGTGCTGACTGCGTAGGTGCCGCTATGCTCTTTCAACTTCACAAACTGGTCGAACTCGAGGCCGGTGAGCGGCTTGTCACTTGTGAAGGTGATCGTCCTTTTAAGCGTGTCAAAGCCGAGGCCCAGCTCCGCTTGTTCTTCCTGAGAACAGATATCCGCCAACTCTCCCGACGTGCCGAGGACATAGGCCTGGGGAGCGTTCTTGACGGTGACGTGGGCCACGTTCAGCCAGACGCCAAGCACGCGACCCCGTTTGTTCAGTGTGACGTCCTCGTGTTTCCCTTCAATCTCGACAACGACGTCATCGCAGGGGGGAACGTCCGCGTTCACGCGTACGGTCGCCCCGTGATACAAGGCACCCACCTGAATGTGGTCCGGAACGACCGTCAGCTTGATGGCGCCGGCGTCGGCCGGGGTGCTGGAACCAATAGAGGCCGCGAGCCAAGGGAGACCGAGGAAGACGAGCCTTTTGGGACTCCTGATCATCAGTGCGCTCCCCCGTAAGAGAGCATCAGGGCGGGGCGAAACAGCAGCCCCAGCGCCATTTTCACCATGACCAGCAGGACGACGGACGCCAGAACGATCTTCAGCTGATCGGCCTTGAGCCTTTTGCTGATTCTCGCACCGACTTGTGCCCCCGTGGTGGAACCGGCCAGGAGAAGCAGGGCCATTACGAGGTCCACGGTGTGGTTGTAGTACGACTGCATGAAAGTCACGCTTATGCAGGTGAACATCACCTGGAAAAGGCTGGTACCCACCACTACGTGCATAGGCATCCTCAGCATATAAACCATCACGGGGACCATTATGAACCCGCCGCCAACCCCCATCAAGGCCGACAGAACTCCGACCAGCGTACCCAAAATCAACGGCACAAGAACCGACAAGGCGATCCCTGACTTACGGAAATGCACCGTGAACGGCAACGCCGCATTCAACCTGGCAAACCACGATTCCCCCTGACCCCTGCCCCGGAGATGCGGTGCCGGTCGCCGACGCAGGCTTTTCATGCTCTCTTGGAACATGTAGGAGCCGATGATTCCGAGCAAGAGCACATATGTCATCTTGATAACGAAATCCGCGTTGCCCGCGGCCCTGAGAATCTTTATGAACTGAACGCCCAGCGTTCCCCCGATCACTCCCCCCAGGATGAGGATTGTCCCCATCCTGAAATCGACGTTGCCCAACCGCCAGTGGGCAAACGTCCCTGAAGTCGAGGCGGCCACGATCTGGTTCGCATCCGAGGCGGCCGCCACGGTGGGAGGGATTCCAATCATCATGAGAAGCGGTGTCAGCAGGAAGCCGCCACCGACCCCGAAGAGGCCTGACAGAAAGCCCACGAGCAAGCCCAGGCCAAGGAGCAGCAGAATGGGAACGCTGACGCCGGCAATCGGAAGATAGATGTAATGATGAATCAGCACCGCCGTATTCCTTCAGTAGTGACTTCTCAAGGCGCAAACGGACTATTCGCGGTCATCTCCTTCCGTTTCTGCCAGCGTCATCAGCAGGCGTTTGAGTTCGCTTATCTTGAAAGGCTTGGTAATGAACTCGACCGCGCCGCTTAGCGTAGCCTGCACGGCTGTGTCTGTGGTGGCGAATCCGGTAATAACGACCGACTTGATCTTTGGCCGCACCTGCCGCGCCGTCCGCAGAATCTCCATTCCATCCGGATCGCTCATCTTCAAGTCGGTTACCAGGATGTCGTAATCTTCGTCCTTCAACTTGCGCAGGGCGTCTTTACTCGATACGAACGCGTCAACAGCAAAGCCGGCGAGTTCCAGTGACGCTCTCAGACGCTCTCCTACGATCGGCTCGTCGTCTACGATCATGACTCGCTTTTGTGTGCTCACGTGCAGTCACCTGGCTCAAGTCCCGTTTTACAAATACACGCACTCAATGCTTAACGGCCTCATCATCCAAAACCACGACTTCGATTTGTTGGTTCACCCGCTTCTCCCTTCAAAAGCGTGGAGCAGGCGGTCTCTTTTCGGTCGTCGCCTATCGGCAGCGGGCCGTAAACACGGAAGACCCAAAGTCTAGCCGCCGGCGACCGGTCTTGTGCATGGAACCATCGTTTCGTTCAACATGACGCGGATGCGCGTCGGTCGTCAACGGGTGGAAGTACGACGGAAAACGTGGTTCCTTTTCCAACCTCGCTCTCCACCGTTATCACGCCGTGATGTCTCTTGACAATGCCGTAACTCACCGAGAGACCAAGGCCGGTGCCCTTGCCCACCGCTTTGGTTGTGAAAAACGGGTCGAAGACCTTATCCAGGTTCTCCGGGCGTATGCCAGTCCCGCTGTCGCTCACGTCGATCCTCAGCGCGCCGTTGTCCAGGTAGCTCGTGACCCCCAACCGCCCTCCGTCCGGCATGGCTTGAACGGCGTTAAGTAACAGATTAAGAAACACTTGCTGGAGGTTGTTGGCGTTGCCCTGGATCCGTGGCAGGTTGCTGCCGAGCTGCAAGTCGAGTTCGACCTTATTCAAATCGATCTCGTTGGCAACCAGCTTTGCGGTCGCGTTGATGACGTCATTGATCGAGAGTTCCTGAAAAGACGTCTCGTCCCTTCGGGTGAAGGCCAACAGGTTGGCGACGGTGGCGCTGGCGCGTTCCAGCTGCTCGAGAATGGCATTGAGCATTTTGAGTTTCTCTTCTCGATCCCACTCGTCGAATTCATCGATCAGGGCCTCCGCGGTGATGCTGATGTTATTGAGCGGGTTGTTCAGCTCATGAGCGATTCCCGCCGTCAGACTGCCTACGGCAGCCATCTTCCGGGACTGAACGAGCTGTTCTTCCCGGCTCTTTAGCTCCAGAAGCATGTAATTCAATGCGATGACGAGGTTTGTGAACTCGTCGCGATACTTGCGGACCGGCGGAATCAAGGAGAAATCACCGGCCGCAATCCGACGCATGTACTGTTCAAAGCGACCGAAGGGCTTGAGTACCAGCCTGGTGATGAAGGTCGCGATAGACGCGACCAGTACCAGGACGAGCACCAGGGCCGCCACCGCCACGGCCATCGCTGTTCGCAACCAGGAATGGATTCTGAGCCGCTCGCCGTCGACGGCATCCGAAGCGTTGGCCACGATCTCCGCCCCGAAGTGCCGGAGCTCAGACTCAATCGCCTTCCGTTGCTCAGAACCCGTGGAGTCCCCCGATTCCGCCATGGCGTCGAGCTTCTCCAACGCCTGCTTATAGCGTGTCAGGTTGAACACGGTCTGCTCGCAGGCACGCTCGCCTACCGTCCGGCGCATGTCGTCCTTGAAGCCGCTTAGGAGGGTTTCGGCATGGTGAACAATGTTCAGCGCATCGGGAAGGTTGGTTCCATAGAGAAACCAGTTCTTCTCGAAACGACGGGCCTGCTGTATATCAAACTCGAAGTTGGCCGCCCGCTCCAGGAATCGTTGTCTTCGCTCGACAACGGAGATGAAGACTACGGCGGCGATTGTAATGGTGCACGTGAAAAGGAAGGTCGCGAGAAAGCCCAACGTTATTCGCAGGCGAATGCTGATTCTCGGTCTGTGAATGAGAGCCTCATGGGTCGCCCGCGCCTGGTCGTCGGTAAAGCCGGGAGTGCCGGAATCGCCATGCTCATCTGAGAGAGAAAATCGGTCACGCGTGGTCATTTCGATTCACTGCAATTGCCTGTTGGTGCGGCCACCCTCCCAGTCGAACCGGTCGCCCGCGTTCGCCTCAAGTGCCTGCCCGAGCAGGTGTTTTGTGGCCGGTCGCACAAAACGTCGGGGGAACGTGGAGGCTGACCGTTTGCCTGCATACGTGACCAGAACGTAGCTTAGATCAAAGAGTTACGCGAGTCAATGTGATGTCCAGCGGTGAAGAGGCGTGCCTTCCGCAGGCAAGCGCGAGGCCCACCTGACGAAGACCTCGGTTGCCGTGGGGGTCTTGGGAAGCGTGGCAGGTAGAAGCCACCGGCAACCAGAAAGGCCGTGCACATATGAAAGCCCCCGCGTCGGGCCGCCCCGCGACGTCACAGCGAGCGTGTACTGGCAGCGGCTGATGATTCACCGTCAACGCCGCTTCCCGCTCACCGGTTTCGCGCCGTAACTATCGACAGAATAGCGACTTCCAAGAGCCACCCGTGCGGATCGAGCTGGATCTCCGTGGTCCGGGTACGGTGGGTTCACGTCCTGAACTTGCTGGGAAAAGAGGGGGGTAGATCCTGTCGGAAAGCCCCAAACGCACTGAAGACTGACGCCAACCCCCGCTCGTCTGCATGCTTGCATTATACGCCGAGCGTGTACGAGCGAGGCACCCGGGTTCAGTTGACCTGAGACTCGCTCGTTTCTGGATTCAAGGCCAATGACCAGATTGCATGCGCCGGCGCGGACAAGAGCGTCCATCGACTCTGGCTCGAGAACGGCGCACCGGACCTCGGCTTGCCAGCGGACCCGGGGGCAGCCCGTCGTTCTTGCCCCGACCGAAATGTCGAATCACGGCCGGCGGCAAGGTGTCGTCACCGAACATGATGCACTTTGCCCCAACCGCAACCGTCCACTCATCCAGTGGTCTGAGCGCCAGTCTTATGTGACGCGCCTGCCTGGCTCCATCGAGCAGCAACGCGCCCAACGCCCTGGCGCGCTCGCGGCGGTCCACCAGCGGGGAACACCAGCCCGACGCCAGGAAGGTGCCCCTCAGCATGCTCACGCCCCACGAAGGGCAGCGGGATGATGGCGAGGTGCCCGTCGCCGTCACGGCGTAGCGGCTGACCGTTCGGCTCATGGCCGCTGACCCACGCCGGTACAGGCCGCGAATGAATGTGGCTCATAATCGTGTTTGGCAGCGCCCATGTCACCGGCGGTGTGGACACGGCTGGCAACCGCGGGCCATTGATGCACGTCAATACCGGAACGTCGGTGTCGAATAGAGTGAGGTGGAACTTCGGTCGGTGCGCCATGCTCGGCGCGTCGATAGCCGGACCACAACGCCACCCGTCGCGGCTTGCGTCCAACACGCTTCGGGCGGACGCCGCTTGCGTTCGACGTTTTCCGGCGGGCACTCGAGGCCCGGGTCCGCACCTGCCTCACCGCCGCCCCCCTGGCGTCGGGTTCCGCACTTCGCTGCGAGAAGACGACGATTCTGCATCCGTTTGCCGGGCCCCATGGGAGGGGACGCGATTGTAACTATCTACTGTATAAGGAGTTCCGCCTCCTCCCCCGTTTTCTTGTCCCGGCGATGTCCAAGATATGGTAAACTAACTAGTTGACACATGGCGGACGATCGTCATGCTGCGGGGGCGATATGAAGGTGTGGGGTTCCCCGGCGCTGCGAATTGGGCGCCGCCTTCAGCTCACGGAGTTTCGACTCTCAACGCAGGGCAACCGCCTCCGTACAGACGGCGGTCTAGTTCCGGGCTGCATGCGGCCCGGGGGCTCGGGGCGGTTGGCATGTTCTCCTCGGGCCGTCACACCCGAGGAGGAGGAAGGTGCAGTGGACTCAGATGGTGACAGGCGAAGGCACTCGGTGCTTTCAAGTCAGGCCTGAGGACACACGGAGGTTCGGTGAGCGGGTCCTTGCGCGCATAGTGCCATCAGGTAGTCACGTCGGTGGGACCGTTTCCTTTCTTCTCCGCCCCGTTGACCCCCCATCCGAGATTGAGCGGCCAAGGCGGCGTTGTGGCCCGATAATAATCGATAATATCGACCGGACGGCCGTGCCGGATGAGCGAATTGACTCGGTCGGTCCGGACACATCACGTGGATCATGTCTGAGACATATTCTTTTGCATCCGGCGTCGCGAGTGGGTAGAATAGTGACTGGCGTTGGGAGCGCAGAGGCGCGATGGACCGAAGGTCCGCCAGCAAGCACAACGGCGACCAGGCCGTCCGCAGCCGGCGCCAGCTATTCGAGCCTCCCGACGCTGGAGGAGGAGGCACTCGTATGACGCTGGCAAAATTGAGCCGCGCTGTTCGGGCGTGGCGGAGAACGATCGCGCTAACGGTCGACTGCCCATCGAACCGAGCCCGGCGGTGGATGGGCGCTCTGTATGCGCCGGGCGGTGGTGGCGCGCGTTGCTGCGCGCGCGGGGGGAGCGCTGTGCGGCTCTCCCGCGTTTTTCCGTTGGTGGTCGCTGCGTTCTTTTTTCTGGTGAGCGCGGCGCCGGTGCAGGCCGAGACGGACATCCGGTTGGTCGGTGCCTGGGGGGGATCGGTGGATGCGGTGGCCATCCGCGCCGATGGTCCGCAGACGCTGGCCTACGTGGGCAGCGGCGTGCGCCTCCTGATCCTCGACGTGACCGACCCGGCCAATATCGCGGAACTCAGCAGCGTGCTCCTGGAAGGCGTGGTGCGCGACATTCAACTCGGGGATGATTATGCCTACATCGCGGCCGGCCGGCTAGGCTATTTCAACATCGTGGACATTTCGGACCCCACCGCCGCGGTGGCTGTGTCCACGGGCAATGAGTCCTGGTCTCAACAGGGGTACGTCGGCGGTGCCCTTCATGAACACCGGGCCTATGCGTTGTTCGCCGACGGAACTTGGCCCGACTGCTGGGACGTCAGCGACCCGGCGAACCCGGTCCTAACGTCCCACTGCTCGTATGGCCAAACGAGTGACGTCGAGGTCGTGGGCGACTACATGTACAGGGCGGGCGAAGGGGGCCTCGTGGAAGTCCTCGACATCACGGACCATTTTGGCAGCGGGTATCCTCCGGAGGTGGGTTGGGTGCGCATCGCGGATCTCGACGGGGCGGAGAGGCTGTCGATCGCGATTGCTGTGGACGGCGCCTACGCCTACGTGACGGGTTATAAGAGCGGCGATCCGTGGATTGCACGCATCTTTGTGGTGGACTTTTCCGACCTGGCGGCCCCCGTCCACGTGGGCAGCTACGGCGACGATCCGGGCGAAGACGAGATCGCCAGGCCTTGCGGCGTCGCAGTCTCCGAGGGACGACTGTATGTAGCTGAGAACGGCTTCTCCGGCGATCCGCCGTTGGACCCGGCGCTGGTCATCTTTGACATCGCCTCTGATCCGACGTCGCCGACGTTTCTAGGCAAGTACGTGTCGCCGACGGGCGGGCCCATCATGGGCGTCACCGTGATCGGCACGACAGCGTACGTGCACGACTCCGGCGATGGGCTCGTGATCCTCGACTGCTCCGATCCGGCCGAGCCCGTGCAGGCAGGTGGGTACCATTCGCCGGCGATCTTTGCCCAGGGCACGTTAAATGGCGGTTACCTTTACGTTACGGACGAGTATTTCGGCATGACCATTCTTGACGTCACCGACGCCCGGGCACCGGCCGCGGTGGGCACCTACGAGACCCCTATGGGTGCGAACGGCATGGGTGGCGCGTGGGGAATCCAGGTGCAAGAGGATCTCGCCTACGTTTGCGCCAGCGGTCGCGGGTTGCAGGTACTGAACGTGACCGATCCGGCGGCGCCGTTCCTGGCGGATGAATTCCCCTTCGCCGACCTCGATCCCACCCCGTCCGTGAACTTCCGCCCCACGGGGCTGGTCGTGGACGGTGGCGTGGCCCACGTGGGGACCGCCCGCGGTGCATGGATCATCAACTTCGACGTCAGCGAGTTGGGCAGTATTCGACAGCTTGGGTCCGTGTTCCTCGGAGGTGGGCCTGACGGCGAGGTGCGGTCCTTTGTCAAGACGCCCGGTGGCATCGCCCACGTGGCGCGGAAGATTCCGTTGGCCATCGCCAGCGTGGCCGACCCCCTGGCGCCGTTCCTGGTCACGGGGGCGTGGGGTGACTTCCATCGAGTCAAAGACGTCGCCCTCGAGGGGAGCTTGCTCTTTGTCGCCGAGGATAACTCCACCGAGCCGGAGAACCTCGGCCTTCACATTTTGGATGCGTCGGATCCCGGCGGCGACCTGGTGCCGCTGAGTTATACCCCGATGCAACTTAACTGTCGGGCGGTCGCGGCCGACAACGGTCGGGCCTACGTCACGGCCCAGTCCCCCGGTGGTCGAAAGCTACACGTGTTCGACGTTTCGTTGCCGGAGTCGCCGGCGCTGTTGGCCGAACATCATACCGCGGGTACGCACGTTGGCGACCTGGTCGCGGAGGGGGCCGTCGTGCACGCGATCACGTCGCATCTGATGGACATCGGCGCCGGCGTCCTGACCTACCTGGTCTATTCACCTGGCGATTTCGACGACGACGGCGGCGTGGACCTCCGGGACTTTGCCGCGTTTCAGCAGTGTTTCGGTGGCGACGGAGTGGCACCGGCCGATTACAACTGTCTCAAGCTGGACGGGGACCGCGACGGGGACGTAGACCTTGTCAACCTGGCAGCGTTTACGGGGGCTATGACGGGACCGCAATAGCGGGATGGCGAACGGAGAAGCTCGTCAAAGAGTGAGGGCGCCAGCATCGCTTCTCAAAACCAGGAAGCGGGGCGCAGTCCGCCTGTTGTTTACTATTGGCATTGGCTGGGTGAGGGCTTTGTGTCTTTGGCGGGTAGCGCGGCGCTGCCGTGGGGTAGCACGGCAGGTCCGCCGCCTGGGGTGGCGGGGTGGGTTACGGGCATGTCCCGCTGAAGCGGAGCGAATCGTCGACGCCGGCCGTTATGCTGCCGCCGTTGAAGAGGATGTCGCCGGTGGTGCAGACGTCGATGTCGTCACCACCGCCTCCAGGGTCCTCCCCGACCTGCAGCGTGCCGTCGTGCACGTAAAAGTCGCCTACTAAAGAGGTCTCGTCGCAGTTGCTGAACAGCAACTTACCCCCACTGGCGTTGACACCCCAGCGGAAGTTGATGCCGGAAACCGTGCCGCCGTTGTCGGTGTCGGCCACGCTGGCGACGCTGATCTCCAGCGTCCCGCCCGCGCTGTTGGCATAAACCTTCCCTTCATTCACGAAGCTGCCGTCACCAACGATCTCCAGGTGGCCGGTGATCCCAACGGTGTTCAGGCTACAAGTCACCGTGATGCCACTGGCGATGCTGATGAGCGCGGAATCGTGTTCGCCCTTGATCACGCCGGACCCATCCACGGTGTGGCTGTGGGTGGTGAACCTGAGTTCCGAGCCGGAGCCTTCCAGGATGATGCAACCGTCCACGATCGAGATGCACCCCTGATCGGTGAGAATCAGCGTGCCGCCGGCTTCAATGATGATGCAGCCGTTAGTGTTGACGTGAACGCAGTCCGTTGTGACGGTACCGCTGATTTCCAGCCTGCCGTCGACCTCTAGAGAGGCCCGCGCGGAGGCCGTGGGAAACAGGAGCCCCAGGACCAGCAGCGTGCGGAGCAGCGGACGCAGGGGCTGACGCGTTGTGTAATTGATTGTTTGAGCGGTGTTCATTGGAAAAACCTCCTTTAAAAACGCCTGAGTCTTTGGATTGTTGGCCTTGGACGCGGAGGAAGGGGCCCCGCCCCGCCCGTTGAGCGGTGCGGGGCCCCGCCGCGGGGTGTGGCCATAATTTGCCCCACGTGCGGGCCCGGGGGGGCCCAGCGCTACTAAAGCACCCATGAGCCGTCACGGGTGGCCAGGGACATCTATGAGCAACAACTGGTCCCGGTGCACGTGAACGAGTCGTCCACCCCGACCGTTATGGTGCCGCCGTCGAAGAGGATATTGCCGGCGGAACTGACGTCGATCTCCTCAGTGCCTCCGGGGTCCTCCCCGACCTGCAGCGTGCCGGCGTGCACGTAGAAGTCGCCGTACAAACCGGTCGCGTCGGTGCTGAACAGCAACTTACCCCCACTGGTGTTGACACCCCAGCGGAAGTTGGTGCCGGAAACCGTGCCGCCGTTGTCGCTGTCCTCCACGGTGGCGACGCTGATCTTCAGCGTGTTGCCCGCGCTGTTGGCGTAAACCCTCCCTTGATTCGCGAAGGTGCCGTCACCAGTGATCTCCAGGTAGCCGGTGATCCCAATGGTCTCCAGGTTGCTGGTGAGCTCAATGCCATTGCCGATACTGATGACCGCAGAAGCGTGCTGCCCGCTGATCTCACCGGAGCCGCGGAGGATTGCGTTGCTAGCGGAGATGGTCAGGTCCGCACCGGTGTCCTTCAATTCGATAACGCCATCGACTGTGTGCTCTCCGCCGCCGCTCAGTGTCACGCCGCCGGACCCATCGAACTCCAGGACTCCATAGGATTCAATCTCGAGTCCACCGCTGCCAGTGATGGTCAATACGTACGTACTGTCACCATCATAGATCGTGGCGTCATGCTGGATCGTGGTGTTCGCGCACGTGGCATTCGCGTCGAGGGTGACAGTGTCGCAGGTGCAAATAATCGCCGTGTCACCGGCCTGGGGGTAGTTCGCGCCCGCGGCTGTTCCCGAGCAACTGCCGGTCTGCCAGGCGTCAGTGGCTGTCCAGGTGACATCCCCGTTGGAGTAGTAGGTCGTCTGGGCCTGTGCCGTTGCCCCATCGATGATGAACATCGCCAGGGCGATTGTGAGTGCTAGTTTAAAAAGCCTCATGGTTGGTTTTCCTTTCGTGGTTATGGAAGGAAGCGGCGGTTGGTTGGCCTTGCGCCGTTCGTCGGCCCGGGCCGTGCCCGGGTCGGTTCCGACGTTCCGGCGTTTGGCCCTTGTCCGGCCGCTTCGTTTCATCTTCGTTTTCCTCGTCCTCCGGGCCGATCCCGGAGGCCTCATGCTCACGGTCTGGCCGTGCTAGCTCGTCGAGACCGTTCCGGCCGAGACCTTCAACGTGGCGGTTTCGCCCGCCGAGTCGCCGCCCTGGACGCTCAGCGTGCCGCACGAGATCGCGCCCAAGCCGAGTTTCTCAATGTAGCAAGAGCTATTAGTGTCAGTGACAGTGAAAGTGCCGCTAACCGTCAGCGTGTAACCTTCGTCGATCGTAATGGTCCTTGGGCTGCCCGAAGTCCCGTCCGCCATACTGAGGCTGGCGATCGTCTCATCTTGGCTCAACTGAGGATCGTGTGTTGGGCTGCCGCTGATGGACGCGGTGTCACTATCGCCACCACCCCACGGGTCCCCGGGATAGCTGCTACCCGCCGTCCAATTGCCCTGAGTGGTCCAATCTGTGTCGGTATCTCCGTCCCAGATGAAATCGGTCGCAAACACCGTTCCGGCGGAGACCAGCAGCACACACATTCCGAATGCTGTAAGCAATCGTTTCATTTTCTTGGCCTTTCAATTACATTCCCAGATGTCTTGACTGGCCCTCGCGGTCGCATTTCCGAGTATCTCGCGGCCGCGAGAGGCCTTTTCCGTTGCGGATTTCGGACCTCAGATTGAATCGAGACCGTCCGATCCGCGCCCCCCTGGACGCCCCGAGCGCCCAGGGTGATTACATCCTTCCCTGCCTCCGAGGGGGTCCCACGACTTCTTACCGAGGCCCGGTTTGGCACCCGCGGCGAGGGCATGGGGCCCTTTCAGATGTCAATCCCGCTGCACCTCCTTTCTTGGCGTGGCTCCCCTTGGCTTCCCGCCAACGCGTGCGCGCTGCCGACCGGCGGAGCCGCCCTTCGTATCAGAGGCCTCCCTGACGCACGGGTGACGCCCGTGTGTTCTGGACGGACCGTCCACAGCGAAGAACACTGCCCCCGTGTGCCAGGGGACCCATAAAACCGCTTGCCTTTCGCCGCATATTTGATGTTCCATATCTGAGATATGGTCCTTGACGGAGCCCCCCCGGCTGGATACGATGTGAGCATCCAGGGGCTGGTCACTTCTGAGGATCGCGGATCAGGGAGAGAGGGTATTGGATATTTGGGCGAATCGGCGGGCGGTGTGCCCGCGGGTTCGTGGTCGGAGTCTCTTCTTGATGACGCAGGAGGATGGAAATGAACAAGAAACACAGACACAGAGGTGTGGCGCTGGCATGCGGAGCGCTCGCTGTGCTCGCAGCCGGGATGCAGGCCCACGCCACTCCAATTCGGTTCGATAACCCGGGCCACGACGAACCAGGGCACTATCACTGGGCGGAGGTGGCGCCTACACAGGGATTCTTGGACGTGACCCTGCCGGCGGACCAGCAACCCGTGCCGGATCCTGGTGGCCCAGGGACATACAACC
Organism: uncultured Phycisphaeraceae bacterium; assembly: GCA_964495075.1. Classification (GTDB taxonomy): domain Bacteria; phylum Planctomycetota; class Phycisphaerae; order UBA1845; family UBA1845; genus JAFGJQ01. Next base: position 34,609 of record CAZBUJ010000060.1, read on the forward strand.
ATCCGCTCGACCCCAGCGGCAACTTCAGCTCGGTCGGCAAAGGAGGGCCGGGGCTCGGTATCGAGGTCGGCGGCCTCTCTGGGGTCTTTCTTGTGGGTCTTGACTTCGGCCAGTCGATTCCCAGTGGACTTTCGTGGGCGTCTCAGGGCTTTGCATACCATGTGGCCCACCCGGATCTCTCGGAAATCGATGAAGGAATAGAGACGTACCTCGGCGTCGGGTTCGACCTTGGTGCTGGAGACCAGTATGGCTGGCTCGGTGTCGTCCGCACAGGGATGGAACTTGAGCTGTTCGCCTGGGGTTATGAGACGGAGCCTGGCGTGTCGATCATCGCGGGGGTTCCGGAGCCGGGGACCTTGGCGGTCCTGGTTTTGGGCGGGGTTGTCCTGGCCGGATGTCGCCGGCGCCGGCCGGTCGAGTTGTAGAAGAAGTGCCGCCGTCGTGGAGAAGCGCCCACGACGGCCGGCAGGTCCCGGCCGACGCGACGCCGCGACGAACATCCGGATTGACCCAGTCGACCGCCCCGTGACCAAGGCACGAGCGGGTAACCCGAAACCGTGGGGGGCGGGTGGCCACACATCGATCTGCGCGGGTGGTCGCGACGACATTCTGTGGTGCCGCACACGACGGTCGTTGTCGCCGACAACTTGGCCTCCAGGGAGCCCCAACAACCTCATGGGTGGCCCCGTTGAGTTCCTGTATAGGCCCGCCGACACTTCAGGGCCGGTGCGACGCGCCAGGCCGCGCTGTCGGCCGGATGCCTGAAGCATCGGGCGGGCCTTGAAACGCCCCGCACGATCTCCGGTGCTCCTCAGTCGATGAC